>UQID01000001.1 GCA_900541045.1 uncultured Collinsella sp.
AATAGTTCATGTAGCTCTTCTGCATTTCCTCGGAATATTCTGTTTTTACAATCTTTTCAGCCATGCTCCCTCTCCTTATGCATCAATCTCTGCTTCATCCGCGTGCTCGTAAATAAACTGGCGGCGCGGCGGGACGTCGCTTCCCATAAGCATCTCCGTGATTTCGGAGGCCATACGTGCATCCTCGATCTCGATCCGTTTCATCATTCGAGTTTCCGGGTTGAGGGTTGTCTCCCAGAGCTGCTCTGCATCCATTTCACCCAGACCTTTGTATCGCTGAATCTTATTGTTCTGATCACGTCCAACTTCGCTGATGATCTTCGCCAGTTCTTCATCGCTGTATGCATACCAGACTTTCTTGTTCTTCTCCAGCTTGTAAAGCGGCGGCTGAGCCAGATATACATAGCCCTGTTTGATCAGCTCCGGCATAAAACGATAGAGGAATGTCAGAAGCAGCGTACTGATATGTGCTCCATCAACGTCGGCATCGGTCATGATGATGATCTTGTGATATCTCAGTTTGGAAATATCGAAATCATCATGGATTCCTGTACCGAATGCAGTGATCATTGCCTTGATCTCGGCATTACCGTAGATCTTATCCAGTCTTGCCTTCTCTACATTCAGGATCTTTCCACGAAGTGGCAGGATCGCCTGGGTTGCTCTGTCACGGGCTGTCTTTGCAGAACCTCCCGCAGAGTCTCCCTCTACGATGTAGATCTCGCGGCGGCTCTTGTCTTTGGAACGGCAGTCGATGAACTTCTGCACGCGGTTGGCCATGTCGGTCTTCTGCTGCAGGTTGGTCTTGATGCTCTGGCGCGTCTTCTCGGCATTCTCGCGTGAACGCTTGTTGATGAGCACCTGCTCCATGATCTTGTTGGCGGCGTCTTTGTTCTCGATCAGATAGGTCGAGAGGCGCTCCTTAAAGAATGCCGTCATGGCCTGCTGGATAAAGCGGTTATTGATGGCCTTCTTGGTCTGGTTTTCGTAGGACGTCTGGGTGGAGAAGCAGTTGGTCACCAGCACCAGACAGTCCTGGACGTCCTGCCACTTAATGCCGCTCTCGTTTTTGTTGTACTTGCCCTGTTGCTTGATGTAGGCATCGATGGCACTGGTCAGAGCGCTGCGGGCAGCCTTCTCGGGCGATCCGCCGTTCTCGAGCCACGATGAGTTGTGGTAGTACTCCTGCATCATGAAAGTGCGCGAGAAGCACATGCAAGCAGTGATTTTTACGTTGTAGTCGGGCAGGTCCTCGCGATCGCGACCGCGACGGTCGGCCTCGATAAAGAAGGGCTCGGTAAGGTAGTCGGTACCGACCTTCTCGAGCACGTAGTCCTCGATGCCCTTGGGATAGCAAAAGTCCTCTTCGGAGAACTCGCCGTCGTCGCCCTCGATGCGCAGGCGGAAGGTCACGTTGGCGTTGACCACGGCCTGGCGGCGCATGGTCTCGCGATACCAATCGTGGGGGATGCTGATGGAGGTAAAGACCTCAAGATCGGGGCGCCATTTGATGGTGGTGCCGGTACGGTTCTCGTCGCTGGGCTCAATCTCGAGTGCCTTCTTTTTGGCGCCGACGACCTTGCCCTTTTTAAAGTGCAGAGAGTACTTGTTGCCGTCGCGCCAAACCGTGACGTCCATGTACTCGGAGGCGTACTGAGTCGCGCAGGAGCCCAGGCCGTTGGTGCCGAGCGAGAAGTCGTAGTCGCCGCCTTGGTTGTTGTTATACTTGCCGCCGGCGTAGAGCTCGCAGAAGACGAGCTCCCAGTTAAAGCGCTTCTCGGAAGGGTTCCAGTCGAGCGGGCAGCCACGGCCATTGTCCTCTACCTGGATAGAGCCATCGCGAAAGGCGGTAAGGGTGATGAGCTTGCCGTAGCCCTGGCGCGCCTCGTCAACGGCGTTAGACAGGATCTCGAAGGCGGCATGCGCGCAGCCGTCGAGCCCGTCCGAGCCAAAGATGACGGCGGGGCGCAGGCGTACGCGCTCCTCGTCCTTGAGCTGGCGGATACTGTCGTTACCATAGTTTGCGGTGTTTTTTGCCATACTCGCTATCTCGGTGCTCCTTTGCTGCGTTTAAGTCATATAGATAGTCAAGGTAGCATAGCCCAGCCCACAGACGATTCCAACCAACACGAAATCCATCGAACAACCGTTCGGAGTATATAGACTGATAATACGATATTGGAAAAAAATAGCTGAATGAAATCAATAGATATTTGATTCCATTTAGTAGAACCTCATATATACTAAACAAAAACGAATCAGAAGAGCTTTTATTTAATAGAACGGTGATGATATGAAGATTATCGAACGTCCTCAATATATGGAAGCGCTTCTTGGCGCTAAGGGAACGCCGGACATCAAGGTTATTACCGGCATTCGTAGGTGCGGCAAATCTGTTCTACTGGAATCTCTTGCCGATCGCATTCGTGAGGCCGGCCCCGATTCCAATATTATCCGCATCAATTTCAATCTCCTCGAATTCGAGGAACTAACGGATTATCGAGCACTGCATCGCTACGTTGAGGAAAGCTATTGCGAGGGCCTCGATAACATTGTGATGATTGATGAGGTGCAAACCTGCGTTGGGTTCGAAAAAGCGGTCAATAGCCTTCATGCATCGGGTAAATACGATATCTACGTTACTGGCTCCAACGCATTCTTGCTTTCGAGTGACTTGGCGACGCTTTTTCGCGGGCGGACATATGAGGTCGAAGTATTTCCGTTCTCCTTGCTTGAGTTTTCGACATATCACGGAATTCATAACCCGGACGAAGCGCTTGACCGATATTTGAGAGAGGGCGGAATGCCTGGCTCGTATTTGTATCCTAGCGAGCGAGCTCGCTATCGATATATTGCGAACGTGCTAGATGTCTTGGTTTTGCGTGATGTGGAAGAAAAGCATGGGGTTCGTAACAAAGTGCAACTAGAACGTGCATGCGATTTCCTAATGGACAATATCGGTAACATATCTTCTGTTAGTGGGATTGCGGCTGCGCTGGATGCTGCCGGAACGCGCGTTTCCGTGGCAACGCTCGCCCAGTACCTCGGATTTTTATGCCAGGCCTTTGCGTTCTATCGAGTGCGCCGCTATGACGTAGGCGGTAAAAAGTACCTCGCTTCGGGTGATAAATACTATTTATCGGATCATGCAATCAGATACGCAAAACTTGGAACTAAAAAACTCGACTTCGGGCATGTATATGAAAATATGGTCGCTTTAGAGCTCCTAAGACGCGGTTGGGAAATCTATATCGGGGTGCTTTATAAGAAGGAAATCGACTTCGTGGCAATTCGTCGCGATGAGCGAGTGTATATCCAAGTTAGCGATGACATTTCGCGTCAGGAAACCTTTGAGCGCGAAGTGGCACCTCTGCTTGCGATACGTGATGCGTATCCCAAGATGGTCATTGCGCGAACAAAGCACGAGGCTGTTGATTATGAGGGGATTAAGGTGGTCGACCTCGCCCGATGGCTGATGGGGGAGGGGTCGGATGTCGAATAGCGGGCGGTTGACGCCTATCTAAATCATTGCGCTGCTCGGGCGCCTTGAGGGTCTTCTTAATAATGCGGGTGAGCCCACGCTCCTTACCGATGAATTCCGCTTACTCGTTTCTGCCCGAGTAAGTTTGAAGACGGATGAGCCCGCTTCATTTTGTTTGCGGCTGGATACGTTTGTCGAAAAGTGCCGCGTGGATGGCTCAAATCGAACATTGGGACAGGCGTCTCATTTTATGGGCCGAGGGCGTGCGTATACAAGTCTTTTTGGTCCATAGGGGATGCTGGGCGGTTGCTAGTTGGGCCACGGGTCACTTCGCCGGCGCTGCTTCTTGCCATACGCTCATAGTGGAAGCCGATGCCACGGAGTCGACTTGCGATTCGGGCAACGGATGAGCGGCAAGCCGAAAGGAGCGGTGAGGATGATGAAGCCCGTGACAAGGAAGCTGCTGTTAGGAATTCCCATCGTGACGCTTTCGGCTGTGTTGGCGTGTACACTTGCCGGCTGCGGCGGTAATGCGCCGAGTGGCTCGGGCGGGAGCGCACCTGTGCAGGAGAAGTCCCAGAAGGCCAAGACCTATGATTCGCAGACGGTCGAGGTGGCAGGCATTAACTATGAGTCGGTGGCTCACGGTACGTTCTATCGCGGCGACGCTAAGCTGCAGGACGGCTTTTACCTACACGTCAAGATCACCAACAACAATGCAAAGAACAGGACGTTTGACTCCTTTAACGTGCATGCTGCCCAGGGCGATCTTGAGGCAGGCGGCCCGTTGTTTACTTCTGGCAAGGCGGCCGTGCTCGACTACGTTGCAAGCGAGGCTCTCGATGAGCTTCACGAGGGCATCGATCTTTCCAAGAGGCCAGATATCGGCCCGGGCGAGACCGTTGAGTACGTGTATTCCTGGGCACCCAAGACGGCGTACTACGGGCCCATCACTGTCGAGTTCGTAGACGCTAACGCCCCCGCCAAGAATCATGAGGCCATGCACTTTGACACCACGGGATGCGAGACCAAGGAGTTCAAGGCGGCGGGCGGTGTGGCCGATTCTGGTGACGCGGTCAATATGACCGGCATCGATTGCGCTTCGTACAGTATCGAGGCCGCCGATGGGTACACGCTGGATTCGTCCAACGAAGAGCACGAAAAGGCAGACTTCTTCCACGACGAGACTGGAGGACGCCTGCACATCAGTATCTTCCCGCGTTCGCCGGAGGAAGAGGTTGCAAGCCTGGAGCAGGTCTACGAAGGCAAGGAGACAACAACCGACCAGGTCGAGTACAACGGCGTAACGTGGCTGCGCTTTACTGGTCCCGACAACGGTCATACGCTGTTTGCGACGGCTCCCGCAACGGGTGAAACCGTCCGCGTGTCGATTGGCTGGAAGATCGATTGGGACGCCGCCGTGCCCATGATGGAGGCGCTAAAGCTCAAGTAGCGCTGTGATTCCCATGTCAGGCGACTCAGGGCTGGCTCCGAGTTATCGGGGCCAGCCCTTTTTGGTGCTCGATGAGCCGAGTCGGCGTCTCTCACAAAAGTAACTAGGGGCTAGCGAGGTCTATCCGAATTGGCCTCATTGGCGGTGTCGGTTTCGAGTGTCGTGCGGCGGGCGCTGTAGGCTACGAGGCCGGCGCCTGCCAAGGCGAGTACTGCGGCGGCTGCCGTAAGGGGGGCGTTGACATCGCCCGTGCCTGCAAGCGCGCCCGCTTTTCCGGAGCGCTTGTTATTGCCGTGGCCCTTGCCGCTGCCGGAGCTGCTTCCGCCGGAGCCGCCGCCCTCGTCAGTACCGCCGCCACTCGCGCCGCCATCGCCGTCGACCGTCATCGGGGCGTTGTGAAGTCCTGTCGTATCCACGCTGTCGCATACGCCGACCTGAACTTCTGAGCGTTCGCATGCCGCGTCGGGCACATGAAGCTCGTGCAGTACGGCACCCAGCGCCGAGTTTGCGCCCGGTCGAATTTCCTCGAGCGTTACGGGATCGAGCGCCACCAGATTACGCGCCTTCGCATACAGCGTTACGCGTTTGCCCACTTCGTCGCTCCAACTCTCGGGAATGGCGAAGCTCATGCGGAACTGTGCCGTGCAACCCGGTGCCAGCACGGCGTTACCGTTGTCGGCTACCAGCGGGTGCGTTGCAAAACGCGTCCCCAGCGTCTCGAGCGCGTACTTCACGTGCGCTATGTCGTTGGCCGAAGTGTCCTCGGCAAGCTCTGGATCGTAGATCGAAGCCATGCGCGCGTTCGCTCCGAATCCGATGGATGCGCTGGAGAACGGCTGGCTGGAGCCCTCTCGGTACAGATCGATCGTGCCGGCGGTCAGCAGGGTGTTGCCGTCGTTTCGCACCGTGACCATGAAGGATTCGCCTGCTGCTCCGGGCAC
Source organism: uncultured Collinsella sp. (assembly GCA_900541045.1). Taxonomy (GTDB): domain Bacteria; phylum Actinomycetota; class Coriobacteriia; order Coriobacteriales; family Coriobacteriaceae; genus Collinsella. Next base: position 5,876 of record UQID01000001.1, read on the forward strand.
CACCGCGCCCGAGGTAGCGACCGCGCCCGTCGGAGTGGCACACGCCACCAAGGGCACTTCGATGCCGTGCAGCTCTGCCTCGCTCTTCTCCGCGCTCACAATGTGCGTGGCGAGCGCGGAGAGCATGCCTCCCGACGTCAAAAACGTCGTTATCTGATCGACGGGATGGTCCAGCTCGCACATCACGAACGGCTCCGTGAACAGATCGCCTGCCAAGGTGCTGGCGAAGATGCGGAAGTGCTTGCCCATCACTGCTACCGGGTTGCCTTCTTCGTCGTAGGTTTGTCCCACCTTGCCATCGGTGTTCTCTACATAGAGCACGCACCTGCCGTTGTTGCTTACGCTAAACGATGCCGGGCCACAGCCTGCGGCGCCCACAGGCTGCGTTGCAAATGCCGATGCGTCTCGCGTCCAAGTGATATGCTGCAGTTGTTCGTTGACGGTTGCCAAAAAGCCCGAATGTTGTGGCCACGGCACCGCACGGGGTACCGTGGCGTCTGGTGGCATAACGCCCCAGCCTGCAATGGACTGGCCGATCACGGCGTACGATGCGCAGCCGCAACCGTCTGCAGTCTCGTACGCAACGGGCACCACCATTTTGCCGTTGATATTCTCGGGCTCGCCCAGCTCGATACTCGACGGTGCTTGTGGAAAGCGGAGAACTTGGCGGAACGTCAGGCTGTCGCCCGAAACGTCCGACCACAGGGTAAAGCACTCCAGCGCAACCTCAGCCTCGCTGCCGAGCGCCTTTTCTGTGGTGCTTCCACGGCGGTGGAGATAGGCACCCGACAGGCGTCCGTCGACCAGCGTCTTGCCCACCGTGATGCGCGGGCACTGCAGGCAATGGTAACCGTCCTCCTGCAGGCGCCCGCGCGAGATGCTGCGCCACGACGTGTGCGATATCACGCGAACTTCGCTATTACTTATGCGCAGGCGCACAACGGACAGTATGCCGGATGTGCTCGCCGCATCGAAAAGGGCGTTGTCGCCGGCGGGGCGCTCGCCCGAGACCAGCAGCACGTAGGCGTCCTGGTTTCCTCTTCCGTCCGTATATTCCACCACGTCGAAGTCGTAATCGTATATGCCGTCGCGTTCCACGTCGCCCTCGCCAAAGCCAAGGGGGAAGTCCACGGGCGTGGGGGCAGACCACGTGCCGTTTGCCTTTGTGTGTACCACCAGGCGCGAGCGGCCATTGTCGCCGTAGCGCACCGAGGCGATACGGAACAGGCATTCTACGCCGGCAATCATTGCCAACTTCATGTGAGCTTCGCTGAGCACGCCAGTAAACAGCACGTTGTCGCTCGAGGGCTTGATGCCGCCACGCTCGTCCTCCGATACGCCGGCAGAATTGGCGTTGGGGTCCGCAACGGCGTTCGTCGCCTGCCCGATATAGGTGTACTCGTACATCGGCGCGGCGTTTTCGCCGTTCTCTATCAGTGCATGGACGAAATGCTCGATCTGTCCCGTGTCGTCGCTTTCTGCATCTGCCTCGAGCTCAATGCGCGTGACCGCTTGATCCCAATCGCGCACGACAGACGCGACGTTTACAGCAGTGGCCTTAACCTCGGCGCGTGCGAGCAGCTCGGCGTTGGTGACGATGGTGGCCGATGCGATAAATTGCGGCACGCCGCCCGCCTTGATGTTGTCGGGCGTGCCGAAGCGGGCATCCAACGTGTAAGGCGTATCCCCACCCAATGCGAGCTCAGAGCGCTGGAGCACATACTGGTTGCCATTGTTCACCGACATATTCCACGAATCGAGGAGTGTGGGCCACGACCCCGACCAAGCCTTGGTGGTCCACTTGAACATTACGAACTGGAGTATCACATCGACATCGACGTCTGCACCTACGCGCAGTCGCGGAAGCTGGTGTCCATCTGCCTTCTCGTACCCAATGAACAGCGTGAGGGACGCGGCGCCGCGTACGGCAGACGAAGCGACGCCTGCAACGCCGGCGCCAAAGGTGACGGCAAGCCCGATCTGGATGGTGAACGAGCCCGAGGTGTTTGAATAGTCGAGCGAAATGTTTTTAAAAAATGCCGCGCCGCTGCCGTGCGTGTGGGCACCCACGGCGAGCGCCAGCTTCGCCAGCACCCAGGGGTTGACGTTTAGGAAAAACGGCACCGGTCCTAGGGTAAACTGCTCGGTCCAATTGAGGTCGGTTCTTACCTGGAAGAGGGCCTTAATATTGCCGTATGCGGGGTCGTTGTTGTTACCCCAGGTTTTGCCCACCCAATCGTAGGCGAGCGAGCCGTACAGCTGTGTGGCGATATCCATCGTGAACAGCAGCGTGCAATGGTGGCGAAGGAGCTTGGTGTTTCTTGGATCGGTGCCAGAACCGGCACTCATACTTTTGTACTGATTCCACTTCCCCTCCATCTCGTCGAGGTAGCGGTTTGCTTGCTTGGCGCCCGACTCGCGCGGTGACTTCTTCCAGTATTCCGGATCAGGGTTGCCCGAATCGTTCATGTAGCTGGCTGGTTTGTATCCTCCGCCAAACAGCACGTACCCGGCAAACGAGAAATCGAACAAAATGGGGAACGAGGGCATCCAGCAGGTGAACTTATTGCCGCCGATGCCGGGAAACGCCGCCGGGAAATCAAACGGAGTGATCTCTTGGTCCATGGTAGTGGGGACGATAGTGGTCGATCCGGATTCCGCCTTTGCCGCCGGCGCGGTAACAACGGCCATAGGGGATGAGAGCGTGTAGGTTTTGCCCTGGTAGTCGAGGATAAAGCGCAGCTTGCACCCTTCTTCCAGAAGGCCCGAAGCTGCATCGAGGAACGTGTCTTCAAGCGTGAACGTCGCCAGATTATCCGCGCCCGATGCGCTGGCCTTGACTTGGCCAATCTGCGTGAAGGTTTCGGGTGAGTTGCCCGCGGCAGGCGTCACTTTGTTGATGCACAGCGTTGCCTGTCCACCCTGTGGCAGATGTGCCTGCACGGTAAAGGCGTGCGTGTCGGGCTGCTCGTTTGCCGTGTCGTCCTTCGGCAGTGCCATGAATGTAGCGTCGGCGTACTGGATGTCCCAATCGTCGAATGTGAGCTGGCGAAAGTACGGCTCGCCGTCGGAAAGCGGACGCGTTGGAGCGGTTATGGCGGTGCCGCCCTGGATACGCGCGAGGGGAATCTCGACATCGCGGTAGCCTGCCATGCTAATGGAGATGCCGCCGTTAAAGTCGTACGCGTCGAGAAGCGTTGCCTCGTCCACGTAGCCTTCCGAAAGCGGCGCGACCTCAAAGATGGCCGTGCCTTCGTCATCGGTCGTGGCGGCGAGCTGCTTGCCTGCGGCGTAGCGCGACGTGAGCGTGACCTGCGCTCCCTTGATGGGCATATTCTTGTTGGCTACGTCGACCACGACCACACCAAACATGGTGCGCGAGAGCACCAGGACCTTGAAGGGGTCTTCTTCGTCGGCATAGGCCGCGGTGGGCGCGAACGGCAGCAGGAAGGCATTTTCGCTTCCCGGCACGCGAGGCAACATAATGCTCGCGAGCGAGGACGCTCCAGCAACAAGTAACGAACGGCGATCAAGCATCTTGGGCTCCCATCCCGCAAATATCGGTGGAAATAATCCAATTTTGCGAGAAGACGCTTCGTGGCGGTAGTGCCGTTCAAGGGTCAAAATGTCCAATTTGAGCGCGCGAAAGCGCCAGGCCCCGGAGCGCTTTCGATACGCCGGGAAGTCTGACCGCTAGCGCAACATGTGGGTAACCAACTCGGCGCGTGTGCCGATGCCAAGCTTTGCGTATACGCCGGATAGGCGGTTTTTGACGGTGCCCGGCGATACTCTCATATGGCGCGCGATTTCGGCGTTGGTCCATCCGCGGCAGGCGAGCATGGCCATGGTGAATTCCGTGGTCGTTAGATCGTCGGCCACGTCCTCGCCCGAATCGGGGTTGTGGATGCGCCGCCAACCGTAGCTGAATCGATACGTGATCTCGATGATGCGAGCGAAATCGTCGGGGTATTGCGATTTTAGGCATGCCTCGATAAGCCCCTGCAAAAGGCCGTGGTGCTCGCCAATGAGCTCGATAAGGCCGTCGGGGCGCGCAATGTTCCAAGCAGCTCCGAAGTGCGTTTTTGCGGCGTCGAGGTCCTTGAGGCTCATGCATGCCATGGAAGCTGCCAGGTGCAGGAACAGTTCCGAGATGGGATAGCTTCCCTGTTTCATAATCAGGGCGTTTTCCGCCATGCCCAGGCTGCGGCCGTATTCGCCGCGCAGATATAAGGCGTGCGCCATCACGTAGCTGGCGAACAGGCGCAGGCCTTCGGGCAGATGCGCCGCAAGCGGATAAAACTCTTCGGCGGAATACGGGGAAGGCAAGTGCAGCAGGACGCTCGCGGCGGAGGCGAACAGGATATGCATCGCGTGGGCGGCGGGCGATTCCTCGTCAGTTGGCGTATCGAGGATGCCCGCAAGGCAACGGCGGGCATCGGCGATACGGTTGAGCGACAGACTGGCATATCCGCAGATAAAGCATGCGGAATAGCGCAGTGCAGGGTCGGTGGCGTCAAGATGAGGGCGTGCTGTCTTGGCAGCGAGGGCGGCCTGTCCGCGAAAGTACAGAGCTTCTGCCGTGGCAATGGCGCGCGAATCGGGGTCGGAAATGCCTGCAACCGCAGCGTCAATCTGCCCCGGCACAAAGGCGGTGCACATCAACGGCATGGGAACGCGTGGGTAGCCATCGCAGTCCATCTTCCATCTCCCATCAGGTGGCAACAATGCAGCAATTGTACTCCTGTTGCTCGGGACCGGAATTTGTGGGTATCGCCTACGATTATGCCGAACGTATAAAGGAAGAGTCTATTGGCGATGCTCCCAAGGTGGCTACTGAAGCCTAGCTGACCTCGACATTAGGAAAAATTGCCGCCCCTACAAAAAGCTCTGCCGCAGCGATGGGAAACGCATCTTCTGGGCATTCCGGCGTCTCCAGCCAGCGCTGGACTGCTGCTGTCGCCTGCGCGTTGGCGAGCGAGGCGTGGGGACCGTCCGGCGACCAGCGGTGACGGGCGAGCCCTGCCGCGTGTGTGGGCCTCCATCGGCGTAGACCCGTGACCCCATGGCATCGGAGAAGTCCACCATGGCGTCCAGGACCTTACCGTCCGGCATGTCCAGCCTAGCGGCTCTCTTGATTCCGAGGTCGAAGGGGGCGTTGTGCAAGGCATATGGGGCCGAGTGGAAGTGGATCAAAAGAGCGTTACTTGACGTTTCATGCATAATGCCAACCGTCCCGCGACATCACGTTCGCAGCGCGCAGGGGCCGGAGAACCTTCGCGATGAGAGTTGACGTCTAATACCTTGCATCGTATAGTGTGTATAGCACAGTATATGACGAGAGGAGGTGTGCGGATGGAGGCACAGATGAAGCGCGGCTTCCTGGAGGCCTGCGTGCTCGCGGCCGTCTCCGGCGAGGAGTCCTACGGCTACCAGATCGTGAAGGACGTACCGGCGAGCATGGGGCTCACGGAGTCGACGCTCTACCCGCTGCTCAAGCGCCTGGAGAAGGCCGGGTGCATCACGGCGCGCTCCGCCGAGCACAACGGGCGGCTGCGCCGGTACTACCGCATCACGGACGACGGGCGAGCGCGCATCGAGGAGTTCCTGGCCGAGTGGCCGTCCGTACGGGAGATTTACGCATACGTTGAGGGGGCGCACCATGACGCGTGATGAGTTTCTGGGCCGGTTGGGCGAGCTGCTCGCCTGCCTGCCGGCCGAGCAGGTGGAGGAGACCAAGGCGTTCTATGCGGAGGCCATCGCCGATCGCATGGAGGACGGTATGAGCGAGGAGGAGGCCGTGGCCGCCATGGGCACGCCCGGCGAGGTGGCGGAGGCCACGCTCGACGACCTGCCCGCCGTGCCGCGCGCGATCGCGAGGACGCGCCAGCGCAGCACCGCGCTGCTGTGGGTGCTGACCATCGTGGGCTCCCCGGTGTGGGTGCCGCTGCTCGCCGCCTTCGCCGCCGTGGTCGTCACGGTCTATATCTGCATCTGGGTGCTGGCGCTCTGCGTGTGGATCGTCGCGGCGGCACTCGGGGGCGTGGGCGTAGTTGAGCTCCTGTTTGCCGTAAGCGGCGTCACCATCGGCCACTTCCCGTACGCCCTCGCCTCGGCGGGCGTGGGGCTCGGCCTCGTCGGCGTGGCGCTCTTCGTTGGTGCTGGCGCTTGGGCCGCCTCAAAACAAATTGCGCGCCTCTCGGCGCTCTGGGCGAGGAAGGCCGCCTCGCCCTTCTGGAAGGGTAAGAGCGAGAAGGGCGGCGCTGCCGCGCATCTCGCGGCGTAGAAAGGAGTGAGTACCATGACCAGCGCGAAGAAGATCTACCTCGCCGTGGCGGGCGGGCTCGTTGCCGCGGGTGTTGTCCTCGCGGGCATTGGCTTTATCGCTTCGGGCTTCGACCCGGCCGTGTTCACAACCCAAATCGACACGCGCGACAGCACCATCGTGCTCGGCGGCGTCGAGGTGGACGACCCGATGGGCCTCCCCCTCATCGAGCAGCTCGCCAATCTGGGCGAGATCGACACCTCCGGCGTCGCGGATCCCGCCGCGCCCTAGGCGCAGCGAGCCCGGGCGCTCTGCCCGCCAAGCTGCGTAAGCCGGCGAAACCCGAACCTCAACCTCTACGCAACTGGCCCCAAGCCTGCGCCGATTCGCTCTCAGCGCCGCGCGGGGGCCCGTGACGCATGCCCAAAAAGGTATGAGGAGAAAGGAACGCGATGACGACAACCACGCCCTTCCGCCTTCACGGGGCCACGCAGGACCGGAAGCGACTGGGCCGTGCGGTGGGGCTGTGCTTGGATTGGCTACACTGATATGGACAGTTCCGTGAGGGGCGCGAGAGACGGGACTCTGGGGAGATCTTCGAGGAGGAGTGTCTCGACTGGAAGCGCGGGTTCAGTGGAGCAGGAACCTAATCTCTGTCTCTCCTGCTTTTTTGATTTGTTGAGAAGCCGGCATTTGGGGGCATTTTGGATAGCGAACAGTTCAAACAAGAAGCCGAGAAAATAGAACAAAGCCTGAGTGCCTTGAGAGTCGCCGAGCGCAATGCAGTGATTCCCTTCATGAACGGCGACTTTACCCAATGGGATCTATATCTGGCATCCTCCTCTGAGTATGCGATGAGACTGATAGACGGATTCATCTCCATGCTCGAGTCGAGGAATCTTGTTTGCGTCGCCCAGCTTCTCCGCGCACAGGTTGGAGTCTGCCTGCGGACATTCGCATTATTCGCCGCCGAAGACCAGGATGACTTTCTCAAGCAGGTGTTTCAAGGTGTGCCTGTGAACAAGCTGAAAGATTTCTCGGGTGAGAAGATGTCCGATGGAAGACTTCAAGACTTACTCGAGAAGTTCGATCCAAAGGTAAAAGATGTATACAAGGTGACGTCTGGATTCGTCCACTTCTCCATTGATATTCTGCCGAGCATGGGTGTGCCTGGGGAGGGCTATGAGGTCGAGTTTAATTTTGGAGCCGAGCCCAACGAGAGAAACAATGCGCCTCTCGTGGAATGCGGCAAGGCGTTCTGCCACTATGTCGACCTGCATCTCCAGATGCTCCATAAGGTGATTGCTTCGGATGAATGGTATGCCGATCGATTCCGTATCGATTCCGATGGTCCTGCAGACGAGGCCTCGAAAAGCGAGAAGGTGTAGGTCGAACGCATTGACGCTGCCTTGACAGCATCCCGATATGATAACGAATGGGAGGTTCCCTGCGAAATGTGCGCCTCTGTATATTCTCGCTAGGACGCCCTCGACCGATAAGGCATCGTTGAGTTCAATTTGAGTTCAGCTCGGGTGCCTGAAAATCGCCCAACTCTGATAAAAGGGGAGACGACGGTACACCACGTAGACGAGAGGCTATGGAAGTGCACGATTTGATTATATTGGCGCGCTAAACCGCCCCGCTGCCCAACTTGAACTCCGCTCACGCGTGTATGGGGCTGCGAGAGGTAACGGCCTGCGGCCTCCTTTGTGTGCTCGATGATATCTTCGAGCATGCCGGGCATGGCGGAGACATTCGCTGCAATCCAGCCGTGTTCAAGCGCCGTTTCGGATAGGAGCGAGAGGGGGCTGTCTTGCCCGTTTCCCTTGCACCCGTAAAGATGGTTGACAGTTTGGGGTCTCCCGGGTCTTTAGCTTTTACCGCGCTAGATGCCTCATGGAAACTGTTGGACTTTAATCAGACAGACCCAGCATGTCGTTTTCCTCCATGAGGACATCGGCTAAAACCGCAACACCTATGCTTGTTTAAGCAAACCTCCTGATAGTCGTGGAGCTGCTGTAGCCCGACATGCAGGACATCGCTCGGCTTAAACACCGGATGCCGCATCCGCGAAACGAGTTGCGGTGCACCCTGTTCCAAAAGGCTGCCAAGTACCATAGCGTGAGCGTTGGGGTAGCCATCATTCAGCGTGGATACATCCGGATGCGCATAGATCCAGACGATTCCAACGTTCTCGTATTTCCCGTGCAGGTAATCGAAGAGGGCAGGCGACACCATACAGTTGCCGCCGACGGTCACGACTCTGTCGGGGTTTTCTGCCGCAAGCTTCCTCTGCGCATCCTGAATCCCCGCCAGGACTTCGTCCTCGGCATAGATGCGAACTCTCTCCCATTTCTCATGTCCAAGTTTTGGGACGCGTTTCACAATGTCGAGTGGGATTCCTGGACAGTCGGATCACGTGGTGGCCCCCTTTGAGAGGGTCACGAGCATCACGGTCCCGTCCTCGGAACTTGCTTCGACCTCTACCGTGCCATCGTGAAGCGCTGCAATCTCCCAAACGAGCGCTAGCCCGAGTCCTGCGCCGCCGTATGCCCTGCTGCGGGATTTGTCTAGACGAAAGAACGGTTGGAAGATGCTCTCACGGTACTGTTTGGGTATTCCCGGGCCCTGGTCCTCGACTCGCAGGAACACGTGGCTGTCGTTGTCGCAGATGGAGACGTTGACAGTCGAGCCGGAGCAGCTGTAACGGATGGCGTTTTCGACCAGATTAAACACCAGCCGATAGAGGAGCGTGTCGCTCCCGATTACTAAAGCGTCTCCAGCACAATTGAGGGCTATGCCTTTATTTTCGGCAAGTGGTGCAAGGTCGGTGAGGACCTCTTCGGACAAGGGGCCGAGTTCAACAGCGTCCCCGCAAGGGACGCTGCGAAGCTCACTCATCTCGAGCAATACCTTGGTCATTCGAGACATGCGCTCGGTTTGTTCTTGTAGCAGGCCGAGCAGCTCGGCTGTTTCGGGTTGCAAACCGGAGTGCTCGGAGATGAATAGTTCAATCTGTGCTTGCATAAGGGCGAGCGGGGTGCGCAGCTCGTGTGCGGCGTTGCCGGTAAACTGACGCTGTGCAGAGAACCCTTCGCCAAGACGGGCGATCATGTCGTTGAAAGAGGCACTGCATCGTTGTAGCTCGGTGGGCACATCTTCACTGAGTCTGATTTCGCTTAGGTTGTCAGGCTGCACGCGCTCTACCTGGGCGGCAAAATCGTGCAGTGGCTTGAGCGCGCGGCCGCTCGCAAAGTATGCCAGCGCGCCGCCAAGGAGTGTGACTCCAGCCGTGATGTACCAGGTTGTCGTGCCAAAAGACTCCTGTGCGTCGTTTACGACGATCGTGACCTTGTCATCGGGGGTCGCTTTCGCTGGGTCGAACACCTGGGGCGAATCTTCGCCGGTTGCGTTAAATGCCGAGATGTTACTGCCGATGGCATCCATGTAGCGCATGCCCGTATAGCCGACCAGGCAGTTCGTCAGCACGCATGCCGCACACGTGAGCAGTGCCGTCATAATCGTTATGCGCCATTGCAGCGAAAGCCTTTTCATTCGCTATCCTCCATAACGTAGCCCTCTCCAATCCGATTGCGAATCGGGTCGTATCCCAAAGCGCTGCGTAGCTTTTTGCGGAGTGACGAGATGTGAACGCGGGTTGCGTTGCTAAAGCTGTTCACGCTGCTATCCCAAACGTGCTCGATAAGCTCCTCTTGACTTACCGGACGCCCCTGATTAAGCATCAGATATTCCAAGATTCCCGTTTCCTTGCGCGTAAGAGATAAAGCCTCGCTGTTCACGGAAGCGATGCGTGCCTTGGTGTCAAAGCTGAGCTTTCCGCAGGTTAAAACTATGTCGCTTTGTGTAAAGCGTCTGAGGGTAAGGCTGCGAATCCTTGCCGCAAGCTCGTCCAGATGAAACGGCTTGGTGAGGTAATCGTTGGCGCCGGCATCGAGTCCGGCGACTTTATCGGATACTTCGCCACGTGCGGACAGAATCAGTACCTTGGTCTCGCAGTCGGTTTTCCTAAGTTCCCTGAGTACGGTCATGCCGTCGATACGGGGAAGGTTGAGGTCGAGTACCACGAGGTCGAAGGCCTCAACGTCCAGTAGGTCGAGCGCCTCCTGCCCGTCGTGACAGCAGTCGACGCTGTACGCCAAGTTTCGCAAGCTGCGCGCGATTGCATCACACAGCGCCTGCTCGTCCTCGACGATTAAAATACGCATAACAGTCTCCTTGCACATTTCAAATCGCGCTTAACACGGATTTTATAGTCGATATGGTCCAATGGTCGCGTAACGAAAGGAGTGGTCAGGTTGTTCAAAGCGGTAAAGCCCGTGGTACAGGTCGCTTTGTTGATCGTCGGAATTGCCATGGTGTGCTTTGGTGTTATGCGTGGCGAGGCGGATGCCGTGCTGGCCAAAGCGATTAGGCTGTGCTTGGAGTGTATCGGAATTGGATAAAAGAGAAAACACTGCGTCGCATGTTTTGGCCCGATTTCGCGGATTCATTCAGGCGGCGGCGACGCTCGTCACCAACATTCACCTGCCGAACTTTGCCAAAGGCGGCATCTATCAGGGCGCGGGAAAAACAGTCTGCGTGCCCGGGCTTAATTGCTATTCGTGCCCCGCGGCATCGGGTGCGTGCCCCATCGGGTCGTTCCAGTCGGTGGTAGGTTCATCCAAGTTCAACTTTTCTTACTATGTTACCGGTACGCTCATTTTGCTCGGCGTGCTGCTGGGACGCTTTGTATGCGGCTTTCTGTGCCCGTTTGGCTGGCTTCAGGAGCTGCTTCACAAGATTCCCGGCAAAAAGTTCTCCACGAAAAAGCTCAAGCCGCTCACGTACATCAAGTACGTCGTGCTGCTGTTTGCCGTGGTGCTGCTGCCCGTCTTGGTGGTCAACGATGTGGGGATGGGCGATCCGTTCTTTTGCAAGTACATCTGTCCACAGGGTGTGCTCGAGGGTGCCATTCCGCTGGCCATTGCCAATGCCGGCATTCGATCTGCGCTGGGGCAGCTCTTTACCTGGAAACTTGCCGTTCTCATTGCCGTGGTAGTGCTGAGCGTTTTGTTCTACCGCCCCTTCTGCAAATGGATTTGTCCACTCGGCGCATTCTATGCGCTCATGAATAAGGTATCCCTGCTGGGAATCCGGGTCGATGCATGCAAATGCGTCTCGTGCGGCAAGTGCTCAAAGGTTTGTCAGATGGACGTTGATGTGGTCCGCGCGCCCAATCATGCCGAATGCATCCGGTGCGGAAAGTGCATCGGGGCCTGTCCCGTCGATGCCATCAGCTATCGCTATGGCCTGGATGTGTCGGCGGAAAAGCTTCCCTTGACCGCTGATAAAAAGTAAACAAGCTTCGACAAAACGGAGGAATGACTATGAAGCTTTCTAAGATTGCGGCCCTGTTTATGGTGCCGGTATTGGCCTTGTGCCTTGTGGCATGTTCGGCGCCCGGTGGCAATGCGAGCGAATCTGCGAGCTCCGATCCTAAGATCGCAGAACTCACTGCGCAGAAGCCGGCCAATGCCGACGAGGCCGCCGAGCTGTATGCGAAGCTCATGCAAAAGGAGAACGAGATCTTTTCGAGTGATAACGCGCTGTGGGAAAAGGTATTCAATGCGGCAAATAAAGACTCGGCAATGATTGAGGACGGCAGCAATTACGGCGATTTCCTGCTCAAGACCATCGACGGCGCCAAGGATGAGTTCACGGCGGATGAGCTCAAGACGCTCAAGGCCGGTGCACAGCAGATTAAGGAGATCGAGGACAAGCTCGAGAGCCTGGAGAAGGAGTTCCCCGGCTGTGGAAGCACGCCGAGTGCAGGCGAGAGCGTCGACGCTTCGGCCGCTGGCATGACGGCTGGTGCCAATGCTTCGAGCGAGGCGACGAAGTTCCCCAGCTTTACGGGCAAGGACCTGGATGGCAACGACGTGAGCAGCGACGAGCTGTTCTCTAAGAACAAAGTCACCGTCATGAACTTCTGGTTCACTACTTGCAAGCCGTGCGTGGGCGAGCTGGGCGATCTTGAGAAACTGAATCAGGAGCTGGCCAAGAAGGGCGGCCAGGTCGTGGGCGTCAATTCCTTTACGCTCGATGGCAACAAGGGCGAGATTGCAGATGCCAAGGACGTGCTGAGCAAGAAGGGCGTGACGTATAAGAACGTCTGGTTCAAGTCGGATAGCGAGGCCGGTAAGTTTACGTCAAATTTGTTCTCGTTCCCGACGACGTATGTCATCGATCAGAATGGCAACATCGTAGGGGATCCAATCGTGGGAGCCATCAGCTCCGCTGAGCAGCGCGCTGCACTCAACAAACTTATCGACCAGGCGATTGCGAATAGCGAGCAGTAAAAAACACGTAAAGCATCGCGAGAATCGTGCGCCGCTGTGCGGAGTAGTCCGCTGCCTTTCAAGATAATCTCCACCATTTAGAGGTCCCGCTCGGGACCTCTTCTTTTGGGCGCCGTCCCGTTCGTTTTTTAGCGCGGTTCGTTACATTCCTCACTGGCTCCGGCAAAAAATGGGGATAGAGTAGGACAAACGCGCCGAATACGAATGGCGGGGGAGAGCGGGCAAGTGCGCCCGCGTGGGAGAGGTTGCCGTCCATGTTGGAGCTCAAAGGTATTTGCAAAAGGTACGTTACGCAGTCGTTTACGCAGGTGGCGCTCGACAGCGTAAGCCTGTCTTTTCGCGATAACGAGTTCGTGGCCATTCTGGGTCCCTCGGGCTCGGGCAAAACTACAATGCTCAACGTTATCGGTGGGCTCGATCATTTCGATTCCGGCGACCTGCTGATCGACGGTATTTCGACTAAGGATTTTCACGATCGCGATTGGGATGCCTATCGCAACAACCGCATCGGCTTTGTGTTCCAAAGCTATAACCTCATTCCGCATCAGACCATTTTGGAAAACGTGGAGCTGGCGCTCACGCTCACGGGCGTGGGGCATGCCGAGCGCCGCCAGCGTGCGCGCGAGGCGTTGGAGAAAGTCGGCCTGGGCGAGCACGTTAACAAGCGCCCGAGCCAGCTATCGGGCGGGCAGATGCAGCGCGTGGCCATCGCCCGCGCCCTAATCAACGATCCCGAGATTGTGCTGGCAGACGAGCCGACCGGCGCTTTGGACTCAACGACATCCGTACAGGTCATGGATCTGCTCAAGGACGTGGCGCGCGACCGCCTGGTCATCATGGTCACGCATAATCCTGAGCTGGCGTACCGGTACGCCACGCGCATCGTCAACCTGGCGGACGGCAAGATCACCGACGATTCCGACCCCTTTGATGTTGCCAAGGCCGCGTGTCGCGAGGCTAAGCCTACGCGCAAAACCTCGATGAGCTTTGTGACGGCGCTGGGGCTTTCTGCTCGAAACCTCATGACCAAGAAGGGCCGTACGGCCATGACGGCCTTTGCGGGCTCGATTGGCATTATCGGTATCGCGGCGATTCTGGCGCTGTCCAACGGCGTAAACGGCTACATCAAAAAGGTCGAGGAGGATACGCTCTCGAGCTACCCGCTCACCATTTCCAAGCAGGATTACGACCTGTCGTCCATGATGGGCGGACAGGGGGCCGCGGATGATGACTCGCCTGAAAACGTGGATTCGTCCGACAACAGTGCCGGCGGCAAGGCTCAGGGAACCGATAAAATTCCCGTGGTCACGGCCGTAAAGGATATGTTTGCGAGCGTTAAGTCTAACGACATGACGAGCTTTAAGGCATGGCTTGACGACGGTGGCGACGGTATTGACAAAGAAGTCAATGCTATCCAGTACGGCTACGGTGTATCGCCGGTTGTCTATCGTGCCGGCAAGGGCGATGAGAAGCCTGTCCGGCTGGTGCCCAACGCCATGACCGAGGCCATGAGCGGAGGCGCGAGCTCGGCGGCAACGGTGAGCATGGAATCCATGGGAACCTCGGTCTTTAACGAGATGATTGACGACCAGCGCCTGCTCGACAGCCAGTACGATGTCGTCGCCGGTCATTGGCCCACGTCTGCCAACGAAGCCGTGATGGTGCTTTCGAGCCGCGGTACGGTGGGCGACTATACGCTCTACAGCATCGGCGCGCTGGATATCGATGAGCTCAACGACCTGGTTAACAGTGCTATGACAGCCGACGGCAAGATTGAGACGCCCGAGACCGGCACCGACTTTACCTACGATGATGCGTTGTCCACGACGTTCAAGGTGCTGTCGCCGGCCGATGCCTATCGCAAAAACGAAGAGACCGGCATGTGGACCGACATGTCTGACGACGCCGACTTTATGGCTGCCAAGGTTGCCGACGGTATTGACGTGCACATTGTGGGCGTGGTACGACCCAACGAGACGGCCAATGCGAGTGCATTGTCTCCGGGCATTGCCTATACGCATGCACTGACTCGTCAGCTTATGGAGCGCGCCGCCGATTCGCAGATTGTGCGGGAGCAACTCGCCCACCCCGAGACGGATGTCTTTACGGGCAAAACCTTCGACGAACTGCAAGGCGAGGCCAAGCAGGGCGTGGATCTGGGCAGCATGTTCAGTGTGGACGAGGCGGCGCTGAAGAGTGCGTTTTCGTTCGATACATCTGCACTCTCGGGTGCAGCCAGCGGTATGGACCTTTCTGGTATCGATTTGTCCGGGCTGGACATTGACCTTTCGGACGTTGGGAGGGACATCGACTTCAGCGACATCATGGCCAAAGCGCCGGCCCCGGATTTCTCGGGCATCTTTGACGGTCTGGAACTCACGCCCGAGCAAATGCAGCAGGTGGGAACGCTTGCCAACCAGCTGTTTGAGGGCTTTTTGCAGTCTGATCAGTTTAGGGCACTGTCGCCCGAAGATCTTAAAGACGTGTCAAAGCTCGCTGCCGCATTCTCGACGTATCTTGAGAATGATGCCGCAGCCCAGCAAATCCTGGCCCAGCTCAAGGCGCTCGGCGGCGATGCCCTGGCCGAGCGCCTGCAACAGGCGATGACCGACTATGTGCAAAAGCAGCTGGCTCCGTATCTGCAGCAGGCTATGGATCAGGTGATGAAGTCGATCAGCAATCAGATTGCGGCGACGGTGTCAGCTCAGCTCAAGACAGGCGCGGCAAGGCTCATGGGCCAGGTGGCGACGCAGATGTCTTCGAGTTTTGCCAACCTGGCGAGCGCCATGCACGTGGATGCGAGTGCCTTTGCTCGTGCCATTCATTTCAACATAGACGCCGAGGACCTGAGCTCGCTCATGATGAGCTATGCGAAGGCGTCGAAGCTCACCTACGACAACAATCTGACCACGTTGGGCTATGCGGACGAGGCAGACCCCATCTCGGTCAAGATTTTCCCGCGCGACTTTGAGGCCAAGGAGCGCGTGCTCGATCACATCGACGCGTACAACAAGCAGGTCAAAGCCTCTGGCCACGATGAACAGGCAATCTCATACACCGACTACATGGGCATCATCATGGGCTCGGTGACCGACATCGTGAACACCATCAGCTTGGTGCTCATCGCATTCGTGAGTATCAGCCTGGTGGTGAGCTCCATCATGATCGGCATCATCACCTACATCAGCGTATTGGAGCGCAAGAAGGAGATCGGCATCCTACGCGCAATCGGTGCGTCGAAGCGCAACGTGGCCAACGTATTCAATGCCGAGACCTTTATCGAGGGCCTCATCGCCGGCGTCATTGCCATTGTCGTCGTGGTGCTCGTGAGCTTCCCCGTTAATGCCTGGGCGCTTGCGGCCAAGCAGGTTCCGAACTTGATGAGCCTGCCCGTTGAGGACGCGCTGGCGCTCATCGCGATCTCGGTGGTGCTGACGGTCGTCGCCGGCTTGCTACCGGCCCGCAGCGCGTCTAAGAAAGATCCCGTGGAGGCCCTACGCTCCGAATAATGTGGCAAAGGGACAGTCCCCTTGCCACATTGGGGAAGGGACGGCCCCTCTCCTGCGCCTAGCTCGTTTTGCCCATCAATGTGATACGGATGCTTGGATGGGTGTACTCGTCAAACTCGTCCTCGGGATCCGTGTCAAACGAGCAATACGCTCTGATGGGGTCGTCGCTCGTCCTGATGGAGATTCTCTCGTAGAGCGAACCGTTCAAAAAAGCCTGCCTAAACTCTTCGGGGAGCTTTTGCGGTGCTAGGAGCTCGGGACTCACGGTCTTGACGTCTGTGGTTTGGACGACAGAGGAAAGCTCGTCAAAGTCGAGCTCGATGCGGGTGAGGTTGTCCTCAAGGCTCGCATCGGGGTCGATTTCTGCTATGTAACTCACTTCCTTGAGCGTTCCCTTGTTGTCGAAATCCAGGTACGTATAGGTCTTCTGGGTATCGGAGTCGCTGTCGTGCAAGTAGCCGCGGACGTGATAGCCGTAATCTTGATATCGCTCGTAAGGGTCATCGGCAGACACGTACTCGCATGCGGGCTCTAACGTCTTGCGGGCGATGGCGATCTGCTCGGCCGCGGCCGCGGCGTTCTCCTGCATCTCGGTGTTTCCCTGCGCCAGCTGCGGGATATAGGCACCGCATACGATTGCGAGGGGCAGCGCCACAAGCGCGATGATCCACTTTTTTGCACGGGGGATAGGCAAGCCACAGGCCTCCGCCATGGCCTTTGCGTTGGCGAAGCTCTCGGTAAGCACGTCTGCCGCGGTGGCAACGGCGCCTACGGCAGCGGCGACTTCTGCCGCACCGCCTAGATTGCGTGCGGTCTCGTTGTCGCTGTTCTTGAGTAAGCGTGCGGCGGCCTGCGTACCGACAACGCCTGCGATTTGTGCCGAGCGGTCTTTCTCGGTCTGTTCGACGACGAGTCGGCGCTGCATTTCCTTCCATTGCTTGCCGCGCATACCAAAGCGTGGCGCGAGCGTACAGTAGCAGAATATGACGAGCTCGATGGCGGTGAGCACCAGAGCGGTCATCATACCCGTCTCTTGGAAGCCTTCGTGATGAAAGACGATGTCGTCAATCATTTCGAAGGGAATGATCAAAAATGGCAGCACGAATGCCATGGCAAGCGCCGCACCGGCAATCTTGGGGTAGATGCAGTATCGCTGGATGCGCTTGCGTTCTTGTTCGGAAAGTGTAGCCATAGCCGGTCCTTGGTGTCGTGGCGGTCGTTGCGGCGCGCGGCATATGTGACTCAGTATAGAGAATCCCGCCATCGATGAGTGCTCGATCATGCGGCAAAAGTGCTACGGCGGCTCGCTTGCCGCATTGGGACCCTTGCGAAATCGATGTCTAATACTTTCCCGAGAAGTGAACGAGTGGAAACGGGCCCCCGAAGCATCGGCACTTTTGGCGTGCAATTTCCTGCGGTTTTGTCAGTCGAATCCTGCGGTTTTGACGTCTAAAAATGTCAATGCTCCGGGGGTCCAGATACAGCCGTTCACTTCTCGGGAAAGTATTAGACCTCGAGATATAGAGGGCGTTAGACTGTCCCGTTGTCACGCGTAAAAGCAAGGAAGTCGCAAGGTCTGGGGCGGGGATGCTGGTATACGCCTCGGATACAATCGAAGCCATGCTAGAAAGAGGCTTCGATGATTAAAAAATCGTTCTTTAATCCGTTTTCGTCGCTGCTGCTTGCACTTGCTGGCTTGGCCTTTTTGGTCGACGTTGTACCGCAGGCGCAAGGTCAGACAGGCGCGTTTGCACCTGCCGTGCTGTTTTTGATGTGGCTGGTCGGCGGCCTGGTGCGCCTGTTCTACGAAAACGAAGCCAAGCGCAGCTTCGACCGGCACATGTTTAAGGCGAACCATGCGGCCGTTTGGAAACGTGTCGACGCTTGCTGGATCCAAGTCGATGCCGACCAGCTTGTGCCCGGCGATGTGATTCGCCTGTATGCCGGCATGCTCTGCCCGGTCGATGCGGTCCTCGCCAAGGGCGACCACATCCTTGTCTCCGAATCGTCGCTTACGGGCGAGAACGGTCAGACCGTCAAGCGAGAAGGGGAGGCCGTCCGTGCTGGAACGACCATAGTTGACGGAAAGGCCTCGGCAACCGTTCTCACTCGCGTTGCCGAGGAGCCGCCCACATCGCCGCGGCGCGCTCGGCTAGGCACGCAGTTTGGCGCTGGTGCCAGGAGCATCTGTGCCGCTCTGGTAAGGTGCATGCTCATCGTGCTGCCGTTTGTCATTATGATTCGAGGTTTTGTGCTGGGCGACTGGGCGCAGGCCCTGCTGTTTGCCCTGGGTACGGCCGTTGGCCTGGTCCCCGAGATGCTGCCAGTCGTCACGAGCGTGTGCCTTTCGGGCGGCGCGCACCGCCTTAAGAACAAACAGGTCATTGTTAAAAACGTTGACGCCATGGAATCACTGGGCTCCATGGACGTGGTGTGCGTGGACAAGACGGGCACGCTCACCGAGGACGCCGCAGTGCTCGAGTACTATACCGATATCCTGGGCAACGAAAGCGAGCAAACGCTCAGCCTGGCGTATTTGGAGAGTACGAGCCAGGGGGCTGCCGCCAACCAGCTCAACCGGGCCATTGTCGACGCGTGCGCTGCGCCCGAGTTGCGTCTTGCCGCCAAAGACCTCGCAGGCGCATTTACCCTGCACGCATCTGATCCTTTCGACCACGTCACCAAGGCTTCGGGCGTTAAGCTCGATGCCACGCCTGGGGCGCTTGGCTGCCTGGGGCTGCAGGCTCGCCCTGGCAATCACCTAACCATCGTAAAGGGCGAGGTCGAAAGCGTGTGCGCTCGTTGTGCCTGGGCCAGCTTTAAAGGCGAACTCGTCCCCATGGACGCCGCGGGCCGCCAGAGCGCCTATGAGGTTGCCGAGGACATGCGTGCCGACGGCATCAAGGTCCTCGCCGTTGCCTACAGCACAACGTCTTCGGACTGGGGTGACCTGGTGCTCTGCGGCTTTTTGGGCTTTTTCGATCGGCCCAAGGCAAGCGCTCGCGCCGCCGTGCGCGCGCTGTCCGACCTTTCCGTTGAGGTGCGCGTGCTTACCGGCGACTCGGCTTCGGTTGCCCGGTCAACCTGTTCGCGCCTGGGCATTCCTGCCGATAGCGTTATCACCGGCAGCATGCTCGATGCCATGGAGGAGTCCGAGGCGCTTGTTCGCGTGGGGCGTACTCGTGTGTTTGCCGAGCTCACGCCCGCGCAAAAGGCTCATGTTGTCAGTCTCATTCGACTCTCTGGCCATACGGTCGGCTATATCGGCGATGGTGTGAACGATGTGCCGGCGCTTACGTCGGCAGATGTCGGCATCGTTGTGGACTCGGCGGCAGCGGAATCCAAAAAGGTTGCCGATCTGGTACTGCTCGAGCGCGACCTGGGCGTGGTCGCCGAGGGCGTCAGCGAAGGCAGGACTTCGTTCGCCAACGCTTCCAAGTGCATTCGCATCGCGTCGAGTTCCAACTTTGGCAATATCTGCTCGGTTGCCGCCTCGAGTATCTTCCTGCCGTTTTTGCCGGCAACCGCCGCTCAGCTGCTTTTGCTCAACCTGTGCTATGACGCCACCTGCCTGGCGCTCTCGTGGGATAACGTCGACGATGCGGAGATCGCCCGTCCCAAGGCATGGTCGGGCAAGGGCCTCGGCAGCTTTATGCTTCACTTTGGCTTCGCGAGTTCGGCGTTTGACATCATCACGTTTGCCATTTTACTCCTGGGCGTTTGCCCCGCGGTGTGCGGTGGGTCCTTTGTCACGTTGAGTGCTGCGGGCCAGGCGGCCTTTATCGCGACCTTCCAGACCGGATGGTTACTGGAGTGCGCTTGGACCGAATCGCTCGTGCTCCTCGTCTTGCGAGCGCGGAACGTTCGCGACGGGGACCGGCCGTGTCGTCCGCTCGTGATAATGGTCGCCGCCATGCTTATCGCCTCGGCCCTTCTCGCGCTGAGTCCTGCCGCGCAACTGCTCGGCCTTGTCACGCTGCCCATGTGGTATCTGGGCATCGTTGCACTGCTGAGCGTGTTGTATCTTGTTGTTGTTTCGACGATCAAGCGGGTTTACCTGTCCCGCTCGAGCAGTCTGTTCTAGGGCGGTTCTATGCGTACCAACAGAACCAACATAGCGATTACGCCGGCAGAGGCCGCCGAGCTCAGCAACGCGCTGTTCTCGTCCGGTAGCGCCGCCGCTCTCGAACTTGCACCCGTGTTTGCCGATATCGCATCGGGCGGGCTGACCGCCATAGAACTGACAGTTGCCGGCTCGCAGACAAGTGCCGCTGCGGAGCCCATCGTTATCGGCGATCTTTCCATCGATCTGGCTTCGCGCACCGTTAAAGGATCGGGCGCGCCCGTTTCGCTCACGCCCAAAGAATTCGATATCCTGGCCTTTTTGGCGAGCAACCGGGGCACAGTCTTTAGCAAAGAGGAAATCTATCGCGCTGTATGGCAAGACGAATATCTGCTCGATGACAGTAACATCATGGCCTTTGTCCGCAAGATCCGAAAGAAGATTGAACCCGAGCCCGACAATCCCCGGTACCTGCTAACTGTTTGGGGTGTGGGCTATAAAATAGCCGAGTAACGCGTTGAATCGTCCGCTTCTATCGACCCCAAAAGCCACTCTGACAATCCTTGCCAAATCGCAAGAAAGCCGCAAGAAACCAGCCATGTGCCCGGTCTTGCGGCTTTTCTATTCTAAGGACAGTCGCAGACGCGAAGGGAAGGTGAGGACCGTGAGCGGCAGTGACAGTACCAGCAAGGCAGGGCGATGTCTGCCGGCGCAGGTCCACCTTAATGGCGGGCGTCGCGGCTAGACGGCTCTGCATCCGATCGACAGAACGGAGCAAGGCAATTGAAGAAGCTGAATATGCGCCATACGCCATCTGCAGTCCAGGCGCAAAACGAACTGATCAGGCATCGTGCAGAGGGCCGCATCCAGCATGCGGCAACTATCCCGCTGATGGACGCCATGTCCTGGGTGGGCTCGAACCTGGGTGGTCTGGACCGCGACGAGGTCGCGCACAGCGAGGCCGATAACGGACGCAACGTGGTCACGCGCGGCAAGAAAAAGTCGCTTGTCCGCAAGCTCGCGGATGCATTCGTCAATCCCTTTACGGCAATCCTGTTTTTCCTAGCCATTATCTCGGCAACGACGGACATGATATTCCCGGCGTTGTCGATGATGGGCAACACGCCGGAGGACTTTGACCCGCTGACGGTGATTATCATCACCACGATGGTGGTTCTTTCGGGCACGCTGCGCTATGTCCAGGAAGCGCGTAGCGGCAATGCGGCCGAAAAGCTGCTCGACATGATCACGACCACCGTGACGGTCACCCGCAAGGATGTCCCCAGGACCGAGATTCCCATCGACGACGTGGTGGTCGGCGACATCGTGCATCTGTCCGCCGGTGACATGATTCCCGCCGACGTGAGGATTATCGAGGCCAAGGACCTCTTTGTGGGCCAGGCCAGCCTGACGGGCGAGAGCGAGCCGGTCGAGAAGGTCCCCACGACCTGCACCGAGTCCGATTCGGCCACGTCGTTCGAGAACATTGCCCTCATGGGCAGCAGCGTGATATCGGGCAGCGCGACGGCGCTCGTCTTTAGCGTGGGCGAGCAGACCCTGTTTGGTTCCATGGCGTCGAGCCTGTCCGACGACGCTGCGGAGACGAGCTTTTCCAAGGGCGTCAACAGCGTCTCGTGGGTGCTCATCCGCTTTATGATGGTAATGGTTCCGTTTGTCTTTTTGATCAACGGCGTCACGAAGGGCAATTGGCTCGATGCCGGCCTGTTCGCCATCAGCATTGCCGTGGGTCTGACGCCCGAGATGCTGCCCATGATCGTTACCACGTGCCTTGCCAAGGGCGCGGTTGCCATGAGTAAAAAGCAGACGATCGTTAAGAACCTCAACTCGATTCAAAACTTTGGCGCGATGGACGTGCTGTGCACCGACAAGACCGGCACGCTTACGCAGGACCAGGTGGTGCTGGAGTATCACTGGAACATCGACGGCCAGGAGGATTCGCGCGTTTTGCGCCACGCCTACCTCAACAGCTATTTCCAGACGGGCTACAAGAATCTGATGGATCTGGCGATCATCAAGTGCACGGAGGAAGAGGAGCAAAACGACCCGAGTCTCACCGATCTTTCCGAGGCCTACGTGAAGGTCGATGAGGTGCCGTTCGACTTTACGCGCCGTCGCCTCACCACGGTGGTGCGCGATCGCAGCGGCAAGACCCAGATGGTTACCAAGGGCGCGGTCGAGGAAATGCTGTCGGTGTGCTCGCATGCCGAGATCGACGGCGGCGTTCATGTGCTGGACGACGAGGTGCGCGAGCGCATTCTGGCGACAGTTTCCGACCTTAATGACGACGGTTTCCGTGTGCTGGCGATTGCTCAAAAGTCCAACCCGTCACCCGCCGGTGCCTTTAGCGCCGAGGATGAGCGCGACATGGTCCTAATCGGCTACCTGGCCTTTTTGGATCCGCCCAAAGAGTCGACGGCCGATGCGATCGAGGCGCTGCGCAATCACGGCGTTGCCACCAAGATCCTGACTGGCGACAACGAGAAGGTTACGCGTACCATCTGCAAACAGGTGGGGCTGCAGGTCAACAACATGTTGCTCGGCAGTGACATCGCTGACATGGATGACGCCGAGCTCGCTCGCCGGGCCGAGGATGTGCAGGTCTTCGCCAAGCTCACGCCCGACCAAAAGTCGCGCGTCGTTTCCGTCCTGCGTGCGAACGGGCATGTGGTGGGCTATATGGGCGACGGTATCAACGACGCCTCAGCCATGAAGTCGTCTGACATCGGCATCTCGGTCGACACGGCCGTCGACGTTGCTAAGGAGTCCGCCGACATCATCTTGCTCGAGAAGGATCTGATGGTGCTCGAGGAGGGCATCGTCGAGGGGCGTAAGACCTACGCCAACATGATCAAGTACATCAAGATGACCGCGAGCTCCAACTTCGGCAACATGTTCAGCGTACTTGCCGCGTCTGCCCTGCTGCCGTTCTTGCCCATGATGAGCATTCAGCTGATCTTGCTCAATTTGATTTATGACTGCAGCTGCCTGGCGATTCCCTGGGACAACGTGGACGAGGAGTTCCTGCGCGTGCCACGTGCCTGGGATGCCTCGAGTGTCGGCAGGTTCATGATCTGGATTGGGCCCACCAGCTCCATCTTCGACTTTATGACCTACATCTTTATGTACTTTGTCTTCTGCCCCCTGTTTGTGAGCCACGGTGTACTGTTCAACGAGCTGGCGAGCGTCTACTCGGGTGCCGCGCTGGAGCAGATGCAGCTGGCCTACATCGCGCTGTTCCAGGCTGGTTGGTTCGTCGAATCCATGTGGAGCCAGACTTTGGTTATCCATATGATTCGCACGCCCAAGTTGCCGTTTATCCGGAGTCGTGCCTCGGCTCCGGTGATGTTGCTCACGATGACCGGCATTGCACTGCTCACGCTGATCCCGTTTAGCCCGCTTGGCCCCACGCTGGGTCTGGGAGCACTGCCCATCGAGTACTTCTTGTTCCTGATTCCGTGCATCTTGCTGTACATGGCGCTGGCGACGAGCCTTAAGAAGGCCTATGTCAAGCGTTACGGCGAGCTGCTGTAGTGACTTCGATGTAGAGAGGAGCGTTTACATGAACTGGGCTCAGATTTGGATCGATTTGTTTGGGACTACGGAGTGGCTTGGGCTCAACATGGGCTTTTGGGTGGCCAATGGTGTTGTCCTGGTGATTGTCATCATTATGAACGTCATCTTTTGGAGCATGAAGCCGCTGCCCAAGGACGAATAACATGCATGGGATTGCCTGCGCCGCTGTGCCAAAATAAACACTCGAATGATGTATAAATGTGACAAAGGGACGGTCCCTTTGTCACATTGATTTGAAAGTTGATGTTGATGATTCTATCGCTGGCCCCCATGGAGGGGATTACCGGGCATGTGTTCCGCCGCGTGCATGCAGAATGCTTTGGTGCGCTCGACTGCTACTACACGCCGTTTTTGCCGCCGCCGCGGGTGGGCAATCGCTTTGGCGGCAAGGCGTTTAAGGAGGTCGATCCTGCCAATAACCAGGGGCTTAACGTGGTGCCTCAGCTCATGTCCAAGAACGCGGATGAGTTTGTGTGGGCGGCACAGGTGCTCGCCGACATGGGATACCACGAGGTCAACCTCAACTTGGGATGTCCCTCGGGAACAGTCGTTGCCAAGGGCAAGGGTTCGGGTTTCTTGCGCAACCTGGATGAGCTCGAGGTGTTTTTGAGCGACGTGTGCGAGCGCTCACCACTGCCGGTGTCGGTAAAGACCAGGCTGGGGCTTGAGAGCGATGCTGAGTACGAGCGCGTGCTCGATCTCTACTGTCGTATGCCGCTTGCCGAGCTGATCGTGCATCCGCGCGTGCAAAAGGATCGCTATACGGGCTCGCCGCGCAAAGAGTATTATGGCGAGACGCTTGAGCGGGCGCCGTTCCCGGTAGCCTATAACGGCGACATTTTTGACCTCGAGGACATGGATGCGCTGGTTGCTGCCTATCCCGACACGCGCCATGTAATGCTGGGCCGCGGTCTGCTTGCAAACCCTGCGCTGGCACGCATGGTAAACGGCGGCCCTGCCGCCACCGTCGCCGAGCTGCAACGTTTCCATGACACGCTGTTCGCGGCCTATGCAGAAGAGATTGGCGGCAACGCGGTCTTTCGCATGAAGGAGTGGTGGTTCTACGCCAAGTGCGCTTTCGCCGATCCCGCCACCGTCCATAAGATCGTGCGCAAGACCAAGAAGGTCGACGAATACCGCGCCGCCGTTGACCGCGTCTTCCGCGAGCAACCGCTCGCATCCGCAGCCCGCTTCCGCGGCTAGTTAGACATCGGGGACGTTCTTTAGCGACTAGGCATTTAAGAACGTCCCCGATGACTACCCGCAAAAGCTGTACACCAGCATCCAAAGATGTCGAAAAATGTCGACTTTGGATGCTGGTGTACATGTTTGGGTCGTATGGGTTGGGGCCCTGGACGGACAGAGCGTGCGTACTAGAGCAGGTTTTCCTGCACCCACGCGATGATGTCGCTCGATTCGTAGAGTGGTTTGCCGTCGATGAACAGGCAGGGAACCTGGCGTTTTCCGCCGACGGCGATGAGTATCTGTTCGGCATCGGAATCGGTCGAGATATTGCGCTCGGGAATGGTCACGCCGTTATCGGCCAAAAAGTGCTTGACCTTTAAGCAATACGGGCAGCCGGTCATAACGTACAGCGCGAGCTCGTGATTAGTAGCCATAGGTCTCCAATCGGTTGAGGTTTTGATTGAAATACCCAAAGCCGCCGCGGTCTATGCGCGCGTCAACGAAGACTCGATGGCCTGGACCAGAAACGCCGTGGCTCCGGTGCCGCAGGGCTTGTCGTAGTAGTCAACAAAGCGCTGGTCGGCAAGATAGCTGTGGGCGAGGCCCCGGTACGCCTCGTCTTGGGGCTCGCATCCCCAGTTGAGAGCAATCCATCGACGGTGCATTGTAACCAGTTTTTGGGCTTCGTTGCTCTCTGGGTCGCCAATGCCCATGGCAATCGAGAGCTGGCCCAAAATGGCGCGTTCAAGTTCCTTCATGTCGTTCCATGTCTGAGGATCCATATCCAGTAACGTTTCGTTTGCTGCATCGATAGCCTCGTCGCCATAGCGCGCCCGCGCCTCGGCACCGTAGCGCTCCTCGTTTTCCTGCACGGAGCGCCAGCGCTCCAGTTGCGGCAGGACGGCGCCCATGAGCGAGACGGCTTCGTCGAGCGACATGCCGGTGTTTTGCGCCAGCCGCGGGGCGCAATCCTCGATCATCGCCTCCATGGTGGTGTCGTAGGTGTACTTGCCGTGGTCGTAGCACCACTTGCAGTAATGGTCGGTCGTGGCGCCCGTGGCATCGGTGCCGCAGTCGTCGGGCGTGAGTATCATGCCGCAGCTCTGGCAATAATGCTCGGGCATTTCGAGCAGGTGGGACAACGGCTCTCCGGTTACGGCGGCAATGAGCTTCATCATGTCGATGCCCGGGGTGACCTCGTCGCGCTCCCAACGGCTGACGGCTTGGCGCGTGACAAAGAGTTTGGCGGCGAGCTGCTCTTGGGTAAGGTGATGGGCACGACGGATGGCAATGAGCTTTTCTGCAAAGGCCATAGCGGCTCCTTTCTGCTGGTTGATGGCTTAAGCATACGCGGCGGCAGGCGCCCTTCCAAGCAACCGTTGGTTGCATGACAGGAGTCCGCGGCGAAGAATTGCGCGCAACGCCCCACGCCTCCATGCCGTACAATGACCGGCATGGAACCTATTGCACACATACATACCGACCTGCCGCAGAAGTTCGGCATTCCGCGCAACAGCTTTTTGGCGCCTCATCTGCAGGGACGCATCGTTTTTGAGCCGGAATTTGCCTCCAATGCAGCGGTTGAGGGTCTGGACTCCTTCTCTCACCTGTGGCTGTTGTGGCGCTTCGAAAACGGAACGCCCGGTGGCACGGCTAAGGACATAGCCGCCGATGCCAAAACGCAGGACAGATCCGGTACCAACGCAAAATGGTCGAAGACCGTGCGTCCGCCGCGCCTGGGTGGAGCCGAGCGTGTGGGCGTCTTTGCCACGCGCAGCCCGTTTCGCCCTAATCCCATCGGTCTCACCTGCGTCAAGCTCGATCGTGTCGAGTTCACCGACGATGGCCCCATCATCCATGTGCTGGGGGCCGACCTGCGTGACGGCACGCCCATCTACGACATTAAGCCCTACATCCCGTTTGCGGACTGCCACCCGGATGCGACCGGCGGCTGGATTGAGGATGCTCCGTGGCAAGAGCTCGATGTTGAGTTCCCGCAAGCTCTGCAGGATATGGTCCCGCCCGCAAAGATTTCTGGCTTGGTCGAGGTTCTACGCCAAGATCCGCGCCGCGCGGGCAGCAAGCACGAGCCAAACCGCGTCTATCATCTGGCCTACGCCGGGCTCGACATATCGTTTACGGTCGACGAAACCCAGCTAACCGTAGTCGCCGTCAACGACGCGCAAGACTAACCAGCCATTCGTCCGCACCCGTCAAATTAAGCGCCAAACTCCGCGCCAAAACCGCCCACGCTGGTGGACAATAACGCCTGCCAAAACAATCACTTTGCACGGGGGCTCAGCATGAAATACGACTTTAGCTCGCTTATCGACCGCCACGGCATGGACTCCATCGCCGTTGACTCCTGGGGCGAGATCCCCGGTATGGCTCCGAACGCACCCGACGAGGGCTTCGACCGCATTCCCATGTGGGTGGCCGACATGAATTTTGCCACGGTGCCCACGGTCCAGGAGCACATCATTCAGCGCGCTCAGCATCCCATGTTTGGCTACTTTAACCCGCGCGCTGAGTACTTCGATCGCATCATCGAATGGCAGGGCCGCCGCAATGGCGTCGAGGGCCTGCGCCCTGAACATATTGGCTACGAAAACGGCGTGCTGGGCGGGGTCGTGTCGACGTTGCGCGCGTATGTCCAGCCGGGCGATGCGGTGCTGGTCCATAGCCCCACCTACATCGGCTTTACCAAGTCCATCGAAGCCGCGGGCTATCGTATTGTCCACAGCCCGCTTAAACTCGACGACCAAGGCGTGTGGCGCATGGACTTTGAGGACATGGAGCGCAAACTCGCCCAAAACCACATCCATGCCGCGGTGTTCTGCTCGCCGCACAATCCCTGCGGCCGCGTATGGGAGCGCGACGAGATCGAGCGCGCCGTGGACATTTATCGCCAGCACGATTGCGTGGTGATTTCGGACGAGATTTGGTCCGATATCATCCTGCCGGGACACAAGCATATTCCGACGCAGTCGGTAAGCGAGGACGCCCGCATGCGCACGGTTGCCCTCTATGCGCCCAGCAAGACGTTCAACCTGGCGGGCCTGGTCGGCAGCTACCACATCATCTATAACGAGACGCTGCGCGACCGCGTGTGCGCCGTGTCCGACAAGACCCACTACAACGAGATGAACGTCCTCTCTATGCATGCGCTTATCGGTGCCTACCAGCCGCAGGGCTACGAGTGGGTGGACGAGCTCAACCAGGTGCTTGCCGGCAATATCGAGTACTTCTGCAATTACGTGGACGAGCATTTTGAGGGCGTGTCCTATTCGCGTCCGCAGGGCACGTACATGGTGTTTCTGGACTGCACCGAGTGGTGCCGCGAGCATGGCCGCGATATTCAGTGGCTGCTCGACGAGGGGGCGCGCGTAGGCGTGGGATATCAGGACGGCCGCCCGTTCCACGGGCCCTGCCACATTCGCGTGAATCTGGCGCTGCCGCTTTCGCGCGTAAGGGAAGCGTGCGACCGCCTGGACCGCTACGTTTTTAATGCACGGTAAGCGTGCGCTGCATGCGGGGTCTTCTGCCAAGTCGGCCGGAAGGCCCCGCATGGTAAAACGTCTGTAACCATTGGGTACTCGTGTGGTTTTGTTTGCTATTATCTTTAACCATTTCAGTCTGTAAACAGGATCGTCTGGAGTTCGATGAAAAGACCCCGTCGCTCGGCTGCCATTTCGTTGTTTGTCGCGCTTGCAGTGGCGAGTGCCTTTGTCATAGCGATGGCCGGCTGTTCCGGGCACAATGGCGAAGCCTCGACGCCAGCATCAAAAGTCCCGGACGCCTCGCAGGCCAAAGACGACAATCTTAAGACGCTCAACGTCGGCAGCGACCTCTATCCACCGTTTGTGTATGCCGACGAGTACGGCGATATCGTTGGCCTGGACGTCGAGATATTAACCGAGGCTTTGGCCCGCATTGGTTACAAGCCAAAATACCAGCTGATCGATTGGGAAAAGAAGAAAGAACTGCTGGCGAGTGGCGAGCTCGATTGCGTCATGGGCAGCTTTAGCATGACGGGTCGCGAAAACGAGTATCGTTGGGCCGGCCCGTACCTTGCGAGCCGTCAGGTGGTCGCGGTCGACCCCCAGAGCGATATCTACACGCTTGCCGATCTTGAGGATAAGATCGTGGCGGTTCAGTCCACCACCAAGCCCGAGGGCATTTTGCTCAATCGCACAAATGAAAACGTTCCGCAGATCAAGGAACTCTATTGCTTTTCGGACCGTTCGTGCCTGAACCCGGCGCTCGTCGAGGGCCTGGTCGACGCCATCGCCGCGCATGAGTCCTTGCTGCTTACCTACGAAAAAGATTATGGCGTAACGTATCGAATTTTGGATGAGCCGCTGCTAGAGGTTGGTTTGGGCACCGCTTTCGATATCAACGATACGCGCGGCATCGACGTCAAGCTCACCCATGCCTACCAAGAAATGCTTGCCGATGGCACCATGGAACGCCTGGCGTCAAAGTACTTTGATGACCCTTCACCATTTTTGAATGTGGAGGGCCTGTCATGATCGATGCGCCCGACCACGCCGCTCAGGAGCGGGACAATCGTTCGGCAGGGGCATGGCTTCTTGTCGCTCTGCTGGGGATAGCGCTCTCGGTTGCTGCCGGCATGATGAGCTACGGTTACATGACGGCCCAAGCCGAGCAGCGCTTTGCCGACGTTGTCGATTACGTGGCGACGCAGAGCCTTTCCTACGATGCATTCAACAGCGCCTATACGACCAAAAACCTGATTCGCGTTATGGAGATCGCCGGAGAGGCTGCTCGCGATATGGAGCGCGACGGTTCGGTGGATAGCGCCATGCTGGAGCAATATGCCGACCAGTTCAACGTGAGCGCGCTGATCGTGACGGACGCATCGGGCAATTTGGTGTCCGAGTCCTCGACGGGTGATGTGGGCTACGAGTCGCTCGCTACGTATCTCAAAGAATCACCCGTGCTGGAGGTGGCAACTCATCCGCTTAAGTCCTATACCGCCCGCATCACGCTTGCGGATGATTCGGTCGCAGACATTGGCTGCGTGACTCGGCAGGATGGCGAGGGCATCGTTATCGCGGTAAGGCATCAGAGCGCGAAGGCGGTTGCAAGCAATACACTCAAACTGCAAAGCTTGCTTGATGGCTATGAAACCATCGGTAGCGGCAATATCGTGATCGAAAGCGACGGCAAGGTCGTTGCGACCAATGCCGTTGAACCCACCGTATTGGGCGTATTCGATCTGCCTGCGACGGACGTCTTCATTGTCGACGGTATTAAGGATCGATGCCTGGCTGGTAAGGTCAGATTGGTTAACGCCGACGGCGAGTGGTATTTGGGCACATTTGGAAAAGCGCACAAATTCTATGTGTACACCTATGCCTCGGCGCGGCGTTACTTTGAGGTTGTAGCGGCTGTTGCTGCCGGCGTGCTGGCGCTCTACAGCGGTGTTATGGCCGTTGTTGTGACGGTGCGTCGCCGCGCTGATCGCCGACGTTTGACGGACTTGCTGCATCAGGAGCGCGACTATGGCGACAAGCTGGCAAAGGCGGCGCGTGAGGCCTCGTCTGCCAACTCGGCAAAGACGGAGTTTCTGCGTCGCATGAGCCACGATCTGCGCACGCCCATCAACGGCATTCGCGGCATGGTCGAGGTTGGCGACGCCAATGCGGACGATCTGCAAAAGCAGACTGAGTGCCGCTCGAAAATCTGGACGGCGTCGGGACTGCTGCTCGACCTTGCCAACGAGGCACTCGATATGAGTCGCCTGGAGAGCGGACAGGTCGACCTGAACCTCGTGCCCATAAATTTGGTGGCCCTCAACTGTGAAGTGCGCGATATTCTGGAGCGCCAGGCCGAGGAGCGTCTGGTGACAATTATCTGCGACCAGCAGACGCTTGATCATCCCTATGCACGGGTGAGCGTGACGCACCTCAAGCGCTTGTTGCTCAATATTGCCGGCAATGCCGTCAAGTACAACCGCCAGGGCGGCTATGTTCGCCTGGTGTGCCGCGAGGTGGAGCCAGCGAATGGCGTCCCCGTCTATGAATACACGATCGCCGATAACGGTATTGGCATGAGCGAGGAGTTCCAACAGCACCTCTACGAGCCGTTTTGCCGCGAGGAGCAACAGGTGGAAGGCGCCTCATCGGGAACTGGCCTGGGCGCGCCTATCGCAAAACAGTTGGTCGAGCTTATGGGCGGAACCATGAGCTTTACGAGCGTCTTGGGGCAGGGGACGACGTTTACCATCCGTCTGCCGTTCGAGAAATGCAAACGCTCCGAGATTCCTCAGGCAGTTCGCGCGGATGCGGGCGATGACGATGCGCTCCAGGGCTTGCGCGTTTTGCTCGTAGAGGATAACGATCTGAATGCCGAGATCGCGCAGTTTACGCTCAGCCGTGCCGGTGCCGTCGTGACGCATGCTAAGGATGGCGAGTCTGCCGTTGAGGCGTTTGCCGCGAGCGCACCGCACGAGTACGACGTGGTGTTGATGGACATCATGATGCCTGGCATCGATGGCCTTGAGGCCACGCGTCAGATTCGAGCGCTCGATCGCGAGGATGCCGCGACCACGCCGATTATCGCCGTGAGTGCCAACGCCTTTGCCGACGACCGCAAGCTTTCGCGCGAGGCGGGCATGAACGCGCACCTGAGCAAGCCTGTGAGCTCGCAAGAGCTCGTCGAGGCGCTAGCACACATCGCCGCCGGCGTTTCATAAGCATATGGCCCGGTTCCAAGGTGGGTTGGAACCGGGCCATATTGCTATTTGCGAGACCTGCTGAGGGGCTTACTTTTCCTGAATCTGCTTACCGCAGAGATGCTCAATCGCAATTTCGTAGAGCTGGACGCCCTTGATGTCCTTGGCGATCTCCTCTTCGACTTCTTCGGCGGAAGGGTAGTACTTAAGGGCGAGCTGGCGGACTTTGTCCTCGATAAACGCGGGGGTGTCATTCGCCAGGCGACAACGGCCAAAGACGACGGTGCTCATAACGTAGGGAGCCCAGTCACCGTCCTTGTACCACTCGTTGCCGTAAACGGTAAAGCAGACCTTGTCATCGCGCTTGAGTGCGTCGACCTTGTGGCCAGCCTTGGCGCCATGGAAATAAATCTTGTCGCGCTCGGCGTCAAAGAAGTAGTTGACGGGGATGGCGTACGGGTAGCCATCGTCGCCGTTGACGGCAAAGACGCCGCGCTTGCAGGTGGCGAGCAGTTTGCGCGCTTCCTCGTCGGTGATGGCGCGTTTCTTTCGACGTAAGGGCCTAAACATCGTTGGCTTCCTTTCTGGTCGTGCGTGGTTGCTGCAAAAACTATAGCGAAACGGATCCGTTTTTCTTGATGCGGGCGAGTATGTTTTTGAGCTTGTTAAAGTCGAGCGGTTTGGACAGATGGGCGTTCATGC
The DNA here is from genome assembly GCA_900541045.1 of uncultured Collinsella sp. Classification (GTDB taxonomy): domain Bacteria; phylum Actinomycetota; class Coriobacteriia; order Coriobacteriales; family Coriobacteriaceae; genus Collinsella. The sequence continues at coordinate 38,250 of UQID01000001.1, forward strand.
CGGCATCGTGTGCCGCCTTGGCGTCCTCGGCAAAGGCATTGGCGGTGAGCGCGATGATGGGGATATCGGCTGCATCGACCTTCTCGCTCAGACGAATCGTGCGGGTTGCCTCATAGCCGTCCATGCCCGGCATCATAATGTCCATCAGGATCGCATCGAAGCTGCCGGCGGGATGCGACAGGTACAGATCGACGACCTCGTTGCCGTTGGCGGCGCGGGTGACCACGACGCCCTCGGATTCTAGCAGCGTCTGGGCAATTTCGGCATTCAATTCGTTGTCTTCGGCGAGCAGCACGTTCATGTCGGCGAGCGAGCAGTCGGGCGCACTCTCAACCGTATTCGTCCGCGCCTGGGGATTCTCGTCGATATCGAGCGGAATCTCCACGTAGAACGAGGTGCCCACATGGAGTTCACTGGTGACTTCGATGGTGCCGCCCATCAGTTCAATAAGCGACTTGACGATTGGCATGCCCATGCCGGTTCCTTGGAACTTACTGCGCGCATCGTCACCTTCTTGGGCAAACGGCTCATAGATATGCTTTAAAAACTTGGGAGTCATGCCAATGCCGGTATCCGAAACGCTAAAGCAAAAGAGCGCGCGCCCGTTATCGAGTGGCTTGGTCTTTGAACTAAAGGTGACGGAGCCGCCGTGCTTGTTGTACTTAATGCTGTTGTCTAACAGGTTGATCATGATCTGTCGGATATGGGTGGGACTGCCGATCATGTATGGCCCCGTGGCGTACGGCAGACTATTGTCCTGCATGGTGATGCCGTTACTGGACGCGCGGAGCTTGCACAGCACCAGTGTATCGTCACAGAGCTCTTTGAGGTTAAAAGGCGCATGCTCCAGTGTTAGCTTGCGGTCTTCGATTTTGCCCATCTCGAGGATGTCGTTAATCAGCGAGAGCAGGTGATTGGCGGCAACACGAGCCTTGGCGCGGCTTTCGCGGGCGACCTGGATATCGCCTTCCTTCAATTCCTCGATATCGATAAGGCCCAGGATGCCGTTGAGCGGCGTACGGATGTCGTGGCTCATGCGCGTGAGGAATGCCGTCTTAGCGGCGTTGGCGGCGTCGGCTTTTTCGCGCTCGGTTCGAGCGCGCACGAGCGCCCAGATGAGCAGGACGATGCTGACCGACAACATACCGATGAGGGTGGAGGCAACGGCGGTGCGGTTGCGATAAAGGAATTGAAGCGTGTTGGATTCCTGGGCCGTGTACGACGTAGAGGAGTAATTGCTTGCGGAGAGCGATTCTCCGGCATTGATGATGCCCTTGTTGATGATTCCCAGCAGCTCAGGCTTTCCGCGCGAAATCCAGCACGAGAGCTCGCAGGTGTCAGGGAGCTCGACCGTCTCGCAGCCCTCGAGATCATAACGATCGCCGAGGGTTTTTACGCGTGAACTGGGAGCGACGACGCAGCGCGCCGTTCCCCTCCTGAGGGCGTCGAACGCTTCATCGTCGGATCGGTATTCGGTCACGGTCGCTGTGGGGAACAGACTTTCAAGTACGTTTCGGTTGATAAACGATGATTTGGTGCAGGCGATGTTCTGAAGGTCTTTGTTCAGGTTGCTTCCGCTGTGGATGGCGGTGAGGGATATGGTCCCCAACGATACCGACTGCACAACGCCTGATTGCTCGGCAAACCAGTAATCTCGGTATACCGGCAGCGCGACGTCTATGCTTCCCTTTGACAGGGCCTTTGACATCATCTTGTAGCTATCAAAGGCGACGGTTTTGACCGTAATGCCAAATTTATCGTGCAACGTCGTCGCAAGCGATGCGAGCGAGCCTTCCATTTTGCCGTCTTCGTCTTCGTTGCAGTAGGGGAGTTTGCCCGTAATGTAGCCGAGCGTGATGGTGTTGTTGTTCGCCTTGAGCCAGGCGCGCTCATCGCCGGTGAGCGAGGATGATCCGCTGTTTTGCGCTGAATAGTTCGATTTGACCTCGTCGTTATAGCGGGGGTTGACGCGGTTGATTGCCGCCATTGCGGAGTTGATGTTGTCCATCAGGTCGGGGCGGCTTTTGGGAACGGCGAAGTAGTAGTCGCTCGAACCGACGTAGAACATGGGCGACGCCTCGGGCGACGAAATGGTGTCGTTCATGATGATGGCGTCGACCTCGCCGTTTGCGAGCGCGTCAAAGAGAACGGAGCCTCCGTTATACTCCCTGTATGTGCAGGCGATTCCCTCGTTGGCGAGCCACTGCTGGCCGACGATGGTTTGCATAACACCGGAGTTGTAACCGATGGTGAGACCCTGGAGTGCTTGAGGGTCACCCTTGGCCAGGTCGTCACGGTCGGGCCTGGCGTAGATGTAGTAGCGCTCGGTGCCCTCGGGGTTCGAGGAAAAGAGCAGCTTTTGGGCGCGTTCCTCGGAGTAGGAGATGTTGGGCATGAGGTCGATCTCGCCTGCCTCGAGCATGTCCATAAGCTCGGTGAAGGTGCCGGAGACGTATTCGTACCGCCAGCCGGGCGTGTAGTACGACAGGGTCTGGAGGTACTCGTAACCCCATCCCGAGAGACGCTCGCCGGGGGTGCCGTTCTGGAAGCCCTCGTTGTTGACGAGCCAGCCGACGCGGACCGTCTTGACTGGCTGACTAGAGTCATCGGCAAAAGCCTGGACAGGCGCGATGGAACTCAGTGCGGCAAGCGCGGCAAGCACAATGGCCAGGGCGCGACATATAACTGAACGAAGGACAGTGGCAGCTCTCACATGCAATCCTAACGAATCGAGACAATACCGCATAAGGATACCAGCTCAGCCTGCCCAGTCGGCAGCTGTACCGCTAAACGCTCCCGCCCGGCAGCTGGGGACAGTCCCTTTCTGTCGGCACAAAAGGAACGTCCCTAACTGTCGGTTGTGGGACAATACCGAGCGAACGAGATTGGGCGTCTGGGAAAGGGGCCGCGATGAACAGGTTGAGGACGCTTGCCGATGTGTTGCGACAGGCTGGCTTTGCACGCATTACGGGCCTGTTTCTTATTTTCTATCTGCTTTGCTCGACGGCTGTCTGGCTGTCCGAGCCCACGACCCTCACGTTTGGCGATGGTCTCTGGTTTAGCTTTGAGACGGTCTCGACGATTGGCTTTGGCGATATCCCCGCTGAAACGCCGGTTGCCCGCGGCATTACCGTTATCCTAAGCGTCATCAGTATCTTCTATATCGCCATGCTTACGGGTGTGGCGGTGAACTACTGCAATACGCTTATCAAGCTGCGCCAAAAGGACACCATGGCGCGCTTTATGGACGATCTTGAGCATTTGGAAGAACTCGACCGCGATGAGCTCGCCGATTTGTCGCGCCGCGTGCGCGAATACCGTCGCCGGCAACGATAGAACGGGTGCCGCGCGTCACGACGAGGGGGATTGCATATGAACATCACGGTGTACCTGGGCGCGAGCGTCGGCAACGACCCGGCGTTTCTGCCCGCGGTGCAGGAGCTGGGCAATTGGATTGGCGCCAACGGACACGCGCTCGTATACGGCGGGTCCAAATCGGGACTGATGGGCGCGCTCGCCGATAGCGTACTCGAGGCAGGCGGACATGTGACGGGTGTGGAGCCGAGCTTTTTTATCGAGGCAGAGTTTCAACACGACGGAATCGACGACCTTATCGTGACGAGCGACATGGCCGAGCGCAAAGCCAAGATGATCGAGCTCGGTGATGCGTTCATCGCATTTCCGGGCGGCACGGGCACGCTCGAGGAGATTGCCGAGGTTATGTCCGCGGTGTCGTTGGGGCACCTGAGCTCTCCGTGCATCCTGTATAACCTGGACGGTTACTACAACGACCTCAAGGCGTTGCTCGGGCACATGATTGATAAGGGGCTTTCGAGCCCGAGGCGCCAGCACGGCATCTACTTTGCCGACGATTTGCGCGAGATTGCCTCGATTATCAACGGATAAGTCTTGAGCCTGCCCCACTATGGCTCCCAATGGTGCCGTTTGCGGCGCAGGTGGTTGGCTCGTTCGGGCAACGCTCGCTCTACAATAAAACGTATCTATGTCGACTTTGACCGCGGGAGGACCCGATGGATAACCTTGCCAAACCCACGAACCGAGCGCTGTTTTTGGTCAGCGTTGCCGTGACCGGTGCACTCGCGGGTGCCGCAGTCTGGCTGTTCTTTTTTGCGATGGAGCACGGCATTGATTATTTGTGGACCGAGGTCCCGCATATGCTGGGTGTCTCTTCGCCCGAGCTCGCCAGCGGCCCGTTTGGCTTTCTGCCGTACCCGTTTTTTGTCTGCCTGCTGGGCGGCCTGTTAATCGGTCTGTACGAAAAGATGACAGGCACCAAGACCGATGACCTCAATCAGGTGATGGCTAAGGTCAAGCAAGACGGGCGCTACCCGTACGACAACCTGGGCCAGCTTTCGCTCGCGGCATTGCTGCCGCTGCTGTTTGGCGGAAGTATTGGACCGGAGGCCGGCCTGACCGGCGTTATCGCGGGTCTGTGCAGCTGGGTCGGCGACCGCATGCGTCGCTTTGGCACCGAGTTTAGGGAGCTCACGCTGCTGGGTACCCAGGCTGCCCTGACGGCGCTCTTTACCGCGCCCGTCTTTGGCTTTGTGGCGCCGCTTGCCGGAAGTGCTGACGGCGACGAGGGCTCTGCGTCCGACGAGACCACGATCAGGCTGCCCAAGGCGCAGAAGACCGTGGTCTACGGCATTGCGATTGCCGGCGGCCTGGGCACCTATCTGCTGCTCGGCCAGCTCATGGGCGGCGGCATGGGCATGCCCAGGTTCGAGTCCGCCGAGGTGGGCAACCTGGAGATTACCTGGCTCATCCCTCTGTCGCTGATCGGAACAATCTGCGGCTGGCTGTACTTTGTCTCCGAACACGCGAGCGAGGCACTGTCGCACGCGATAGGGGAGCGCCCTGTCGTCAAAGCCATGTTGGCCGGTCTGGCGCTCGCCATCTGTGGCACGGTCCTGCCCTACACCATGTTTGCCGGCGAGACGCAGGCCGATGTGCTCATGGAAACCTACCTGACCATTCCCGCTGGCGTGCTCATCGCAACTGGTCTTGTTAAAGCCATGCTGACGCCCGCTCTTATCAACATGGGATGGCGCGGCGGCCACTTCTTCCCCGTTATCTTTTCGGGCGTGAGCCTGGGCTACGGCCTTGCCATCCTCACCGGCGCCGATCCGGTCTTTTGCGTCGCCGTCTGCACGGCATCGACGATGGGCGCCGTCATGCGCCAGCCGGTCATGGTCGTGGGCCTGCTGCTCATGTGCTTCCCACTCAAGGGCATCGTCTGCATGATCATCGCCGCCGTTATCGCCGCCGGCATTCCGCTGCCCAAGCCGCTGCGCAAGTAGTACGGTTTTCACGATTCAATTCCAGGGGTGCGAGATGATTCTGTACTTTAGCGCGACGGGGAACAGCGATCATGTGGCGCGTCGCATTGCAGCGGCGACAGACGACAAAGTTATGTCGATCGAGTGTTTTGATGCCGAGGCCCTTCACCTTGCTGTGACGGAAGGTCCCTGCCAGCTGGGGTTTGTCGCCCCGGTGTATACCTGTGGCTTGCCGACGCCGATGATCGAGTTTTTAAAGACTGCCGACCTGTCGATTGCTGCCGGCGCAAAGGGCGGCGAGCGCCCGTATACGTTCTATGTCTCGACATATGGTTCGACGACCGGGCAATCGGGCAAGTTTGCCCGCGATCTGCTACACGAGAGTGGGCTCGAGTTGGATGCAGCGATGAGCGTCAAGATGCCCGATACCTGGACGCCTGTTTTCGACCTGTCTGACCCTCAAAAGGTTGAGGGTATCAATAGGGCTGCCGAGGCGCAGATTGATGCCGTGATCGAGGCGGTGCGGGCGCGCCGCACGGGCAACATGATGCGCCATCGCGTGCCTCTGTTTGCATCGTGCGCGTATCACGCAATTGGGCTGCCGCGCATGCAACAGACGAGCAAGTTTGCCGTCGATGCCGATCGCTGCATCGGCTGCGGCCTGTGTGCCAAGCGCTGCCCCATGGCGGCGATTGAGATGCGCGACGGCCTTCCCGTCTGGACAAAGCCGGAGTGCGCAGCCTGCCTTCGTTGCCTGCACTGTTGTCCCATATTTGCCATCTCGCACGGTAAGCGCACGGCATCCCACGGTCAGTACAGGCATCCCAAGCCAGGTGTGAGGATGTAGCGGCTGCTGGCCGCGCTACTTCCAAACTGCGAGCGCGGCGGTGCCCAGTACGATGAGGGCGAGACCGATGACGCTGCGTCGTGAGAGTTTTTCGTTGAATGTCAGGCGCGCAAATAGTACTGATACGACAATCGATAGTTTGTCGATCTGCACCACGACGCTCACCTGGCCTGTGGCGATGGCGTAGTAATAGAGCAGCCACGATGCTCCGGTCGCAATGCCCGATGCCGCGAGAAATACGAGTTCGTAGCGGTCTACGTGCACGGCTTGGCCCATCTTGCCTTTAGCTGCCACGATTGCCCATGCCATAACCAGTACCACACAGGTACGGATTGCCGTGGCTAGGTTGGACTCGACGCCTTCGATGCCGACCTTGGCAAGGATGGACGTGAGCGCCGCGAACACGGCGGCGCCGAGGGCGTAAGCGAGCCAGGTCCGGTCTTGCTGCCGCTCGGGTCCGGCAGACTGCTTCTTCTCGATCATTAAAAACGTGCCGAGGGTGATGACAGCGGTTCCCACGAGCTTAACCGCAAGGTTGCTCGTCTCGCCAAAAAGCACGATGGCGATCAGTGCAGCGAGTACGGTGCTCATCTTGTCGACCGGTACGACCTTATTGACGTCTCCGATGCCCAACGCCTTAAAGTAACAGATCCACGAAGCACCGGTAGCGAGTCCCGAGAGGACGAGAAAGAGCCAGGATCTGGGTTCGATGCTGCCAATGGTTCCAATGGATCCAGAAATGCCCGCCATTGCCCAGGCGAAAACGAGCACCACGCAGGTGCGAATGGCCGTCGCGACATCGGAGTCGGTCTGCTTGATGCCGCATTTGGCCAGGACAGATGTGACGCCGGCAAAGAAAGCCGACACAAATGCTGCTGCGACCCACGACACGGGTGAAATGCCTCCCCAAAGAACGACCGCGCCAGATTTACGGCGCTCGTCCGATGATACCGTCCCGGCATGAAGCTTTGATATCGCTGTGGTGAGACAGGGGCCATAGTTCGAGAGGACATTTGGTTAAGGCTCGAATCGAAGGTGAATGGTTTTCCGCGAAGTGAACGAGTAAATCTGGACCCCTGGAACATGCACATTTTTTTCGAACAAAACTGCAGGATTCTTAGACAAAGACCGCAGGAATTGAGTCCTTAAAAATGTCGATGCTACAGGGCGCTGTTTTTACTCGTTCACTTCTCGGAAAAGTATTCACCTTCGATATGCTGACGGTGTCTTTTTGGTTGCCAAGAACTAGACGGCCTGCTGTGAAGGGCGGTGGTGACGCTATGCCGCCTTGTTTCATTGAAAAAATAAGCGGGGTACCACCTAAGCTTTTTTAGCCGTCGATTACAGATCGCGTACTCGATAAACCTTGGTGCTGACAGCGCAGCTGACTGCACATAGCGCGAGGGCCAGTACGGCAATTCCTGCGCACAGGCAGCCAAGAACGGCAGGATCGGGATTCGCTCCGGCAATCGACATGAGCCAGTTGCTGATGGGGTTGGAGGAGCTCAGCGTGGCCATGGTGCCGCAACCAAGCAGGGCAAACAGGCCAACGGATAGGCGCAGCGCCTCCATGTGACCAAATCGAAAGAACAGCGGCTGCGCCAAAAACACCATCATGAGGGAGATGAGCATCGATGCTGCCGAGGCGATTGCGATTTCAAAGACCGTCTGTCCCGTCGAAGGAATGCCCGCGCTGTTGAAGAGCGGGATGGAGGCGATGCTCAAAAGCGTAGCTGCACATGCCATGACGGCGGAGAAGACAATAACGCTCAGGTAGCGTGCGCGGATGATGTCTTTGCGCGAGAAGGGCAGCGTTGCCCGGTAGCGCTCCCAACCGTTTTGATTGTCGAAACCGGCCAGTGAGTTCATGACTATGATGGGCGACATGGCACTGACGGCGCAGGCGCCGGCGCTCATACCGGAATCGCCATCCGACGCGTTGACGAGCGTCAGCACAACGAAGATGAACAAGCCGACGCCCGCAATGCTCGGGATGAGCGTGCGAACGATGGCGAGTTCGGACATAAAGGCGCGTTTCATTTCGAAGCCCCTTTCAGTATGAGGCGCAGATAGTCATCAATGGTTGCCCGATCGCAGGGAATCTCGGGAAAGGCCTCGAGCGTTTCGCGACGGTTGGGTACGAGTACGTCCACGCTGTAGGCGTGACGGGCGGCACGGGCGCCTTCGACGCAAGCCATAAGCTCGGCAGCCTGCGATTGGGTGCAGTGGGCGATGCCGGCGCGGTCGGTAATGTCCTCGCGCGGCAGGTCAAAAATAATCGAGCCATTATCGATGCAGATGACGCGATCAGCGGTGCGATCGAGGTCGGACGTAATGTGGCTCGAGAGCAGCACACTGTGCTGGCCGTCGGCGACAAAGGCAAGCAGCTCATCAAGCAGTTCCTCGCGTGCCATGGGATCGAGGCCCGCGGTGGCTTCGTCCAAAACGAGCAGCTTGGCCTTGTGACTGAGCGCACAGGCAAGCTGCAGTTTCATGCCCATGCCGCGGGAGAGGTCCTTGACCTTTGTCTTGGGATCGAGGCCAAATCGGTTGATGAATCCGGCGAACGTTTCGCGGTCCCACGTGGGGTACGCTGGGCCTACGAGCGACTCGATCTGGCCCACCTTGAGCGTGGAGGGGAAGGGGCACGTGTCCAGGACAAGACCGACGCGGGAGCGTAGATGGCGTTGCGACTCATCGGGCGCGTCGGCGCCACAGCGCTGCCCAAACAGGTGCACTTCGCCGGCATCGAGCTTTATAAGCCCGAGAGCAGCTCGAATCGTCGTTGTTTTGCCAGCACCGTTGGCACCAACAAAGCCGATGATCTGGCCAGGCTCCACGGCAAGCGTGACGTCGCGCAGCGAAAAGCGGTCGCTTACAGCGTGTGAGATGCCTTTGAGTTCAAGCAAGTTTTGCATGGTATAGCCTTTCTTGCAGATGGCTACTGCATGGTTTCGGGGGCTACCAGGTCGAGCATCTCGTGCAGTTTGTCGCGCGTGACGCCCAGGGTTTCGGCTTGGCTCGCCGCTTTCGCAAGTAGCTCTTCGATATGGCAGAGCTGGTTTTCGCGCAAAAGCTCCTGGTTGCCCTCGGCGACAAAACAGCCCTTGCCCTGCACGGTGCAGATAAAGCCAAGCTGCTCCAAGTCGGCGTAGGCACGCTTGGTGGTGATTACGCTCACGCCCAGGTCGCTCGCGAGTGCACGGATGCTGGGGAGTTTGGCTCCCGCAGCGAGCGTGCCCGATAAGATCTGAGCTTTGACCTGCGAGGTTATCTGCTCGTAGATGGGCTTATCGCTCGAATTGGATAGGATGATGTCCACAGCGGCTCCTTAGCTGTTGGGCTACACGTGTATATAACCGGTAAGCACAGTATATATACACTATGCACAGTAATGCAAGAGCTAAATGTGGAATAGACCATCGGCGCCGCGCTTGCTCCAAAACAATCTCAATCTGTAACACCTGAGTCCGTTTTTGGTCGCCTGCTGTTACAGATTGAGATGCTATTTGCTCGCCTGCCTATTTGTCTCAATCTGTAACAGTAAGAGTCGATTTGCGCGGCTAGATGTTACAGAACGAGACATTGGCTGCCTGCCTTTCCGTTTATCTCGATTTGTAACAGCTAGACCCAATTTGGGCGGTCAGATGTTACAGATTGAGATTGTGCCGGCGGACAAGTTCGTTTGTCTCAATCTGTAACAGATGGGGGGCCAAATAAGCTCTGCTGTTACAGATTGAGACAGTCTGCTGCAGAATACTTTCGATAACTAGCCGTTCACGTTCTGACTGATGAATTTGTCCTGATAGGTGCCCTATGCCGAGATTTCGCGGCTACAATAGTACGGTTACATCGACGTAATGCACTTAATGCAAGAAAGGATCCGCATGGCAAGCCTGTCGGATGAAATCTCGTCGCGCCGCACATTCGCGATCATCAGCCACCCGGACGCCGGTAAGACCACGCTTACCGAGAAGCTGCTGCTCTATACCGGCAGCATCCAGACTGCTGGCTCGGTCAAGGGCAAGAGCTCGGCCAAGCATGCCGTCTCGGACTGGATGGACATCGAGAAGGAGCGCGGTATCTCCGTTACCTCCTCGGTGCTGCAGTTCACCTATAACGGCGCCTGCGTCAACATCCTCGATACCCCCGGCCACCAGGACTTCTCGGAGGATACCTACCGTACCCTTATGGCCGCCGACGCCGCGGTCATGGTCATCGACGGCGCCAAGGGCGTCGAGGCCCAGACCAAAAAGCTCTTTAAGGTCTGTACGCTGCGCCACATTCCCATCTTCACCTTTGTGAACAAGCTCGACCACGAGGCTCGCGATCCGTTTGAGCTCATGGAAGAGATCGAGAACGTCCTGGGCATCAATACGTATCCCATGAATTGGCCGATCGGCAGCGGCCGCAACTTCCGCGGCGTGTTCGATCGTCAGACCCGTCGCGTCATTGCCTTTGAGGGCGACGGCCACGCCAACGCCACCAAGAAGGTCGCCGAGGTCGAGGCCGAGCTGGGCGATCCTTCCATGGACGAGCTCATTGGTGAGGAAAACCATAAGAATCTGATGGACGACATCGAGCTGCTCGATGGCGCCGGCGACGAGCTCGACTTGGATGCCGTGGCCTGCGGCAAGCTGAGCCCGGCGTTCTTTGGCTCGGCGCTCACCAACTTTGGCGTGGAGCCCTTCCTCAAGGAGTTCCTGCGTCTGGCCCCGACGCCGCGCGCCTATACCGATACGCTCACCAGCGAGCCGGTCGATCCCTGCCGCGACGACTTTAGCGGCTTTGTGTTTAAGATCCAGGCCAATATGGACAAGAACCACCGTGACCGCATCGCCTTTGTGCGCATTTGCTCGGGCAAGTTCGAGCGCGGTATGGACGCCTTCCACGTGCAGGGCAACCGCAAGCTCAAGCTTGCCACGGGCACGTCGATGATGGCCGATGACCGTGCCATCGTGGACGAGGCGTACGCGGGCGATATCGTGGGCCTGTTCGATCCGGGTATCTTTAGCATCGGCGACACCGTGTGCTCCGGCAAGCGCCACGTGCAGTATCCGCAGATCCCGACGTTTGCCCCCGAGATGTTCGCTCGCATTACGCAGGTCGACACGCTCAAGCGCAAGCAGTTCGTCAAGGGTATGGAGGAGCTTGCCCAGGAGGGTGCCATCCAGATCTTCCGCGAGCTGGGTGCCGGCATGGAGAGCGTCATCGTGGGCGTGGTCGGCGTCCTGCAGTTTGAGGTACTCGAGCGCCGCCTCAAGGCCGAGTACCGTGTTGAGGTTCGTCGCCAACCGCTGCCCTATACGGACATCCGCTGGATCCAGAACGACCCCGACACCATCGATATCCCGGGCCTTTCGCTCACGCGCGACACGCTGCGTGTCGAGGACATGCGCGGCGGCAAGCTGCTGCTGTTCACGAGCCCGTGGAACGTGGATTGGGCAACCGACCACAACCCCGACCTTATCCTGTCGGAGTTTGGCAACGTGGCCTTTTAACGCATCGGCGCGGTGGCCCTGCGAGGCTGCCGTGCCGCTTGCTTGCCTGATGCCGTGTGAGCGGCTATCATACCCACCGTCGTCTCAAGACCGGGGCGTCCGAGCAGTTCGGGTCCGATATCCTGCTCGTTAAACCTAAAACCAAAGGAGTACATAATGATCAAGAAGGTCATGGAGGACTACAAGGTTCTGTTGCGGAGCATTCCCGCGGCAACGGTTTCGCTGTTTTTCGTGAGTGTCATCATGATGAACCTGCTGGCCAACAAGGAGCTTATCAGCCTGCCGTATCTGGCACTCGATTGCGGCTTTGTGGTGAGCTGGGTCTCGTTTTTGTGCCAGGACATGATCTGCAAGCGCTTTGGCGCCAAGGCATCCATCAAAATCTCTATCCTCGCACTAGCGGTCAACCTGGCCGTGAGCCTGTGCTTTTGGGCATGCTCGCTCACGCCCGGTATGTGGGGCGCCTACTACGACACCGGCATGATCGAGGTCAACACCGCCCTTAACGCCACCATCGGCGGCACCTGGTACGTGGTGCTGGGCTCTTCGCTGGCAATGCTCGTTTCTGCCGTGGTTAATTCCACGCTCAACCAGTCGCTCGGCCGTATGCTCAAAAAGAATAACTTTGCGAGCTTCGCCTTCCGCTCCTATGTGTCCACGGGTGTTGGCCAGTTTATCGACAACCTGGTCTTTGCCATTGTGGTGAGCCACACGTTCTTTGGTTGGACCTGGGTGCAGGTCCTTATGTGCTCGCTGACCGGCGCTGTTGCCGAGCTGCTGTGCGAGGTCTTCCTGAGCCCCGTGGGCTACAAGGTCGTGCGCGGCTGGGAGCGCGAGAATGTGGGCTCCGAGTACCTCGAGCGCCACGCAACCGCCTAAGGAGCAAGTATGCGGGTTTTGATCACGGGCGCTTCGGGCGGTATCGGAGCCGCGTGCGTGCAGCGCTTTTTGGACGAGGGCCACGAGGTCGTGGGCTTTGATCTGCTGCCGGCGGCGATCGAACACGAGCGCTACCGCCATCTGATTGTTGATGTCCGCGAGCCTAACTCGTTTCCAGGCGACCTTGAGCCTCAGGTGATCGTGAACGTTGCCGGTACGCAGGATTCGGCCGACGACATCGCCGCCAACCTGTATGGCACCATCAACGTGACCGAGCGCTACGCCTTTGCGGGGGAGGGGCTTGCCGCCAAGCCGGCGCCGGCTATCAAATCCGTGGTCAATGTGGGGTCGGCGAGCGGGCATACGGGATCGGAGTTTCCCGCCTATGCCGCCAGCAAGGGCGGCGTTATCGCCTATACCAAGAACCTTGCAAACCGCTTGGCACCGCAGGCCATCGCCAACAGTGTGGACCCGGGCGGCGTTATCACACCGCTCAACCGTTGCGTGATGGAAGACGAGCACCTGTGGAACCAGATTATGGAGCTCACGCCGCTTAAACGCTGGGCCACCGCCCAAGAGATTGCCGAGTGGATCTACTTTGTGGGCGTGACCAATCGGTTTATGACCGGGCAGAGCCTGCTGATTGATGGCGGCGAGGCCGGCCGCACACAATTTATTTGGCCCGAATAGGAAACGCGCCCGATGGAAAGCCGTCGGGCGCGTTTTTGATGTATCGATTTTTAGCCGAGGCAAGTCCAGTTGACGGGGGTCGAGCCGTGCTGTTCGAGTAGCCGATTGGCTGCCGAGAAGGGGCGCGACCCTATAAAGGCGGGGAGTTCTGCCGTGGCGCGGTTGGCCGAAAGCGGCGAGGGGTGCGTAGAAGCCAGGCAGAACTTGCCGGTTGCCTTGCCCGCGCCGATCGCGTCGAGCTTGCCCTCAACCATTTGCTGGGCAAAGCGGCCCCATGCCAAAAAGACGACCGGCTGGGGCAGTTGACAGCAGCGTTCGATAATATAGTCGGTGAGCGTGCTCCAGCCCAGCTTGGCGTGCGAATTGGCGGCATGCTCGCGCACGGTGAGCGTGGTGTTAAGGAGCAGGACGCCCTGTTGTGCCCATGGGGTTAGGTCTCCCGTGGCAGGAATGGGGCAGTCCAGATCGGCTTTGAGTTCCTTATAGATGTTGCGCAGGCTCGGCGGCAACTTGGTTTGCGTCGCGGGGACCGAGAACGATAACCCCATGGCCTGGTTGGGTCCGTGATAGGGATCTTGACCCAAAATGACAACTTTGACCTGGTCGGCCGGCGTATAGGCGAGGGCATTGAGGATGTCGTCTTGTGCCGGGTAGATGGTTTGCTCGGCACGCAAAAGGGCGATGCGCTCGAGCAGCTGGTTCGTCGTGTCACGTACCGGCTGCGGCGCATCGCCCAACCAAGTTGCTATGTTGCGGTCGCGGGTTGCGGTGTCCATGGGGCTCCTTTATGGCAGATGCTCTGTTGGCATCTATTGTAAAGGCGCACCGGTTGCCTTTATGCCGCGGCTGCATAAGGAGTGGGGCCTACGAGACGCGCTCGGGCGCTCCTGCCATACGAGCCTGTCCATGCGCGCGAAGGCGCGGAAGCTCGACGGTTGCCACCATGACGCCGGTGAGGATGAGGGCGGCGCCAAAGAAGGCGATGGGGCTCAGGACCTCGCCGACCAAGAAGAACGAGAAGACGGCCGAGCAGACCGGCTCGAGCGAGAAGGCGAAGCCGGTGGTTTCGGCAGGCACGTGGGGCTGCACGAGCGTTTGGGTGATAAAGCCATAGGCAGAGCAAATGAGTGCGAGCGCAACGATAACGACGATTTCGCTGGGCGTGCCGGGAAGCGTGAAGCCGCCAAAGGCGCATGCGGCGATGCCCGAGAACAAGCCGCCGAAGCCCAGCTGCCAAACGCCCAGGGCCAGCGGATCGACTTCTTCGACAAAGCGCTTGGCCACGATAATGTGGCTGGCATAGATAAAGGCCGAGAGCAGCATGATGAGCGCGCCCGGGTTCAGGCTAGTAAAGTCGGCGCCCGAGAGCAGCAGCATGCCGCAGGTGACGATGGCGGTGCCGAGGAGCACCTTGCGCTCGGGGGCGCGGCGCAGCAGGGCCGCGTTGGCAAACGGCACGATCACGACGGTCAGGCTCTGCAAAAAGCCGGCAGTGGAGGCGGGGGTAAGGCTGGAGCCCAAGCACATGCAGGTGAGCTCGGTTGCCATGATGGCGCCGATGATGGCGGCGCGAACCATCAGGTCGCGGTTAATGCGCAGCGCGTGCTTGTGGAAGAGCAGCAGGCAGGCCACAAAGGCGATGATGCAGCGCAGCGCGACGATGCTCGTGGCGTTCATGCTGTCCATGCCGATCTTCATGAGAGGGTACGAAAAGCCCCATGCGACGGGAACGGAAAATGAGAGCGCGATTGCTTTTTTGCGATCCATGGGACTCCTTTTGTTACAGAACGGTTTCGTAAAAAGGATTCTGCTCTCAGATGTGGATGTAGTAAAGCGAATGTATCTTCAGTATGATTAAGAAATGCTAATGTTGGCAGAAAAAGCGCTGGCAAAACGTTTTACGGCTGCATTGATGTGGAGGCACGATGGCATCGCGGTATCAGATTGTTTGTATGGTGGTCGATCGCGGCAGTCTTAAGGGCGCGGCGGACGAGTTGGGCTATACGCAAAGTGCGGTGAGCCAGGCCGTCAAGGCGCTCGAGCGCGAGCTGGGCACCACGCTTATCGAGCGCGGAAAGCAGGGCGTTTCGCTTACGCGCGATGGCAAGCAGTATCTGCCGTACCTGCGCCAGATTGTGACCGCCGAGGCCGAGCTCGAGGGCAAGCGCCAGGAGCTGCTGGGGCTTTCGTCGACCGATATTCGCATCGCGACGTTTACCAACGTGAGCCGTACCGTGCTGCCGCGTGTGATCCGCGACTTTGGTACGCTGCACCCGGGCGTACGCTTTACCCTCAAGCAGGGCGATTACACGCGCAACGCTCAGTGGGTGCACGACGGCGTGGTGGATTTTTGCTTTACGGCGCGCGGGTTTACCGCAGGCCTCGAGAAGCGTGTGGTCTATCACGACGAGTTGGTGGCGCTGCTGCCGGCTGCGCATCCGCTGGCGGCAAAGGAAAAGGTGACGCTCGCCGACCTGGCGTCCGAGCCCTTTGTGCTGCTGGATGAGGGCGAACAGAGCCTGGTGCTCGATGCATTTGCGACACATGGGCTGTCGCCGCACGTGACGAGTGAGGTGACTGACGACTACACCATCATGGCGATGGTGGAGGAGGGCCTAGGCGTGAGCATGCTCTACCGTCGTACTGTGGAGGGCATGCGAGCCGATATTCGTGTGCGACCCATCGTGCATGCTCCCTCGCGCGACGTAGTGGCAGCTTGGCGCAGCTGGGATACCATGCCTATCGCCACGAGGCGCTTTATCGACTATATGAGCTCGCATATTGTCAATTAATGACTAGCGTGGCGTTGAGTGCGGTGTCTAGCGGGCTGTCGCTTTGGCTTGGGTGGCGCGATAGGTGCGTGCCGGGTGGCAAAGTAGTACCGCCACGACCATAAAGAACGCCGTGGTGCCCAGGCTGATGGGGTAGACCATCATGATGTTCGCAAAGGTGCGGAAGTGCGGGAACACGCAGAACACCCAATAGAAGCGGATGCCGCAGACGCAGATCATGGTGATGAGGGCGGGCGTGAGCGAGATACCAAAGCCGCGTAGGTAGCCGGACATGTTTTCGTAGAACATGCTAAAGGCGTACGCCGGGAAGATCGAACACACGCGGATATAGCCGATCGAGACGATGTTGGGATCGCTGTTGAACAGCGACAAGATCTCGCGCCCCAGGCCGACAATAACGATGATCGTGGTGAGTGCAACGATACCGCCTTCGACCAGGCAGACCTTGAGCGTTTTGGTGCAGCGGTCGATCTGGCGGGCACCGTGGTTTTGTCCCACAAAGGTGGTGCAAGCCTGGCTAAAGCTGTTGAGCAGGTTGTAGCATACGTACTCCAAGCTCATAGCGGCGCTCGATGCCGCCATGACCTCGGTGCCCAGGCTGTTGATAGCAGACTGGATGATGATGTTGGCGACGGCAAAGACGGCGCTCTGGATGCCGGCGGGCAGGCCGATCTTGACGATGCGCTTGAGGGCGACGGGGTCGATAGCCAGGTCGCGCGGGGTGACGCGGACGACGGAGTCGGTCTTGAGCAGGCGGATAAAGAGCGTAGCGGCGCTGACGGTGTAGGCGATGGCGGTGGCGATGGCGACGCCCGCGACGCCCCAGTGGAGTACGGGGACAAAGATGAGGTCCAGGCCAATGTTGAGGACGGTGGACACGGCAAGCGCCCGCAGCGGCATGCGGGTGATGCCGACGGAGCGGAAGATCGCGGCCTCAAAGTTGTAAAGCAAGATCGAGGGCATGCTGAGCAAAAAGACGCGTAGGTAGAGCGAAGCGAGCGGCATGGTTTCGGCGGGAACGTTGAGCGCGGCGAGCATGGGCTCGGCAAAGATCTCGCCCAGTGCGATGACGACAAAGCCCACAAGTGCCATAAGAATCGAGGTGTGGACGGCGCGTTTGACCATGTTCTGATCGTTGCGGCCGATGGCGTTGGCGATGACCACGTTGGAGCCAAGCGACATGCCAATAAACAGGTTGAGCATAAGACTGGTAAGCGGAACATTGGAGCCGACCGCCGCCATGGCGAGGGTTCCCTGGTCGCCCGAGAAGTTACCGATGATGACCGTGGCGATGAGGTTCGACAGTTGCTCCAAGATGCTCGTGGCGGCCACAGGGAAGGCGAACAGGGGAACATTGCGCCACAGCGATCCGGTGGTCATGTCAATGTGCTTAGATACGGTGTCAGCCATACGCTCTCAATCTCTAACATGCTCTTTTGTGCTTATTTGCGCAGACGATGATACTCCTAATCGCCTAGTCATTGGGGACGTTCTAAAACGATTACTCATTCAAGAACGTCCCCAATGACTAGGCGGGGAAGGCGTGCGACAATGGTGGGCGTTGTGTTGTTCGCGCTAAGGAGTTGCCATGTTGTTGTGTCCCGTTTGCCATGAGCCGCTGGTGGATGACGAACGCGGTGCTGCATGCGCGGGCGGACACCGGTTTGACCGTGCGCGCGAGGGCTATCTATATCTATTGCGCTCGTCCAAGAGCGGCGACTCCATGGGCGATCCCAAGTCACAGGCGCGCAGCCGTCGTGACTTTCTGAACCGTGGATACTACGCGCCGTTGCGCGATGCGATGGTCGAGCTGGTGCGCAAGCAGGTGTCTGGGCGTGCTGCGTCTACGAGCGGTCCCATGATGCTGCTCGATATTTGCTGCGGCGAGGGCTATTACACCAGCGCCATGGGCGCGGTGCCGGGCGTGGATGCTTACGGTTTCGACCTGGGCAAAGAGATGGTGCGCCTTGCCGCCAAGCGCGACGATGCGACCTATTTCGTAGCCAACATGAAGGACATCCCTGTGGCCGATGGCGCCTTCGATATGGTGACCGAGCTCTTCGCTCCCTTTAACGAACGCGAGTTTGCCCGCGTGCTGGCGCCGGAGGGCTCGCTCTACACCGTGGTGCCGGGTGCCCGTCATCTGTTTGGGCTTAAGGAAGTGCTCTACGATACGCCGTACCTTAACGACGAGAAGCTGCCGAAGACTACCGAGCTCGAGTTGGTCGGAACGCAGCGGGTATCTGCGAATATTACGCTCCAGACCCAGGCCGACATCGAGGCGGTGTTCCAGATGACGCCGTACTACTACCGCACGCGCCCTGCCGACAAAGAGCGCTTGGCAAACCTGGATACCCTTCAAACCGACATCGACTTCATCATCGCCGAGTACCGCCACAGCTAACAACCTGCCAAAAAGGGACAGGTTTGTTTTGGTAGGTTTTGTCTGGGCAAACGTAAAGGGCCGACCGCGGAGATGCGCGATCGGCCCTTTTTAGTTGCTTGGCTGCAGAGGTTATGAGAAGCGAGCGCTTACAGGCGGTCCTTGTTCTCGGCCTTAACGGCGTGTGCCTGCTGAACAAAGAACAGGTCGTAGACCACGATGACAAAGGCGACGATATTGACGGAGCTGCCGCCGAGCGCGGGAAGCGTGAGCGCGGCCTGCGCAATCGTGGCGATTGCGGCAACGATGCCGAGCTTAAACGCACCATCCACCTGCGAAGGCTTGTTGGCGCCCTTGATGCCCGCAACGCCCGCGGCGAGATCGATGAGGCCCTTGGCGACCAGCACGACCGCGGCGAGCATGGCGTTCGACCCGTACGTGGAATCGAGGTTGCCGGTCGCGATGCCGACGCCGGCGATGACGAGGCTGGCGATGCCCAAAACAAAGTAGACGAGGGCAAGGATTTTGAGAGTCTTGCGAGCGGAACTCATGGCTGGTCCTTTCGATACGAGTACGTCAATCTGACGTACCCCATGTGCTGCACATATGGTGAAGCACATTGTAGTTCAACGCGGCGATGCATGCGCCTGAAAGCGCTTTGACCCCGCGCAGCCCACCCCAACCTTTCAAAAAGGAAAGCTGGACGTAAGCCAAATCGATGGCAGCCCATGTGCGGCGCTGCGATGATGAGGCCGTAACAAGGAGCTGGTCTCAAGGAGGAGTCATGATGTACGGAGCAGGGCAAGTGCGTGAGCCGCGGTCGTTGGGAAGGCGCATGGGTGATTCTGTGATCGCTGCCGTGTGCACGGGATTGATGGCGGTGCTTTGCATTGGGATGCTGTGGGCCATGTCGCATGTGGGACAATAGCGGACGGTTGGGTGCTGGCATGAACGGCGCTCACGTATTCGTTTAGCTTGTTAAGGAGTACCCATGGGTGTCGTCGATCCCTTTTCTGTTGCTCGGGCCGCGGGGCTTGAGCTGACCGGGAAGTCCGAGGGCCTCACGCTCACCGACGGCACGATGGAGCTGCGTGCCGATTTTGACCGCATGCTTCCGCGGCTCAAGCAGGGCCGTCTGCAGCAAGAGCTGTTGGTAAAGGCTGCGCGCGCAAAAGGCATCGAGTGCCCATGGGCGATTGATGCCACGGCAGGCTTTGGCGAGGATTCGCTGCTGTTGGCGGTCGCGGGCTTTACCGTCGATCTGTATGAGCAGGATTGCGTGATCGCGGCGCTCCTCAAGGATGCTTTGAATCGCGCGGCAGATGATCCGGCGCTTGCGGCTGCCGTGGCGCGCATGCGCTTACATGCGGGCGAGGACAGCATTGCCGGCCTTCGCCATGTAGCTGAGCTGATCGGGCGGGGCGAGCTTGCCGCTCCCGACGTGGTGTATCTGGACCCCATGTTTCCCGAGCGCACCAAGAGCGCGGCGGTGAAAAAGAAGTTCCAACTCTTGCACCATCTGGAACAGCCGTGTGCCGATGAGGAGACGCTGGTCGAAGCTGCGCTTGCGGTGCACCCGCGCAAGGTCGTTATCAAGCGGCCGGTGAAGGGACCGCTGCTTGCCGGCGTTAAGCCGAGCTATCAGCTTGCGGGCAAGGCCGTTCGCTACGATGTTTTGGTGCCGCCGCGTTCGTAGCTCGTGTGCGATGGCCGGCATTGCGCCGGCGCCGCGCCGATGCGGGACCTATTTCCAAGGGTGCGACGTCAGGTGCCATCCGCCGCAGTATTCGCATTTGTAGCAGGCCAAACCACGCCGCCCGCGGTTTTCGCAGTCGGCCATAACTGCCTCGGCCTCGGCACGCGTGTCGTAACGGTTTTTGCGCTCGCACGACTTGTAGCGCCAGGCTTCATCGCGCTCGGCGTCCAGGGCGTCGCGACGCTCGTCCTCGTGTGCAAACAGGTCGCTCATATCGCCGCCGGTGGCAGCGCCCAAAAACTCGCTTTTGGCCTTTGACCAGGCGGCTCGCTTTTTGCTTCCCATCTGCTTCGCGCCCCTCTTCAAACGTTGGTATCATTGCTCAATCAAAGTGATACCAATAAACGTGAGGTCGCCGCGTGATGATCAGAAAAACCCTCGATACCGACATTCCCGCCGTCATGGCTATCTATGACGCCGCCCGCGCCTTTATGCGCGCGCATGGCAACGCCACGCAGTGGCCCGAGGGCACGCCTTCGGCCGAGCAACTGGCTGCCGATATTGCCGCTGGTGGCAGTTACGTGTGCGAAGTCGACGGCCGCGTGGTGGCGACGTTTGCCTTTTTACCGGGCCCGGACGAGTGCTATGACGCAATTGAGGACGGTCAATGGCGCAGCGACACTCCGTACGCCGTGCTGCACCGTGTGGCGTCCGATGGCACCGCGCACGGCATCGCGGCTGCGATGTTTGCCTTTGCCAAGGAGCGCGCCAACCACCTGCGTATCGATACGCATCAGGATAACCTGCCCATGCAGGGAGCCATCGCCAAGGCCGGGTTTAAGCGCGCCGGTATCGTATATGTGTCGGACGGTACGCCGCGCGTCGCGTTTGATTGGCTGCGCGAGGCATAAAGGCCGAGCCACATACCAGCGTTTTACCAAAAATGGCCCCGAGTGGGGCCATTTTTGGTAAAACGCGTTGTTGTGGGGCTCGCGTTGTTATCGCCCCAGATGAGCCCAGGCAGACAAAAAGGGGAGGTGCCGGCTTTCGCAAGGCGCGAACCTACGAAAATCGCTGCGCGGCAACGCGGGGCGATGAGCTCGGTCGGGGGATAGGGCTCGCTTCGCCCGCCGGCCCGTACATTGTATCATCCAGTGTGGAACGAGGATGCCCGTTGCCGCGTGCGATGGGCTTGCAATAAGAGGAGAGCCATGTCGAAGCAAGCGGTCGTTGGAATCTTGGCGCATGTCGATGCCGGCAAGACCACGCTGGCCGAGGCCATGTTGTTCAACGCGGGTCGCATTCGCAAGCGCGGCCGCGTGGACGATGGCGATTCGCATCTGGACACGAACGCGATCGAGCGTGAGCGTGGCATTACGATCTTCTCGTCGCAGGCCGTGCTCGACCATGGCGATACCCACGTCATGCTCGTGGATGCACCGGGGCATGTCGATTTTTCGGCCGAGGCGGAGCGCACATTGCGCGCGCTGGACTACGCGATTTTAGTTGTGGGCGCCAACGACGGCGTGCAGGGGCACACCGAAACCCTGTGGCGCCTGCTTGCGCGCTATGACATCCCGACGTTCATCTATATCAATAAAATCGATTTGGAGAATCCCGGCCGCGATGTTTTGCTGGCACAACTTGGGCAACGTCTCTCCGAGGGCTGCTTGGATGCCAGCGAACTGCTGGCGGGCGGGGCCGTTCAGGAGGACGCTGCCGCGTTAGACGAAGAAGCGCTCGAGGAGTTTCTTGAGGCGGGCGAGCTTTCTGTCGCAACGCTGTCGCGCATGGTTGCCGAGCGCAAACTCTTTCCCTGCTTTGCCGGGTCGGCGCTCAAGGACCAAGGCGTGGACGAGCTGCTGGACGGCATATGCGCGCTGATGCGTGAACAGGCATGGCTTCCGGAGTTTGCCGCGCGCGTCTATCGTGTCAGCCGCGGGGATCGCGGCGAGCGCTTGGCTTGGGTTAAAGTGACCGGCGGCACGCTGCATGCCAAGCAGATGATTGACGGACGTTCCGGCGCCGAGGCATGGGAGCAGAAGGTCGATCAGGTACGCATCTATAACGGCGAAAAGTATGAGCTTGCCCAAGAAGTTGCTGCTGGCGGTATTTGTGCTGTGACGGGTCTTGCGCATGTTCGCCCAGGGGACGCCCTGGGCGCGGAGCCCGCGGGCGATGCGCCCGTCATTGCGCCGGTCCTCACCTATACGGTGCTTCCGGGCGAACACGATGTCCATGCGGTGTTCAAAGCGTTGACTGAGCTGGCGGACGAAGATCCCATGCTCGGCGTAAGCTGGAATACGCATCTAGAGCAGATTCATTTGCAGTTGATGGGCGCTGTGCAACTCGAGGTCGTGCAGCGGGTGTTGGCCGATCGTTTTGGCCTTTCGGTTGCGTTTGAGTCTGGCGGCATTCTCTATAAGGAGACTATTTCGCAGCCGGTCGAGGGCGTGGGCCACTTTGAGCCGCTGCGCCACTATGCCGAGGTGCATCTGCGCCTGGAGCCGTTGGCAGCGGGTTCGGGCGTGCAGTTTGGCACCGTGACCTCGACCGACGAGCTCGATCTTAACTGGCAGCGTTTGGCGCTCACCAACGCCATGGAGCGCGACCACCTGGGCGTGCTGACTGGCTCGCCCATCACCGATGTGCGCATTACACTCACGGGCGGCCGCGCGCATGCCAAGCACACCGAGGGCGGTGATTTTCGCCAGGCCACGTACCGCGCGATTCGCCAGGGGCTCATGCAAGCGAGTGAGGCCGGCGCGGCGGTGCTGTTGGAGCCGTGGTATCGCTTTGAGCTCGAGGTGCCGGGGGAGTGCGTGGGCCGGGCGCTCTCGGATGCCACGCGCATGGGTGCCGAGTACGAGCCGCCGACGATGGCGGGAGACCGGGCGAAGCTTATGGGTCGCGTGCCGGCATCCGAGGTGCAGGATTACGCGCTGGAGGTGGCTGCCTACACGAGTGGTCGTGGGCATCTGTACCTGGAGTTCGCCGGCTATGCGCCTTGCCATGATGCCGAGTGCGTAATCGAGACGGCCGCCTATGAGCCCGAGGCCGATCTGCCCAACACGCCCGACTCGGTCTTTTGCTCTCACGGCGCCGGCTACACGGTCAAATGGTACGACGTACCCGCCGCAGCTCATGTAAAGGTCGATCCCGCCACCTTCCGCCCCTGGCGAGCGGCGGACGCCGAGTTTTTCGGCCATAGGTGATAGAGGGTCAGTCTCTTTGCCGCATTTAATTGGTATAACTCGGTATAAGTTGGTATAACTGTTACCAGGGTTTATCGATCCGAGGAGGCCGACATGAATCCAAATCCCTTTAAGCCCACGGCTGGCAAGCGGCCTCCGATGCTCATCGGTCGCGAGTCGGTCGTCGAAGATTTCGAGGAAGGGCTCGATAACGGCGCCGGAGCGCCGGGTAGGCTCATGCTCATTACGGGAAACCGCGGCTGCGGCAAAACGGTTCTCCTGCGGGAGCTGCAACGTCTAGCCAGCGAGCGCGGATGGGCGGTTATCTCCGATTCCGCTTCGCTTGGCTTATGCGACCGCTTAGCCGACGCGCTTCGCTCGAATAAACCCGTTGTGACGTCAATGGAATTCGGGCCGTCGTTTGGCCGGATGTCGGTCGAGGCGGCGCGAGCAAAGGGCGAGACGTTACGAGGGCTGGTCAACGAGCGCCTCAAGAAGCTCGGTCCAGGCAAGGGCATACTGTTTGCGATTGACGAGGCGCAGTCTGCGTCTATCGAGGAGCTGGCGGCTCTTACCGTTCTCTATCAGCAGGTGCTCGGAGACCAGGATGCCACGGGCTTGTCCGATAGCGATCAGCGCGGTCTTGCGCTGGTGCTCGCCGGCTTACCCAGCATGGTTGACGATCTGCTCGAAGAGCCGAGCGTAACGTTTTTGCGGCGTGCCCAGCAGCGTACGCTGGGGGCGATATCTTTGCCCAAGGTGCGCGATTCATATATCCAGACGGTCAAAGACGCTGGTCTTTACGTTGACGCGGAGACGGCGGACCTTGCGGCACACAAGAGCATGGGGCATCCCTATATGGTTCAGCTGGTGGGCTATTACATGTGGCGCTCTGCCGTCCGGCGTGGCTCTCAGGTCATTGAAAGGTGCGATGTCGAGAATGGCCATGCGGATGCCGTCTCCGAGTTCTACGAAGCGGTCGACGCGCCCCTGTATTATGGATTGCGCAGTCCGCAACGCCTCTTTATCGAGGCCATGGCTGCTGACGAGGGTAAACCGACGCGTATGGCGGATATCATTGAGCGCTGCGACCGTACTCAGAGTTGGGCGAGCAAATATCGCGCAAGCCTGATTCGCGAACGCGTCATCGAGGCTGCCGGATACGGTCTCGTCCGGTTTACCGTGCCCATGCTGGGCGAGTACATTCGCGATCGAGTTTTATGGCATGAGTAGGGTGATAAAGGTGACGGAACAGAAGATGAGCCCGCAGGCTATCGAGGTGCGTGGCGCGCGTGTCCATAACCTTAAGGACATCGATATTGATATCCCGCTGGGAAAGCTCGTGGGTATTGCCGGCGTGTCGGGTTCGGGCAAGAGTTCGCTGGCACTGGGGGTTCTTTATGCCGAGGGCTCGCGTCGCTACTTGGAAGCACTCAGCACCTATACTCGACGTCGCCTGACGCAGGCCGAGCACGCCCAGGTGGACGAGGTATTGCACGTACCGGCGGCCCTCGCATTGCATCAGCGCCCCAGCGTGCCGGGCGTGCGCTCGACCTTTGGTACCATGACCGAGCTCAACAACAGCCTGCGTCTGCTCTTTAGCCGTTGCGCCCATCACGTGTGCCCGCACTGCGGGGCGCGCGTGGAGCCGAGCCTTAACGTGGCTGCGGGCCTGTCGCTCACGTGCCCTGCATGCGGTCGCGAGTTCTACGCGCCGAGTGCCGAGGACCTTGCCTTTAACAGCGGCGGTGCGTGTCCCACCTGTGGTGGCACCAGTGTCATGCGCGAGGTGGACGAGGCGAGCCTGGTGCCCGATGAGTCAAAGACCATCAACGAGGGTGCGGTCCTTCCCTGGGGCACGCTCATGTGGGATCTGATGAAGCAGGTGGCAGGCGAGATGGGCGTGCGTACCGACGTGCCGTTTAACCAGCTCACGCCTCAAGAGCGCGACATCGTGTTCCACGGCCCGGCGGTTAAAAAACACATTCTCTACGTGCCCAAAAACGGCGAGGGCGCCACGCCGCTCGACTTTACCTATTACAACGCCGTCTATACCGTTGAGAATGCGCTCGCCAAGGTCAAGGACGATAAGGGCTTAAAACGCGTTGCTCGCTTTTTGCGCGAGGGAGCATGCCGCGATTGCGGTGGCACGCGTCTCTCCGAGGCTGCGCGCCAGCCCCAGGTGCGCGGTATCAATCTGGCGCAGGCGGCGGCCATGACGCTGGGCGAGGCGATTGAGTGGGTGCGCGGGGTGCCCGCATCCTTGCCGCCCGAGATGCGGCCCATGGCGACGGATATCTGCGATTCGTTTTTGAGCGCGGCCCGTCGCCTGGTCGACTTGGGCCTCGATTACCTTTCGCTCGATCGTGCTGGCGCCACGCTCTCCACGGGTGAGCGCCAGCGCGTGCAACTTGCTCGCGTGGTGCGCAACCGATCGACAGGCGTGCTTTATGTGCTGGACGAGCCTTCGATCGGCTTGCATCCTGCCAATGTCGACGGCTTGGTAGGCGTGATGCGCGATCTGGTGGATGACGGCAACACCGTGGTTGTTGTCGACCACGACACGCGCGTGCTGGCGGAAGCCGACTATCTGGTCGAGATGGGCCCCGTTGCCGGAGCAGGCGGCGGCAGTGTAATCGCCGCTGGTACGGTAGACGAGGTCGAGCAATCGCGGGACAGCCGCATCGCTCCGTTTTTGCGCGCCGAGCCCAAGCGCTTGCGCCCACAGGTGACTGACGACGAAATGTTCGACCAGGGCCATATCCGCATGGCGACCGATGCCATCCATACCGTCAAGCCGCTCGAAGTCGATATCCCGCGCGGTCGCTTGGTCGCGGTTACGGGCGTTTCTGGTTCGGGTAAGACGACGCTCGTGCTCGAGACGCTCATTCCGGCGCTTAAGGCGCAGGCAGCTGGCGAGCGCTTGCCACGCCATGTGCGCTGGGTCGATGCCGAAGGCATTGCCCGCGCCAACCTGATTGACGCTACGCCCATTGGCGCCAATGTTCGCTCGACGGTGGCAACCTATGCCGACATCCATGACGAGCTGCGCCGCGCCTTTGCCCGTACGCCCGAAGCCAAGGCAGCCGGCTACAAGGCGGGCGCCTTTAGCTACAACACTGGCGCCTTGCGTTGCCCTACGTGCGACGGCACGGGCTCGATATCGCTCGACGTGCAGTTTTTGCCCGACGTCGAGATCGTCTGCCCGGCATGCCGTGGTTCGCGCTACGCCGAGGCCGCCTCGCATATCCATCGCGAGGGCAAGGACGGGAGCCTGCTTACGTTGCCGCAGCTCATGGACATGAGTGTGGACGAGGCCCTCGACGCCACGGTGGGGCTCAAAAAGGTGCAGGCGCGCTTGCAGACCTTGCACGACCTGGGCCTGGGTTATCTCACGCTTGGCGAGCCCACACCGGCGCTTTCGGGCGGCGAGGCACAACGTCTTAAGCTCGCGAGCGAGATGGGCCGCGTGCAGGACGATGCCGTGTTTGTGTTTGACGAACCCACGATTGGCCTGCATCCGCTCGATGTTCAGGTGTTGCTGAGCGTGTTTGACGGTCTTGTTGCCAAGGGCGCCACGGTTGTCGTGATCGAGCACGACCTCGATCTTATCCGTAACGCCGATTACGTGATCGACATGGGCCCGGGCGGTGGCGATGCGGGCGGGCAAATCGTCTGCGCCGGCACGCCGGCGGATATCGCGGTCTGCTCCAAGAGCATTACCGGTCGCTACCTATAACCGAATGTGACAAAGGGACAGTCCCTTTGTCACATGCCCGGAAAGCCTGTTTGGCGCAGCGCCTCGTAGAGGACGATGGCGGCGCTGTTGGAGAGGTTGAGTGCGCTGATACGATAGTCGTCCGGATTGACGAAGTTGCCGCAGATATCCTGCTGAAGGATGACCTCATGGCCGTCCTCGATATGCCCCAGCGACACCTCGTGGGCTTCCCAAGTCTCGGCGTTATCAAGCGAGTCGCAATCGCGCAGCATCGGGATGCGCTCGCAGCGCTCGGGCGCCGCGGCAAGCAGTGGCTCGGGAATGCCCGAGCTCTCGCTGCCAAAGACCAAGAAGTCGCCGTCGCGATAGGTGCTTTGCGCATAGGTGCGACGAGCCTTTTTAGTCAGCAGGTGCAGGCGCTCATCGGCGGGGGAGAGGCCGTTGCGGGCAAGGAAGTCCTCCCAGTCGGCATAGGTCGTCACGTCTAAGTTTTGCCAGTAGCCCAGTCCGGCGCGACGCACCGTCTTGTCATCGAGCGAAAAGCCCAGCGGCTCCACCAGATGCAGGCGGGCGCCGGTAACCACGCAGGTGCGGCCGATATTGCCCGTATTGGCCGGAATCTCGGGCGTGTACAGCACAATGTTGAACATGAATCTCCTTGGCTCAGAACGAAAAACCACCACGAAGGGCACCTTCGTGGTGGTTTGGCGGTTGCGTAGGCGGAAAAATGCCCGCTTGGATAAACCTAGGCGCGGTGCCAGTCGGTCAGGCAGGCATCGAGGGAGGCGATGAGCGCATCCTTGTTCATGTGACGGCCGATGATGCACAGGCTCGTCATGCGGTCGCCCGTCTCGTCGTCCCAAATCTGCATGATCTCGGGGTTCTCGTCGATGATCTTCTGCTTCTCGCCCTCGGGCGCCGAGTCGACAAACAGGCCGTTCTCCATCAGGCGCATCTGGTGTCCGGCCTGCTCAAACATGTAGCACATGTCCGGATCGCCGGTCTGCCACAGCGGACCCTTGACGCGAATGACCTCATCGGGCCACTCCTGCTCAACAAAATCGGTGAACTTCTGCAGGTCAAACGGCTTGCGGCGCGAGTATACAAAGGTCTCGATGTCGTACTCGAGCACCTCGGGGTCGTCGTGCTCCTCGGGATGCTCCATGGCCTCGATCCAGGCGGCGGAGTTGTAGGCGCGCATAAAGTCGAAGCGATCGGTGTCGAGCAACTCCTCCATGGGGACCTCGCCGTTTTGGGCCTCGACGATCACGGCGTCTTTCTGCAGGCTGCGCACGATGGCCTTGAGCTCGGCGATCTGCTCGGGGCTCACGGTATCGGTCTTGTTGAGGATGAGCGTGGAGCAGAACTCGATCTGCTGGATGAGCAGGCTCTCGATGTCGTCCTCGTCGATATCCTCTGCCAGCAGGTCGCGGCCGCCGTTGAACTCGTCGTACATGCGAGCGCAATCGACCACGGCCACGATGTTGTCGAGCGCGAGCTTGGGCTCGCCGCCCACCTTGGCCTCGTCGCAGAAGCTCGAGATGGTGTAGGCGATGGGGATGGGCTCGCAAATGCCCGAGGCCTCGATGATGATGTAATCAAAGTCGCCCGAATCGGCGATGCCCTGCAGCTGGTTGGCCAGGTCATCCGAAAGCGTGCAGCAGATGCAGCCGTTGGTGAGCGGGATGAGGTCGTCGGTCTCGGAAAGACCGCCGTCGGCGATGAGGCTGGCGTCGACGTTGATCTCGCCGATGTCGTTGACGATCACGGCGGCGCGGATGCCGCCGTCGTTAGCGAGGATGTGGTTGAGCAGCGTGGTCTTGCCGGCACCGAGGTATCCGGTAAGCATGATGATCTTCACGGGTTTGTTGGGCATGTGCCCTCCTTTGTTAGACATGGCTTACAGCTGAATCTTATGCCAAACGCCTGCTCTTATACCCACGCGCCGGCAAATAACACAAGCTACTCCCAGGCTCCCCATACATCGGGGCAATAACCGACGGTGGCCTTTTTGCCGTTGCGCACGATGGGCTCGGCTAGAACCTGCTGGTTCTCGAGCAGCTTGTCGAAGCGCTGGCTAGGGGTGAGGTGCTGGATGAGTGCGAGCGTCTCCTCGTCCTTGGCCTTGGGGTTGAGCAGCTTATCGATGCCGCCGACCGCCTGCATGACGCTTGTGAGCTCGCCCTTGCTCATCTCCTTTTCCTTGAGGTCGATAAACTGCACCTTAATGCGGCGCTCTTTAAAGAAACGCTGGGCTTTCTTGGTATCGAAGGACTTTTTGGTGCCAAAAATCTGGATATTCATGCTCCGCCGTTCTACCTGATGAAGTTGGTCGTTGCTCGATCTGCCTCGGGTGCGTTGATACCGGCGGCCTGTCCTGCCTCGATGCAGCGCAGGAGCCACGCCGTGTTTTTGCCGATATTTCGCATGGTGGCAAGGCCTTCGGCGTCCCCATCGGCGTCGCCGGGCACGCGGCCAAACACGTTGTTCCAGTAGGTGGAAGCAACTACGGGCATTTGCTTAATGGTGAAGTACTTGTTGAGTACATCGAACGTGGTCGACGTGCCGCCGCGACGGGCGACGGCGACTGCGGCGCCGGGTTTGTGCTCAAAGGCATGCCCGCCTGCATAGAAGGCGCGATCGAGGGCCGAAAGGATGCGTCCGCTGGGGTGCGCGTAGTAGACGGGCGAGCCAAAGACAAAACCGTCTGCCTGCTCGGCGGCAGCGATGAGCTCGTTCACTACGTCGTCGTCAAAGGTGCAGCGACCGCCAAGCTTGCCGCACAGGCCACAACCGATGCAATCGCGAATGGGCTTGGCGCCCAGCTGAAACACCTCGGTATCAATGCCTTCTGCATTAAGTTGCTCGGCGACCTCGGCGAGTGCGCGGGCGGTGTTGCCGTTTGCCTTGGGACTGCCATTGACCAAAAGAACCTTCATCACAAACTCCCTCTGCTTTTGGTGACTTCTGCAGAGGATTATCGCACGATGGGGGAGGCGGTGCGGGCGCGGTGCTAATCCAGTTTGGTACCTGGCACCTGCACGGCTTTCCCGAGCAACGCTTTAAGCTCGTTCAAAATGGAAACAGGCTGACGGTCGACGCCGTCCAGATGGAGCGTGGCCACGCGAATGGGCGGCTGATATTCAAGCGAGCCGATGAGCACGGGAGAACCCAGGAACCGTTCGATGTCGCTTGCGATCTCATCGATTGCCTCGGGGCCGAGCTCATCGAAGAGTGCCACGAATGTCGGCCCCGTCGAGCGGAACAGGCGACCCTTGCCGCGCGAGCAATCCATGAGGCAGGCGGCGCTTTCGGCGAGCACGCGGTCGCCTGCATCGAATCCAAAGCGGGCATTGACCTCGGCGATATCGTCGACCTTAATGGCAATAAAGCCTGCCTCGTGCGGCACGCGGCGCATCTCTCCAATAGCGTTGACCAGCGCGTGGACATCGCCCAGGCCCGTTACCGAGTCGGTCGTATCCGCTAGGCTTCGGTTGACGATAATGCCCACATACATGCTGGGCTCGGTATCGGTGCCGTCCAAGCGGTAGCCCGTGCAGTCGCAAAGCGCGTATTTTCCGGTGGCATCCATTACGCGATACTGCATGTAGTGGAAGTGCCACGTGTCGTTTATCACCATGTCGAGCTCGGCGCGTACGTTGTCGCGGTCCTCGGGATGAACGCGGGCGAGCCACATGTCGAGTGAGTTAAAAGGGTGCTGGGAAGGCAGGTCAAAATCGCGCACGGCGTTAACCGACCATTGCGATTCTCCAGTATCGAGGTTAAGGATGAACGGATAGCGCGTCTCGGAGCTCATGGAGATCGCTTGGAACACCCGGTCGTTGCAGGGAAGCTGATCGACGATTGGGCGTTGCGGCGCGTCATTGTTTTCCGGTTGCTGTACACGATGCATAAGCTTATAGCGATACATCTTGCGATCGGCGTCCATCGTCATCTGGCGACGCGTGTCGCCGGCAAGTGGATCGACGCGCGAGCAGCCAAAGCTAAAGCTGGCGATCATGGGCGCCTTGCCATCTGAGCTCGCCTCGATCAGCCCGGCACGTACCTGCTCCAAGCGCTGCTCGAGTTCAGTCTCGTTTGCGGAGAGCGAGATAAGCACAAACTCGTCTCCACCGATACGGAACAGCATCTCATCGTGCTCCATGGTTTCGGAGAGCGTGCGGCAGATGCTCAGAATATAGCGATTGCCTTCGGCGTGGCCAAACCTATCATTGCAATGCTTGAGATGGTCGATGTCAATATAGGCGCAGGTGAAGGGGTCGCCTTTGCACCAGAGCTGCTCGACGTGACGGTCGAGTCCGCTGCGGTTGCCCAAGTTGGTGAGCGGATCGATATAGGCGTTGCGCTCAAGCAGCCGGCGCTCTTGTTGCAGGATGGCATGCGTCTTTTGCAGTTGCTCACCAACGGCGCGTAGCTCAGCAGGCAGCGCGGCAACATCGAGTTCGGCGGTCGAGATGCCATTCGCAAGTCGTTGGAGATAGGCAATAATCAATTGCTCACCCAGGCGATATGACTCGTTCATGATGGATAACCTCCTTGGGCGGAACAATGGTTTGTATCATATCCCCAATTCGGTTTGAATTGGGGATATAAGTCAGCTAATGGAGGCAAATTCCCCCTTCGGCGGTGGCGTTTTGCGCGCGAGCGTATCAGTTGTTATTGCCACCATCGAGCAATGCCTCAAAATCCTTCGCCGGCATGGGGCGGTAGTAGAGGAAGCCCTGAGCGTAGCGGGCGCCCATTTGTCGTAGCATGTTCGCCTGTTCATTTGTCTCGACGCCTTCGACCTCGACGGGCAGATGGAGCGACTGCGCCATTTCGAGCATCGATGAAATGATTTGCGTGCTGCGGCCTTGATCGCGATCGGTGGGTACAAAGGCGCGGTCGAGCTTGATGACGTCGACGTTGACGTTCTTGAGCATCGCGAGCGTGGACTGACCGGTGCCAAAATCGTCCATATAGGTCGAGAAGCCGCGGGTGTGCAGGTCGGCCGTCAGTTTGTCCACGGCCTCGGACTCTCCCGTATAAGCCGTCTCGGTGATCTCGATACGCATGAGCTCGGGCGGTAGGTTGTATTGGGCGGCGAGCGCCCCCATATGCTCGGCAACGTCGCAGGCAAGGATATCCACGCGCGACACATTAAGCGAAACCGGAACCACACGAAGCCCTCGATCGATGCGCTCGCGCAGCCACGAGGCGACACCCTGCCAAATGTACTTGTCGAGCGTCACCACAAAGCCGCTTTCCTCGAGTGCGGGGATAAACGTTGCGGGCGAAATGAGAGAGCCGTCCTTGTCAATCCAGCGGGTGAGTGCTTCGGCGCCAATAATCTCACCGGTTTCCATATCGACCTGGGGCTGCAAGTGGTAGGTAATACGACCATCTGAGAGCGCGTACTGGAATTCGGTCAGCGTGCGGTGGAACGCGACTTCGCGCTCGTACTCCGCGGGGCAGAAAATGGCAATGCGCTCCTTAAAGTCGTTTTTTGCGCGCCGATTGGTAAACATGGCCTTCGCCTGCGCATCGATGGTGATCTCCTCATTGGAGTCGATGGGGTAAACGCCCATGGACGGCCAAAAACCTACGCCGTCGTTGTGCTTGGCTACAGCCTCGCGCACGCGCGCATAGACACGGTGAACGAAATCGTGCTCAAAGGGTATGAGCAGACAAAAGTCGTCTTGTCCCCAGTATCCCGCGACACCCATGTTGGCGTTCTCGATATCCTTGAGCACCGTGCCCACATCGGCAAGCATACGGTCGCCTTCGGCCTGTCCATACCATTCGTTAAATAGGCGCATGTGGCCCATGTCGACGGTGGCGATACACCAAGCGCCGTCGCGCCTTGCCTTGATGAAGGCATTGGCACGGCGCATAAACTCGCTGGGGCGGTAGAGGCCTGTGAGCATGTCGAGGTGCTCGGCGACGGCGCCTTTGCGTTCCATCTCGGGTATGGGCAGACTGTCGTTGGGAACAAGTCCGCCGGCCGTGCGAAGGCGACGATCGAGTTCGCCCAAAACAGTCGATGCTTGGGAGTCCAGGCGTTCGTAAAAGGTCGGGACGACAAGACAGACGGGAGCAATGGTGTCGCCTGCGATTTGCACAGGAGCGAAAACGGCCTCTTTAAGGTGGCGGGTCAGTTGCTCGAATGCCTCGTGGTCCAGGTCATTGCTGAGCACGACGAACTGGACGCTACGTGAACGGTAGACCCTGCTCCTGCCGCGGGTGATCGACAGCATGCGGCCTGCGTATTCGGCGAGCATGTTGTCGACAGCCTCGGCTCCGTAGAGCTCGTTGAGCTTTGTCGTGCCACGAACGCGCACCGCTATAAGGCCCGTCTCGCAACGGTCGCAACGACAGGCGTCGATGGCATTGACCAACATGCGCTGGGTGCCGAGGCCTGTCGCGGCGTCGACGGTTTCGGCAAGTGAGTGGTTGACGAGCTCGCCGACATAGAGCGAGGGGACATTTTCGTCGCCGTCGATGCGAAACCCGCGAGCACGGCAGAGGACGTAGTCGCCGACGGCATTGCGCACACGATACTGCATGACGCGACGGTGCTTGGTGCCGTTATAGACCTGGTCGATGTCGTTGATGTAGGCCTCAAGGTCATCGGGATGCACGCGCGTTTTCCAGTAATCGCGACAGTTGTCTATGTGCTCCGAGGGAAGGCCAAGATCGCGCAAGGCGCCTTGCGACCAAAGGGTGCGATGTTTGTCCAAGTTCTCGATAAAGAAATAGCGGCCCTCGTTGAGCATCGAAAAGGCGTCGAAAATACGGTCGCTTATTTCGAAGTCGTCGGCGTGGACTTGCGTGATATTGCGTCGATCAAGGTGCATGGCATGACGTAGCTTGTAGTCGTACATGCGATGGTCGGCATCGAGCGTCATGCGATTGGGGGCTTCGCCCAGGGCGGGGTCGGCATACGACACTCCATAGCTAAACGAGCGGGGCATCTCGGAATCGTTGTTTTTGAGTAGGACCGTTCGGCAGTGTTCCAGACGTTCGGCGAGGTCGTCCTCGGTCGCAATCGTAGATAGGATGGCAAACTCGTCGCCGCCTATGCGAAACGCCGCTTCGTCCACTTTCATATACAGCTTGAGATAGAGGCTTACCTGCAAAATATAGCGGTTGCCCTCGTCATGGCCAAAGACGTCGTTGCAGTGCTTGAGATTGTCGATATCGATGTACGCCATGGTAACGGGGGTGTCCTGCTCCCAGAGCTCCTCGAGGGAACGGGCAAAGCCGCCGCGGTTGCCAAGTCCAGTAAGCTGGTCGGTAAAGGCGGTCCTAATCAGATCATCCTGGCGCTCGAGAAGGTCGCGGACGGTCTTTTCGAGCGTTTTGGTGTAATTGCTGACAGTATCCATGTCGTAAGCGGCTTTCTGAGGTCGGGCGGATTGCGTCGGGCGAGCTCGTTGTGCACACGCGTTGTTGTTCGGCGCTTTGCGTGTATCCAGGCCCCGCCTTGCTGCGTTGTTGGGTTACTTTACCGGCTAATGTTCGCTGTTGATAACTACTGCGTAGTATAAACAACAGCACACAATTATATATGGGTGCACATGCTGTGGGCGGCCATTATTCGACAAACGGCAGCGCGACGATGCGATGTCCGATGAAAATGCGACTGAGACGATATATGTTGACGGGTATACTTGTCCCGGTTTTAAACGCAGGAACGGAGATGGTCGCATGGCACAGCCGGATACGACGCGCACGGTGGGGCTCGCGCTCGAGGGAGGCGGCTACCGCGGTATGTATACGGCGGGCGTGCTCGACGTTTGGATGGAGCACGGTTTGACCTGCGACCATATGGTGGGTGTCTCGGCGGGCGCGGCGTTTGGCTACAATTTTAAATCGCGCCAGATCGGCCGCGCCATTCGCTATAACAAGGCCTATTGTGCCGACAAGCGCTATGCGGGTGTAGCAAGCTGGCTGCGGACCGGCGATATGTTCAATGCCGATTTTGCCTATCACGAGGTGCCCATCGAGCGCGATCCCATCGATTTGGAGACATATCGTGCCTGCTCCATGCGGTTTACGTGCGTGTGTACCGATATCGAGACGGGCAAGGCCGTCTACCATGACCTGCCTTATGGCGACGAGCGGGATATCGAGTGGATCCGGGCGTCGTCTGCTATTCCCGTGGCGACGCGTCCCGTTGCTATTGACGGGCATAAGTATCTGGATGGTGGCGTGGCTGATTCTATTCCCAGCGCATGGCTGTTTGCGCAGGGGTATGACCGCAATATCGTGGTGCTCACGCAGCCGGCGGGTTTTGTGAAGCAGCCCAACAGCGTGATGCCCATGCTGCGGCGCGTGTTCCGTCACTACCCAGAGTTTGTCGCAGCGCTTGAGCATCGGCATGAGGTCTACAATGCCACGCTCGATGACCTGGCACGTCGCGAGTCTGCCGGCGAGGTCTTTGTGGTGCGGCCGAGCGAATCGGTGAAGGTGCCGTCGCTGTGCCGCGAACCGGATGAGCTCGAGCGCATCTACCAGGTCGGTCGCCGCGATGCGGAGGCGACTTTGCCGGCGTTGGAGGCCTACCTAGCGGGGTAGGGGTTGCATACGGAAAGCGCATCCCGGAATGGAGGTCCAAACTGGGATGCGCTTTCCGCTCTAGAAGATATGAGACTGTGGATCAGCTGCTCGGCTTATGCCTATGCCTGCTGCCAGGTGTCGACGAGCTCCTTGGCGGCGGCGTAGGGGTCGTCGGCGCTGCAGACGGCGCTCACCACAAAGAAGCCGTCGACGCCGGTGGCCTTGAGCTGCGGCAGGTCGGCCGTCTTGACGCCGCCGCCCACCACGATGGGCACGGGGCTTGCCGCGTGGAGTGCGGCCAGGTCCTCAAAGCTTTTGGTGATGATGGAGCCGTCGGCCGCGCGTCCGCAATCGCGCTTGGTCTCGGTCTCGTGGAGCGGGCCGATGCCCAGGTAGTCGACCAGACTCATGTCGGCGGTCTTGACGTATTCGAGCATCTCCTCGCAGCGGGCCGAAAGGCCCACGATGGCATCGGGGCCCAAAAGTTTGCGGCAGACCTCGACGGGAATATCGCTCTGGCCCACGTGCACGCCATCGACAGCAATACCCTGCTCGCGCGCGGCGAGTACGCAGTCCAGGCGGTCGTCGATTAACAGGGCGACCTGACCGGTCTTGCCGGCCTGTGCGATTGCCTGCGCGGCGTCGCCGGTCAGTGCGATGATCTCGCGGGCGCTTGCCACCTTGGAGCGCACCTGGATGTAGGTAAAGCCGGCATCGAGCGCCTGGGCCACCACATCGCCCACGGGACGTCCCAGCGTGTTTTCGGGGCCGAGTACCAGATAGGCCGAGATATCAAGGTTGTCGCGGATGCTCATCGTGCTTCCTCCTGCTTTTTGATCTGTGCTTCCATGCGCTCGAGTTTGCCGGTCATGGTGTCGGTAAATCCGGGTCGAATATCGGCCTTGAGCACGACTTCGGTGCGGATGCCCTTGCTCGCCAACACAAAGGTTGCGTCGCGCACGACCTGCATGACCTCGTCCCAGTCGCCCTCGATTTCGGTGAACATCGAGGTGGTGCGGTTGGGAAGGCCGCTCTCGCGAATGACGCGCACGACCTCGGCGACCTCGGCGGAGAGTTCATCGCCGGTGCCGCACGGGGCGATGGCCACGGCGACGAGCGTGTTCATGCCGGTATTGGTTGCGGGCTCGGACATGGCTTATGCCTCCTCGAGCTCGAGCTGGTTGTTGGCGATGTCTTGGGCGGTCGCGCGGTAGAGCTCGTCGATAAAGGCCACCTTAAAGCTTGCCGGGGCATCGGCGACAGCGGCGGCACGCGTGCCGGCAACGTTGTAGACCGCGGTGCCGCAGACGGCTGCCGTAAACGGATCGGTGACGCAGGCGTACACGGCCAGCACGCCGCCCTGCGAGCAGCCGCAGCCGGTGATCTTTGACATGAGCGGGCTGCCGCCGTGGGACTTGGCCACGGTCGTGCCGTCGGTGATTAGGTCGACTTCGCCCGAGACCACTACGGCGCCGCCGGTGTAACGGGCGAGCGCCACGGCGGCATCGCGGGCGGCGTCGACCGTGTCGGTGGTATCGACACCGCGCACGCGGCTCAGATCAGCCGCCTCGCCCTCAAGACCCCACAGGCCGGCGAGTGCGATGATCTCGGAGGCGTTGCCGCGCACGATGGCGGGCTTGTACTGCTTGAGCTCGTTTACCAGCTGGGTGCGCAGGCTGCCGATGCCCAGGCCCACCGGATCGAGCACCCAGGGCTTGCCGGCGTCGTGTGCCGCCTTGGCCGCGCGGGGAATCGTCTGCTCGTAGATGGGGAAGAGCGTGCCCATGTTGAGATAGATGGCGCCGCCGCCGGCAACGAGCGCCTCGCCCTCGTCGGGCAGATAGACCATGGCGGCCGAACCGCCCACGGCGAGCTGCGCGTTGGCGACAAAGTCAATCGTCACCGTGTTGGTGATGGAGCCGGCCATTGGATTGGTGGCGCGAATCTCCTCCACGGCCTTGACCATATGCTGCTTAAGCTGTTCCGAATCAATCACTGCACATGCCTCCTTGGCATAGAAAAGGGGCGCTGTGCATAGACAGCGCCCCTGCAAAGGCGGCATGCTCCCTACGCCAGCATTAACTGACAGGTTCAAAGGATTGGGCCCCATGCCCTCTCAGCCTTGTGGTTTGCACCGCCGGCACTCCCGCATCGAATCTGTTGTTCCCTATACTAACGCACCTGCCAAAAAGGGACAGGTTTATTTTGGCAGGTCGTTACAATAGGTAGGACCGATACGAATGGGGGCCTTATGATAAAACTTGTGCTGACCGATATGGACGATACGTTGATTCCAGCCGGGCATGACGGCGCCAGCGACTACGCCATCGAGGGCATTCATGCCATGCAGGCGGCGGGTCTGCACTTTGGCCCGGTTTCGGGTCGCCAGCCGTCTGCGATGGGCTGGATGTTCCGCAATCGCGCCGAGTGCTTTTCGACTGGTGCGTTCTGTAACGGCCAGGTTATGTTTGTCGACGGTCAGGCGATCGCTTCGCGCGCGACCGACAACGATGCCCTGATGCGTCTGGCCGATTACCTCGAGCAAGAGACCG
This sequence comes from uncultured Collinsella sp., assembly GCA_900541045.1. GTDB lineage: Bacteria > Actinomycetota > Coriobacteriia > Coriobacteriales > Coriobacteriaceae > Collinsella. Next base: position 76,364 of record UQID01000001.1, read on the forward strand.
ACGATACCTATCTAAAGGTCTACAGCCTGGGTGATGACTTTTGGGATAACGATGCCTATTGCGTGACGAGCGACCCCGAGCGCGTGCGTCGCGCTATGGAGTCGGGTGGCAACGCGTGGCTCAAGGGCGAAGAGGCCCCGTGCCGTCCCGTCGTCGATGACGCGCCGGTGTTCAAGGCGAATATCTGGAGTGCTCGTTCGCGTGAGGAGCTCGCGGAGCTACGCGAGCGCGTTGCCGCTGAGGTGCCGGAACTCTCGCTCGTGTTTCCCAACAATCGTGTGCGCCTGTTCGACATCCTTCCAGCAGGTTGGGACAAGGGTTGCGCTGCGCTGGAGTTGGCGCGCGCTTTGGACCTGACGCCCGATGAGGTGGCCGTATTTGGCGATTCCGATAACGATCTGCCCATGATCGATGCCGTTCCCAACTCCGTTGCAGTCGCCAATGCCAACGAGGCTGTCACGGCTGCCGCGCGCTGGCATATCGGCGCTGCGGCAGACGATGCGGTCGCCGGGGCTCTGCATCAGATTGCCTCCTGCGCCGCGACGGGGGAAATGCCGTCGTTTATGCGTCAGATGAGCACGACGGGTTTCGACGTCACGAACGTCTAGGGAGGGCGCTATGAAGCTTCAGCAGCTCAGGTATGTCGTCAAAGTTGCCGAATGCGGCAGCATTACCGAAGCCTCGCGCCGGCTCTTTGTGTCGCAGCCTTCGATTACCGCGTCGATCCGCGATCTCGAAAACGAGATGGGTGTGCACATCTTTGAGCGCACCAACAAGGGTGTCATTGTGTCCGAGGAGGGCGAGACCTTCTTGGGCTACGCGCGACAGGTGCTTGACCAGGCCGATCTGCTCGAAGGCAAGTACAAGGGCGCATCCGAGCGGGTGCCGCACTTTAGTGTGAGCTGCCAGCATTATTCCTTTGCCGTTAACGCGTTTGTTGACGTGATCCGCGAGTTCGATGCCGCGCGCTACGACTTTACCCTGCGCGAGGAGCAGACTCACGAGATTATCGAGGACGTCGCGCATATGAAAAGCGAGCTCGGCATCCTGTACTTATCCGAGCACAATCGCGAGGTTATCGAGCGCATGCTGGCGGCCAACGAGCTCGTGTTCGAAGGGCTCTTCTGCGCCACGCCACACGTCTTTGTGTGTGCCGACCATCCGTTGGCGGGTCGCTCGAGTGTGACGCTCGAGGACTTGGAAGACTACCCGTTCCTGTCCTATGAGCAGGGCAGCTACAACTCGTTTTATTATTCCGAGGAACTGACCTCGACGTTTGAGCGTCGCAAGAATATCCGCGTGCGCGACCGTGCGACGTTGTTCAACCTGGCCATGGGCCTCAACGGCTACACGGTGTGTTCGGGCGTGATCAGCCACGAGCTCAACGGTCCAGGTATTATCTCCATTCCGCTCGATGTGGACGAGTACATGGAGATTGGCATCATCACGCGCAAGAACACGACGCTCACGCGCTACGGCCAAGCCTATATCGACGCGATCCGTCAGCATATCTAGACTGCTGCGTCCTGTACAGGTCAAATCTCTTCATGGCAGTCCCAACTGATATAGGAAGCATCTATATCAAACTGTTATAAACGTATATTTTACGATGGCTATATGAGCGCTCATACTTTGTCCCAGTAAAGCAACCAATGCAAAGGGAGATATCTATGAGTGCTTTAACCACGCTGAACGCGCCGTTTCGCGCCGATATCGTCGGCAGCTTTCTTCGTCCACAGGCCGTAAAGGACGCCCGTGCCGCCTATGCTGCGGGCACACTCGACGCCGCCGGCCTTAAGGCCGTCGAGGATGAGGCCATTCGCGACCTGGTGGACAAGCAAAAGTCCGCTGGCCTGCAGGTGATTACCGATGGCGAGTTTCGCCGCAGTTACTGGCACCTCGACTTTATGTGGGGGCTCAACGGCATTGAACGCCGTACCTCGCGTACGGGCTATATGTTCCACGACGAGGAGACCACAGCCGACACCGCCGTGGTAACCGGCCCCATTAGCGGCGAGAACCATCCGTTCGTCGAGCACTTTAAATTTGTCAAGGCGCTCGAGGGGGAGGGCCAGGTCGCGCGGCAAACCATTCCGGCGCCGATCCAGACGTTCTCCGAAGTCACGCTCGACCGCTGCGACGGCCAGCAGGAGAGCCTGCGCGCTGTCTATAAGACCGATGAGGAACTTGCCGACGCCATCGCAGCCGCTTATCGCACGGTGATCGCCGACCTGTACGCAGCAGGCTGCCGCAACATCCAGTTTGATGACTGCACCTGGGGCATCTACTGCGACACCGATTTTGTCGCCAAAACCGGCATGAGCCCGGTCGACCTGCAAAAGGTAAGCGAGCTGGGCGTGGCGCTCAACAATGCCGCCATCGCGGACAAGCCCGACGATCTGGTCATCAACACGCATGTGTGCCGCGGCAACTACCACTCCACCTATGCCTTCGAGGGCGGCTATGACCCCATCGCGCCGTACCTGTTCGCAAACGAGGATGTCGATGCATTTTACCTGGAGTTCGATACGCCGCGCGCCGGCGGTTTTGAGCCGCTCAAGTACGTTGCCCCGGGCAAGAAGGTCGTGCTGGGCTTGGTAACCACCAAGGCGGCAGAGCTCGAGAACGAGGATGCCATCGTCGAGCGCATCCGTGAAGCCGCAAAGTACGTGCCGCTCGAGAACCTGTATCTGTCGCCTCAGTGCGGCTTTGCCAGCTGCGAGATTGGCAACAAGCTGACCGAGGATGAGCAATGGGCAAAGATCGCGCTGGTCAAGCGCATTGCCGAGCGCGTTTGGAAATAGCGCTAGTGTTTGCAGGTGGCGGCGCGTGCGAGGCATAGTGTATCGCGTACAATGGTTCGGATCGTATCGTTCGGGCAGGTTATCCGATATGCCTGATCGCCCTTCCATTCGAAAGGACATCCATGTCCCAGTCCTCGACGCCCGCCGTCAGCGATGCCATCTACGACGCATCGTCGCTCGGCCGCCCGCGCATGTTCCTGCTCGGCCTACAGCACCTGTTTGCCATGTTTGGCGCCACCGTGCTGGTGCCCGTGCTCACCGGCCTCTCGGTATCGGCAACGCTTTTGTTTGCCGGCTTGGGCACGCTGCTGTTCCACTTCCTGTCGCGCGGTAAGGTGCCGGCATTTTTGGGCTCATCGTTTGCCTTTATTGCCGGTTATGCCGCAATCGCGCCCAACGGCGAGACCGAGCTTTTGCCCTACGCCTGCCTGGGCGTAGCTTGTGCCGGTCTGCTCTATCCGGTGCTGGCGGCGCTCTTCCGCGCGTTTGGCGCCAAGCGTGTCATGCGTTTCTTTCCGCCGGTGGTGACTGGCCCCATCGTCATTTCCATCGGCTTGATCCTGGCAAGTTCCGCTATTGCTAACTGCCAGACCAACTGGCTTGTGGCTGTCATTGGCGTTGCCGTTATCGTCATCTGCAACATCTGGGGCCGTGGCATGGTCAAGATCGTGCCGATTTTGCTGGGCGTTGTGGTGAGCTATGCCGTTGCGGCTGCGCTCGGCGAGGTTGATTTCTCGGGCGTTGCCGCCGCTCCGTGGGTCGGCCTGCCCATCGTGTGGGACAACACCGTGTTTGCACTCTTTGGGCCGCAGTTCGATAGCGGTCTTGCCACGACGGCCATCATCACCATCATGCCGCTGGCCTTCGCGACCATGATCGAGCATATCGGCGATATCTCTGCTATCGGTTCGACTTGCGAGCGCAACTACATTGCCGATCCCGGTCTGCATCGCACGCTGCTCGGCGACGGCCTTGCCACGATTCTGGCTTCGCTCTTTGGCGCTCCGGCCAACACTACGTATGGTGAGAACACCGGCGTGCTCGCCCTGACGCGCGTGTTCGACCCGCGCGTAATTCGAATTGCCGCGTGTTGCGCCATCGTGCTTTCGTTCTGCCCCAAGTTCGCGGCTGTCATTGCGGCCATGCCGGCGTGTGTGATCGGCGGTGTGTCGCTCGTGCTCTACGGCATGATCAGCGCTGTGGGCGTCCGCAACCTCATCGAGAACCAGGTCGATTTCCAGAACAACCGCAACGTGCTGGTTGCCGCGCTGGTGCTCGTGCTTTCGCTCGGCATCGCGTACAGCACCGCCGGCGCCATCGTGTTGGAGCTGGGCGGCGTGACCATTTCGCTGTCCGGCATTGCCGTGGGCTCACTGGTGGGCATTGTGCTCAACGCCATCCTGCCGGGTAACGACTTTGAGTTTGATGTCTCCGAGCTTGAGGAGGCTGCTGAGTAGCAGCTGCGTTCAGCTAAAACAAGATATGGTGCCCATGCGTATATGCGTGTGGGCACCATTTTTAATGTGTCAGTATCCAGTGGATGCCGCGGGCCATGCGTAAGTCGGTTTGGGCAAAGTGATTGCCGGGGTTGAGCTCCAGCGTTGTTGGGATGCCGCGCTCGACGAGCAACGCTTCCATCGCGCGTGTGTCGTCGAGTACATGCCGCATCATGCGGTTGGGCGTCTTGGTTTCCTTTTTGCCGAGTGATAGATAGACGGCTTGCGGGCTGCCGGCAAAAGGGGCCGTACTGGCACGGTCGACAAATTCGGGAAACCACAGCGACCCCGATGCGCTCGCCGCGCGGTCAAAGGCGTCGGTTTGCCAGAGGGACCAGAGTGCGAAGAGGCCCGCGAGCGAGTAACCGGCAATGCCGCGCCAGGTGGGCGGCTGAGGAAGCGACGACTCCACCTGGGGGATTATCTGATTCAGCAGCTCATCAAGAAAATCGGCAGCTTGGCCGCCGAAAGGCTCGGCATCGCGTACGGTCCCGTCGCATGCCCAGGGGCTCAGCTCGCGATTCCAATCGAGCCCGCCAATGGTGACGAGGGCGAATGGCGGACAGTCGAGCTCTCGGCAACACTTATAAACCTCGCTGCCGTCGCCCACGACCACTGGAAGGTAGATGACAGGCGCGCTTTCCGTATGATTCGAATAAACGGTTATCTGCTTTTGATGCGCTTCCATGACGGGCTTCTCTCAGTGTTGTGATATCGGCAGCCCCAATTGTCGCACGCCAGCGTATGCCGGTTGGACAGCATCAAGAACATTCGCGTGCGCCGCGCGGGCGCAAACGGAAAACGCCACCGCCGGAGGGGAGCTTGGCGGTGGCGTTGCTAAACGGTGCGCGGGCTAGCACTTCTGTGGGTGCCGTCCCGTGCGTTAAAGGCCAAAGGCGTCTATGAGCGCTTGCGGCTCACCACGGCGCCTGCGGCGATGGCGGCTGTTCCCGCAAGGACGGTTGCCACGATGGCCGCACCCGAGGTGTCGCCGGTTGCCGCGAGCACGCCGGTAGTCTTGGCTTTCGTGGTTGAAGCCGCAACGGCCTTGGTCGGCTTTGAGCCCTCAGACTTGGGGTTCTGCTTGGACTCCGCGGGCTTGCTTTCTGCGGGCTTGGTCTCGTCGGGCTTGGGGTCTTCCGGCTTGGCTACCTCGGGAGGTGCGATGGTCGTACTTTTGGCGACTGCTTTGATATAGAGGGAGTCGACCGTGGCGTCGCCCGTGCCGATGGCTTGGCCTGCCTCGTAGATGCCGTCACGGAGCTTGCGATAGTCAATGACCTTGCCGCCTTCGGGCGTCTGGATGGCGGCGTTCTCAATCTTGATGGTGCCGATTGTCTTGCCGTCAGCGCTCATGGCACGGGCAAAGATTGCCGCTGTATCTCCTTCGGCCGTTACCTTGCTGCGGATGATCGAGATGACTGCGGGTGTGACGCCCTCGCTGGTCTGGGCGATGATGCCGATGTTCTCGCCTTGGGGTTCGCGCCTCGTCTCGCCATCTTGGTTTTCGCTGTAGGGGATGGGGCCGTCGCCGTTCTCGACATAGCGGGCTATGGCCTTGACAACGGAGTCGCTGATGTAGATGTGGCCGCCCTTCTCGTTGGGTCGATCGTTTCTGGTGGAGAATGCAGCCGAAACCTCGCCTTCCGCAAACGCGTCCACGGTGGAGCCGTTCTTGACGACGATGTCGTCCTGGTAGGTGAAGAGGGCGTTGGCGCCACCGTATCTGCCTTTACTTGCACGGACCGTCACGTTTGCATGATCGAGGGTGATGCCCTTGTGGGCATAGACGCCATATTCAACACCGTTTACGTTGAGGGAGGCGTTTGTGGCTGCGAGGCTGCCCTTGGCCTCGACGGCAGCATCTTTCTCGGAGCTTGCCTCGACCGTCCCGTCACCCTTGATGGTGAGGTTCTTGTCGGCTCCAATACCCTTGTCCTTGGTAGCCCTGGCGGTGACGGCTCCGCTGTCGTCAATCGTGATATTGCCGTTTGCCCTGATGCCATCCGATGCACCCGTGGCGTTGACGTTGCCCGAACCTTTGATAGCGAGATCACCTCCGGCATTGATGGCATCAAACCCAGTGCTCGTGGCGTTGACGGATCCGGCTCCGTCGATGTTGATATTACCCGTGGAGAGGATAGCGTCCTCAGTAGATGTCACGCTGAGCGTGCCGCCCTCGTTGCCTTGGATATTGAGCTCGGCATTCTCGTTAGTGCCATGAGAAACGTTGATGCTTTCGATCCATTCGGCAGTGACGATGTTGGTTCCCGAGTAATTCACGTTGAGCTTGCCTGCGGCCTGGATCTCGCCGCCGTTATAGTTGTTGAGCTTCAAGTCGTCGGCGCCGTCCCACGACCAGGTACCGGCCTCGTCGCTCGCCGCGGTGTTGTACTTGTTGCCGCCGACCTTGACCCATTCCGCTGCGAGCGAGACGCTCGGCATGAGCAGCGAGCTCACCGTGAGCGCGCACACGGCGCCCGCGACGATGCGGCGCGTCACGCGGCGCCAGCTGCCGTGCGCGAGTCCTATGCGACGGCGAACGTCGGGTTCGGCAACATGGGTTCCGGCGGTAGTGTCATTGCGTTTGGGGGTCGTGAACAAGGCTGCCATGGTTGCTCCCGTTCTCATAGGGCCTATACGACTAGATTCAGCGTATCTGCTGGATGTTGCCGGCGGTAGTGCCGTTTGGAGGGCAAAATGGCCAAAATGGGGGAGAAATAGGCCGCATGCCGGCGCAGGGACCGGCGCTAAAAGAAAAGCGCGGGGCCGCATGGCGACTCCGCGCTTTATTGTTCAGCTTTTGCAGCCTTGCCCTTACGCTACGAAGAAGTAGACGAGGAAGGCAAGGGCCGCGATCCACCCGTCCCGTGCGAAAAAGTGTTTACGAGCGCTTGCGGCTCACCACGGCGCCTACGGCGATGGCGGCTGTTCCCGCAAGGGCGGCTGCCACGATGGCTGCGCTCGAGGCGTCGCCGGTTGCCGCGAGCTTGCCGACGGTCTTGGCTCCCGTGGCTGCAACTGCAACGGTCTTGGTTGTCTTCGTGCCCTCGGACTTGGAACCCTCGGGCTTGGTCTCGCCGGGCTTTTCCTCGGGTTTGATCTCCTCGGGAGGCACGATGACCGTGCTCTTGGCGACAGCGGCGTCATAGGGGGAGTTGATCGTGGCGTCGCCCGTGCCGATGGTTTGACCCATATCGTAGACGATGCCGTCGTCGAGTGCTTCCCTGTTGCTATAGCCAATGATCTTGCCGCCTGTGGGCGTCTGGATGGGAGCGCCTTCGATCTCGATGGTGCCGATCGCCTTGCCGTCCTCGCTTGTGGCAAGGGCGAAGATTGCCGCCGTGTCTCCCTCGGCCGTGACCTTGCTGCGGACGATCGAGATGCTCGCGGGCGTGATGCCCTCGTAGGTCTGGGCGAAGATACCGATGTTCAGACCCCTAGGCTCAGGGATGACCCCGCCGCTTTGGTCGTTGCTGTAGTGATCGGGGCCATCGCCACCGGTCTCGACATAGCGGGCTATAGCCTTAACAACGGAGTCGCTGATGTAGATGTGGCCGCCAGCGACGTTTGGCTGGTGGTTTCTGGTAGAGATTGCAACCGAGAATTTGCCTTCCGCGAACGCGTCCACGATGGAACCGTTCTTGATGTCGATGTCGCCCCCGTCAGTGATGAGGGCGATGGCCTGGCCGCCGTTCGCGCTGGTACGGACCGTCACGGTCGCGTGATCGAGCGTAACGCCCTTGTAGGCATAGACACCATATTCAACACCGCTTGCGTCAAGGGAGGCGTTCGTGACCGCGAGACTGCCCTCAGTGTCGACGGCAAGATCTCCCTCGGAGTTCGCCTTGACCTGGCTGCCGCCCGAGATGTTAATGCCGCCGTCAGCCCAAATCGCCGCTTCTTCTATAGAGCTTGCTTCTACCTTGCCACCGCCTTTGATGATGAGGTCACTGCCCGCGGCGATGCCGTAGCCTTCGCCTCCTTTAGCGGTCACTGTGCCAGAGGAATCGATGGTGGTCTCGCCCTTGGATTGGATGCCTTCGGTACCGCCCGTTGCATTCACGGTGCCCGAGCCCGTGATAGAGAGATCGCCCTTTGCCTCAATTCCGTCGGAAGAAGTGCTTGTGGTGTTCACAGTGCCTGGGCCAGAAATGGAGAGGTCGCCTGTGGATTTAATTGCATCGGCCTCGGCTGTCACATTGAGCTCATCCGAGCTCTTCGAGCTCGTTATGTTCAGCTCTGCCTTCTGGTTAGTGCCATCCTGCGCCTTGATGGCGGCTCCAGTGTAATCGGGCTCGGTTTTCACGGTGTTTTTGCCCTCGTAGGCAATGTTGAGCTTACCTGCAGCCTGGATCGCACCGCCGTCATAGCCGTTGAGCCTCATGTCGTCGGCGCCATCCCATGACCAGGTGCCGGCGGCGTCTCCCGTGGGCCCCGCGGCCGCTTCGTGGCGGACGCCGCCGACGTCCACCCACTCGGCCGCGAGCGAGACGCTCGGCATGAGCAGCGAACTTACCGTGAGCGCGCAGGCCAGACCGCAGACGATGCGGCGCGTCACGCGACGCCAGCTGCCGTGTGCGAGCAGCGTGCGACGGCGCACGTCGGGCTCGACAAAATGGGCTCCAGAGGTTTTGTCATTGCGCTTGGGGGTCGTGAACAAGGCGGCCATGGTTACTCCCATCCTCATAGGGCCTATGCGATTAAGCCCAGCATATCTGCAGGATGTAGCCGGCGGTAGTGCCGTTTGGAGGGCAAAATGTCCAAAACTTGGGAAGCACAACATCGCGCGTCCGTGCGTTGCCTGGCTTTAAAAGAAAAGCGCGGAGCCGCTCGATGCGACTCCGCGCTTTGGTGTTCTGCTTTGGCAGCTTTGCCGCTACGCTACGAAGAAGTAGACGAGGAAGGCGAGGGCTGCGATCCACATGAGCGGTTTGATCTTGGAGGCCTCGCCCTTAACGAGCGCGACGACCACGTAGGCGATAAAGCCCAGGCCAATGCCGGCAGAGATGGAGTAGGTGAAGGGCACGCCGGCGACAATCATGAACGCCGGGAAACCCTGCGACACGTCGGACCAGTCGATCTCGGAGGCCTCGCTCATCATGAGGTAGCCGACGTAGACCAGAGCACCGCAGGTGGCGGCGCTGGAAACGATGGTGACGATGGGGGAGAAGAACGCGGCGAGAATGAACAGCACGCCGGTGGTGACGGAGGTGAGGCCCGTGCGGCCACCGTCGGCGGCGCCGGAAGTGGACTCGACGAAGGTGGTGATGGAGGAGACGCCCATAAAGCCACCGGCAGCAGCGGCCACGGAGTCGACGACCAGGATGGGACGGATGTCCTCGACATTGCCGTCCTCGGTCAAGAACTCGCCCTGCTTGGCGACGGCCATCGCGGTGCCCATGGTGTCGAAGAAGTCACTCATGAGCAGCGAGAAGGCAACGACGAGCAGCATCGGGTCGGTCAGAACCTTCACGATGGCCATGTTGCCATCGGCGGTGCTGGCAAACGGGGCGCCAAAGGTCGAGAAGTCGAGCGGTGCGATGAGGCCCTCGGGGGCGTGGGTGACGCCCAGCGGGATACCGGCGATAACGGCGACGATGATGCCGATGAGCAGCGAGCCCGGCACGTTGCGGGAAGCCAGGGCAACCGTCACGATGATGGAGATGATGCCGACGATAAAGGTGGGGGAGGCGATGTCGCCCAGGCCGACGAGCGTACCGGCACCAGCGGTGATGATGCCGGCGTCGCACAGGCCGATCATGGCGATGAACAGGCCCAGACCCACGGAGATGGCGTGGCGCAGGACCACGGGGATGGCGTCCATAATGGCCTCGCGCAGGCCGCACAGGACGAGCAGCAAGATGACGATACCCTCGAGGAAGATAACGCTCATGGCCACGTGCCAGTCACCGCCGCACATGGTGGTGGCGATGCCCGCGATCATGGCGTTGATGCCCAGGCCCGACGCGCAGGCGAGCGGGCGGTTGGCGAAGATGCCCATGCAGATGGTCATGATGCCGGCGCCCAGGCAGGTGGCGCAGGCGAGCGCTCCCGCATCGATGCCGGCGCCCGAGAGCACCGCGGGGTTGACGGCAATGATGTAGGCCATCGCCAGGAACGTTGTCAGTCCAGCGCGAAGTTCGGTCCCGATTGTGGACTTGCGCTCGCTGACGTGAAATAGTTCGTCCATGCATACCCTTTCCTTGTTCGGCCCCGAGTTTAGGCCGATTGACACGAACTCACTTACTATATCGCCTTTACAACCTTGCTGTTCCTCACATGTTGATGTTCGGCGCTTTGTAACGGACGGGCGGTATTTTCCGTATGAAAATGTGTGGGTACCGTATACTTAAGCGGTTACAACGATCCCTATGGAGGAACGTATGATTAAAGAGCTTTGCCACGACGAGGCTATCCTGTCCCAGCGTTGCGAGGTTGCGACCGTCGAGGACGAGTCGGTTGCTCAGGACCTGATCGATACCATTAAGTCGCTCGACGATGCCGGCTGCCTTGCCGCTAACCAGATTGGCGTTACCAAGAAGGTCTGCGTCTACCTGGACGACGCCGGCGAGCCCCACGTGCTCTACAACCCCCGTCTGGTGTTTGGCCTGGGCGCCAGCAAGATGGAGGAGAGCTGCCTGACGCACGAGGAGGTCACCAAGTCCACGCGCTATATCAAGTGCAAGGTCGCTTATGACGTGATCGTCGACGGCAAGATGCGCGAGCGCAAGCAGGACTTTGTGGGCTTCGAGGCGCAGATGATTCAACACATGATTGACCACTGTCTAGGAAAGTTGGTCTAAGGGGACCAAAGCACCGCACCTTGCCGCTCAATCGTCGCTCGCGTACCTTAAGTACGCTTCGCTCCTCTTTCGTGGCAATCTGCGGTACTTTGACCCCTTAGACGACCTGCGGGGTTAACTTGGTTGAGTTTATCCTGCTTGAATAGTCCGGGCGTGACATTGTTGTCATGTCCGGGCTTTTGTGTTTAGCCCCTTTTTGTTTGGAGACAATAACCTTAGCAAGAACGTAAAGCTAGGAGGCGCCATGTGTACGAGCATTCGATTTACCGATAATTCTGGCCACATGTATCTAGGCCGCAACCTCGACTGGAGCTTTGACTATGGCCAACAGGTTCGCGTGATGCCTCGCGGGTTTCACATTCCGTATTCGTTTATCGACGACGCAACAGCGGCACACGCGGTGATCGGTATGTGCATCGATTACAAGAACTATCCCATGTTCTTCGACTGCGGCAACGATGCGGGCCTCGCCGTGGCGGGTCTCAATTTCCCGGGTTATGCCGAGTATGCCGAGGACCCTGTCGACGGCAAGACCAATATCGCGGCCTATGAGTTTCCCCTGTGGGTGGCAGCGACGTTCTCGACGGTCGATGAGGTCGAGGCCGCGCTGCGCGACACGGTGATTGTCGCCAAATCTGCCGGAGAGGGGCTGGGCGTGTCGCTGCTCCATTGGATTATCGGCGACAGCCAGCGCAGCATCGTGGTCGAGATGATGGCTGACGGCCTGCATGTATACGACGATCCGGTCGACACCCTTGCCAACCAGCCGACCTTCCCGTGGCACATGGAAAACCTACGCACCTATATCACCGCCACAAGCGATTTTCCGCAGACGGCGACGTGGCGTGGCGCCGAGCTTAAGCCCTATGGAGCCGGTGCCGGCATGCGCGGCATTCCCGGCGACTGCTATTCGCCGAGCCGTTTTGTAAAGGCGGCGTATCTCAATGCCAATTACCCGCAAAAGGAGAGCGAGACCGAAAACGTCGTCCGTATGTTCCGCTCGCTCGAGGGCGTGGTGATGATTGAGGGGGCGTCCAGGATGGGCGATGGCAAGTTCGAGAAGACTATCTACACCGGATGCTTTAGCGCGCGCACGGGCAATTATTACTACGCGATGTATGGGGATCCGTCGATTCGCTACGTGAGCCTGATGGATGCCGAGGGCGCGAGCCCCGATAGACTCGTGGTTCCCGAGCCGCGTCGTTCGTAGCCGCTAGCTTTACTGCAATGCAAGGCGGCCCTGCGTCTCCCGTGAGATGCAGGGCCGCTGTCGTTGATTTGTGACGTCGCTAGAAGTTGGCGTCGTTGAGTTGTTCGCTCTCGAGGCCGTCGAGCAGTTGCTGTTCGGGCGTATCGGCGACGCTCTCGAGTAACTCGGTGGGGTCGACGTTCATGTTCCTACCGGCTTCGTTGCCGTTGACCAGGTCGTCCGAGAAGATATCGACTTCCATTTCCTCGGCCTCTTCGATCTGAACCTCGAGCGGCACCTGGGTGCGCACGAGCTTAACGGCCGGGCGCATGCGGGCAAACAGCGGCACGTACTCGATGATGATGGCCGAGTTCTCAAGACCGTACCAGCGTGCCGGGCTTCCGCAGGCGCGGCGGACGGCGTACTTGATGGCCATGACGCGGTGGTCGTTGCGGTTGATGTCCGTTTCGGGGGCAAGCATCTTGCGCAGCATGCAAAAACGGAAGTCGCCCACGTTGCCGCGCGTCTCGTAGATGGAGTAGGTGTGATGCTGCGGCGGCAGCTCGCCCGATGCCATCAAGTCGCCAACAATCTGGCGCAGGTAGGCATTGATGCGCTGGTTGACCTTAAAGCCCAGGTCCAAGCGCACGCGGAACAAAAAGTCCGTGCCAAAGGTCTCGACGGAATACTCGTGCGTATAGGGCTCGTCGGTAACGTGCACGTTGATGAACCAGTATGCCTTGGCGCGCTTGGGATGCTTATCCAAGATGGAATAGAGCACGTCGCGGTCGAGCGTGAGCGGGTCGGGACTGTTGGTAAGGAACACCAGATTGTCGGCGAGCACGGGGTAGGTCTCGTCGTTGCGCAGGCGGTCGAGCTGGTCAATGTACTTGGAGACGGGCAGCAGGATCGTCTGCGTGCGCTCGATGGCGGTGCCGCGGCGCCACACGTACATAAGGCCAAACAGCAGTGCGGCCAGGAAGATCATCACATAGCCGCCGTCAAAGAACATGGTGAGGCACGAGGCAAAGAAGCACAGCTCAATGGCACCGAAGAGCAGGGCGAAGACGCAGGCGCCCAGCTTGTGCTTGAGAATGCCAGCGATATAGCTCGTCAAAAGCGTCGTGGTCATGAGCATGGTCACGGTAATGGCGAGGCCGTAGGCGCTCTCCATGCGCTCGGAGTTTTGGAACAGCAGCACGATGAAGATGCAGCCGACCCACATGATGTTGTTGACGAGCGGAATATAGAGCTGGCCCTTGGTGTCGCTGGGGTAGTGGATGCGCAGATGCGGCATAAGGTTGAGGCGCGTGGCCTCGGATACCAGCGAGAACGAGCCGGTGATGAGCGCCTGCGAGGCGATGATGGCCGCTACGGCCGAAAGCACGATGGCAAAGGGGCGCAGGGGCTCAGGGAGCATCATATAGAACGGGTTGACGATATCCATCGCGGGCATCTGGGGGTTGGAGTTATTGGCGAGCAGCCAAGCGCCTTGACCCAGATAGTTGAGGATAAGGGCCGCCTTAACAAACGGCCAGGATACATAGATGTTGGCCTTGCCAACGTGACCCATGTCCGAGTAGAGGGCCTCGGCGCCGGTCGTCGACAGGAAGACAAAGCCGAGCACCATGATGCCCGAGTGGTTGATGGGCGAGAACAGAAACATGACGCCGCGGATGGGGTTGAGCGCGCGCAGGATGGACAGGTTACCGAGCATGTTGAACAGGCCGGCGCCTGCCAGGAACAGGAACCACAGCGTCATGAGCGGGCCGAACAGCTTACCGATCGACGAGGTACCAGCGCGCTGCATGGCAAATAGGCCGCAGATAATGATGATGGTAATAATGATGACGTTGGTTTGCCCGTCACCCAATAGCGCGTGGCCCCACTCGATGGTGCGCAGGCCCTCAATGGCTGTAGTGACCGTGACCGCGGGGGTGAGGATGCCGTCGGCGAGCAGCGCCGCGCCGCCGATCATGGCGGGGAGAATCAGCCACGGCGCCACTTTGCGCACCAAGTTAAACAGGGCGAAGATGCCGCCTTCGTTGTGGTTGTCGGCCTTCATGGCGATTACCACGTACTTGACCGTGGTCACGAGCGTCATGGTCCAGATGACGAGTGAAAGCGCGCCCAGGATCATGTCCTCGCTGACGGTACCGATGCCGCCGTTGTTGGCGACGATTGATTTCATGGTGTACATGGGGCTCGTGCCGATGTCGCCATAGACGACGCCGAGCGTTACGAGCAGCATGCCAGCGGAGAGGGGGATGGCTCCGTGCCCGCCTTGCCCGCGCTGGTCTTGGAGGTTTGCCTCCAGTTTATTGTGTGCCACGAGGACTCCCTTAGACATCTGGTTATCTGTCTAGGACAAAAAAACTTTATGCCGTCTTTATACATACAAGAGCAGTTTGGCACATCGGGTTATTTTAGACAATAATCCTCAGCTGGGGATTATTTATCTACGCAGGTAGCAATTCAAAGCAGGGGCTTTTAAGCACGTACTGTCTGGGCGATGCCAGCCTTGGCGTTTGCGCGTTTGCCGGCGAGTTCGCAAAAAATCGCGCCGCCGATGATAAGCGCGGCGCCCATCAGGCGGACCGGTGTTATGGCTTCGCCCAAAAGGACGGCCGAGAACACGACCGCCGAAAGCGGCTCGAGGTAGCCGACGACGGCGACGGTCTGGACGGGCAGCTTGGCGACGGCGCTAAAGTAGAGCAGGCAACCAATGCCGGTGTTGACGACGCCGAGCATAGCGACGGCGCGCCAATCAATACTGGCGGCGACGCCGGCGGACAGGAACGAGGGAGCGCCCTGCGTGATGAGCGTGAGGACCAGTGCGGTCACAAAGGCGGCGCTCACCTGGAGCGCGGAGTTCTCGAGGCCCTCGATGTGCGGCGCACCCTTGCTGGCGATGACCATCAATGCATAGCAGAAGGCCGAGGCGATTCCACAGACGATGCCCGCAATGGGCATATTGCCGCCTAGACCTTGCGCTGCAATGAGAAAAGCACCGCAGGCGACGGCGACAAAGCCGGCGATTTTGCCGCCGGTCAGCTTTTCGCCAAAGATGAGCGGGGAGAGCGCCATGACAATGATGGGGCCGCAGTAGTACAGCAGCGAGGATACGCCGACGCCGATCGTCTGGTAGGCGCGGAACAGAAAAATCCAGCTGGCGCCCAGCGCAGCTCCCGAGAGGAGGAGGGCCGCGGCTTCGCGGGGACGAGATGGCGCCTGCAGTTTATGGTGTTGGGTGATGGCGAGGATAGTGACAAGCGAGAGAGCGCCCAAAAACGTGCGTAGCAGCACGATATCGGAGCTCGGCAGCACGATGGCAGCGGCGATGATGCCGTTGGAGCCAAACAATAGCAATGCTGCTAAGTACGTAAACAGTCCGTTGTTCATGCGCTTCTATCCCCTCTATATCCGAGCATGTTCACTATGGGTGAACTGGCTTTAGAAGAAAAGCGAATATAATGCATGGAAAACATGACAAAAACTCATACAAGGGTGGGGACGTGCCGTGGAGACCAATATCCAAAAGATGCAAGTGCTGCTCGAGACGGTGCGTGCCGGCAGCTTTACGCGTGCTGCAGAGCGGCTGAGCTATTCGCAGTCGGGCGTGAGCCGCATGGTGGGCGACCTTGAGGCAGACTGGGGTTTTAAGGTGCTTGATCGCAGCCGCGAGGGCGTGGTGCTTTCTGCCGACGGGCG
This sequence comes from uncultured Collinsella sp., assembly GCA_900541045.1. Lineage (GTDB taxonomy): Bacteria > Actinomycetota > Coriobacteriia > Coriobacteriales > Coriobacteriaceae > Collinsella. The sequence continues at coordinate 92,370 of UQID01000001.1, forward strand.
GCAGGTCATGCCGGCAGTCGAGGCGTTATGCGAAGAGTTTGGCCGCCTGCAGCGACGCGTGGACGAGATGCGAGGGCTAATGCGCGGCAAGATCTGTATCGGTACGTTTTCGAGTGTGGCGACTCATGTACTGCCGCCGGTGATCGCGCGCTTTCGCGCCGATCATCCGGATGTCGATTACGAGCTGCTGATGGGTGATTACTCCGAGATTGAGCAATGGGTGGCGGAAGGCCGCTGCGACCTGGGCTTTATCCCGCGTGATCCCCGAGAAAACGGCATGGCATCGCGGTCTTTGGTGCGCGACGAGTTGATGGCGGTAGTGCCGGCAGGCTCTTTGCTTGCCACGGCGGAGGTCGTTTCTCTTGCCGATTTAGCCAACGAGCAGTTTATTCTGCTAGAACGCGGCACCGATGACGAGATTACGCCGCTGTTCCGTCGGGCGGGGCTGACGGTGTGCTCCAAGCTGTCGACCTGGGATGATTATGCGATTATGGCTATGGTCGAGGACGGCCTGGGCGTGAGCATTCTTCCCGCGCTCATCTTGCGCCGTTGTCAGTTCGATGTTGCCGTGCGTTCGCTCGAGGGACATCCCCATCGGCAGATCAACGCCATATATCGAACGGCCGATGTTTCGCTTGCCGCCGCCCGTTTTCTCGAATACCTCTAAACGTGTACACGCCATTGTTTGCTTTGGGCAGATCTCGGAGTCCGATACATTTTCTTATGAAATTGAACTTTCGAATGAAGCGCCGCGTTATACTGCTTGCTAAATTGAACCATGGTTCAATTCATGTTCTATAAATTGAACTTTGCCAGCAAGGAGGTTCCTGTGGCCCAAGAGACGTTTAGCGATCGCCTGCGACAGACTATGTCCGATCGCGACGTTCGCCAGTCGGACGTGATCCGCGCATCGGAGATGCTCGGCAAAAAACTCGGCAAGAGTCAGATGAGCCAATATGTGAGCGGCAAGACGACCCCGCGGCGCGATGTGGCTGAGCTGCTCGCCCGTATTTTGGAGGTCGATGTTACCTGGCTGCTTGCCGGCGACGCCGATCAAGGCGAGGCATCATCACCCCGCAACGATTCCAAGCCCGAACCCCATCCCTCAGCTCAAATTGCAAGGAGCACCACCATGCGCACTTTTTCTAAATCCACCAAGCTCGATAACGTCCTGTATGACGTTCGCGGCCCCGTCGTCGACGAGGCCGCCCGTATGGAGGACGAGGGCGAGCGCATCCTCAAGCTCAATATCGGTAACCCGGCGCCCTTCGGTTTCCGCACGCCCGATGAGGTCATCAAGGACATGCGCCAGCAGCTGCCCGACTGCGAAGGCTATTCCAACTCGCGCGGCCTGTTCTCCGCGCGCAAGGCGATCATGCAGTATTCGCAGATCAAGGGCCTGCCCAACGTTCAGATGGAGCATATCTACACGGGCAACGGCGTGTCCGAGCTCATTCAGCTTTCGATGAACGCGCTGCTCGACAACGGCGATGAGATTCTGATCCCCAGCCCCGACTACCCGCTGTGGACGGCGTGCGCGACCCTTGCCGGCGGCCATCCTGTGCACTACCTGTGCGACGAGCAGGCGGATTGGTATCCCGACCTGGAGGATATGGAGTCCAAGATCACGAGCGCGACCAAAGCCCTCGTCATCATCAACCCCAACAACCCCACGGGCTCCGTTTACCCGCGTGAGGTGCTCGAGGGCATCGTTGAGGTTGCGCGCAGGCACCAGCTCATGATTTTTGCAGACGAGATTTACGACCGCCTGTGCATGGACGGCTACGAGCACGTCTCGATTGCCTCGCTCGCCCCCGACCTGCCCTGCGTTACCTTTAGTGGCCTTTCCAAGTCGCACATGATTGCGGGCTATCGTATTGGCTGGATGGTGCTTTCGGGCAACCAGCGCTGCATGAGCGACTTCATCATGGGTATCAACATGCTCTCCAACATGCGCCTGTGCTCCAACGTGCCGGCTCAGTCGATCGTTCAGACGGCACTCGGTGGTCATCAGTCCGTTAACGACTACATCCGTCCCGGCGGCCGTGTCTACGAGCAGCGCAACTTTGTGTATGAGGCGCTCAACAAGATTGACGGCATCTCGGTGGTTAAGCCGCGCGCGGCGTTCTACATCTTCCCCAAGATGGATGTGAAGAAGTTCAACATCACCGATGACGAGCAGTTCGCCCTTGACCTGCTGCACGAGAAGAAGATCCTGATCACGCGCGGCGGCGGCTTCAACTGGGCTGAGCCCGACCACTTCCGTATCGTGTACCTGCCGCGCATGGAAGTACTCAAGGAGTCCCTCGAAGACCTCGCCGACTTCTTCGATCACTACCGCCAGGCGTAACGGCAAAGGTAGCCTGTAATGAAACGGTCGGCCCGCAACGGATGCGGGCCGACCGTTTTCTGTCTAAGCCCGTGCTGTTAGCGCTTGTCTCGTTGAGCGGGCGAGGTTCGCGCGTGAGCGGTAAGTTCTATTCCAAAATGGAATACAGTGGGCTTAAGCTGGAATTGATGTCCGGGTACCTGCTTTTCTAGAATGTTTTCAACAAGATGAAAGGCGGTTCCAACCAATGATTATCGATGCAAATTCCTACTGGTTCGACGAGCGCATCTTTCATGACGAGACGCTCTGCGAACAGTTTTTGGCCGAGGTACCCCGCGCCTATGACACCGAAGGCTATCTGACCATGAATTCCGCCGGCAAACGACAGATCGTGATCGAGATGCCCGCCGGTTCTCCGGGTCTTAACTACATTGAGGGCGACTACACCCTCGAGAAGCGCTTGGCCGATATGGATGAGGCGGGGGTCGACAAGGCGATCCTTAAGTTCCCCGGCTGCCACGAGTGGATGTCGCTCGAGATGTGCCGGCGTTTCAACGACGGTATGGCTGCTGACGCGAAGGCGTCAAATGGCCGTCTGATTCCGCTTGTTGCCGTGCCGCCCTTTGGCACCAAAGCGAATTTGGAGGAGCTCGACCGCAGGCTCGACGATGGTTTTGCGGGCGTGCAGCTCTGCGCTCACTACGGCAAGCGCTATCTCGACGACCAGGTCTTCTCGAGCTTTTTCGAGCACCTGAACGAACGTCATGCCACCGTTTACGTGCACCATGTTCCCGTGCCGGTCGAGAACGAGTCGCTTCTCGCGTACGACAACCTTCGCCGCTCTTATGGCCGCTGCGTCGACCAAACTACGGCGATCGGCCGAGAGATCTTTGGTGATTTCTTTGAGCGCTATCCCAATATCAAGATGGTCCACTCCATGCTCGGCGGCGCATACTTTGCGTTCAAGGAGATGCTGCTGCCTCATGGTCCCAAGCGCCCTGATGCTTCTGGCCGTTTTCAGGTCGATACCGAGACCGTTTCCAGGCACCTCGAGAACAACATCTATTTCGACATGTCCCATGCCCAGCCTTGGGGCAAGACACTCCTCGCCTGCGCGGTTGACGTGCTGGGTGCAGACCATATTGTTTTTGGCACGAGCTATCCCGTTAAACGCGAGTGGCTCACCGAGGGTGTCGCCTGCGTTCGCGCTGCAAATCTGAGCGATACAGACAGCGACCTTGTGCTTGGCGGTACGGCGCAGCAACTGTACGGTGTCGAGTGAGCGGCAATCAGAGGGGAGTATCTGCCATGGGCGAAGGAGAGATGAGGGCTGGGGCCGCTCGTGTGGCCATCGATCTTGGGGACGTGTTGCCGTTCGACGGTTTCGACGAACTCCGTCATGAGGTCTTCGCCCGTGCCCTTATCATCGAGGGGATGGGGCGACGCGCCTGCGTCCTTTCGCTTGAGGTCACCTCGATCGCTCCGGCTCTACTCGCCGATCTGCGTGAGGTTGTTGAGGATGCCGCCAATTGCAGCGGTGCTTATTCTTGGGTGGTTCCTACCCACACGTTTTCCATGCCTCACGTCCGCACTCCCGGGCATCTTGCCGACGATGCTACCCGCAATCGCAACGAGCGCTATCGCGCAGCGCTCGTCGCTGCCGCCCGCACGGCTGTCGAGCGCGCTGTTGCGGGCATTCGCTCTGCCACGCTCGCCACTGTGGAGGGCGAATGCCCCGTGAACGTTAATCGCGACATTGAGACGCCTGCCGGCTGGTGGTTGGGCTCGAATCCCAGGGGGTTTGCCGACCACACGATGCCCGTACTCGCCATAAGGGATGCCGGGGACGAGTATGTTGCCGTGCTCGCGATGGCGGATGTTCAGTCCTCCGTGCTCGACGGGTCGCGCGACTCCGAGGGGAGGCGCATGGCGAGCGGAGACCTCTTTGGTTTTGCCGCCATGTCACTCGAGCGCGAGCTGGGCGGCGTTGCCCTGTTGCTGCCAGGCGCCGCGGGCGACCAAGGTCCGGCGGAGCGCGCCATGAACGTCATGTTCGATGCGGTCGGCGTTAAGCAGACGGTCGATGCCCATGAGGACGGATACCGCATGCTGCACCAGCAGGGGCAGGCCTTGGGCGATGCTTTGATCGAGGCCGCTCGCATGGCGCGTGAGGATGACGCTACCGGCATCGATGCCCGCACGGTCGACGTTCTCCTGCCCGCTCAGACACGCGCCGATTTTCACTCTTTGGCTCCGCACCGAACGTATGAGTTTCATGCCGCTGGCGAGCAGCGCACGAGGGTCTATCTGCTCCGGCTGGGAAACGTCGAGCTTGTCGGCGTACAACCCGAGGTCTCGAGTGCATTCGGCGCCACTGTGCGCGCCGCTCGGTCCGGCTCTGTGTTCTTTGCCACGCTCGTCAACGGCGGACAGAAGTACCTACCGGCTCCCGACGCGTACGAAAAAATCACCTATGAGGCTATGAACTCCGGTTTTGCCGCCGGATCCCATGAGCGCCTCGTCGAAATCATCATTGCCGCCTTGAATGCGGCGTGACACAGAAGGAGAACGTGCATGAACATTGGACACGCGCGCCGCAAAATCACCCCACAGGGCGACATCTACCTGATTGGCTACCGCAATCTTCCCAACCGTCTTGAACCTGCGACAGGCGTCCATGACGACGTCTTCGCCAACGCCATCCTCTTCCAGCAAGGCGAACGTGAAGTGTTTCTCTTTAATGCCGATGTCCTCGAGTTCGAGGAAAGCATGGCCGAGGAAGTCAAGACAATGCTCGCTGAGCGCTACGGCATTGACCGTGATTGCGTTCTGCTCTCGGCGACGCACGACCATACTTCAATCGTCGCTTACCACCGCAGCTGGTGGACGGGAAAATTCGACGAGAACTACTACCGCTGGTTCCTCGATACCATTTGCCAATGCTTTGAGGAGTGCCGCGCCAACGCACAGCCCGCGATTTGTCGCTTGGGCAAGCAGGTCATCACCGGTTTCTACGACAACCGCATCATCCCAGGTGAACTCGCCGACAATGAGGTCATTGTCGTATCGTTCTTCGATACCGAAGGCAAGCCATTTGCGGGCTTTGTGAACTGGGCGGTGCATTCCGCTTGCGTCGGACCCGACTGCACGGAGCTCACGAGCGAACTCGCCGGTCTTACCGGCAAAAAGCTCGCTCAGAGTCTTGGTTACTATCCGGCCATGGTCGTCGGTGCTGCTGGCGACTGTAGCGACCGCAATTTTCGCCAGGGACGCGGCATTCCCGAGGTCGAGCGCGTTTCGACCGGTCTTGCCGAGGCGATTTCCCAGATCAAGCTCGATTGCGAGGTCGTTCTCGACCGCATCGAGCCTCAGACGTTCTATCACACCGTTGCCCATGACGACTTTTCGCTCACGCTTAAGTGTGCCGTCATCAGTCTGGGCGGCCTGCATCTCTTTGTGTTCCCGAGTGAGCTCGGCAGCGACCTGGGTATTCGCATGAAGCGCGAATGCCCGGTCGAGGGAATAGTTTGCGGTTACACCAACGGCTATTACGAGTACTTCCTTCCGGCGCGTGAATACGGCCTCTCCTTTGAGACCGAGCGTACCCAGATTCCCCAGGGCGAACCGGAACGTCTGTGCGACAAGTTCTGCCAGACGACGAGACTTCTCGGCGCAGCAGATTCGCGTCTGTAGACCTGATTGCGTGATATGGGCCAATGAGGCTCCCTGCCACGTGATCGGCATCTTCCATCTTCTCTGCCGTTTCCCATCCCGGGCGTACGTGCGTCCGCGGATTTCAAAGGGGGAAGCGGATTCCTTGCCCTCCCACGTCGACTACGGAGGCATGAAATCGATGCTATACCCCGCTCAGAAAAAGGAGAATTCCATGAAATACCAGAAGCTTTGCGATGAAATCATCACAAAGGTCGGTGGTCGAGACAATGTGTTAGACGTGAGCCACTGCATTACGCGTCTCCGCTTCCACCTCAAGGATGAATCACTTGCCCAGACCAATGAGCTTAAGGCGACGAAGGGCGTCGTTGACGTCATCCAGGCCGGCGGACAGTACCAGATCGTGATCGGCGCCACCGTCGAGGCCGTCTACAACGACCTTGTTCAGATTGGCGGGTTCGACGCCAAGCCTGCGCTTGATATCGATGAGGGCGACAATGTCAAGAAGGGCGATCCGTTCTCGCGCCTGCTCGCCATCATTTCCGAGATTCTGCAGCCGGTTCTTGGTGTGCTTATGGCCGGTGGCTTCATCAAGTCGATGCTTGCGCTCTGCACGGTTGCCGGTTGGCTTGCCAAGGACAGCAATACGTATGTGACGCTCTCGGCAATCGGAGATTCGGTCTTCTATTTCTTTCCGCTAATCATTGGCTGGACGTCGGCCAAGAAGTTCGGACTTAAGCCCGTTATGGGAATGGCGCTCGGCGGTATCCTCGTCTACCCGACGCTCGTTGCCCTTATGGGCGGAGATCCGCTCTACACGCTCGGCGCCGGTACGGTCTTCGAGTCCAATGTCTACGGTGATATTTTTGGCATCCCGCTGATCATGCAGAATTACTCATCGACGATTCTGCCTGCGATCTTTATCGTCTGGATTGCCTCCAAGGTGCACAAGGCCCTTTCTAACGCGCTGCCCGCGCTTGTGAGCTCGTTCTTCTCCAACATCCTGACGCTCCTCATTTGCGGCATCCTTGGCCTGCTTGTGGTCGGTCCGGTCATGACGGTCCTCTCCAACATCGTTGCCCAGGTCATTCTGATGCTCATCAACTTCCAACCCGCCATCGCCGGCTTCGTCATCGGCACGTTCTGGAGCCTGCTCGTCATGTTCGGCCTGCACTGGGGTATCATCCCGCTGTGGTTCCTCGATGTCGCAACCTACGGCTATGACCTCATTAACCCGCTCGTGTATGCAGGCGGTTGCGCCATCGCCGGCGCTGTGCTTGGCATGATCATCCGAACCAAGGACTCCGAGGAAAATGCTGCCGTCAACATTCCCGCCCTTGTCTCTTCGATTTTCGGTGTCAACGAGCCTGCGCTTTACGCCATCTTGCTGCCGCGTAAGCGCCTTATGTGGGCAACCTTTATTTCCGCTGGTGTAGGCGGCGCCATTGCCGGCCTCATGGGTGCCAAGCTCTATGCCTTCGGTGCCTCCGGCCCGCTCGGTTTCCCGAGCTTTATTAACCCTGCCGGCATCGACACGGGCTTTATCGGCCTTGTCATCTCCGGTGTGGTCGCTTTCGTTCTGGCTCTTGTCGCCGCTATGGTGATCGGTACCAAGAAGGACGAGGGCGGTAAGGCACTCAACATCTCGGTGGACTAGTCTTTCTGCGCACTTTAACTAAATATGCCTCGGACGGCGACGTGCCGCCCGAGGCATATTTGTGTTTTGTGCCGCTGTCATCGTGTTTGCGGACACAAGTCTGCGGTTGTGGAGCAGCGGGGATTATGACGGTCGTGCCGCGTTAGAAGACGTACGGTCGCCCTGCAGGAGCTGACGGTAGGGGAGGAAGCCGATGAACGAGACGACCGCCTGCGAGTGCGCGGCGTTCCGCTTGAGGTAGAGCCTGACCTCGGAGGTCGTCGCGGGCTCAAGCGGCACCAGGGCTACCTTTCCGCTGGCGAGCGATTCCGCCGGCTTGCGCATGAGGAATGAGACGCCGGCGCCGCGCGCGACAAGGGAGATGATGTTCTCGGCTCGTTTGCCGGTGAACGTAACACGTGGGCCAAATCCAGCTTCGCGACAAAGGGAAAGGACGAGCTCGCTTACGAACGAGCCTTGGGGAAGCATGAGGAAATTCTCGTCGATAAGGTCGTCTATCTCGACGGTGTCACGTTCGGCGAGCGGATGGTCGAGTGGAAGGACGGCCACGAGCTGGTCGGTCGTAAAGGGAATCTTTTTGAACTCCGGCTCGATGGCGCCGCCGTCACGGATGAAGGCCAGGTCAATGTCCTCGTGCAGGAGCATGCGCTTGAGTGTGTCGCCCTCGCCCTCGATGAGCTCAACAGAATATGAGGGGTTCGCCTGCTGAAAATCGATGACGGCGTCCGTGATCCCATAAGGGGCCATAATGGGGATAGAACCTACGGTGAGGTGCTCGAGCGGCTCACCTGCGCCTATTTGAATGGCGGCAAGATAGCGGTGCTGAAGCGTCGCAATTTTTTGCGCATAGGGGAGGAGCGCTTCACCTTGCGCGGTGAGTGTTACGTGGCGCTGGCTTCGATCGATGAGCTTGCAGCCGAGTTCGTGCTCCATTGCCATGATGTGCTTAGAGAGGGTTGATTGCGACATGAAAAGCAGTTCCGCCGCATCAAGAAACGTGCGTGACTGCGCTAAGATGGCGAATTCGCCAAAGCGGCTGATATCCATAGGGAGGCCTCCGGTACCCTCATTTTGGCAGGTGGCCTAAACCACGACGCCGTTGCAGTGGTCGATTTCGTGTTGGATGATCTCGGCGGTGTAGCCCGAGAAGTTTTTGATGCGGTGGACGAAGTTCTCGTCCAAATACTCAACCTTAATGCGGCGATAGCGGGTACAGGGACGCTCGCCGATCAGCGAGAGACATCCTTCGCTCGTCTGGTAGGCGTTGACCTGCTCAAGAATTTGCGGGTTGTACATAAGCAGCGATTTGCTGCCGTCCTTTACGCAGATGATGCGTTTGCGCACGCCGATCATGTTGGCGGCGAGACCCACGCACTCGTGCTCATGCTCGTGGAGCGTATCCAGGAGGTCCTGCCCGGTCACGGCGTCGTCGGGCCCTGCGTCTTCGGAAGACAGGCGCAAAAAGAACTCGGATTTCATGATGGGCTTAATCATGGCGGGCTCCTCATGTCTTATGCTTTCGTGGACTTTTAATAATAGCGCGGAAGGAAAGCTGTGCGTCCGCGTTACAATCTTTCGACGTTGGACCATGTTGTCAGACTCGTCGAGTACGGCGTCTGGCGTAAGTCTAGGGCTCATTTTTTCGCCCTGGACTGTTCCTCTGGGGCGATGCGACTGTCGTTCCAAGAGGAAGGAAATGCATGGGGAGCAAATCTCAGCAACAAGTTCAAGCAACGCCATCGGCCACCGCGGCGATTCTCGTCGTTATGTATATTGCAGCCTTTGTTGCCGCGTTTAACGAGAACATCATTAACGTGGCGTTGCACGACATTATGACAGCCTTTTCGGTGAGTGCTACCACGGCGCAGTGGCTCGTCTCGGGCTACATGATCGTGACGTCGATCTTTACGGCCATCATGGCCTTCCTGTCCGGCCGTTTCTCGACGCGCAAGCTGTTATTTTTCGCATGCGGATGTATGGTCGCCGGCGAAGTCCTGTGCCTGGTCGCTCCGTCGTTTAGCGTTTTGCTGCCAAGTCGTATTTTGCAGGCTGCGGGATCGGGCATCTTGTTCCCGCTCATGATGAACGTGGTGCTGTCTTGCGCCCCGCGCGAGAAGCTCGGTCTGTATCTGAGCCTGGGCGGCGCCTGCATTACGCTAGGGCCGGCGTTTGGACCCGTGATCAGCGGTCTAATGTGCACGTTATTTGGCTGGAGGGCGGTGTTCGTAGTGCCGCTGGTGGGCGGTATTGCGGTCGCTGCGGCGGGCGTAAAGCTCGTTCAGAATGTCGGAGAGCGCTCGAACACCACGCTTGATATTCTGTCGGTTGTTTTGCTCGCCGCCGGCATTACGGCATTTGTGTATTCCGTAGGCGAGTTCTCGACCAATCTGACCACCGGCATCGCGACGCTCTTCGCCGCCGTTGTGCTGCTCGGCCTGTTTGCGGCCCGTCAGCTCAAGCTCGAGCATCCGGTGCTTAACGTGCGTCCCATGGCGAGCGTTCGCTTTTGGCCTGCGTGCCTGCTTGTGGTGGTGTCGATGATGACGACGTTCTCGATGAGTGTTTTGTTGCCGCTCTATTTTGAAGGTGCCTACGGCATGACCGCACTTGTTGCGGGCCTGCTCATTTTGCCGGCGATTGCCTGCAACGCCGTGACCTCGATTGTGGGCGGACGCGTGATGGACGCCCGTGGCGCATGGCCGCTGCTGCCGGTCGGCTTTGCCCTGATTGCCGTGGGGCAGACTGCAATCTCGATGACGGCGGCAAGCATGAACGTCGGCGTCGTCGTGGCGCTGACCGTTGTGGTGTATGCCGGAGTCGGCCTGGTGCTGAGCCCCTCGCAGACGGCCGGCTTGGAGACGCTTCCTGCCGCTGAGCATCCTCACGGAACGGCATTGCTTAACACGTGGAATATGATCGCCGCGTCGTTTGGCCCGTCGCTGTTTATCGGTCTGCTCTCGAGTTCTGCGGCGACCGCCGGCGCGGCTGGCGCTGCGACCGAAGTTGCCCAGGCGATTGGATTTGCAGCTGCCGTGCGTGTGGCGGCTGTAATTGCCGTGGTCGGGTTCGTGGCGTCGCTGGTGTACGCTCGTCGCGAGTCGCACATGTCGCATTAATGTGTGCACATAGATTCTGCAGCTAGATTGGATGGCGACACCATAAACTAATGGACGTTTTGCCGAGAGGCATGAATGTTTAAAGCGCAAAGAGTGCGCGACGGGCCCCGCGAATGGGGCGATGATGCCCGAGAGGGCCAAGAAGGAGTCTCATGTCTGAGAACGAAGAGATCATGAACGAGACCGAGAACGAGACCATGGCTGCCGAGGTCGAGGCAGTCGAGACCGTGGAGACCGAAGCTGCCGAGGTTGAGGCTGCTGACGAGGTTTCCGCCGAGGAGGAGGCCGAGGTTGTCAAGGCCGCCGTTGATTACGATGACGAAGAGCTGATGGACAAGATGCAGAAGGCCGCCCGCCTGCTGCGTAGCCGTCGCTTTGCTATTTCCAAGGAGGAGGAGGCCAAGGCCGAGCGCATGGCGAACATCGAGCGCGCCATCAAGCTTCTTGACCTCAAGCCCAAGATGGAGCAGAAGGAAATGTCCGACCTGCTGGGCATGCGCCTCCGTGAGCTCGATGGCCTGATGGCCGAGGCCGAGGCCGCCGATCTGGTCGGCCGTATCGACGACGCCGAGGGCGATATGCGCAAGATCGTCGTCTTCGCTGCCGAGGATGCCGCTGAGGGCCTGGTCGAGCTTGCCAACAAGAAGGAGAAGCTCCTGCCCGAGCTTTCTTACGAGGAGGCCACCGAGCTGATGGCCGCTCTCGATAAGGTTATCGCTCCGCTTGTCGCCATGGGCCTGGACGAGGACCGCGGTCCTCGCGGCGGCCGTGACGACCGTGGCGGTCGCGGTGGCGATCGAGGCGGCCGTGGCGGCTTTGGTGACCGCGGTGGCCGTGGCGGCGACCGTGGCGGTCGCGGTGGCGATCGCGGCGGCCGTGGCGGTTTTGGTGACCGTGGCGGCGACCGTGGCGGTCGCGGCGGCTTTGGCGGCAACCGTGGTGGCTATGGCGATCGCGGTGGCAACCGTGGCGGCTTCGGCGGCAACCGTGGTAACGACCGTGGCGGTCGCGGTGGCGATCGTGGCGGCCGCAACGGCGGCGGCTTCCGCGGCAACCGTTTTTAGTTACGGCGTTTTACCAAACGCCGTAACGGGCCGACGCTGCGCGGGCCGCATTTGGACAATCTGACGTTCAACTTCAAGGGCGCGACCAGAAGGTCAGCGCCCTTTCGTTTCACGTCACCTTGTCTCAAATGCGGCCCGCTCGCTGACTTATGCTCAACCTATGGCGTCATCTCGCCCCAAAAGGGCCTCCCTCGCTCTGGCGGGTTTTCGCTGTCGGTACCAAAACATCGGTGTTGTCGAAGTAGTCATTGGGGACGTTCTTAAATGACTACATAGCATGAGAGTGGATAATCTCCCGGTTTGAGCCTGCATTCAAGCTCAGAGTGGAAGATTGTCCACTCTCATTTGTTATGTGTCCGAAAATCCACGCTCGTTTCTGCTCTTCCTACATCTGAAGGAAGAGTTCGTGGAGGCGGGTGTCTTCGTCGAGTTCGGGGTGGAAGGTTACGCCGAGCTGGTTGCCCTGGCGCGCGGCGACGATACGGCTGTCGACTTTCGCTAAGGCCTTTGCGTCGCCGTGGACCTCGACGATGCGGGGCGCGCGGATAAACGTCAGCGGCACCTCACCGTCGATGCCGGCTACCTGCCCCTTGGCTCGAAAGCTGCCGAGCTGCCTGCCGTAGGCATTGCGCTCGACAAGTACATCCATGGTTGCCAGGCGCGGCGTCCCCTTATCGTCGTGGGCGGCAAGGTCGCGCGCCAGCAGAATCAAGCCGGCGCAGGTGCCCAGGACGGGCATGCCTTCAGCGATACAGGCACGAAGCTCCTCGAGCATGCCCAACTCATCAAGCAGCTTCCCTTGAACGGTAGACTCGCCGCCGGGAAGTACCAGACGGTCAAAGTCCTGCTTCAAATCAGTCGCCTGCCTCAGCTCAATACAATGTGCGCCCAGCTCGGATAGCCTTGCCTCGTGCTCGGCAAAAGCACCTTGGACCGCCAGCACGGCGACTGTCTGGTCTGCGTAATCGCTCATGTGCGATCCTTTCTGCTGGACTAGCGCCCGCGCTCCTCCATGATGATCTCGATCTCGTCGGCGTTGATGCCGACCATGGCCTCGCCCAGGTCCTCAGAAAGCTCGGCGATGAGCTTGGCATCGGTGAAGTTTGCCACGGCCTTGACGATGGCGGCTGCGCGCTTGGCGGGGTCGCCGCTCTTAAAGATGCCCGAGCCGACAAAGACGCCTCCGGCGCCCAGCTGCATCATCAGCGCGGCGTCGGCGGGGGTCGCTACGCCGCCGGCGGCAAAGTTCACGACGGGAAGCTTTCCCGTGGCATGGACCTCGCGCACCAGCTCGACCGGAACCTGCAGTTGCTTGGCTGCCTCAAAGAGCTCGTCGTCGCGCAGGGCAACAACGTCGCGGATCTGCTTTTGGATTTTGCGCATGTGACGCACGGCCTGGACGACGTCGCCCGTACCCGGCTCACCCTTGGTGCGAATCATAGTGGCGCCCTCGGCAACACGGCGCAGCGCCTCGCCCAGATCGCGGGCGCCGCAGACAAATGGCACGTCAAACTGGGTCTTGTCGATGTGATAGACGTCATCGGCAGGGGAGAGAACCTCGGACTCGTCGATGTAATCGATCTCGATGGCCTGCAGGACCTGCGCCTCGACAATGTGACCGATGCGGCACTTGGCCATGACGGGGATGGAGACGGCCTCTTGGATGCCCTTGATCATCTTGGGGTCGCTCATGCGCGAGACGCCGCCTGCGGCGCGGATGTCGGCCGGGATGCGCTCGAGTGCCATGACGGCGCAGGCGCCTGCCTCCTCGGCGATACGTGCCTGCTCGGGCGTGGTGACGTCCATGATGACGCCGCCCTTGAGCATCTGCGCGAGTTCGCGATTGAGTTTGACGCGATCGGCCTTGCTGGTCTGTTCTGCCATGGTTGCTCCCTTGGTTGGCATGTGCATTGCTTGACGGAACATCCTATCGGGGAGCTGGGTATGGCAAAATACTCAGTTTTCGAGATAATAATAAGGTCAGCCTAATACCAGATTGAACAGCTCGATAAGGTCAGGTGGCAAACTCATGCTTGACTACAATTTGGAAAAACGCGGCGAAGCATCGCTTTATGAGTATGTTTACCAGCAAATTCGAGATGATATTGTTGCTGGACGTATTGCGGCGGGGGAGCATCTTCCGTCTAAGCGCGCATTTGCCAGTCATCTGGGAATCAGTGTCATTACCATCGAGAATGCATATAGCCAGTTACTTGCCGAGGGCTATATTTGCTCAATGCCGCGTCGTGGCTACTACGCTTGCAAGCTTCCGGATGCACCGGTTTTGCCTTTGGCTTCGCAGGGCATCGACCGAGATACCGTCTCTGTGGGCCTCAGCGCGCATGATGTCAACGGACAGGTCGAGCTGTTCGATGCACTTTCTCCTTCCGCTTTGGAGGCGGCGCGGCTTTGGCAAAGCGCACTACGGGCGACGCTGGCATCCGAAGATGAGCGCGAAATCTTTTCGCCCGCACCGGCGCAGGGCACCGCTCGGCTGCGACGCGCAATTGCTCACCATCTGCGTGGGACAAGGGGCATGAATGTCGACCCCAACAACATTGTTATCGGTGCAGGCGCCCAGCTGCTCGATACCATGTTGGTTCAGTTGCTTGGAGCCGACAAGGTGTATGCCGTTGAGGACCCGGGCTATTTGCGTCTGACGCGTATCTATCAGGCTATGGGCTGCAAAGTTCGACATATCCCGTTGGATGACGAGGGCGTGGACTTGAGCACTCTGCAGAAAAGCGGGACCGATGTCCTTCACCTGATGCCGTCCCATCAGTATCCGACCGGCCTTGTGACGAGCATTGCGCGTCGCTATGCGCTTCTGAGCTGGGCCGCCGAGCGACCAGGTCGGTATCTCATCGAAGATGACTTTGATTGTGAGTTTCGCCTTGCCGGGAAGCCGATTCCCGCGCTCGCATCGATCGATGCCGCCCAGTCGGTTATCTACACCAACACGTTTTCGAAGAGCCTTTCATCGGCGTTGCGTTTGGCGTATATGGTGTTGCCCGATGAGCTAATGGAGCGGTTTAGGCGCAACCTTGGTTTCTACGCCTCGTCGGTGAGCTCTGTTGACCAGGTCGCTTTGGCTCGTTTGCTGGAATCGGGTGATTACGAGCGACATGTGAACCGCGTGCGCGTTCGTGCTCGCGAGGCGCGTGATAGCCTGACGGCGCTTGTGCGGAAAGCGTTTCCGACGGGGGAGGTCTCGATTGAACATGCGGACGCGGGCCTTTACTGCACCGTTGCCCTGTCCGAGGACGGAGCGGGGAAGAGTTTCGCGAAGGCTCTTGCTGACGCTCGTATTTCCTATGTCAACATCGCCGATTGCCTGTGGACGGGTGATCGGGCATCGACTAAGAGCGCTCCATCTTGCGTCCTCATTCAATACGACGACCTGAGCCCTCAGTCGCTCATCGTTCTTCAAGAACAGCTGCAATAAGCCCACGAAAAAGGCCCGAACCAATACGGTCCGGGCCTCATCGAGCTAGAGGTTATGTCTCAGGCGGTTGGCTTAGCCAAAGTAGCGCTTGAGTAGGCCGGCGAAAGCCTTGCCGTGGCGAGCCTCGTCGCGAGCCATCTCGTGCACGGTGTCGTGGATGGCATCGAGACCAGCGGCCTTGGCGCGCTTGGCGAGATCGGTCTTGCCGGCGGTGGCGCCGTTCTCGGCCTCAACGCGCATCTCGAGGTTCTTCTTGGTGGAGTCGGTCACGACCTCGCCCAGGAGCTCGGCGAACTTGGCGGCATGCTCTGCCTCCTCGTGGGCAGCCTTCTCCCAGTACAGGCCGATCTCGGGATAGCCCTCGCGATGAGCGACGCGAGCCATGGCCAGGTACATACCGACCTCAGAGCACTCGCCCTCAAAGTTGGCGCGCAGGTCGGCAACGATGTCCTCGGAGACGCCCTCCATCTTGGCGACGCCCACGACGTGCTCGGCAGCCCACTCGAGCTGGCCCTCCTCCTGCTTCAGGAAACGAGAACCGGGAACGCCGCACTGGGGGCACTTGAAGTCCTCGGGCAGCTGGTCGCCGTCGAACTCTTCCACATAACCGCAAACGGGGCAAACAAACTTCATGATTCGATCCTTTCGATCGATGGCGATGGGGCGCTTGTCCGGTCCCGTAAGGGCCCTCTCCGGACGTGCGTCTTGACGAGTTCTATTATCCATAAATGCAACCAAATGTGAAGCCTATTAGGAATGATTTTTAATAAAACAATTTTGAGATATGAAGATGTTGATTGATTAACGATTGGCAGGACGTCTGCGATCTCTGCTGAGTACAATCGGTCGAGCAAATGTTGACCAATCAACAAATGAGGGAGTTTCCTTTATGCATCTAGCCCGCCGCGCCTGGTGCCGAACGTATCAAACGGTTTTTCGCATCGCATTGCCAGTGCTGCCCTATACCGAGCCGCGCATTCTGGAGCACGCTGAGGATGTGCCCACAGTGCTTCAAAAGCGTTCGATACAACGGGTTCTTATCGTGACGGATCCCGACATTGCCCGTCTGGGGCTCACGGCACCGCTCGAGACAGCGCTCGCGTCCAAGGGAATTGGCGCTGCGGTCTATGCCAAAACATCAGCGAATCCTACGGTCTCAAATGTGGAGGAAGCGGCGTCCCTGTATCGAGAGAGCGCCTGCCAGGCCATTATCGGCTTTGGCGGTGGCTCGGCCATGGACTGTGCCAAGGGCGTGGGAGCACGTATCGCGCAGCCAAACAAGCCCATCAACAAGATGCGCGGCCTGCTGCGGATTCATCGTCGCCTGCCGCTGCTCATCGCCGTTCCCACCACGGCAGGCACGGGAAGCGAGGTCACGCTTGCGGCGGTAATTACCGATGGCGAGACGCACTACAAGTACCCTATTAACGACTTTGTACTTATCCCGCGCTTTGCGGTGCACGATCCCGAGTTTACGCGTGGCCTGCCCGCCTCCATTACGGGGCAGACGGGCATGGACGCCCTGACGCATGCCGTCGAGGCCTTTATCGGGCGAAGCACTACGCCCTATACGCGCAAGATGGCGCGACAGGCGGTGCAGCTCATCCACGACAATTTGCTCGAGGCCTATGAACATGGCGACGACATGCGTGCGCGTCGCAACATGCTTTCGGCGGCGTATAAGGCGGGTGTTGCCTTTACACGCTCCTATGTTGGATACGTTCATGCCATCGCACACAGCCTGGGCGGGCGTTACGGGATTCCGCACGGCTTGGCCAACGCCATCATCCTGCCGCATATGCTTCGCGCCTATGGCGAAACTGCTGCTCCTAAGCTCGCCGATCTCGCCCGCATGGCCGGTATCGCGCCGGCTAACGCGCAGGACAGCCTGGCGGCCGAGGCCTTTATCGATTGGGTCGATCGAATGAACGCCGCCTTGGACATTCCCAAATATGTCACGGGCATTCGCCGCTCTGACATTCCCGAAATGGCGGCGCATGCCGATGCCGAGGCTAATCCCCTGTACCCCGTTCCGCTTCTAATGGACCGTTTGGAGCTCGAGCGTATGTACGAGGTCGTCGCGGGTGGTATGTTTGAGGACGAGAACTAGGAGGGTCCATGAACACCGAGGAAATTGCGCGCATCGTCGGCGATCAGCGCACTTACTTTAAGACGCACGCCACGTTTGATGTCGATGCTCGACGTCGCGCGCTTGTGCGCCTGCGCGAGGCGGTACGGGCGCACGAGGCCGATATTGCCCATGCGCTCAAGACCGATTTGGGAAAGTCGCATGACGAGGCATATATGTGCGAGATCGGCACGTCGCTTTCTGAGATTCGTCATCAGATTGCGCATGTGGCTCGATGGAGTCGTTCGCGCCTGCGTCCGTGTGACCTTGCCAACGCCGTGAGCGTGTGCAAAACGCAAGCCGTGCCCTATGGTGTCACGCTCATCATGGCGCCCTGGAACTATCCGTTTTTGCTGACGCTCGAGCCGCTCGCTGGCGCCCTTGCCGCGGGCAATACCGTGGTTATCAAGCCGAGCGCCTATGCTCCGGCATCGAGCGCGGTGCTCAAGCAAATCTGTGAAGAAGCATTTGATCCGTGCTTGGTGACGGTTGTCGAGGGCGGGCGCGCCGAAAACGAAGCGCTGCTCGACGAGTGCTGGGACAAGATATTCTTTACCGGTAGCGTTCCGGTCGGCAAACTCGTCATGGAGCGCGCAAGTAAAAACCTTACGCCTGTGACGCTTGAGCTGGGCGGAAAGAGTCCCTGCATCGTGGATGCGACGGCAAACTTGAAGGTCGCGGCACGGCGTATCGCCTTTGGTAAATGGCTCAACGTGGGGCAGACCTGCGTGGCGCCCGACTACCTGCTGGTCGATACGCGCGTGCACGACGAGCTGCTGGGCCTCATCAAGGAAGAGGTCCGTCGCATGTTTGGTGAGTATCCGCTCGATAACGAGGATTACGGGCACATCGTCAATGCTAAGCATTTTGCGCGCGTACGCGGACTGATCGATCCCGATAAGGTTGTGCTGGGAGGTGCCGCGCGCGAGGCTTCGCTCAAGATCGAGCCGACGATTTTGGACGGCGTGACCCCCGATGACGCCGTGATGCAGGAGGAGATTTTCGGTCCCATTTTGCCGGTGCTGACGTTTGAGAGCCTAGACGAAGCCGAGACGTTTATTACGGATCGTCCGACGCCGCTGGCCCTGTATATCTTTAGTCAGGATCGCGCAGTTCAGCAGCGCTTTGTGCGCTACGTGCCCTTTGGCGGCGGCTGCGTCAACGACACCATCATGCATTTGGCTACGAGCCATATGGGCTTTGGCGGCATGGGCGCGAGTGGTATGGGGCAGTACCATGGCCGCGAGAGCTTCGATACGTTTAGCCATAAGAAGAGCATCGTGAACAAGGCAACCTGGCTGGACGTGCCATTCCGCTATGCCCCTTACGCAAGCTGGAAGCACAAGTTCGTGCGCATGTTTGTGCATTAGAATTAGATAAGATAGGGCAAACAAAATGGCCGTCTCTGCGCAAACGAAGGCGGCCATTTCTTACGATGAAAACGTGTATCGGAGTTGGCAAGACCCGCTGCCACGGGTGCCATCCGCGTATTCCTATCTTATTTGCAAGCGCTCTGTCATGTGAGCGTTGCGACAAATGAGCGAAAGGCACGGGCGGGCGAAATGATGTCCGCACGAGTTCGTAGACTTCTCAATATGGTTAAGCGCCGGTTTATCCGGTCGTTAGAGGAGTTGCCATGTACGAGCCTTCACGTGTTCTTTTGTCGTTTCATATCGCAGGATTTCAGTATGCCGACGGTGCCTTGGTCCTGGGCGATCTTAAGGTCGGCGATAAGCTGACGCTGTGTGCCGAGCGCGATAATCCCCATGACCCCGAGGCGGTTGCGATCTATTACGGCAACACCAAGCTCGGCTATGTTCCGGGAAACGAGGTCGGCCCGCTATCCGTGATGATGTATTACGGACACGAGGGTGTATTTGAGGCGCGCGTGCAGCAGGTTGCCCCCGAGCGTAGCCCGTGGCACCAGGTGCGCGTTGGCCTCTACGTGGTGGATGCTCGCTAGTCGGTAAGGGAGGCTGCCATGTTTGATGACGATGGCCTGTTCGATCTGACGGATGACCCGTTTGAGTGGGATATGCTGCTCGACGATGATGAGCTGGAGCAGGACCGTAAGAAGCGGCAGGACAAGAAAACTCAGGGTGACGCTTCGAAAAAGCAAGACAAGCGCCGCCGCGGACTGTTCGGCGGGCTCTTTGGATAACCGCCGCATCGCTGCGTCTGTATACTTAGCACGAGTTGAACACGTTGCGAAATGAGGACAGAGACGATGATGTGGTTTACCGCCGACCTGCACCTGGGCGACACGAATATCCTGCACGACATGGATCGACCGTTTGATTCGGTCGAGGAGATGAACCGCAAGGTCATCGATGCCGTGAATGAGTGCGTGGCGGCGGACGACCGTCTCTATATCTTGGGAGACTTTACCTATCGTTTGCCCCTGGCGGATGCTGTGCGCCTGCGCGAGCGCATCGAATGTCAGAACGTAACGCTCATCCGTGGCAACCATGACGGTGACTGGGAAGATCCAGCTGCGCCCCAAATCTGGGAAGACGTGCATGATTACCTGGAGATTGCTCCCGGCTATGCCAAGGGCCATCGCCTGGTGTTGAGCCATTACCCCATGCTCAGCTGGAATGGCAAGGCGCGTGGCGCCATCATGCTGCACGGGCATATCCACAGCAGGGGAGACCGCACCAACGCGCGCAACCGCGATCGCGAGCGCCCCATTTATCGCTACGATGTGGGCCTCGACGCCAACGACTACAAGCCCGTAAGTCGCGATCAAATCCTCGGCTTCTTTGGACTGTAATTCTTGAACCACTGCACAAACCGCGACAAAGGGGACAGGCACCTTTGTGGTGGTTCTGGCGCCGTTGCCATTATGGCAGCGGCGCCTTTTTTGTCCGTGCGACGCGGTAGAGTGTAGGCGGTCGAAATTTGCGTCCATCGAGGAGCTGCTATGAACGAGATTAAGTGCCCGCATTGCGGCGAAGTATTTAAGGTCGATGCGTCCGGCTATGCGGACATCGTCAAGCAAGTGCGCGATGCCGAGTTTTCGCGCGATCTGGATGAGCGTGTGAAGGCAGTCCAGCGCGAGGGCGAGCAGGCGCTGGAGCTTGAGCGCTCGCGTTCGACGGCTGCTTTGCAGGAGGCGGAGTCTCAGCGCAACGCTCAGCTTGTCGAGCAGAAGAACGCTGCGGCTCAACAGCTGGCACAAGAGGTCGCCAAGCGCGATACTGAGCTTGCCGAACTGCGCGCCAAGCTCGAGGGCGCTGCCGCAGAGCGCGAGAACGCAAGCCAGCGTGCGGCGGTTGAAGCCCGTGCCGACGCTCAAAAGGAGAACGCCAAGCTTCAGCGCGAGATCGACAATTTGCGCGCGCAGCTGGGACGCAAGGATGACGAAGCCAAACTTGCCGAGGCGGCGGCGCGCAATGCTGCTCAAAGCGATCTGTCCGCCCGCGACGCTCAGATTGCTGAGCTACAGGCAAAGCTCTCCGCTGCGGACAAGACCCAGGAGATGGCGCTTGCTGCTGCCGCGGCAGAGTCGCAGCGTGAGCTCGATGCCGCTCGCAGCGAGGGCGAGCGCGCGCTTGCTGACTATCGTGCGAAGGTACAAGAGAAGTTTTCCGCCGCAAAGGCTCAGTCCGAGCAAGAGGCCGAGGGCCTGCGTGCCCAGCTGCGCGAACAGGAGCTGACGGCCAAAATGAACCTATCGGAGGCGGTCGCCGCGGCGGAGCGTGAGCGTGATGAAGCACGTGCCAAGCTCACGAGCGAGCTGGCGGTGCGCGATTCTCGCGAGGAACAGGCTAAGGCGGCGCATGAGCTCGAGCTTGCCCAGGCCAGGCGCGCGAGCGATGACCTGATTCGCTACAAGGATGAAGAGATTGAGCGCCTTAAGGACATGAAGGTCCGTCTGTCCACCAAGATGGTGGGCGAGTCGCTCGAGCAGCACTGCGAGACCGAGTTTAACCGCCTACGCATGACGGCGTTTCCTAACGCGTACTTTGAGAAAGATAACGATGCGTCCGAGGGCACCAAAGGGGACTTTATCTTCCGCGAGTGCGACGCGAGCGGCAACGAGGTCATTTCGATTATGTTCGAGATGAAAAACGAGAACGACGAGACTGCGACCAAGCACAAGAACGAGGACTTCTTTAAGAAGCTCGACCACGATCGTCGCCAGAAGGGCTGTGAGTATGCAGTGCTCTGCACGCTGCTCGAGCCCGAGAGCGAGCTTTACAACGCGGGCATCGTCGATGTGAGCTATCGCTACGAGAAGATGTATGTGATTCGCCCGCAGTTCTTTATTCCCATGATCACGCTTCTTCGCAACGCCGCCATGGGTTCGCTGCGCTATAAGCAGGAGCTGGCGGAGTACAAACAGCAGAATATCGACGTCACGAACTTCGAAGCCAAGATGGAGAAGTTCAAGAATGATTTCGGCCGCAACTACGAGATCGCGAGCCGCAAGTTTCAAACGGCGATCGATGAGATCGACAAGACGATTAGCCATCTGCAGAAAACCAAGGAGGCGTTGCTGTCCTCCGAGAACAATCTGCGCCTGGCCAACAAGAAAGCCGACGATCTTACCATTCGCAAGCTCACCTGGGGTAACAAGACCATGAAGGCGGCCTTTGACGAGGCGCGCGGGGCTGCGACGGAGACAAACGATGAGCCCGCCGAGGCGGATTCATATGAGGTCGAGGATGCCGAGTAAGGCATAGCATATAGTGCAAAAGTGGGGCCGCTGGCGATGTTGCCAGCGGCCCCGTTCCGTTTCAGTATGGTCGGCTAGTTCTCGAGCAGGTCCTCGATAAAGCCGACGCGGTAGTTCTTGAAGATGACCTCGCCGCCGTCTTGCGTGGCATCCAGGTCGACATCGCCCATGATGCCAAAGTCGTGGTCGCCATCCTCGTCGGCAAAGATCTGGTGCACGTGCCATACGTGCGCGGTCTTCTCGTCGGACTCGTCGATGGAAAACATCGCGGCGCTGCGGGCATTTCCGTCGGTGAGGATTTCCTCGTGCTGCTCATGGTAAGCGTTGAGTGCTTTTTGCCAGCGGACCTCGCTCATGCCCCAGTCCTCGTCGAGCTCGCCCAGATCGCGAGCGTGCTCGCGGGCGGCAAGGGTCACGCGGCGGAAGAGCGCGTTGCGCACCAACAGCGTGCAGCCGCGACGGTCCGCAACGACCTCGTCGATGCCCTGCGGCGGCGCGGCGTCGAGTGCAGCGGGGTTGCCGGCGTTCTCCCACTCGTCCACCAGGCTCGAGTCGACCGAGCGCACCACAAAGCCGAGCCACGAGATAATGTCACGCAAGCGCTCATCGCGCTTCTCAATGGGCACGGTGCGATCGAGGGAACGGTAGGCCTCGGCTAGGTAGCGCAGCAGAATGCCCTCGGAGCGGGCGATGCCGAGCTTTTGAATGTAGCCCTTAAAATCGCTCGCGCTCTCCAGCATGTCGCGCAGGACGCTCTTGGGCGAGAGCTGGTAGTCGTTGGCCCAAGGTACTTCCTGGCAGTACTTGTCGAAGGCGGCATCGAGCAAGTCCTCGAGCGGCTTTTCGTAGGTGACATCCTGGATGCGCTCCAAGCGTTCCTCATATTCGACGCCGTCAGCCTTCATTTCGGCCATCGCGCGGTCGCGCGCGGCGCGCTCCTGTGCGCGCAATACCTGCTTGGGGTCCTCGAGCGTAGCCTCGACCATCGAGATGAGGTCCATGGTATAGGTCTCACTCTCGGTGTCGAGCAGCTCCAGCGCGGCAAGCAAAAACGGCGAGAGCGGCTGGTCGAGCGCAAAGTCCTCGGGCAGGTCGACCGTCAGCGCGTAGTCTATGTCCGGCGCGGCGTCAACCGGAGCGCCGGGTGCGGGCGGCACCTCGGTGCGCACGACGACGCCGGAGTCGATGAGCGTGGCGAAGATCTCGTCGGCACGAACCTCGAGCTTTGCCTTTTCCTCGGGAGTCTGCAGGCTCGTCTCGATGAGGTCGTGTACACGGGCGCGGGCATCGCCGCCCTGCTCGACCACGCTAATCACCATGGAGTGTGTGATGCGAAGTCGCGGCTTGAGCGTTTCGGGCTGCGTTTCGATCAGGCGCTCAAAGGTCTGCTTGTTCCAGGTGACAAAGCCCTCGGGGGCCTTCTTCTTTTTAATCTTGCGGAGCTTCTTGGGGTCGTCACCCGCCTTGGCCATGAGCTTGGCGTTCTCGATCTCGTGCTCCGGGGCCTCGGCGATGACCATACCCTCGGTATCGAAGCCCGAACGGCCAGCGCGACCGGCGATCTGATGGAACTCGCGGGCGCGCAGGTGACGCATCTTGTAGCCGTCGAACTTGGTGAGCGCGGTGAGGACCACGGTGTGGATGGGCACGTTGATGCCGACGCCGAGTGTGTCGGTGCCGCAAATGACGGGCAGTAGGCCCTGCTGTGCCAGGCGCTCGACCAGTAGACGATAGCGCGGCAGCATACCGGCGTGGTGCACGCCGACGCCGCAGCCGAGCAAACGCTTGAGGATCTTGCCGAAGGCCGTCGAGAAGCTCGTGCCCTTGGCTGCCTCCTTGATGGCTTCGCGCTGCTCCTTGCTGGCAATGCCAAAGTTGGCGAGGGATTGCGCCGTCGCAAGTGCGGCATCCTGGCTAAAGTGCACGATGTAGAGCGGGGCCTCGCCGCGGCGCATCGCGAGCTCGACGGTGCCTTCGAGCGAGGTCGTCACGTAGTCGTAGCTCAACGGCACGGGGCGTGGGGCATCGACGACCAAGTCGCAGGTAGCGCCGGTGTGTTGCTCGAGCGAGGCGGCGATTGCGGTGACATCGCCGAGCGTGGCGCTCATGAGCATGAATTGCGTGTGAGGTAGGGTGAGCAGCGGCACCTGCCAGGCCCAACCGCGATCGGGGTCGGCAAAGTAGTGGAACTCGTCCATGGCGACGCAGCCAACATCGGCATCTTCGCCCTCGCGCAGTGCGTCGTTTGCAAGGATCTCTGCCGTGCAGCAGATGACGGGCGCCTTGGTGTTGATATGCGTATCGCCGGTGATCATGCCGACGTTATCGCGGCCGAGCACCTGTACCAGGTCGAAGAACTTCTCGCTGACCAGAGCCTTGATAGGGGCCGTGTAGTAGCAGCGCTTGCCCTGCGCCATGCCCATAAAGAGCATGCCCAGCGCGACAAGCGACTTGCCCGATCCGGTCGGTGTTCCCAAAATGACATGGTCACCGGCGGCTAGATCCATGAGGGCCTCTTCCTGGTGGTCCCACAGCTCAATACCGCGATCGCTCGTCCATTCAAAGAAACGTTCGAAGGCTTGATCGGGCGTGAGCCATGGCTCGGGCTCGCTACCATCCTCGGGCTCCCACCAGGTGGGGGAGAGCGCGCCGAGCGAGCCAAACTCGGCTTCGGTTCCCGTGCCGCCCGAGAATGAGCTGGCGGCGCCGGCGCCGGAAACGGTGCTGGCGGAAGTATCTGTCGTGGTCTGTGCCATGTGGTTGCTTTCTCTCGCGTTTGTCTGCCAACTATTATGGCGTAGCGGCGGCGCGGGGTGCCAGCGCGCGAGAAAATGCAGGAAATGGGCGCGTGAAGTTAGTGCTCTTGCGGCAGGCG
The DNA here is from genome assembly GCA_900541045.1 of uncultured Collinsella sp. GTDB lineage: Bacteria > Actinomycetota > Coriobacteriia > Coriobacteriales > Coriobacteriaceae > Collinsella. Next base: position 117,337 of record UQID01000001.1, read on the forward strand.
CTTCTTACCCTTGCGGGCACGGTTTCTGAAGTTCTCGACGGCCTCTTCCATGCCGAGAGGCACGTAGGTGAGCTCATCGAGGTTTTCGGGCAGGTAGCAGGCAAGACTTTGCTCCTGCGCACGGCCCGCCGCGAGCTGTTCATCGCTGGGCCGTGCGCCGGGTGTGGCGCAAATGCCATAGACGACGGCACCCATCTCGCGCGTGCGGCATTCATATTCGGTCTCGGGATGCTCGGGATGGTCGCGGCGCACGTCGTCACTTACCCAAAGCGTGTCGTAGCCGGCTGCGGCAAACTGTCCTAGGGCGTAGTCGCGCAGTGGCTTGCTGTCGGTGCGCAGCGTGACGGTGGCGCCGGCTGCAAAGAGCGGGCGGTAGAGCATCAGATGGTCGACATGGACGAGTCGTTTTTTGGCGTATTTGGCCTTGGGCTGCGGCGTGGGAAAGTTGATGGTGATGGCATCGAGCTCGCCTGCGGCAAACAGCTGCGGCAGCGATGCGGCACCTCGGGGCAGGACGAGCGCGTTGGACAGCTCCTGCTCGCAGATTTTCTGCGCGGCATAGGCGATGCAGATGGGCTCCTGGTCCATGCCGATAAAGAGGGCGTTTGGCTCGTGGGCCGCGCGCTCTACAAGGTACGTTCCCTTGTCGCAGCCAAGATCCAGGTGAAGGTGTTCGAAGGGCTTGCTGCCAACTGGCGCGCAAGCCTCGCGCCAATCTCCGGCATAGGCCTCGGGGCTCGTCTCAATCGCATCGGCGTAGCGCTCCAGGCGCTCCTCGAGCACAAAGTTCTTGGGCGTGCGAACGTGGACGGCTCCCATGAGGCTCCTTGGTCATACGTATGGAACGCGTGGCTGCGCGTTCCGTCGGTGGGTTGGAAAACGGATGGGCATAGCTTACCCAAAAGATGCGGCGCGGCTCGGCGGCGAGTCGTCGATGCCTACAGGCGCTTGAGGATCACATAGCGGTTGAGCTCGCCGCTGCGACCGTCGGCATGGAAGCGCTCAAGCTCGCGCACGGGGACCTCGCCGCTCTTGTAGAACGTTCGGACGCCGCGCACCAGGTCGGTGATCTGCTGATCGTCAAAGTGATGGCAATAGCGGTAGGCGTGGCGGTCGTTTTGCCAGCCAATGAGGTGGTCGCCGGCTTCAAACTGCGCGGAATCGTAACCCTCAAACGGTGGGGTGAGCTCGGCGCGGGCTTCGGCTCGAACGGCCTTGCGCGCCATGCGCTCGTCGTTCATAAACTCCCAAAAGCTGATGGCGATGATGCCGCCCGGGCGCGTCTGGCGCACCAGGGCGTCGAGCACGCGTACGCGGTACTCGCACGACGGCACGTGGTGCATAAAGCCAAAGCAGACCGAGATGTCGGCGAGCGGGGCGTCGAAAAGCGCGTCGGGCGTCTCGGCGGGGTTGAGCTTCATGAGAGCGTCGAGCACATCGAGTTCCTGGAAGTGCAGGTTGGGAATGCGCAGGGCGTGACCGCGTGCATCGATGGCCAGGTCCTGGCACGAGTCGACACCATAGAACTCGAAGGGGCAGTTGGCATCTGCCGAGGGGCTCGCGCCGTCGACGCCCTTGGCAGCCAGCGTGCCGCCGGCGGCAAAGTTCTCAAAGCGCATATTGCCGCAGGCAAGATCGAAGACGCGGACGGGATGCTCGATGGTGGCCACATCGAGCTGGTCGAGCGCTATGTCCATGGTGCGCACCCAGCCGGGCCAAGGAGCCTGGCGCGTATCGGAAAAGGAGGCGGAGTGCTCGCGATAGAACGTATTGTTGAGCTGGATGAGCGATGAGGCGAAATCGCGGTTCACGGCGCGGAACTCCCTCCGTTGGCGGTGCGGAATAAACAGTACGACCATACTACCGTTAACGCCGCAACGGGGACAACCGAGCTGCGGGTCATTGCTTTGTTTGGACACATTTCCGCAGCTCATATGCACCCGCAACCGCCGGTTGTCAAAAATCTCACTAGAATAGGTGGCATGCTTTTGGCGGTGGCGGATACATTTTTAACTGTGCAAGGCGCCTTAAGAACAAAAACGGTCCGGCGGCACGGCTGGCATCACATAGGAGGAACCATGAATGTAGAAACTGCGCAGCGGCTCGCCGACCTTCGTCGCAGCAAGGGTTTTAGCCAAGAAGGGCTGGCGCGAAAGCTGGGGCTGTCGCGCCAGGCGGTCAGTAAATGGGAGCGTGCGGAGAGCTCGCCCGATACCGAGAACCTGATCTCGCTCGCAAAACTCTATGGCGTGAGTTTGGACGAGCTCCTCAATCCGAGCGATGAGATCGAGGACGATATCGAGTTTGAGAACGAGGACCGCGCCCGTCAGCGCGAGGCCGAGGCAGCGGAGCGTGCCCGCACCCATGAGGCGGCGGCACGAGCTACCGAGGCGGCAACGCAGGCGAGTGATGCGGCTGCCAAGGCGGCGCAAGCGGCAAGTTGGAGCGCGCAGGCAGCTAATGCGGCGACGGCTCAGGTGACGGGTGCCGGTGCGACCAGCGTGACTCCGGTGAAGGGTCCGTTTCAGTCGTTCCCGTATTGGGCTGTGTGCTGGCTGCTGTTCTTTTTGCTGATGTTCCTGTTTGGTGCCGGCCCCTTTGCCGCGCTGATCTTCTTTACGATCCCCATCTATCACTGGGTGGCGCGTGCGCTCGATGGCGATTGGGCGCGCGGGGATATCCAGGTTGGTCCGGCGCCGGCGGTCGCTAGGACTAAGGGGGAGGACGTTTCCACTGCGGTTGACGCTGACATGGCTGCCGGGGCCACCGCTGAGCCGATTGCCAAAGAGGGTGGTGAATGATGAAGCTTTCGCATGAATCCAAGGTACGCTTGGGCGTTGGCATCGGAGCGTTCGTGCTTATCATCGGGCTTGTCTTTGGCACTTCGCGGCTATTGGCTCATTCTGATATGGTGCGTACGACCGGTATTCTATCTGGCCATTTGTCTGATTTTGACGATATGTTTGACGAGGACGATTCCTTGAATAGCGGTAACTATTCCGCTCGGCCTCAGCAGCTTTCGAGCACGACTTTTGATGCCGATGAGTTCCGCTACCTCGATTTCGATATCAATGCGGCTTCGGTGGACGTCAAGGTTGTTGATGGCAACAAGGCTCGCGTTATCGAGCGGGGGCGCGTTGCCGAGGGTATGGATGCCTCCAAGGCCGCGACGCAAAACATCGCATCCGTCGAGGACTCGACGCTCAAGGTTTCCCAGTTTGGAAGTGATGACGGTAAGGCAATCGATCGCTCAGTTACGGTCGAGCTGCCGCGCCGTGTTGCCGAACATCTGAAGGGAGTCAACGCGCACGTGGGCTCGGGTGATCTGCAGATTGCCGGTGTCATCTGTGATGGTTTCGATCTTTTCCTGGGTGCGGGAGATGTAGAGTTTACGGGCAGCGTGACTGATGCGCTTAGCGCTGAGGTCGGTTCGGGCGATGTGACGCTCGAGCTTTACCAGGCCCCCGCGAAGTCGATGGACGTGAGTGTGGGCTCGGGCGATGTGGAGATGACGGTTCCGAACTCGACGGGCTTTAAGGCGAGCCTCACCTTGGGCAGTGGCGACTTCGAGAGCGATTTCCTTCCGCTTGACTACGATGGCGAGACCATTTTGAATCTTGAATTCGATAACGGCGATAAGTCTGCTACGTATCGTTTTGAGGTCGGTTCGGGCGACATGTCGTTTGATTCGGAGTGATGGCTGCGGGCTGGTCCGCAAGCATAGATGCTTAGACGCGCTGTTTGATGGAGGCGCCGGAGCCGTGACGGGCTCCGGCGCCTTTGCCTTTACAATGGGGGCATGGAACAGATTATTTTGAACATACTCGAGGCCCTGCGTCGCGGCGAAACCGTTGACGACAAGGCGCTCGTAAAACTGATACATGCCGAGGCGCGCCGTGAGGGTGTCGACAAGCGCGATCTGGCCAAGCGCCGTCTGCTGCCGTTCTACCAGCGGGTTAAACGTGAGGATCCGGCTCGTTGGGCTGGATGGAATGTCGATGCCGAGCTAGAGCGTCAACTGCTGCAGGTGCTACGCATGAAGCCGCGCCGCACGGCTTCGGGCGTGGCAACCATTACCGTCATCACCAAGCCGTGGCCGTGCTCGGGCGATTGCCTGTTTTGCCCCAACGACCTGCGCATGCCCAAAAGCTATTTACATGCCGAGCCGGCGTGCGCCCGTGCGGAGCAAAATTGCTTCGACCCGTATCTGCAGGTGAGCGCTCGTCTGACCGCGCTTTCGCAGATGGGGCATGCGACCGACAAGATAGAGCTCATCGTGCTCGGTGGCACCTGGAGCGACTATCCGGAAGGGTATCAGACGTGGTTTATGTCGGAGCTCTTCCGTGCGCTCAATGACGATGCCGTCGCCGGCGTGGCGGCAAACCCCATGTTGGCGCGTCCGGGTATCAGCCGTGCCGAGGCGGGGCGCCTGCTCGATGACGCTCCCGCCGATGCCCTGCCGCCGGTGGTAGCGGAGCGCCGCGAGCGCTATCGGGCTGCCGGCATTGCGACAGACGAGGCCGAGCTCGCGAGCGGTGTTGCAGGAGAGCAGGAGCGCGTGGATGTTGCTGTGGGCGGCTACAACCGCGCGGTGCGTCGTCTGTACGGCCCCGGTACGCCGTGGGGAGAGGTTGCAGAGCGGCAAACGGCAACGATGGAGGAGCTTGAGCGTCAGCAGCGCATCAACGAGACGGCGAAGCATCGCGTGGTGGGGCTCGTTATCGAGACGCGCCCCGATGCCGTAACACCGCAAGCCCTCACGCTCATCCGCCGCCTGGGCTGCACCAAGATTCAGATGGGCATTCAGAGTCTTGACCAGCACCTGCTCGACATCAACGAGCGTCGCATTTCGGTGGCTCAGATTGAGCGAGCGTTTTCGCTTGCGCGCCTGTTTGGCTTTAAGATCCACGCGCATTTTATGCTTAACCTGCTGGGCGCCACGCCCGAGGGGGACAAGCGCGACTACGAGCGCTTTATGACCGAAGGGGCCTTTATGCCCGACGAGGTCAAGGTCTACCCGTGTGCGCTCATCGAGGGCTCGCGTCTAGTGGGCTGCTACGAGCGCGGCGAGTGGCGCCCCTATACCGAGGAAGAACTGCTCGACGTGTTGGCCGACGACATCGTGGTGACGCCGGCGTTCTGCCGTATCAGCCGCATGATTCGCGATTTTAGTTCCGATGACATCATGGTGGGCAACAAGAAACCTAACCTGCGTCAGCTCGTTGAGAACCGCTTGGCGGCTCGTGGCGATGGGGCGACGGTGCGTGAGATTCGCTATCGCGAGATCAGTACCGCGGGTGCCGACCTGGATGATCTGTCTCTTGATGAGGTCGCTTACAAGACGCCGGTGACGCGTGAACGCTTTTTGCAGTGGGTGACGCCCGAAGGCAAGATCGCCGGCTTTTTGCGGCTGTCACTGCCCGATCGCGCGTTTGTTGCCGCGCATACGGACGAGCTGCCGACGACGCCGGACGAGGCGATGATTCGCGAGGTACACGTGTATGGCATGGCGGCGCGTGTGGGCGATCAGGGCCAGGCGGCTCAGCATCACGGTCTCGGACGTTCGCTCGTGGAACGTGCGTGCGAGATTGCTCGGGACGCCGGCTATGCGCGCATCAACGTGATCAGTGCGATTGGTACGCGCGAGTATTACCGCCACCTGGGTTTTTGCGACCATGATCTTTATCTGCAGAAGGAGCTCTAGATGAACAAGCCGAGTGTTTCCGCCGGAGTTGTTGCCGGCGTTGCCCTGGGAGCCGCGGCGCTCGGTGCGGCTGCCGTCGCTGTTCGTGCTGCCTGTCTGCAGGTCGCGCGAACCCGCAACGGGTTGGCGCGTGTGAAGCGCGTGCACGATGAGAGCGGTGACGAGGCCCGTGTGTTAGTGCAGGGCGGCGTTTACCAAAGCGCGAGCTATGTTGGCGATCGCTGGGCGGAGCCGGTCTTTGCGTACTATCGCGCATTTGACGATGTGTTTGAGGCCGAGGATGCGATGCGTGACGCTTATGGTCACGGTATCGACCGCATGCTCATGCTGGGCGGTGGCGGGTTTGCCTATCCCAAGTTCACACTGATGTCGCATGAGGGCTTACGCATGGACGTCATCGAGTACGATGCCGAGATTACGCGTCTGGCGCGTCGCTGGTTCTACTTGGACGAGCTGGAGCGCACGGTCGGCGATCGCCTGAGGGTGATTACCGCCGAAGCGCGCTCGTATCTGGGTGTGACGAGCGTGGGACACCGTCGCTACGACGTCGTTGTGAGCGATTGCTTTGGCGGTGCCGAGCCCGTGCACGAGCTGGCAACCGTTGAGGCGCTCCGTCTGGTGCGGGGCAGCGTGAACCCGGGCGGTATCTATGTGGCCAATATCGTGAGCACAAACGAGGGGAGCGATGTATCGTTCCTACGCGATTGCGTTGCCACGGCGCTCGAGGTATTCGCCCACGCCTGGGTGGTCCCCTGCGGCGACACGGAGTTCGGCGGCGAGGAGAACTACCTGCTCATCGCCAGCGACGGTGACTACGCCTTCACCGAAGCCGTGCCCTTCGACGCGGATTTCCTCGGCACCTTGCTCCATGACTAGTGACTTTGGGGCGGGGCTCTTTTAGCTACTCCCCGTCCCAAGAAGACTGGTCTTAGGCGTTGTCGCGCCAGCTGAGGACGCGCTGCCTCATGCCTTCGATGTCGAGCACGCCTTCGGCGAAGCCTTTGCGCACGAGCTCCTCGGGAACGTACTCGTCGTAGCGGTCAAAGTAAGGCACCTCGCCGGGGTAGACGAGCTCGATAGGGTCGAAGTCCTTCTCGGCCTCGGCGGCGAGCACCTCAAAGAACGTCTCCTCGTCGGCCTTCATCTTAAACTGCATAAAGTATGGACGCGACGGATCGAGCCCTCGAAGGCCGAGCTCTGCGGCGCATTTAATCTTGAGCATACGTTCGAGCGCTAGGAAGGCATAGCTGCCCAGCCAGGGGAAGAGCGCCCAGGTGTCACCGCCCAGGTTGATGAGCGGCTTAGTCCCCGCGCCCGAAATCTCGGCGGTATGACGAGCCTGTGCAAGGCGTGCCCGTGCGTTGCCCATGAGATACGGATATACCGCATGTTCGTTGAGTGCCTGGCGCATGCGCTCGAGCACATGCGTGTTAATGTCGCCAGGGCAGTCGCCAAAGTAGGCCGGCACGCGGCCCTTGACCTGCGTGGCAAAGACGGTGTGACGCTTCCAGTCCACTTCTTCGACAATCCAGCAGTGCCCTGCGATGGCGATGCGCTCGCCAGGTGGTGGCGGATTGACGATCGTGCCCAGCTCGGCCGATTCGCTGCGAACGGTAAACTCCTCGTTTTCCTGGAACACGGCGTAGAACTTAAAGTTGTTGATGATGCGCTCGCCCGCGAGGCCCACGATGAGCCCGCCTCCCTCGGTGGCCTGGATATGGTCGATCTTGATGAGGTGGCGCAGCAGCACGCGGTAGTCGTCTGCCGAGACGCGGTGGAAGTAACTGAGCGTGAGCACGCGCTGGGCAAGTTCGGCCGGCGTGAGCTCGCCGGTGCTGGCAAGCGTCGACATGGTCTGGTGATAGAGCAAGCTGTAGGGGAGTCGATCGAGCTCAGGCGGCTCGACCCACTTTTCTTCGCGATAAAGTTGTACGAGTGCGATGCCCTGCAGGAGCTTCCAGGGAATCGTCTCGGGCATCATCGTACGCGGCTCGGGTTCTTCCTCGCGCATGACAAACCACATCTCGGGCGGAAGGTCGCGGCGGCCCGTGCGCCCCATGCGCTGCAAAAAGGAGCTGACGGTAAATGGCGCGTCGATCTGGAACGCTCGCTCCAAGCGACCGATATCAATGCCGAGCTCAAGCGTGGAGGTGGTGACGGTTGTCTGTGCCTGCTCCTCGTCGCGCATGAGCTCCTCGGCGGTCTCGCGCAGCGATGCCGAGAGATTGCCATGATGGATCAGGAAGCGATCGGGTTCGTGCCGGTTCTCACAGTAGCTGCGCAACATGGAGCACACGGCCTCCGCCTCTTCGCGCGAGTTGGCAAATACCAGGCACTTGCGGCCGCGGGTATGTTCAAAGATATAGCCCATGCCGGGATCGGCGTTGTCGGGCGCGGTGTCGGTGGGGTTGAGCAGCGCCTGTTCGGTCGCTCGCGGGATGTCGACTTCTCCCTCGGGGGCCGAGGAGGCGTGACGGTCCTTAGGAACGGCCTTGCCCCGTGCCTGCTCGCGACGTTGACGGCGCTCCTCCTGTGTAAGCTGTCCACTATGGCGCATGTCTTGTCCGGATGCAGGCAGTGCCGTGGGTGGCGCCATCTCAATGCGCTCGCATGCGAGCACCTCGGCTTCCTGCGGACCTGTGCTCATAAATCCTCGCTGCTGCGCCTGGGGGCCCGAGTTGTAGAAGTGCTCCATGGAGATGCGCCACACGCGGCGCGGCTCCTCAAAGCGGGGAATGACGCAGTCGCGCCCTGTTCCCTGCGACAGAAAGGCACCCGTGCGTTCCGGGTCTCCGATGGTGGCCGAAAGGCCAATGCGCCGGGGCTGCACGCCCGCCATGCGCGAAAGGCGCTCGATAAGGCAGAGCGTCTGCCCGCCGCGGTCGCCGCGCATGAGCGAGTGGACTTCGTCGATGACCACATAGCGCAGGTCACAGAACATGCGTGGGATGGCCATGTGCTTGTGGATCAGGAGCGCCTCGAGTGATTCGGGCGTAATCTGCAAAATGCCGCTTGGCTTTTTGATGAGCTTGGCCTTGTGCGATTGCGAGACATCGCCGTGCCAGTGCCAGACGGGGATATCGGCCTCTTCGCACAGATCGTTGAGGCGTACAAACTGGTCGTTGATGAGCGCTTTGAGAGGACCAATGTAGAGGGCGCCTACGCTCGCGGGCGGGTTCTCCCAAAACTCGGTCAGGATGGGAAAGAAGGCCGCCTCGGTTTTGCCGGATGCCGTGGATGCCGTCAGGAGCACATTGTCTTGCGTGTTAAAGATTGCATCTGCTGCCGCAACCTGGATAGAGCGCAGGCTCTCCCAATCGTGGGAGTAGATGAAATCCTGGATAAACGGGGCATAGCGGTCAAAAGCGTTCATGGGCCTCCTTTCAACAACGGGTTATCAAACGCAGCGGGCAACAGGTTGTCGAATTGCAACATCGGTGTTTGCCCAGATAAAACCCGCCAAAATAAACCTGTCCCTTTTTGGCAGGTTAGATGGTGAATTCGGCGAAGTTGTGGTCGTCGTCTGCGGTGCCGGTGTCGTCTGTTGCGGCTGCCGGCGCCAGCGCGTCGCCGCCGACGCTTTGCAGCAACTCGGCCACGTTAGCATCGGGGTTTTGACACAGGATATCGAGCAGCTCGATAAAGTCGCGGATGACCTCGCGAGGCGTCAGATGCGTGTCGGCCCCCACGCGGCCAAACTCGATCTTGAGGAAGTCCACCAAGTCGTTCTCGGTAAGCGTGGGCGTCCAGCCAAAGTAGCCGGCATGGATCTGCATGAGCTTTTCGATGAGCACCAGCAGCTCCTCGTAGGTGAGCGGCTGCAGGCGGATGATGGGCGCGAGCATGTCTTTGAGGTCATCGCGCGCAAAGCGGCCCTGGGCGAGTCGGCTCCGAAGGGCCTCGTAGGAAAAGACGCCGCGGCGGCGGTCCTCGATAGAGGTCGGCGTGCCGCCCATGATCACGCCCAGGTACTGCGCTTTGCCTTGGAGCGTGTCGTTGTACATGGTCAGGATCTTCTCGTAGTTATATTGGCGCGTAATCGCGTTGGGAATCTTGTATAGATTCACGAGCTCGTCGATGAGCACCAGCATGCCCTTGTAGCCGCTGCAGACCAAAAAACGTGCGATGAGCTTGACGTAGTCGTACCAGTCGTCGTCGCTGATGATGGTCGAGGAGCCCAACTCGGCGCGTGCCTCACTCTTGGTGCGGTACTCGCCGCGAATCCATTTGGTCACGCGACTCATAGCTTCTTCGTCACCCTCCGAGACGGCCGCGCGATAACGGCGGAGCATACGGGCGAAGTCGAAGCCGTGGACCATTTCCTCGAGCGGGGCCAGTTGGGCATTAACGGCAGACTCGTCGGCGTCGGCACACGAGGCGACCCAGCGATCCAGGATAAGGTTGAGCGCGCCGCCCTCGGGGCGCGTCTTGGTCGATATGTTGCGGATGAGCTCGCGATAGGTGGCGAGGCCCTGGCCCTGGCCACCCTGTAGGCGGCGCTCAGGGGAAAGGTCGGCATCGGCGACCACAAAACCTTCGCCCATGGCATGCGTTCGGATGGTCTGGAGCAAAAAGCTCTTGCCCGCGCCGTAGCGACCGACTAGGAAGCGAAAACTTGCGCCGCCATCGGCGATGAGGCTTAGGTCGGTGAGCAAGGCGCGGATCTCGACCTCGCGTCCCACGGTAATGTAGGGAAGGCCGATGCGCGGGACGACGCCGCCTTTGAGCGAGTTGAGAATGACGGCGGCGACGCGCTTGGGCACGCGGGGCGCTGCGGATGCGGTATCACTCATGGTCTAGGTATCCTCTCACGTCTGCTTCGTAGTCCTCGATAATCTGTGGTCCTGTCGCGCCAAATTCAATAACGGTGTCGCCCACCAGGTCAAAGAGCGCTTCGTTGATGCTATCGACGAGCATATCTTCGCTTTGGTCCGACCGCGCCACAGCCGATGCTGCCTGCGCCGCGTTCTGCTCGAGCAACGCACGAAGGTAGCCTTCTGCGGCGGGGACGAGTGCGGACGCGGTGTCGGCGGACATGGCCGTCGCGGGTGCGGGCGCTGGCGCGAGGAGCGGGGCTACGACGCCAAACTGCTCAGTTGAGATGGTCGGCTCGTCAGCCTCGTCCTGTTCCATGGGCGCCGCGACCGGCTCGACAATCATGTTGGCCACGGGTTCGGCTTCCGGTTGCCCAGAGTCCGCTTCCTCGACATCCGCGGTCGTGTCGTCCTCGCGTTCCTCGTCGATCAAAAGCGCCTCGCGCGTCTGCGCGGCGGCACTTCGGATATGCCCCAGCTGGCTCAGGTCGATATCGATCTTGACGGGCTGGTGTGTGGCGTTCCACGAAAGCCATGCCACGATCTCGTCATCGATGATCTTGGCCAAATACTTGGGAACCTTTTCTTCCTTCAGGGGATGGCTGGGGTCCAACGCCAAGCGCAGGCGCTGGTCGCAGGCGCGCATTATCTCACCGAGCTTACTACTCTTTTGTCTGCTGCCGTGGATGCGCATACACTCCCAAAAGCCGTTTTGGCAACGGTAGATATGGATGGGGTCCAAGCGGTATTCGCAGTCCTCGTGGCGCTCGGGCGCAAAGAAGACGGCCGAGGCAAACATGGTGTAGGGCATGGCCGTCTCCTCCCCAAACAAGCTCGCTACGATGCCGGTCTTTCGGTGCGTGTCATAGTAGCGCGCCATGCGGACATATACGGCGCATGCCACATGGCGAAGGTCGAGATGGTGCCCGCGGTCGAGCCTTGAGTTATTGAGGTTGTACGTGGAGAGTGCGTTGATGGCGGCCATGAGCCGCTCCTCGCGCGCCTCGTCAGGCGGAAGGGGGAGCGTGGGCTCTGAGGTTTTGCGACGCTTAGCGGTTTGACCGGACGGCGCCTGCGCGGGCGCAAGGTCTCGAGCCGCGCGTCGCAGCTCGATAAGGGCGTTATCGAACATGACGGTTTTAGAGTCGCGAAGCAACCTAGGGTCGAGCCCGTGGAATACGGCGTAATCCTGCAGCCATACGCGTGCGAACCGGTCGATGCCGGGCTCAAAGGCGCGATAGGCACCCCAAAACGCCTTGATCTTGTCAAAGCCATCGAGCGGATCATCGACGCCAATGCCGCAGATCAGCTCATAGAGATATAAGAAGGCAAAGGATGTAGACGTTTCCTCGATATTGCCGCGGCGCACCTGGGCGCGCCAGGTAAAGTAGCCGCGCAGTTGTCGATCGCTCATGGCGTTGTAGGTGGGAAAGTACGACTTAAACGTGCCGTTGTAGGGACAATCGTCTTCGAAGTCGGCCATCAGTAAGCCCTGACGGTAAAAAAGCTCCGCCTCTGATAGCCAACGCCCCGCACCGCCCTTGGGGTCGTCTTGCCAGCGCGATATCTCGCGCATCTTGCGGTACTGGTCGGGGAGGAAGTTCTGCATCTGACGGCCGGTCTTGAGAATCGGCTCGTCAGCATAGATTTTGTTTGAGAAGCGGGCGGACTGATGGGTCCGGGCCTCGGCCATAATGCGCTCAATGAGCATCTTGACGTCCTGGTCGGCCACCGCCCTCTCCTCTCCCTATACGGTGTCGGTGACCTCATATCATAGCACAGCATCAAACAGATGTTCGAGATACCGCTATGTAGATAGACTTAGAACAGAAGGGCGTAGATGACGGCTATGACGACGGAGGGGAGCATGTTGGCCGTGCGGAAGGTCTGGGGGCGAATCAGATTGACGCCGACGCAGAAGATGAGCATGGAGCCCACGAGCGAAAGACTGTCGAGTGCCGCGGCGGTCATGATGGGGGAGAGTGCGCCGGCAAACAGCGTGATCGTCCCCTGGAACACGGCGACGGGCAGGGCCGAGAAGATGCAGCCGCGGCCGAGCGAGGCCGTCATGGTGCAGACGATGATGCAGTCCAGTGCGCCCTTCAGGGCGAGCGTGGACCAGTCACCGAGCAGGCCGTCCTGAATCGATCCCACGATGGCCATGGCGCCGATACACACGGTGAGTGAAGTCGAGACGAAAGCGTTGGTGAACTCGTTATCGCCCTCACTGCCAGTCTTGCGCTTGAGCCATTCGCCAAGGTTCTCGATGGCGGCTTCCAAGTTGACGGCCTCGCCGATGAGCGAACCGAGCGCAAATGAGACGATGAGCATGGTGGTACCGGTGGTCGCTAGCGCTTTTCCATCGATGATGAGCATCTTTTGCATGGTGCCGCCTAGGCCGATAAACAGGACGCACAGCCCCGATGCTTTCATGAGCGTGTCTTGGATGCGCGGTGTAATGAAGCGGCCGCCCGCTAATCCTAAAAGACCGCCCGCAACTAAAAGCACAACGTTGATGATTGTTCCCAAGCCCGGCATGAGCCCTCCTGTATTGATGCCAACGTGGCAATCGTAGCAGAACGAAATGCGAGGCACATCGCAACCCATCTAATACGTTATATAAGCGGTATTAGGAATGATGCGCAGCATTTAAGCCTCAGGTGGTTGTCGGGACATAGGGATAGTATTCAAAGCGCAGTGTCATAAGCCGCTGCGGGGATTCAATAGCCGCGGCGATGATATTGGCATCGCGGGCACGATCAAACCCTTCGAGCTCGATCTGGTACGAGACGTCTTGCATAATGTCCAGACGTCGCCAGGCTAGGAGTGTGTCGCCATCGAATTCCAAGGCCTTGCCTCCGTCTGGAGCAACGGCGTATAGACGCAGCTTGGCGGTGGTTGCAGGGTCGACAACTGTGACCTTTTTAATTTCGTTTCGAGTATTCTTGGCGCCCAACAAGGTGAGCAGTGTTGGGGCCACGACCTCGCCCGATGGCAAAAAGACGACTTCGATGGATTCAGGAAATGCGATGATAGCCGACTTGCGGACGGGCTGATTGGCGGCGGCAGCTTCGATGTTCGCAGCGTCGATGACCTCTGTGTGGTCGAGCGCGGCAAGCACGCAGCAGTTACCTTCATCGATCTCTTGAGGATCAGCAAGCCCCAGACTGTCCGCGAGTTCGGGATCGTTTGGATCGGTAGCGGGCTCATCCGGTGCTTCGAGAGAAGCTGGGATGCTGTTTGTCGGCGACGGCGTGTCGCCCGCACTTGCTTCTTTATCCGCGCTCTCTTCTTGTATGGTTGCGTTGATGGGTTCGTCGTTTGAGGGGAGCGTCTTGGCGTCAAGCGCGGAGGGGAGAATTCCGATGGCTCCGGATCCGTTCCACTCCATTTCGAGAAGCGCCGGGTCGGCAAGAATGCGTTGCCTGCATTGCGCGTGGGCATCGATCTCAATAGGGCCTGCCTCCGTCCCGCGCGTAAGGCTGAGAGATCCGGCTGGCTTCTCGAAATGAGCGTCTGTGTCTTTGGCGCTGACGGCGTAGAACAGCAGGGACGCTTCTCCCGCCGCGATGGCATCGGTGCCGGCTTTGGTCAGCCGCAACGATGCCGTGAATGAGAGGGTGGGCTGCGTGTCGTCTGCATTCGCGGCGGCGCAGCCCAGACATATACCGCCTCCTTTCTCAAAAAACGTACCGTCGAAGGCGACCTTCGCTCCGTTCGCCGAGTCATCGACCGAAGCGATGTCGATGCGCAACTCCAAATCGCACGGATCGCCATCTGCATCGAACACAACCGAGCGCCACGTGCAGACGGCGCACCCCGCCTGGGAGCCGTTTGCCTTGTTCGAACGATTGATATCCACGACTATCGAGCCGTCCGTATTACGACGAAGGCATCCCGAGGTTGAGATTGCGGCCTGTGCGATCGAAAAACGCTTGCACGCAATGGCGCTCGACGGATTTGGTGCGGAGCTTAGGGCTGCTGGTAAGGAGTCTGCCATGACGGGAGTCGCCCAAGCGGCGACAGGCGTTCCGGTTGCGAGCGCGCCGCAGAGTGCGACGACGGGCAAAAGGTTCTTCGATGCCATGGGGTCTCCTTAGCTAATTTAGTGCGGCCTGTCCGTGTTTTGTTTCTGGCTGCGTTTGATGTGCAGACCGAGGCCGGCGGTCCCCGCGCCTGCTGCTGTGGCGCCTGCTGCCAAGAGCCATCGTCTGTCGCCTGTCTGCGCCAACGGTTCCTCGCGGTCGCCGCGGTCGAGCTCCGAGAGGTCGACCGTCACTTGCGTGGCGGCCTGCGCCTGTTCTTGCTGGGCAAAGGCTATGGCTGGCCCAAACGCTAGGATGCTGACGGCGGCGGTCAGGGCGACGGCCTTATGCCGTGTGCGCACCGGGCTCGACCGTCCAGGTGATCGTTGCAACCTGATCGCCTTCGCCGGTTACGCGGAAGATGTCGCGCGTGACGCGGGCGACGTTTCCGCTTGTCTTGAGCTTAATTTTGTCCGTGCCGCCGGCAATGCCCTGGTAGCCCATGTCGAAGGCTGCGTTCTTGGAAAGATCGAGGCCCGTCCCCTGCATTGCGGCGCTGGCGTTCTGGAGTTCCCCGTCGGGGCCGACCTTAAAGTCGATGGAGTTCTGTGCGGTTCCGGCTTTGGCGTCGGCAGCAATGGTCCAGGTGTTCATGGCGTCGATCTTCATGTTGGTGACATGGATGCCGTAGGCCGAATGATTGTCGATGGTGGTCGCGTCTTCTGAGGGGCCCTGAAGCGTGCCGTCGGCCTTGGCGACGAAGGGAATAACCGTCGGAACTTTGAACTCAACGTTGTCGATCTCGGTCCTGACCATTACTTTCGTGGTTCCAACGCGCCCGGCTGCCATAGCTGGCGTCGGGGCGGCGCCCATTGCGAGCGCGAGCGCGAGCCCTGCGCCCACGACGAGCGCTCTGGCTCCGTTCATGTTCCTGGTGATGTCCATGGTCGTTCCTTTCTATTCGCCGCGGGCCGTCCCCGCGATGATTGGACGAGTGTTGGTGACTGCGCGCAATGACACAGCGGGCGTTAGGGGCTAGCTCTCGGCCTGTTCCACCCGGACCTTGACGCGCGTCGGATTGCCGTGGTTGTCATGGGTCTTGGTGTCGAGTGCCTGGATTTCGATATACGCTTCGCCTTCCTCGATATCGCCGGCGGGACACGTCTCAACCGTCTTGCCGGTTTCGACGATGCCGGACTCATAGATGGTCTCGTCGTTTTGAATGACGCGGAATCGCTGGGGAAACTTGTTGTCCTGGACGTTTTGCACGTTGACGCGCAACTTGCCGCCTTCCTGCAGCTGGGCGACCGGCGCGACCGAGATCGTCATCATGTTGTCGCGGACGATGGCGTCGAGCTCGTCTTGGATTTCTTGGCGCGATTTGCCCTCGGCCGTCGTGACCGAGGCGCCCGCTTCGGGTACGGGCTGTGTCTGCCAGGCGTACAAGCCTACGGCGACGAGGGCGCAGACGATAGCCAAGCAGACAGCGATGAGTTTCTTGCGATGTCCCGGACTCGCGAGCCGGGGCAACTTCTTCGCGCTCATGCGGCGTCCTTGGTGGTGTAGACGCGTGCGAACGTGGACGGGTCCGCTCCAAAGAGCATGTGAAGCATCAGACGGCGCGAGTAGACAAGCTCATCGAAGTCGGGAGGGAGCTCGATGTCGTGGATGCGTGCGATGTGGTGGGCGAGTGCCGAGAACGACTCGGGGTCGCAGATCACATCGGTAGTGACGTGGTAGACCGTCGTGTCGGGGAATGCCTCTTCTTCGAAAGGCAGGAGATGGGGATCGTCGTCGACTTCGATGGCGACACCGTACTGGGGCCAGTAATATGCCATAGGAACCTCCCTGCTTCTGGGGCCAAAACTTCTATCGGTTTTGGCTGTCGACGCCGACCGTATCAGCCGCTACTTGACCAATTTCTAACCAAATGCTTGACGGATTGGCGTCTCCGCAGGTAAAAGGCGGCAAAAAATACTCCAACTTTTTTCGAGCGACAATCACGCGGTCGGCGACGGCGGGGCCATATGTGTCAAAAGCATCGTCTGCCGAGGAAATCAAGCCGCTCGCCGAATTGCACGAACGTAAAAATCCTCAATTATGGAGACGGTCTCGAACACGTCAACGAAACGATGCGGTAACATCTCCCTGCAAACACTGTAGTTAGCTAAAGGGGAGTTCTGCATGTCTGCAACCATCAAACCCTTCACCGATGAGTACGAGGAATACGGTCGCGATGAGTCTCGTTCGTCGGGCGAGGCCTCGAGCATTTCGTTTCCGACATCGGAAGACGAGGTTCGCGCCATCCTGCGGCAGCTCCATGCCGAGCGTGTCCCGGTAACGGTTCAGGGCGCTCGAACGGGCCTCGCCGCCGGCGCCGTGCCCCATGGCGGCCACATCCTCAATACCTCCCGTATGAATCGCTACCTAGGCCTTTGCCGCGATGAACAGGGTCGCTTTCTGCTTCGCGTAGAGCCGGGCGTCGTGTTGTCCGAGCTGCGCAAGCAGCTGGGCAAGAAGGTGCTTCCGACCGCAGGCTGGGACCAGGCATCGCTTAAGGCTTACGAGGAGTTTCAGGATGCCCCCGAGCAGTTCTTTCCCACCGATCCCACCGAGGCATCTGCCTGCTTGGGCGGTATGGCGGCATGCAACGCCTCTGGCGCACGTAGCTACGCTTACGGTCCCATGCGCCCCCACATCACGGGTCTTCATGTCGCGCTGACCGATGGCGACCTGGTCGAACTTCAGCGCGGCGAGGTTTTTGCGCAGGGTCGTCGCCTTTCGCTCGTCACGGTGCAGGGCCGCACGCTCGAGCTTGATCTTCCCGCCTACACCATGCCCAAGACCAAAAATGCTTCGGGCTATTTTGTTGCGGACGACATGGATGCCATCGACCTCTTTATCGGCGCCTGCGGCACGCTCGGCGTCATTACGGAGCTCGAGATTGCCCTGCAGCCGGCACCGGCGGTCGTTTGGGGTGTGAGCTGCTTTTTCGATAGCGAAGACAAGGCCGTGTCCTTCACCGATTCCGTGCGCCCCGTCCTGTCCCACGCGGCCGCCATCGAGTATTTCGATGCGGGCGCCCTGGATATCCTACGCCGCCAGCGCGAGCAGTCGACGGCGTTTTCTTCGCTGCCGGCGCTCGACAAAGAGGCCAAGGTCTGCGTCTACGTGGAGCTCGACTGCGATGATGAAGCCCAGGCGACTGAAGAACTGTATCACCTGGGGTGGGTATTGGAGCTTGCGGGCGGCAGCGATGATGCGACGTGGGTCGCGCGTACCGAGGTCGATCGCGAATGCCAGCGATTCTTCCGCCATGCGGTGCCCGAGAGCGTCAACATGCTTATCGACGAGCGTCGTCGCACCGACCCCACCATCACCAAGCTGGGCTCGGACATGTCGGTGCCCAACGCGCGCCTGGCCGATGTGATTGCCCTCTATCGCCGCACGTTGGCCGAAAGCGGTCTTGAGTCCGCCGCGTGGGGCCATATCGGCAACAACCACCTGCATGTGAACATCCTGCCGCGCGATGCGCAGGATTACCGCCGCGGCGGCGAGTTGTTTGCCCAGTGGGCCTCCGAAGTTACGGCTATGGGTGGCGCCGTCTCCGCCGAGCACGGCGTCGGCAAGATCAAGGCGGGCTTTCTCGAGACGATGTACGGCCACGAGGCCATGGTCGAATCGGCGCGGCTCAAGCTCCATCTCGATCCTGCCGGACAGCTGGGTCGCGGCAACCTGTTTTCGGAGAAGCTCTTGGATGAACTCGTCCAGAAAGGGGGCGCGTGAAGATGAGCGATTTCCATATGGTGGTGTGCGTCAAGGCGGTGCCGGGAAGCACCGAGGTCAAGATGGACCCCAAGACCAATACCATTGTGCGCGACGGTAAGCAGGCGGTCATCAATCCCTTTGATGCGAGTGCCCTGGAGTGCGCGCTGGCGCTCAAGGACGACTTTATCGGCTTTGGCATGGATGTGCGCGTGACGGTGGTGTCGATGGGTATTCCCGCGACCGAAGCGCTGCTGCGCGACTGCATCGCCCGTGGCGCCGACGACGCGCTGCTGCTAACCGATCGCGCCTTTGCAGGTGCCGATACCTTGGCGACCACGTATGCCCTCAAATGCGGTATCGAGGCGCTCGACGAGGACTTCGACCTGCTTATCTGCGGCAAGATGGCGGTGGATGGCGATACTGCCCAGATTGGCCCCGAACTGGCCGGCGCCTTCGAGATTCCCTGCGTGACCGATGCGAGCTGCGTACAGAGCGCGGGCTTTACGACGTGCGGCTCGCTGGCGCTTGTCCACGGCTGTGACGCCGGCGAGGAGACGGTCTATCTGGAGATGCCGTGCGCGATGACGACCGCCAAGGAGATCGGCCAGCTGCGCATGCCGAGCATCGCCGGCATTCGCGCGGCCGAAGATGCGGATGTGCGGGTGGTCTGTGCTGCCGATGTGCATGCCGACCCTTTGCGCTGCGGTCTTACCGGATCGCCGACGCAGGTCGTGCGCTCGTTTGTGCCCGACCGTGACCAAACGTGCGAGGCCATCGAGGGCACGCCGGTCGAACAGGCGGCAAAGCTTGCCAAGATTATCGAGGGGATGGCATAGATGAGCGGACTGATAATCGATAGCGAGGCATGCGTTGGCTGTGGCCGCTGCGTTCGCGCCTGTGCCTCGGGTGGCATTGTGGTGGAGGGCGAGCGCCCCAACCGCTACGCCCATGTGACCGACGGCTGCATCTTGTGCGGCGGGTGCGTCGACGCCTGTCCCGTCAACGCCATTTCGATCGAGCGCGACGAGGCCGCCGGCGCGGTTGACCTCGATGCGTATCGAGACATTTGGGTATTCGTTCAGACCGACGAGCACGATGTCGTGGCCCCGGTGGCCTACGAGCTCATGGGCAAGGGCCGCGAGCTTGCCGATGCACGCGGCTGTCGCCTGGTGGCGCTGGTCGGCATGGGCCCCGAGGGCTCGCTCGGGGACCTGGAGCATCTGGTTTGCGCCGGTGCGGACGAAGTTCTGGTCTGTCGTGACGAGCGCCTGCGTCAGAACGACGCGGAGGTCTATGCTCGCCTCATCTGCGATTTGGTAGCCGAGCGCAAGCCCGAAGCCATTCTGTACGGTGCGACCGCTTTTGGCCGCGAGCTGGCGCCTGGCGTTGCCGTGCGCCTGCGGACGGGCCTTACGGCCGACTGCACCGTGCTTTCGATGGATACGGAGACGGGCCTGCTGCAACAGACGCGTCCGGCGTTTGGCGGCAACTTGATGGCCACCATCATCTGCCCCAACCACCGTCCCCAGATGGCAACGGTGCGCCCCGGCATCTTTAAGGCGCCCGACTTTGACTATAGCCGCTCCGGAACGATTACCCAGGTATTACTTGCGGAAGACGCCAAGGCTCGTGTCGAGATTTCGATTCCCGCCGAGGAATGGGGCCAGCAGGCTTCGATTGCCGATGCCGAGCGTCTAGTTGTTGTGGGTCGCGGTATTGGCTCCAAGAAAAACCTACCCTTGATGCGAAAGCTCGCCGAAGCCCTGGGTGCCGAGCTCGGCTGCACGCGACCCGTCGTGGAGGCGGGCTGGCTGGAGTATCGCCACCAGATTGGCCAGACGGGCGTGTCGGTTTCACCCAAGCTCCTCGTGAGCATCGGCGTTTCGGGTGCCATCCAGCATCTTGCCGGCATCGGTGGGGCGGAGTGCATCATCGCCGTCAACGAGGACCCGGATGCTCCCATCTTTGGCGCCGCCCAGTACAAGGTCGTCGGCGACGCCGTTGAGGTCGTTGAGGAGCTGCTGGCCCAGCTTGAGTGCTAGGCACTTGCCAGCCAGCTGCGCAGCTCGTCCTTTAGGCGCTCCCAGGTCGCTTGCGTGGCGGGATCGGTAAAGGGGCGCGTGATACCAAAGGGCGCGTCGAGCAGGCGGTAGATATCGCCCTGCTCGCGCGCCAGCGCGCGGCTTGCCGGATAGACGAGCTCAAACATAAAGCAGATAAGCCCCACCAAGTAGTCTGCGGGCTCATCGCGCTCATCGCGCGTGACGCAGCGGTGCTCGTCAAAGGCAGCCAGCGTCGGTGCCGAGAAGTGGCTGGCAAGAAACGCGTCCTCATCCACTTTGAGGATGGTGTCGACGGTACTGTCGGCGATGGTGCGCATGATGTCGATCTTGTCGCCATCGCGCACGATATCGCAGAAGCGCCGCGTGCGCTCGCCGAGCTGCGCGGGCAGACGGAAATCGCTGTGATAGGCAATGCTCGCTCGAATGAGTTCGTCTTCTACCGGATCGTCGATAAAGTCGCGGATACTTGTTGCCGCGGGCGCATCTGTAGGTGTTTCGCCAAAGAGGACCTCGACGCCCAACGCCGCATGGCTCACGCTTTCGGCATCCTTAAACGTATCCCAGCGTCGCAGCTGCTCAAAGCGGCCCATATCGTGCAACAGCCCACAAAGCCACGCCAGATCAATGTCCTGCGGTGACCAGCCCTGTTCGCGTGCCACGGCATCGCATGCCTCGGCAACGTGGTACGTATGCTCGATTTTGAGCGCGATACGCGGATTGGCGGCATCGTAGGCATCGGTGTAGGTCTTGAAGGCCGCGGCAGCCCGCGTTCGATCGATAGCTGTCATAATGACTTCCTAAAAAAGTTGTGTCTTTCTGTGTCTTTCGATCCGGTGGCAATTGTAGGTGAACTCGGTTGCCATCGGGCGATGGTTCTGCCGTGTCGTTGAATGCGGCTCGGAAATCTTGTCGGGACGAGGAACGCTATGGTGCTCAAAATCGTTAAAACCGTCTGGCCGGTGATGCTTACCTATGTTGCGATAGCCGCGCCGTGCGGAATGATTATGGCGCAGACGGGAATGGAACCCTGGATGGTTTTTGCTCTGAGCAGCACGTTCGTGACGGGCAGCGGGCAGTTTATGATCTGCAATCTGTGGCTGGCGGGTGTGCCTGCGGCGTCGATCGTCGCGAGCGTCGCCGCAATCTCCTCGCGCTTTGCGCTTTACTCGGCATCGACCGCACCGCATCTGAGGGGTGCCTCGAAGCGTCAGACGCTGGCTGTTGCCGCGACGCTTACCGAGGAGGCATATGGCATCTCGCTTGCCAAGTTGGTTAAAGGGGAGGATTGGGGTCCGCTCGAGTCCTTTGTGCTCAACGTGATCCTCATCGCAACATGGGGCGTTTCGTGTACGACGGGCGCCATCGTCGGCGCCGTTGTCGATGTTCCCACCGCTATTGCGGGTTTTGTCTGCACATCGCTCTTTATCTGCCTACTCTTTTCGCAGCGACTGTCGCGCGGCAATGTCGTAGCTGCCGGTTTGGCTGCGGTGTCCGTCGCCATATGCAAGTTCTGGGGGTGGACGAATATCGCCGTGCCGGCAAGTGTACTCGTCGGCGTTGTCACGGCACTCGCGTGCGATGTCCTCGCCGAGGGAAGGGGCGCTCGCGATGCCCGTTAATGAGTTTTTGGTCCTATGGCTATCGTCATGGGCGGCCATCGCGTTTTTCCGCATTGCCCCGGCGTTTGCCTTGCGCGGGAGAACACTGTCGCCCCGCGTTACCGAGGCCTTGGGTTATATTCCGCCTGCCGCCTTTGCGGCGCTGGTCGCCAACGATTTGATAAGCCCTGGCGCTTTCGACGCCGGCTTGTGGCAGGGCTTGATTCCCTGGATTGCGGCCGCCGGCGTCGTGGCGGTGGCAATCAAGACAAAGTCGATGTTGTGGTGCTGCGTCTCGGGCATCGTGTTCTATATCGTTTTGAGCCTCATATAAGAGCGGGGCACGTTTAGCGTCCCGGCACAACGAATCGAATTTCTCACCGAGGCGGTCTGCTTCTTCTGGTACCATGGTCAAACTTTACTGTAGCAAAGTGTGACGTGGGCTTTTGTTCTGCGTCGGCGGAAATGGGGGTTTCATGGCACAGGAAGCGACCGCCAACGAGCAAAAGAAATTCAAAGTCCCGCGTATCCCGGGTGACATCATGATCTACCCGATGATCGTTGGCCTTTTGCTCAATACCTTCTGCCCGCAGGTCTTTGAGATCGGCGGCTTCTTTACCGCCGCCTGCCGCGGTGGTTCCAACACCATCGTTGCCGCGATCCTGCTGTTTGTGGGTGCCGGCATCAGCTTTAAGTCCACGCCGGGCGCCATCAAGACCGGCATCGTTGTGCTGATTCCTAAGCTTGTGGTGGCAGCCGCGCTGGGTCTTGGCGTTGCATATTTCTTTAACGACAACCTTTTGGGCCTGAGCTCGGTTTCCATCATCGGCGGCATTACGTTTTGCAACATGGCGCTCTACACGGGCATCATGGGCGAGTTCGGCGACGAGTCCGAGCAGGGCGCCGTGGGTATCCTTTTCTTTACGGCCGGCCCCGCCGTCACCATGATCATCCTGGGCGTTTCGGGTCTTGCTAACATCCCTGTCGGTACCATCATCGGCTCCATTTTGCCGCTCGTTATCGGCATGGTTCTGGGCAATCTCTTCCCGGTCCTCAGGAACCTGCTGGTTCCCGGCGCCAATCCCGCGATCGCCGTCATCGGATTTCAGCTCGGTGCGTCCATGAGCCTGTCGAGCTTTATCACCGGCGGTATTTCGGGCATCTTGCTGGGCCTTGTCACGCTGTTTGTCGTCGGCCCTATCACCTTTGCGTTCGAGCGCCTGTGCGGCGGCAATGGCAAGGCGGCCGTGGCTTGCTCTACTATTGCTGGCACGGCCATGACCACACCGGTTGCTCTCGCCGAGGTCGCGCCGCGCTATGCCGAGCTTGCACCCACTGCGTACGCTCAGATCGCCACTGCCGTTATCATCACGGCGATCATGGCTCCGATTCTGACCGGCTGGGTCGACAAGAAGTTCTGCCAAGGCAAGGAGGATCTGTCGCCTGCCGGTGTCGAGGCCATCGAGGAGGCCGTCGCGATCGACATCGATGGCGAGTAGCAATCGATACCCATCAATGATGCCGGCGTGCAACTCGCGCCGTTTGAGCGCCCGAACGAGAGCTGTCTTGCAGTGACGTTCGGGCGCTCTGCTATTATTCCCCTTACCCCTGCGGGTAGGGGTGTTTGTTGCCCAGATTCGAATTGGTCGATTCAGACCACTTGGATATTGAGGGGATGGCGGTTAGTGGTTAAGGCACTCAAGATTGAGATATTCGTGCTATGCATGATTGTTCTTATCGGGCTTGCCGTGCGAAGTCGTCGCTCCTTGTTCTCGAGCACCCAGCAGCTATTGTTTAGCATGCTTGGCTACACCTCTGCCGCGTACATATTATTCGATATGATCTGGACGCTTTCGGACGGTGTGGACGGCACGTTGGGCATTGCTGCCAACTGGATTTCTAACGCGGTTTCGTTTTCGCTCTTTGCCGTCGCGTGTCTCATTTGGTTTATCTATTCCGAGACGGTGCAGGGTTCTCGCCTTTTGACCTCGCGCTATAGGGTGGTGCTTGTAGCGTTGCCTACGGCTCTGGTGGTCGTGCTGGCGTTTACCAGTTACTGGACGCACGCCCTGTTCTATATCGATTCGCAGGGTGTGTATCGTCGCGGCTTTGCCTATATGATCCAGCCCATCGTCAGCTACTGTTACGTTATACATACGTCCCTGCATGCGTTTGTGCAATCTCGCAGGGTCGAGAGTCTGCAGACGAAGGCCATCTATCGAACCTTGGCATTTTTCGCCATTCCGGCCCTGGTGGGCGGTACCTTTCAGGTCGTATACTCGGTGCCCGGCCTTTGTGTCGGCATAATGATTAGCATGTTGCTGCTCTATATCATCTACCAGGAGCAGCTCATCTCGACCGACCCGTTGACTGGCCTCAACAATCGCAACCGTTTTGAGACCTATATGCTGTCGCTCTTTTCAAATGTTGATCAGGCCGAAGATGTATATCTGCTTATGATGGACGCTGACGGCTTTAAGCAGATTAACGATCGCTATGGACATGTTGAGGGCGACCATGCGCTTCAGGTCATCTCCGCTGCGCTCAAAGAAGTCTGCTCGGCGTCTAGTGGCTTTATCGCACGTTATGGCGGCGATGAGTTCGTGGTGCTTCAAAAGGCGACGGCGGAGCAGGACATCATGTGTCTGTGCGCGGCAATCAGCGACGAGCTCGCGCGCGCCGAGGTCCCGTATCTGTTGCGGATGTCCATCGGCTATGCACGGGTTGGTGATGGCGTCGATACCTGGCAAGACTTGCTTCGCGCTGCCGACGCGGAGCTCTACCGCGTAAAGCGCGAGAAGAAGAAAGCCGGCGTCCAGATACGCTAGAAAAAAAGGCGAACGCTGGCGTGCGTTGCGGCCCTCAGCTCACCGATGTACTCCATTAAGCTAAAGCATGTGAATCTCCTCTACTAAATAAGGGCGGTTCGCTAGGCTTTTTTGGGTTTGTTGACGATGATGATGCCGCCGCAGACCAACAGCAGGGCAACAAGTACGGTAACGGGGCTCGTGCCAGCGCCCTCGCCGAGCAGCAGTGCGCTCAACAGCACGCCAAAGACCGGGTTCATAAAGCCAAAGACCGAAACGCGGCTGACGGGGTTGACGGCGAGCAGGCGGGACCACAGCGAGTACGCGACGGCGGAAATGAGTGCCATATAAATGATGAGCGCGATGGCGGGGGCGATTTCGGTGGGGGACAACGTGCCGCCCATCAAAAACCCGATGGCGGTAAGGACCACGCCACCGACTAAAAACTGCCAGCCGGCGAGCAAGACGCCGTCATGCTCGCGCGAGAAGATGCCAATGAGGCAGGTCGACAGGGCGCCCGCAACAGTGGAAGCCAAGATAAATCCCTCACCGTCGAGCGTAAAGCCAAAGGTGCCATCCGCGCCCGAAAGGTTGACGAGCGCGACGCCGGCAAAGCCCAGCACACAGCCAAGCACCTTGGGCGTATTGAGCTTCTCGGTGTGAAATGCCAGGGCGGCAAAGAGGATTGCGAGAAAGTTGGCGCTGGCCTCGATGATGGAACTCGACATTGCGCTGGCGCGCGAGAGTCCAAGGTAGAAAAAGAAGTACTGCCCGATAGTCTGGAAGAGCGACAAGACAAAGATGGGCTTGATGTCACGAGCCTGCGGAATGAGGGGGCGGCGTTGGGCCGCACTCATCCCAACGATAACCAGGGCGCCGGCAAGCGTGAAGCGCAAGCCCGCAAAGAGCAGCTGTGAGGCGCTATCGTGCGCGGGGATGCCAAAGAGCCCGTAACCGATCTTGATGCAGGGGAAAGCCGACCCCCAGAGCGCACAGCAGACGAGGCAGCCCAGGATGAGTCCGGGCAGGGTGGCGAGATACGGCTTGCGGCTTTCCATGATGTCCTTCCTACATGTGCGAAGAAAAAAAGAACCCGCCACCGGATGTGTCGGTGGCGGGTGTTGTTACCCGAGGGGATTGTACCCGATGGGAAAGCTTTAAGCGAAGTAGGCTACGCCGCTCTCAAAGATCGGCATGAACTTATCGCCGGGGACATGCTCGGGCACGTTGCGGTACAGGTTGTCGCCACGACGCTCGGCATGGCCCATCTTGCCCAGGACGCGGCCGTCAGGGCTCGTGATGCCCTCGATGGCGAGTGCGGAGCCGTTGGGGTTGACGGAAAGGTCCATGCTGGGCTTGCCGTCCTCGCCCACGTACTGCGTGGCGACCTGGCCGTTTGCAATCAGCTGGGCGAGCACTTCGTCATTGGCGACAAAGCGGCCCTCGCCGTGGCTGATGGCGACGGTGTAGGGGTCGTCCAGGCTGCACTGCGACAGCCACGGGGACAGGTTGGACGAGATACGGGTGCGCACCAGACGGCTCTGATGGCGACCGATGGTGTTGAACGTCAACGTGGGCGCATCGGGCGTGGCGTCGACGATGTCGCCGTAGGGCACCAGACCGAGCTTGATCAGGGCCTGGAAGCCATTGCAGATGCCCAGCATCAGACCATCGCGGGCCTTGAGCAGGTCGCGGACTGCCTCGGTGACCTCGGGAGCGCGGAAGAACGCCGTGATGAACTTGGCGGAGCCATCGGGCTCGTCGCCGCCCGAGAAGCCGCCGGGGATCATGACGATCTGGCTTGCACGGATGCGGCGGGCAAGCTCGTGGGTGCTCTCGGCGACGGCCTCGGGCGTGAGGTTGTTGATCACGAAGGTGTCGGCCTCGGCGCCGGCGGCGCGGAAAGCGCGGGCGCTATCGTACTCGCAGTTGTTGCCGGGGAACACGGGGATTACCACGCGCGGGCGGGCGATCTTGGCGCCGCCGTACACGTAGATATCCTTGGCACGGAAGTCGATGGTCTCGACCTCGGCGGTCTCGCCGGCGCTGCGGTAGGCAAAGACGCCTTCGATGCCGCTCTCCCAGGCCTCCTGGAGCTCGGAGAGCTCGATGACCTCGGAGCCGGTATCGATGACATAGCCCTCGACGGTGGTGCCCAGGGGCTCGACGACAACGCCGTCGGCGACCTCGGGCAGCTCGGCATCCTCGGCGAGCTCGACGATAAAGCTGCCGTAGAGCGGGGTGAAGAGGCTCTCCACGTCCACATCTTCGGCAAGCTCGATACCGATCTGGTTGCCGACACACATCCTAAAGAGGCTCTCGGCGCCGCAGCCGTAGCCGGGCGTGGAGACAGCCAGGGCGTCGCCGGTAGCAGTGAGCGCCTCGACGGCGTCAAACGCGGCGAGCAGCTGCTGGGCGTCGGGGCGGTAGTCCTCGCCGTAGGTGGCGGGGGCGATGCGGACGACGCGGTGCGTGAGGCCCTTGAACTCGGGGGAGACAGCGCGGGCCGCCTTGCCCACGGCCACGGCGAAGCTGATGAGGGTCGGCGGAACGTTGAGCTCGCCGGCCTCGTCCTCAAACGAGCCGCTCATGGAGTCCTTGCCGCCGATGGCGCCGGCACCCAGGTCGACTTGGGCCATAAGGGCGCCCAAGACGGCTGCCATGGGCTTGCCCCAGCGCTCGGCCTCGGTGCGCAGACGCTCGAAGTACTCCTGGAAGGAGAGGTAGGCGCGCTTGTGCTCAAAGCCTGCGGCCACGAGCTTGGCGATGGACTCGACCACGGACAGGTAGGCGCCCGCAAACTGGTCGGCCTCCATCAGATAGGGGTTAAAGCCCCATGCCATAGCGCTCGCCGTGGTGGTCTCACCGTCCACGGGGAACTTGGCGACCATGGCAGAGCTCGGGGTGAGCTGCGTCTTGCCGCCAAAGGGCATGAGCACGGTCGCGGCGCCGATGGTGGAGTCGAAGCGCTCGGAAAGGCCCTTGTTGGAGGCGACGTTAAGATCGGTGACGAGCGAGGTCATGCGCTCGGCAAGCGTGGTGCCGGCCCAGCTGGGCTGCCACACGCTGCGGGCGCAGACGTGGGCGACCTGGTGCTTGGGCGCACCGTTGGAGTTGAGGAACTCGCGGGACAGATCGACGATGGCGACGCCATTCCATGCCATGCGCATGCGCGGCTCGGCGGTAACCTCGGCGATGACGGTTGCCTCCAGGTTCTCCTCGGCGGCGTAGCCCATGAACTCCTCGACGTCACCGTCGGCGACGGCGCAGGCCATGCGCTCCTGGGACTCAGAGATAGCGAGCTCGGTGCCGTCCAAGCCGTCGTACTTCTTGGTCACGGTATCAAGGTCGACATACAGGCCATCGGCAAGCTCGCCCACGGCGACCGAGACGCCGCCGGCGCCAAAGTCGTTGCAGCGCTTGATCAGACGGCAGGCATCGCCGCGGCGGAACAGACGCTGCAGCTTGCGCTCGACCGGGGCGTTGCCCTTCTGGACTTCGGCACCCGAGGTCTCGATTGACTCGGTGTTCTGGGTCTTGGAGGAGCCGGTGGCACCACCGATGCCGTCACGGCCGGTGCGGCCGCCCAGCAGGATGATCTTGTCGGTGGGGGCGGGGCACTCGCGGCGCACGTGGTTTGCCGGGGTAGCGCCCACGACGGCGCCGACCTCCATGCGCTTGGCCACGTAGCCGGGGTGATAGAGCTCGTTGACCTGGCCGGTGGCAAGGCCGATCTGGTTGCCGTAGCTGGAGTAGCCGGCGGCAGCGGTGGTTACGAGCTTGCGCTGCGGCAGCTTGCCCTCGAGCGTCTTGGACACGGGGACGGTGGGGTCTCCGGCGCCGGTGACGCGCATGGCCTGGTACACGTAGCTGCGGCCCGAGAGCGGGTCGCGGATGGCGCCGCCCACGCAGGTGGCGGCACCGCCGAAGGGCTCGATCTCGGTCGGGTGGTTGTGGGTCTCGTTCTTAAACAGGAACAACCAGTCCTGGTCCTCGCCGTCGACATCGACCTTCACCTTGACAGTGCAGGCGTTGATCTCCTCGGACTCGTCGACATCGGTCATGACGCCGGTCTTCTTAAGGTACTTGGCGCCGATGGTGCCCATGTCCATGAGGCAGACGGGCTTGGCGTCGCGACCGAGCTCATGGCGCATCTCCATGTAGCGGTCGAAGGCCTGCTGCACCACGGCGTCGTCGATCGTCACGTCATCTAGGACGGTGCCGAAGGTGGTGTGGCGGCAGTGGTCGGACCAGTAGGTGTCGATCACGCGGATCTCGGTGATGGTGGGGTCGCGGTCCTCATCGCGGAAGTACTGCTGGCAGAAGGCGATGTCCGCCTCGTCCATAGCAAGACCGCGATCGGCGATGAAGGCGGCAAGGCCGGCCTCATCGAGCTCGCGGAAGCCGTCGAGCACTTCGACGGGCTGGGGCTCGGGGGTCTCCATGTACAGCGTCTCGGGCAAGTCGAGCGAGGCGATGCGCGCCTCGACGGGGTTCACCACGTAGTGCTTGATGGCCTTGATGGCGGCTTCGTCCAGAGCGCCCGAGATCATATAGACCTTGGCGGAGCGCACGGCGGGGCGCTCGCCCTGGCTGATGAGCTGCACGCACTCGCTGGCGGAGTCGGCGCGCTGGTCAAACTGGCCAGGCAGGAATTCGACGGCAAAGACGGCGCCATCGCTTGCGGGGAGCTCGTCGTAGGTCACATCGACCTGGGGCTCGCTAAAGACGGTCGGCACGCAGGAGCGGAAAAGCTCCTCGTCGATGCCCTCGACGTCGTAGCGGTTGATGATCCTCAGGGCCTCGATGCCCTTGATGCCGAGAATCTCGGTCAGCTCGCCCTTGAGCTGCTGAGCCTCGACGTCGAACCCGGGTTTCTTCTCCACGTAGATACGAGAGACCATTGGTTCCTGCCTTCCTGATCGGTTGGGCGTACGGTACGGTATGCGGCAGCGGTCGGTTTACGGGGCAAGCCTCGCGGTCGCCTTGAGCCGCATGTTTGTAAACCTCACTATGATACGACAGCTCGCGGCGCGTTGAGGGCGGCGAGGGTGCTACAGTGAAGCGCAAACAAGAGAAAGGCATCACATGGCATTCGTTTCGCTCGCCATCATCGCGCTCGTGGCCTTTGCAAGCCCCTTCATCGCCTCGGCGATTCCTGGAAAACCCGTTCCCGAGACGGTCTTTTTGCTCGTGTTCGGTGCTGTGCTGGGCCCGCATATGCTCGGCCTTATCCATGTGGATGCCGAGGTCTCGCTGGTGTCCGAGCTGGGTCTGGCCTTTTTGTTCCTGCTCGCCGGCTTTGAGATCGACCCTAAGAACATTACGGGTGTGGAGGGGCGCTACGGCTTGGCGACGTGGGCCGTCACGTTTGGTATCGCCTGGCTTGCCGTGCGCTTTACCCCGTGGTTCTCGGTCAGCCATTTCGACGGTATCGCCGTGACGCTTGCCCTCACTTCGACGGCGCTCGGCACGCTCGTGCCCATCATGCTTGAGCGCTCGCTCACCGGCACGCGCGTGGGCGACTCGATCCTCGCGTATGGCACTTGGGGCGAGCTCGGTCCCGTGCTCGCCATGTCGGTGCTGCTGTCTGCCCGCACCGGCATCCAGACGCTCGTGATTCTTGGTTTGTTTGCTGTGGTCTGCGTGCTGCTGGCCGTGGTCCCAAGTCGTTCCAGGCGCGTCGGCAGCCGCTTCTTTGCGTTTGTCGAGGAACGCGCCGATACCACGTCGCAGACGTTCGTGCGCCTGACGGTGCTCATCCTGGTCACGCTCGTGGCGTTCTCGGCAGTCTTTGATCTCGATATCGTGTTGGGTTCTTTTGCCGCCGGCTTTGTCCTGCGCTATATCATCCCCGAGGGCAACCATACGCTCGAGACCAAACTCGACGGCCTGGCCTACGGCTTTTTGATTCCGGTGTTCTTTACCGTATCGGGCGCAAAGATTGACCTGACGGCTGTGGCTTCGCGCCCGGGCTTGCTCGTGGGCTTTATCGTGGCGTTGCTGATTATTCGTGCCGTGCCCATTCTCATCTCTATGAGCATTTGTCCTGCGACGCGAGATGTGTCGGCGTATGGTCGCATTACCGTGGCGCTCTACTGCACCACGGCCCTGCCGATCATCGTTGCCGTGACAAGCGTTGCCGTCAACGCGGGCGCGCTGTCGCAAGATATTGCGTCGGTCATGGTTGCCGCCGGTGCCATCACGGTGTTCTTGATGCCGCTGCTCGCGCAGCTCTTCTACCGCGTGGTCGACGCCGCGCCGGTCGCCGCTGTGGCAGAAGTCGCCGAGCATCCATCCGATGCGCTCGACATCCTGCGTGCCCATCATGATTTGGCGAGCCTGCTCGCACGCGAGCACGAGCTGCTGACCTCGCATGGCCATGGTCGCGTATTCGAAGGCCTGCCTACGCTCGATACGATTGCCGAGCGTCTTTCCGCCGAGGCGGCGAGCGGCCACATCGATGCCCGCATCGTGGACGCGGCGCATCTTCTTGCCGATAAGACCTATGGTGATGAGATCGACCCGTCCGAGCTGACTCCGCGCGAGCGTCGCCGTCTGGAGCGCGCCAAGCTCGCCGTACACGAATACCGCCGCCGCATGCTGGAGCTCTACGCGCGCGATGAAGCCCAGGACGACGACGGCAAGTAGCAAGGAATGTCGGGATACGGGTTCCGTCCAAATAATAGAAGGCGCGCTGCCTGCGGTTGATGCGGACAGCGCGCCTTTTGCGTTGAACTCTGTTGAGGTTCGAAGCCGAAACTTTCGACCTTTAGGAGCGGGCTGCCCCGTCGACGGGGAGGATGGCGCCCGTGACATAGGAGGACATGTCGCTCGCAAGGAAAACGAAGGCGTTGGCAACGTCCTCGGGCTCGCCCATGCGACCGAGCGGAATAGTGGCGATGATGGGCTTGATGACCTCTTCGGGCAGGTTGGCGACCATATCGGTCTTGGTTACGCCTGGGGCAACGGCGTTGACGCGAATGCCCATGGGGGCGAGCTCGCGCGAGAGCGACTGGACCATGCCGTTGACGGCAAACTTAGACGTGGGGTAGCCGACGCCAGAGGGCTGGCCGTACTTGGCGACCATCGAGCTTGTGGTAGTGATGGTGCCGCCGTGGCCGGCCTCGGTCATGATCTTGGCGGCAGCCTGGTGACCGTTAAAGACGGCGACGACGTTGAGGTCCATAACTTTGGCGAACTCCTCGGCTGTATAGTCCAAAAGGGGTGAGCGCTGGGAGATTCCGGCGTTGTTGACGACCGTATCGAGACCGCCCATATCGGCTGCAGCCTGGGTAAAGGCCTCGGTCACGGCTTCGAGTGAGGTGAGGTCGCAGGAGCGACCCCAGACCTTGGCGTCGGGATAGACGGCTGTCAGCTTCTCAACGGCCGCATCGGCGGTCTCCTGACGCGAGCCAAAGACGGTGACGGTGGCACCCTCCTCGATAAAGCGGCAGGCGATGGCATAGCCGATACCGCGCGTGCCTCCGGTGATGATTGCTTTCTTGCCCTCGAGCAACATGGTGCCTCCATTCTTCGGGGGTGGACGTACGCAGCACAGGATAGCGGCGGACAAAAGCAAACATGTCTGCTTATCGGTGAGCGGTATCCCTGGTTGACACCGAACGGTCAAATTGTTCAAACGCGGATCGCGTCAATGCGCCCCGAGCGTGCAAATAAAAGGGCTCCCGTCCAAGACCAGACGGGAGCCCTTCGAGCAAATGCGTTGTGGGGTGTAAACCGAACTAGTTGGTCATGACGCCTTCGGTCCAGGCCTCGACGTCCTCGATGCGCAGGACGTTGGCGACCTCGGCCACGCAGTCGACGCTGGCAAGCTCCGCGGCGGCAGCCTGGACGTCCTTCTCGAGTGCGCGGTGCGTCAGGAAGATGACCGAGCAGGCATCGCTGACACCCGACTTGCCGTCCTCGACTTGGTTGATGAGCGAGATCGAAATGTTGTGCTTGGCAAAGATGTCGACCGTCTCGGACAGGGCGCCCACGCGGTCGGCGACCTTCAGGCGCACATAGTACTTGGTCTGGAGCTCATCCATGGGCTTAAAGGCGAGGTTGTGACCATAGGGCTCAATCTCGGGCAGCGGAGCCACGCCCCGGCTGATCTGCTCGGAGAGCGACAGGATATCGCCCACGACGGCGCTCGCGGTGGGGAAGGAGCCTGCGCCGGCACCGTAGAACATGGTCTCGCCCACGGCGTCGCCCACTACGTAAACAGCGTTCATGGCGCCGTTGACCTTGGCAAGCATGTGGTCTGCCGGGATCAGCGTGGGATGCACGCGAACATCGACGCCGGCGTCGGTGTTGCGGGCGATGCCGAGCAGCTTAATGGTGTAGCCGAGCTCGCGGGCCTGGGCGATGTCCTCGGCGCCGATGGTGCGGATACCCTGCTGGTACACATCATCGGTGGTCACGCGGGTGCCAAAGCCGATGGAGGCGAGGATCGCCGTCTTGCTGGCGGCATCGAAGCCGTCGACGTCGGCGGACGGGTCGGCCTCGGCATAGCCCTTGGCCTGTGCATCGGCGAGCACGTCGGCGTAATCGGCGCCCTCGGCGTCCATGCGCGACAGGATGTAGTTGGTGGTGCCGTTGAGGATGCCGGCGATGGTCAGGATCTTGTTGCCCACCAGATCGTGCTCAAGCGTGCTCACGATGGGGATGCCGCCGCCGCAGCTGGCCTCGCACTTAATCTGCACGCCGCACGCGCGTGCCTTCTTGGCAAGCGTCTCGACGTGACGGCCCAGCAGGGCCTTGTTGGCAGAGACGACGTGCTTGCCGTGCTCAAAGGCAGTGGTGAAGATCTCGGTTGCGGGATGCTCGCCGCCGATCAGCTCGACGACGATGTCGACGGCGGGGTCGGTGACGACATCGTGCCAGTCGCTCGTAAAGGCCTCGCGCTCAATGCCTGCTGCCTCGGCCTGCTCCCAGGCAAGCGCGCAGGCGCGGGTCAGCTTAAGGTCGATGCCGTAGGCTGCCAGGTACTCATCGTGGTGGCTCTTGATCAGACGGGCCACGCCGCCGCCGACGGTTCCCAGACCGATCAGACCGACGTTCACGGTGCGCAGGGGTTCGCTCATAGATAGCTCCTTCGTGCATCTTATGGATGGATAAATCGCTTAAAGGTTGAGTGCATTCTAGCGTGAACCGAGGACGCGTGCTCGCCAGGCAACAGGAGTCGCACAAAACGGCACCCCCGAAACGCTGCGGAAACATTGGAAACATGCTCGCTACAAACGGAACTCCGTAACAAACTGTCAACGTTTGCGCCATAAGGTTCGCCCTGTGCGACTGGGGCATGCAGGCGCTCGTCGACTCCGTTACCACTGGTGCCGCCGTCGCCGTCTCGGCCGAGATCGCCGATGCCTTTGCCGAGCAGGCCAAGGCATCCAAGCTCGACATCGTCGATACCGAGACCTTTAAGGACGACTCCTCCACGAGCTTTATCAACCAGCCGACCAAGGCCATGCGCAAGATCAAGATCGAGGGCCTGACGGGCGAGCTCACATGGAACGACGAGGGCCAGGTCGAAAAGCCCGCTACGGCCTATGTGATTCAGGACGGCAAGTACATCGCCGCCTAAGTGCATATATCGGGACCGGTGGGGTCGTTTTATTCAGGGCGGGGACGCCTGTAACAGAACGGAAACATTACTTTCACACAATAAAGTGGCTAAACTGCATAAACCGACAGAAATACGCATTATTATGGATAAATGAACAAATCCAAAGAAAAGTTGAAATAATCGCCACTTTCCTTAACTAAAGCGTCTAGTATTTTGCGAACGCCGAACACGGCGAAGGATGGCCTGTCGGGTAACCGAAACCCGACGAGATTTGAGAGGAGAGCCGCATGTCGAGCCTCACCGGTAAGTCATTGAACCCTGTTATGAATCGCAGGAGCGTTATCGCGAGCGCAGCAGGTCTGGGGGCGATGTCCATTCTAGCTGGCTGCTCCTCCAACGGCGGCGACAGTGGTTCCGCTTCGGGCGACGCTTCGTTTAAGATCGGCACCATCGGCCCACTGACCGGCGCCAACGCGTCCTACGGCAAGTCCGTTACACAGGCTGTCGAGCTTGGCTGCAAGGATTTCTCGACTAAGGAACTGCCGCTTGTCAGCAAGGCCGAGGACGACCAGGCTGACGGCGAGAAGGCCGTCAACGCCTTCAACACCCTGCTCGACTGGGGCATGCAGGCCCTTGTCGGTCCGACCACCACGGGTGCGTCGGTCGCCGTTGCTGCTGAGTGCGGTAACGACCCCGAGACGTTCATGATTACCCCGTCCGCGTCCTCCGAGGACGTTACCAAGGGCAAGGATTGCGTCTTCCAGGTTTGCTTCACCGACCCCAACCAGGGTGTCAACGCTGCCAAGTTCCTGGCGCAGAAGTATGCGGACGAGAAGTTCGTGCTGTTCTATAACTCCGGCGACGCCTATTCTTCGGGCATCGCAGATTCCTTTAAGGCCCAGGCCGCTGAGTCCAAGCTCGAGATTGTTGACGAGGAGACCTTTAAGGACGACTCCGCCACGAGCTTTACCAACCAGCTGACCAAGGCCAAGCAGGCTGGCGCCACCATGATCTTTGCGCCGATCTACTACACACCGGCGTCCGTCCTGCTCAAGAACGCCAAGGACATGGGCTACGACGTCAAGATGATGGGCTGCGACGGCATGGACGGTATCCTGGGCGTTGAGGGCTTCGATACCTCTCTTGCCGAGGGTCTGCTGCTCATGACCCCGTTCTCCGCCGACGACGAGAAGAACGCCGACTTCGTCAACGCTTACAAAGATAAGTACGGCGATACCCCCGACCAGTTTGCCGCCGACGCCTACGACGGCGTGCATGCTGTGGTCGAGGCTCTCAAGGAGGCCGGCCTGGGTGTCGACGCCGACCCCACCGAGGTTGCCGAGAAGCTTCCCGAGGCTATGCGCAACATTACTGTTGACGGCCTGACTGGCAAGCTCTCCTGGAACGATAAGGGTCAGGTCCAGAAGGAGCCCACGGCGTACGTCATCACTGACGGCAAGTACGTACAGGCCTAATAGGCCGCCTTACATAGAGCGGTTTTGATCCCAAGCAGGGGAGGTTTTGGCCTTCCCTGCTTGCTTGGTATCTAGGG
Source organism: uncultured Collinsella sp. (assembly GCA_900541045.1). Taxonomy (GTDB): domain Bacteria; phylum Actinomycetota; class Coriobacteriia; order Coriobacteriales; family Coriobacteriaceae; genus Collinsella. The sequence continues at coordinate 153,242 of UQID01000001.1, forward strand.
ACGATGTAACGTCCCTGTTTCATACATTAACTGGAAACCTATTCGAAAGGGGGATGTGGAACATGACGGTCTTTATCCAATACCTGGTCAACGGCCTGTCCATGGGCAGCGTCTACGCCATCATCGCGTTGGGCTACACCATGGTCTACGGTATCGCCAAGATGCTCAACTTCGCTCACGGCGATGTCATCATGGTCGGTGCCTATGTCTCGTTCTGCGCCACGTCGTATCTCGGCCTCCCGGGCTGGGCATCTGTAGTTCTCTCTTGTGTGGTCTGCACGGTTCTCGGTGTTCTCATTGAGGGTCTGGCCTATAAGCCGCTGCGCCAAGCAGGCCCGCTGGCCGTTCTGATCACGGCCATCGGCGTGTCTTACTTCCTACAGAACGCCGCGCAGCTTCTGTGGGGCGCCACGCCCAAGAACTTCACTTCGCTCGTCACCTTCCCGGTGCCGGAGTTCTTGGCCAAGTTTAACGTAAGCGCCGTCTCACTCGTCACCATCGTCGCCTGCCTGGTTATCATGGCCGGCCTGATGTTCTTTACGGGTAAGACCAAGATGGGCAAGGCCATGCGCGCCGTGTCCGAGGACAAGGCCGCCGCTCAGCTCATGGGCATCAACGTCAACCGCACCATCTCGATGACGTTCGCCATCGGCTCCGCCCTTGCCGCCATCGCCGGTGTGCTCCTGTGCTCCTACTCGCCGGTCCTGCAGCCCACCACGGGCGCCATGCCTGGCATCAAGGCCTTCGATGCCGCCGTTTTCGGCGGCATCGGCTCCATCCCCGGTGCCTTTGTCGGTGGCATTCTCATCGGCATCATCGAGGCGATGGCGCAGGCTTACATTTCCACGAGCCTTGCCAACTCCATCGTCTTTGGTGTTTTGATCATCGTCCTGCTCGTCAAGCCTGCCGGCCTCTTGGGCAAGTACGTCCCCGAGAAGGTGTAGGTGAGCGTTATGAAGTTTCTTAAAGACAAGCAGACGCGTCACGATTTTGTCACGTACGCCATGTGCATCGTGGCATTTGCCATCGTGTTCTTTATGCAGTCCAACCATATGATCCCGCGCATGATTGCCGGTCAGCTGGTTCCCATCACGGCCTATATCGTCATGGCCATCTCCCTTAACCTTGTCGTCGGCATCGCGGGCGACTTGTCGCTGGGCCACGCGGGCTTTATGAGCGTCGGTGCCTATACGGGTATCGTCACCGCCGTCGCGCTGGAGAGCACCGTTCCGTCCGATCCGATGCGTCTGATCATCAGCATTGTGGTCGGCGCTATCGCCGCTGCCATCTTGGGCTTCTTGATCGGTATCCCGGTCCTGCGCCTGAGCGGCGACTATCTGGCCATCGTGACCCTGGCTTTTGGCGAGATCATCAAAGAGGTCGTCACCTGCCTCATTGTGGGCGTCGATTCCCGCGGCCTGCATGTGATCTTTAACATCACGGGTAACTCCACGATCGACGACCTGCACCTGCTCGAGGACGGCACCGCCATCATCAAGGGCGCGCAGGGAGCATCGGGCGTGTCGACCTATTCGACCTTCCTTGCCGGCGCAATCCTGGTTATGGTCTCGCTCGTGATTGTACTCAACCTGGTTCGCAGCCGTACCGGTCGTGCCATTATTGCCGTGCGCGACAACAAGATCGCTGCCGAGTCTGTGGGTATCTCCGTCACCCAGTACCGCATGATCGCCTTCGTGGTTTCCGCCGCCCTCGCCGGTGCTGCCGGAGCCCTTTTCGGCGGTAACTTCTCGCAGCTTTCCGCCACTAAGTTCGACTTCAACACGTCGATCCTCATTCTGGTGTTCGTGGTCCTAGGTGGTCTGGGCAATATGCGCGGTTCCGTTATCGCGGCGGCGCTGCTTACGGTGCTCCCCGAGCTGCTCCGTCAGTTCTCGGACTACCGCATGCTCATCTACGCCATCGTGTTGATTCTGGTCATGGTCTTTACCAACAACCCACAGCTCAAGGCGTTCTTCGCACGCATTAAGGACCGCTTTGCTTCCAAGAAGGAGGTGGCAGCCGATGCCCAGTAAGTTTGAGTTCAACAAGGGCAAGATGGTTCCGTATCCTTCTGGCGCCATCGTTCCCGACCGCGACCTGGGCCAGCGCCCGGCGCTCGAGTGCATCCACCTGGGCATTGAATTCGGCGGCCTTAAGGCGGTCGACGACTTTAGCCTGACCATCGGCAAGACCGAGATCGCCGGTCTCATCGGCCCCAACGGTGCCGGCAAGACCACAGTCTTCAACCTGCTCACCAAGGTGTACCAGCCTACGCACGGCACCATCCTGCTCGACGGTGAGGACACTTCGGGCAAGTCGGTCTACCAGGTCAACCGCATGGGTATTGCCCGTACGTTCCAGAACATTCGCCTGTTCAACACCATGACGGTGGAGGACAACGTTAAGGTCGGCCTGCACAACCAGGAGCGCTACTCCGGTTTTGAGGGCGTGCTGCGCCTGCCGACGTATTGGAAGCACGAGAAGGCTGCCCACGAGCGCGCCATGGAGCTGCTGTCCATTTTTGACATGGAGCACCTGGCAAATGAACAGGCCGGCTCGCTTCCTTACGGCGCTCAGCGTCGTCTGGAAATCGTCCGCGCGCTTGCCACCAACCCCAAGCTGCTGCTGCTCGACGAGCCTGCCGCCGGCATGAACCCGTCCGAGACCGCAGAGCTCATGGCGAACATCGTCAAGATTCGCGACACCTTCGGCATCGCCATCATGCTTATCGAGCATGATATGTCGCTCGTTATGAACATCTGCGAGGGCATCTGCGTGCTCAACTTTGGTAAGGTCATCGCCAAGGGTACGGCCGAGGAGATCCAGAACAACGACGCTGTTATCGAGGCATATCTGGGCAAGCAGGATAAGGGGGAGAACTAAATGGCAGAGCCGATGCTTTCCGTCTACAACATCAACGTCTGGTACGGCGCCATCCACGCCATTAAGGACATCTCCTTTAACGTCAACGAGGGTGAGATCGTGGCCCTGATTGGCGCCAACGGTGCCGGCAAGTCCACGACGCTCAAGACCGTCTCGGGCCTGCTGCGCTCTAAGACCGGCTCCATCAAGTTTATGGGCGAGGACATTACCCATACGCCCGCCGACAAGCTGGTTGGTAAGGGCCTGGCTCAGGTGCCCGAGGGTCGTCGTGCCTTTTTGCAGATGACGGTCGAGGAGAACCTGGAAATGGGTGCCTATACGCAGCCCAAGTCAACGGTGGCTCCGGGCCTCGAGCGCGTCTACGAGCAGTTCCCGCGCCTGAAGGAGCGTCGTCGCCAGGTCGCCGGTACCCTTTCGGGCGGCGAGCAGCAGATGCTCGTTATGGGCCGCGCCCTTATGAGTAACCCTAAGCTGCTCATGCTCGACGAACCCTCCATGGGTCTGGCGCCGATTCTGATCGAACAGATCTTCCAAATTGTCGAGGACCTGCACAAGGCCGGCACCACGGTGCTCCTGGTCGAGCAAAACGCACAGATGGCTCTTTCCATCGCCACACGCGGCTACGTGCTCGAGACCGGCAAGATCACCATGACCGGCACCGGCCAAGAACTGCTGCACGACGATAACGTGCGTAAAGCCTACCTGGGCGGCTAGATAGTTACGGCGTTTTGCCAAACGCCGTAACCAGCCGACGCTGCAAGCCCGCCAGAGCGGCAATCTGCCTTTCAACTTCGGCGGCATGACCAGAAGGTCAATGCCGCCTTGTTTCAAGGCGCCTTGCTCGCTCTGGCGGGCTTTCGCTGTCGTTGCCAAAACATCGGCGTTGTGGCAGATGCCAACGACTACCCCCTTTAAGTTGCGGTGGAATAGGAACTAAATGGGAGCCTCAGAGGCCAAAACAGTCCCTATTCCACCGCAACTTCATGGGGGCGTGCGACAATGCCCATCGGAAAACGTTTGTCATCTGGGGGTCTATCTATGCTGTACGAGTTTTGTGCCGAGAACTTTGAGCGGGTGCCGGCGGCCATCGATGCCGGTGCAAGGCGCATCGAGCTGTGCGACAACCTTGCCGTCGGTGGCACTACGCCCTCGGCTGGTGTTATCAGCGCTACGGTCAGCTATGCTCACGAGCATGACGCACGAGTGATGTGCATGATTCGCCCGCGTGGCGGTGACTTTCACTACAACCAGGACGAGCTGCGCATGATGGAGATGGACTTGGGTCTTGCCGTGAGCGCCGGCGCCGATGGCTTGGTCTTTGGCTGCTGCAAGCCTTGTGCCGGCGGCTGGGCGCTCGACGAGCTTACGTTGGGCGCCCTCGTGATGGCCGCGGGCTGCGCGACCGAGGAGTGCAAGCGCGAGTCCCTTGACATCACCTTCCACATGGCGTTTGACCAGCTCTCGCCCGAGGCTCAGCTCGATGCCGTCGACACACTCTCCGACTGCGGCATCACGCGTATCCTGACGCATGGTGGTGCTGCCGGAACGCCGATCGAGGACAATCTGGAGCACCTATCGCGTCTTGTCGAGTATGCGGGCGACCGCCTGACCATCCTTCCCGGCGGCGGCATTTCCACGGCCAACCGCGATACCGTGGCGGCGGCATTGGGCGTCTCCGAGCTCCATGGCACCAAGATCGTGCCGCTGGAGGCGTAACCCGTGGCGCTGGTATTTGACGTTCAGCAGGCGAGCGGCAAGCCCGACGACAACCGGCGCCCTGGCACCGCGTGCCCCTTTTGCGATACCGAGGGACTCGCCAATATCATCCGGCGCGACGGCGACTGCATCTGGCTCGAGAATAAGTTCAAAACCCTGCGCGCCACCCGTCAAACCGTGCTGATCGAGTCAGCCGATCACGATGCCGACCTGGTGACCTATGAGCCAGATGAACTCCACCATGTGATGAGGTTTGCCCTGGATTGCTGGCAGCAGATGATCGATTCACAGCAGTATCGAAGCGTGCTCATGTACAAGAACAAGGGTCCTCTCTCGGGCGGTAGTCTCGTTCATCCGCACATGCAGATTGTGGGTTTGGAGCAGGAAGACGGCTATGCTTCGTTGACTTCCGCCAATTTCGAAGGCATCAATGTCTGGCAACAGGGGAGAATCGCGGCCAACATCTCAACCGAACCGATCATGGGGTTCTTTGAGGTCAACGTTTCAGCCCCGCAGGGAATAGCCGCCAGCGATGACACAAGAGACCAAGCCGAGGCAGATCTCTTCGCCGATGCGATCCAGGTGGCTCTGCGCTATATCCTGAACGAGCACCACGGTGGTCGCGCAGAGTCGTACAACTTATTCTTCTATCACCTGGGCGGTCGGACCATTGCCAAGGCGCTGCCGCGTTGGGTGGTTTCGCCCTACTTTGTCGGCTATCGTTTGGCCCAGGTCAATGCCGAGACAACGCTCGATATCGATGCTGAGCGCTTGCGTGCGCATCTGGAAACGCTCGTATAGCAAGATTAACACCCGTGTAATGTGGACAGTCTAGCGCGCCATGGCGTCGCGGCCGGCCTCGACACGCTTGCGCTGGGCGGCGCGCTCCTCGCCGGTCAGACGCTCAAAGAGATGCCCGATAAACGAGGCGAGTATCTGCTGAAACAGCGTTCCGCACATGACGGGAAACACGACTTCGCCTGGAAAGTACTGTGTGGCGATGACGGCGCCCGAAGAGATGTTACGCATGCCGCAGGTAAAGCACATGGTAGTCGTCTCGCTATATGGCAGATGCAGCGCACGGGCGACCAGAAAACCGACGACAAAGCCGCTGATGGCGAAGGTCAAAATAAAGAGGGCGACTTCCAGACGCATCGCGTTCATGTGCAGGACGTACTCGCTCATGGCGGTGGAGTTGGAGGCGATAATGCCCATCATCATGAACTTGCAGGCGGGCGAGAGCGCGGGGGAGAGCTTCTCGTGTCCCCATCCACGTGTGAGCTCGTTGATCACGATGCCGAGCACGGCGGGGATGGCGATCATAAAGGCCATGTCCTGCATCATGCTCGGCACATCGATCGAGACGGTGGCACCCAGCAAAAGCTTCAGCGTGAGCGGAATCGTCACAGGCGAGATAACCGAGGACGTCAGGATGATGGTGAGCGCGAGCGGGCCGTTGCCGCCGAACATGCTAATCCACATAAAGGCAGTGACCGCCACGGGTACGCTGTACTCGAGCACGATGCCGCAGACAAGGTTGGGATTGGAGCCAAAGAACAGCGATCCCATGGCATAGGCTGCTATGGGAATAAGCACCGCCGAGACGAGCAGCGCCAAAATCAGGTGCAGGGGACGGCGGAACACCTCAGCGACCTGGTGGAAGGTGTTGCTGAGCGCACCTTGGAACGTCATAAAGGCGAAGAGGGCGGGAACGATGGGCTTAAGTACGCCGATCTGCTGGGGAAAGAGCACGCCGAGCGTTACGCAAATCGGAACGATGACCTGCATATGCCCCGCGAGGAACTTTCCCAGTCCAACCCATTGCTTCATATGCCCCGTGACTCCCTTTATCCGCGAACTCGTTTGAATGGATATGCTAGACGCTCGCATGCGTCCGTGCGTCAGAAACGCTCGATTATTTCGAGGCTATTACCGGCCTCGTTTACCGAAACCAGGGCGTGCCGCGAGGCTCTGCGTCCGTGCCGCACGGTATAATAAATCCGTTCAACAGATCTGCCTGCCGAAGCGGGCATACACAGAGGACTCATCGCTATGAACCGTGAGAGGTATCGCGGCGACCTGCCCCTATCGGGGGTGGGCGCCTATGTCATCGCTTAAGACGACGCATCGCTGGGCGGTCGCTCAGCAAAATCCCGAGCTCGAAAAGGAGCTTTCGGCTGGTCTGGGCATACCCGGGCTGGTGGCGCGCATTATGGTTGCGCACGGCATTACATCCATCGAGGAAGGCCAGCTGTTTTTGACGCCTTCGCTCGATCGCGACTGGGCGGACCCGCTTGTTATTCCGGGCATGGCGGTCGTCGCCGACCGCGTTGAGCGTGCTATTCGCAACCACGAGCACATTGCGGTCTTCGGCGATTTTGACGTTGACGGTATTACGTCGACCTGCCTGTTGACCGAGGCGCTGCGAACGTTTGGCGCCAATGTCACACCATTCATCCCGCATCGCTTTGACGAGGGCTACGGTCTTTCGCGCGCGGCGCTCGACCGCGTTAACGAGCTCGCTCGTCCCCAGCTGATCGTGACCGTCGATAACGGCATTGCCGCCAAAGAAGAGGTTTCCTATCTGGAGAGCCTGGGGATCGATTTGGTGGTCACGGACCATCACGAGCCGTCCGATCAGGTGCCGCAGGGCGTGCCCCTAACCGACCCCAAGCTCGAGGACGAGGGTCCTTCGCGTGAACTTGCCGGCGCCGGCGTGGCGCTCAAGCTGGTACAGGTCCTGGGCGAGCGTTTGGGCAAGCCGTCGTATTGGCGTTCGCTGATAGAGGTCGCGGCGCTGGGCACCGTGTCCGACATGATGCCGCTCACGCCCGAGAATCGCGCACTGGTCGCCGAGGGCATCCAGCAGATGCGCGTGACGGCCCGCCCCGGTTATATCGCGCTTGCCGCACTTGCCAAGGCCGACCTTTCTACCATTACGGCCGACGGCCTGTCGTTTTCGCTCATCCCTCGTCTGAATGCTGCCGGCCGCATGGCTGATCCCAAGCTGGCGCTCGACCTGCTGCTTGCCCGCGACCCCATCGAAGCGAGCGCGCTTGCCGCCGAGCTCGAGGAAATCAATCGCCAACGCCGCGAGATCGAGGCCGAGCTTACGCGCGATGCCATGGCGAAGGTCGAGGAGACTTATGACGGCGGGCGCGCGATTGTCGTGGGCGGCGAAGGTTGGCACGAGGGCGTCAAGGGCATCGTGGCGAGCCGCCTGACCAACCGTTATCACGTGCCGGCGCTGCTGTTCTCGATCGAGGACGGTATCGCTCGCGGTTCGGGTCGCTCGGTGGGCAAAGTCAACCTGTTCGAGGCCGTAGAACGCTGCTCCGACCTGCTGATTCGTCGCGGCGGGCATGCCGGTGCGGTGGGCGTGACCATCGAGGCATCCAAGCTCGATGAGTTCCGCCGTCGCCTTTCGGCCGTGCTATCGGAGCTTCCTGCCGATGACTTTGAGGACACTGACGAGGTTGCCGCCACCGTTGACCTCTCCGAGCTGAATATCGAGACCATCGAGCAGATTTCCCGTCTTGAGCCGTTTGGCCAGGGCAATAAGGTGCCGCTTCTGGCCGCCGAGGGCGTGACGATGTGCGATCGCGCCGTGGTGGGCAAAACCGGCGAGCACATGCGCTTTGTGGCGACCGATGGCGCCGCGAGCGTGCCGGCCATCATGTTCCGCGTGCCGCAGATCGATAAACTCATCAATTGCGACAGTGCCGTCGACTTGGTGTTCGAGGCCGTGGCCGAACATTGGCAGGGACGTGTGAAGCCCAAGCTCATGATTAAAGATGTCTTGGTGCGCGATACCGCGGCGCCCAATATCGACGATCCGGCATGTGAGCTTCGCCGCGGCGTGCAACCAGCGGATTCTGGCCTGCGCCTGGAGTCGCGTAAACGTGAGATGCTCGCCCAGCTTTCTTATACCGAGCTCACGCGCTCGCTTATCCATAGCTTTATCGGCTCGAACCAGCCGCATCGCGCGCAGGTCGAGGCACTTGACGCCCTGGCCGACCACCAGAGCGTCTTGGCCGTTATGGGGACGGGGCGCGGCAAGTCGCTCATCTTCCATGTGCACGCCGCGCGCGAGGCGGTCCTTCGTGGGCGGGCGAGCATCTTTGTCTATCCGCTGCGCGCGCTCGTTGCCGACCAGGCTTATCACCTCTCGTCGACGATGGCTGCGCTCGGCATTGGCGTGGGCGTGTTGACCGGCGAGACCGTGGAGGCAGCGCGCGATGACGTGTTTGCCGGCCTGGCTTCGGGCCGCACCGGCATCGTTCTCACGACGCCGGAGTTCCTGTCTATCCATCGCGATCGCTTTGCACGTTCTGGACGTATTGGCTTTGTCGTTATCGATGAGGCACACCATGCCGGTCTTGCCAAAGGCGGCGACCGGAGCGCCTACCTCGACATGCCCGATATTCTCAAAGCCCTGGGCGACCCCGTTGTCATGGCGGCAACGGCTACCGCGACGGCCCCGGTCGTGGCGGAGCTTGCTCGTGTATTGCCGATTACCAGGACGGTGGTCGACGAGACCGTTCGCGAGAACCTGCAACTCGAGGACGACCGTGACCTTGCGAGCCGCGAAAATCGCCTGGTGTCAATCGTGGCGACGGGGGAGAAGACCGTCATCTACGTCAACTCGCGCGACCAGTCCGTGGCGCTTGCCAAGACGTTGCGCAAACGCGTGCCCGACTGCGCGACCCATATTGCGTTCTATAACGCCGGGCTTGCGCGCTCCGATCGCCGCCGTGTCGAGGAAGCGTTTCGCGACGGAAGCCTCAGTTGCATCGTTTCGACCTCTGCCTTCGGTGAGGGCGTCAACCTGCCCGATATCCGTCATGTCGTGCTCTACCACATGCCGTTTGGTGCGATTGAGTTTAACCAGATGAGTGGCCGTGCCGGCCGCGATGGACAGCCCGCCGTGATTCACCTGCTCTATTCGTCGCGTGACGCTCGTATTAATGAGCGCCTGCTCGATTGTTACGCGCCCGAGCGCGATGAGCTTGTCACTCTCTATCGAGCGCTGCAGACCATGTGGCGCTCCAACCGTGGCAAGACGGGGGACGATTCATTCTGCGCGAGCGATATCGACATTGCGCAGATGTGTCTTGCCATCGATGCCCGCACGCCGGTCGACGAGCGCTCGGTGGAAAGCGGCCTGGGAATCTTCGAAGAACTCGGTTTCTGCCGCGTTTCGGGGTTTGACGATACGCGTCGCATCGCGATGGCGGAAAACCCCGGTCGCGTGCAATTAAGCAGGTCAATTCGCTATTTGGAGGGCTTGCGCTCGCGCATGGAGTTCACGGCTTTTCGGAGCTGGGCACTCGATTCGTGCGCTTCTGATATGCTAGCCAAAGTTAACCGCCCGATCGTACCGCGGGCCTAGGGGAAGGGGACCTCGATGGACGCCGCAGCCCGTACCGCCCATGATTCCACCCTCCAGCCGTTTTCGGAGATGGAGCACTATAAGCATGCCGATGAGCTGCCGCCCGAGATTATGGCGGACAGCTACGACAAGCTGGAGCGTCTGTGCCTCAAATATATGAACGAGGACGACTTCTCCAATGTGGAGCAGGCCTACTGCTTTGCTGCCGAGAAGCACTGCAACCAAAAGCGGCGCTCGGGTGAGATGTACATTAACCATCCCGTCGAGGTAGCTATCATTCTGGCTGACCTTAAGATGGACTGCGATGTGGTGTGCGCCGCGTTGCTGCACGATACCGTCGAGGACACCGAGACCTCGCTTGCCGATGTTTCGGGTCTGTTTGGCGAAACCGTGGCAGGGCTCGTCGACGGCGTGACCAAGCTCACCAACATTGAAGTCGACAGCATGGACGAGAAGCAGGCGCTTACGCTGCGCAAGATGTTCCTCGCCATGTCCAAGGACATCCGCGTCATCATCGTCAAGCTCGCCGACCGCCTGCATAACATGCGCACGCTTGCCGCTCTGCGCGAGGACCGCCGCCTGTTTAAGGCACGCGAGACCATGGACGTGTACGCGCCTTTGGCCGACCGCCTGGGCATGAGTTCAATCAAGTGGGAGCTCGAGGACCTGTCCTTTTTCTACTTGGAGCCCGATGCCTACCAGCGCATCTCGCGCATGGTATCCGAGTCGCGCGAGGTTCGCGAGCGTTATCTGGCCGAGACCATCAAGACGCTCACCGATGAGCTCAATCGCATTGGTCTTGAGGGCTTTCAGATCAACGGTCGTTCCAAGCACTATTGGTCCATCTATCAAAAGATGAAGCGCAAGGGCAAGGAGTTCTCCGAGATTTACGACCTGGTGGCGCTGCGCGTCATTACTCATTCGGTGCGCGATTGCTATTCCACGCTTGGTGCCGTGCATACCCTGTGGCATCCCATGCCCGGTCGTTTTAAAGACTATATCGCCATGCCCAAGGTCAATAACTACCAATCGCTTCACACGACGGTTATCGGCCCCACGGCCCGTCCGCTCGAGATTCAGATTCGAACCTACGAAATGCACGAGCAGGCCGAGTACGGCATCGCTGCCCACTGGCTGTATAAGAAGTCGGGCGGATCGTCTGCCTCCAAGACTAACGATGCGCAGCGTCTGGACGACCAGATCAACTGGCTCAAGCACTCACTCGACTGGGCGGCGTCTGACGAGATCACCGATGCCAAGGAATACCTGCATTCGCTGAAGGTCGACTTGTTCGACCAGGAAATTTTTGTCTTTACGCCCAAGGGCGAGGTCATGGCGCTTCGTGCCGGCTCTACACCGCTCGACTTTGCCTACGCCGTTCATACCGAGGTCGGTAACCACTGTGTCGGCGCCAAGATCAACGGTGCGGTGGCGCCGCTCACGCACGAGATCAAGACGGGTGACCGTGTCGAGATTCTGACTAACAAGAGCTCTAAGCCGTCGCGCGATTGGCTCAAGATCGTCAAGACACCTTCGGCCAAGTCAAAGATTCGCCGTTATTTCGCCGCCGCGACCAAGGACGACGACGCTGCCGCCGGCCGCGATATACTGGCCAAGGACCTGCGTAAGCGCGGGTATGGCATCTCTACGCCACGATCCACGCGTGCGCTCAACGCCGTGGCGGAGCAGTTTAACTTCAAGCAGCTCGAGGACCTTTTTGCAGCCGTTGGCGCGGGCAAGGTTGCCCCGCGCGCTGTGGGCAATAAGGTCGAGCAAATCTTGGACCCCAAGCCCGAGGAACAGCTCACCAAGGCCGAGGCTATCGCCGAGGTCGTAAAGCAGCCTGCCCGCGGATCCAACCGCAAGCCGCAAAAGCGCGGTAAGAGCGCCAGTAACGGCATTATCGTCAAGGGCGAGAGCAACAGCGGCCTGCTGGTCCGTCTGGCTCATTGCTGTAACCCCGTGACGGGCGACGACATCGTTGGCTTCATCACGCGCGGTCGTGGCGTTTCGGTGCATCGCGCCAACTGCCCCAACGTCAAGGGCCTTATGGAACATCCCGAGCGCATGATTGACGTAGAGTGGGATGGTGCTGCCGATACGCTTTTCCAGGTCGAGATTGTGGTCGAGTGCCTGGACCGCATGGGCCTGCTCAAGGACGTCACCATCGCCATTGGCGATGCAGGCGGCAATATTCTTTCCGCCGCCACCTCGACTAACCGCGAGGGTATTGCAACCCTGCGCTTTATGGTCGAAATTTCGGATGCGAGCGGCCTGGATCCGCTACTGGCATCCATTAGCAGCGTCGACTCGGTCTATGACGCACGCCGTTTGATGCCTGGCGAGGGTGGGGCTCAGCTCAAGCGTCGCGTATAGGCGTAACGAGCGCGCGACAGTAATGATATTGGCTACGTTCGAGGCATCGTTTGGTGTCTCGACGTTTATAGAAGGAGGGCGCACGCATGGACGCTGCGGCTTTGGACTTAACCCCTCGGGGCACGGCTTCGATTGAGGCGCTTGTAAACGGCCCCATCCAGACCAACAGTTACGCCGTTATTTCGAGTGGCGAATGCTTGATTATCGATCCCGCTTGGGAAGGCGAAGGCCTCGTTGCGCATATCCGAGCCGAACGCCCTGATGTGCAAGTGCTCGGTTCTGTCTGCACGCATGGTCATGCCGACCATGTTGGCGGTGTTGCTGGAGTTCGTGCCGCCGTTGGCGCTGACGTCCTGTACGAACTGTGCGGCAAGGACGCAGCTGTGCCGCATGCGAACATCGAGGAACAGCGAGCTATGTGGGGCATTGAGACGCCTGACCCCGGGGAGCCGACGCGCCTGCTCGCCGAAGGCGATGCTATCGAGGTGGGCGATATCTGCCTGCAGGTGATCGAGACGCCAGGTCATACGCCGGGCGGGATCGTCTTGTTTGTTGCCACCGAGCAGGGGAACATTGCCTTTGTGGGCGACACACTATTCCCGGGCAGCCACGGCCGCACCGATCTTTCTGGAGGAGACGAGGCGGCGATTCTGCGCTCGCTCTCCAAGCTCGCCCGGCTTCTCCCGCCCGATACCGTTTGCCTAACCGGCCATGGCGATTCGACCACCATGGCACGCGAGCTCATGCAGAACCCTTTCATGCAGGTGTAGCTTTATAGTCAGCTTCTAAAGCACGAGAAGCGTCCAAACGTCAAGCTATTTTTCCCCAACGGGTCGATTCCGTAGGGCAAACGGTCAAAAAAAGTCTGTTTGGACGATATTCGTGAACAAACGAACGTTTATGCTCGGGTACGCCGTGGTAAAATCTCAGGCGTTATCGGAGCAACCTTACAGGAGGTTTCTTTTATGCTCGTCAACGCAGCAGACATGCTCAAGAAGGCCGAGGCCGGCAAGTACGCTCTCGGTGCCTTCAACACCAACAACCTCGAGTGGACCCTGGCTATTCTCCAGGCCGCCGAGGAGGCCAAGTCTCCGCTGATCCTTCAGTGCACCGCTGGTGCCGCTAAGTGGATGGGCGGTTTCAAGGTCTGCGCCGACATGGTCAAGGCTGCCGTCGAGGCCACGGGCGTTACCGTTCCCGTCGCCCTTCACCTCGATCACGGTTCTTACGAGGACTGCTTCAAGTGCATCGAGGCCGGCTTCACGTCCATCATGTATGACGGCTCTCACGAGGAGACCTTCCAGCTTAACCTCGACCGCACCAAGGAGCTCGTTGAGCTTGCCCACTCCAAGGGCATGTCCATCGAGGCCGAGGTCGGCGGCATCGGCGGCACCGAGGACGGCGTGACCTCCAACGGCGAGCTCGCTGACCCTGCTGAGTGCAAGCAGATTGCTGACCTGGGCGTCGACTTCCTCGCCTGCGGCATCGGCAACATCCACGGCGTGTATCCCGCCGACTGGGCTGGCCTTTCCTTCGAGCGTCTGGGCGAGATCAAGGCTCAGACCGGCGACCTGCCCCTCGTTCTGCACGGTGGTACCGGCATCCCCGAGGATCAGATCAAGAAGGCCATCTCCCTGGGCATCTCCAAGATCAACGTCAACACCGACCTGCAGCTCGTCTTCGCCAAGGGCGTCCGCGAGTACATCGAGGCTGGCAAGGATCAGCAGGGCAAGGGCTTTGATCCCCGCAAGCTCCTCAAGCCTGGTCGCGACAACATCGTTGCCCGCACCAAGGAGCTCATGGAGGAGTTTGGCTCCGTCAACAAGGCGTAAGCGTCGCTAAACTTCCCGCCGGAAGCCCCGTCCCCCTACATTGTTTCCTTTGCGCTCACCTGGCTTCGCCAGAAGTCGCGCCAAGGAAACAGTTCCGGAGGACGGGGCTTCCTTCGTTTAACGCCGCAGGGTTACGAGTCTGAATTAAGGTGGCTACTGGCTTCGCCAGAAGTCGCGCGACGGAATCGGCTCCGGGGAAACGGGGCCTCCTTTGTTAACTCGCTACAGGGTTACTGGGCTAAATAATTTGCTCTGGCTTCGCCAGATGTCGCCCCAAGGAAACAGTTCCGGGGGACGGGGCTTCCTTCGTTTAACGCCGCAGGGTTACTGGGCTGAATTCATTTTTAACAGGTACCGTTTATCGGTGTTGATGGTTCCTTTATTGGGGCTTTCTTTTTATCTCGCTACAATGGGCTTCAAGAGTTCTAATGACTTGGAGTTTGGTATGGCTGTTATTAATGTGCTGCCTTCGGATGGGAAGGTTATTGACGAAGGCCCTGTTGGTTGCTCTGTTGATGTTTGTTGTGATGATTTTCGTCATCTCGATATTGGGCTGCCGCCTGAGATTCTTCGTCTTAAGGATGCCGGGTATTTGACGCAGGCTGTTGCTGCCTGCGATCGCCTTCTGGAGCAGAACCCTGAGCCTTCGCTGGCTGCTTGTGTTCGTGCCGAGCGGTATCGCATGCTCGAGACACCGCTTCATTTTTCGGTGTCGCGCGATCAGGCTATTGCGATGATTCGCGAGGAGTGGCCTGAGTTTACCGAAGAGCAGTTTGATGACCTGATTAATCGTAAGCGAATTGACTGGCGCTTTATCGATGGCGAGCTGTTTGTTCTCGATAACTTCCTCGATTCGCTTCGCGTGTACCCCAAGGAGGTTCCGGGCCTGCGTCCCGATTCTACGGACGGCGTCGCGCTGCGTAACCAGATGCTCAGGGAGATGGAGTCGCAAAACGGGTTGGCTCGCGTCATCATGCTTAAGGCATCCGTGTCTGTCCCCGGTGCTCTGGAGGGAGAGGCTGTTCGCGCGTGGCTACCCGTTGCCGCTGCCTGCCGCCAGCAGTCTCATATCGAGGTTCTCGATATGACGTCGGAGGGGAATGTTGCCTCTGAAAACGTTTCGGCTCGTACTGCCTCTTGGGCATCTTCGACTGAACATTCATTCTCGGTGACCTATCGCTATCACATTGATGCCGCCTATTGCGATATCTATGGTGGCGCGCTCCCATCGCATCCCTGTATGGACGCGCCCCTGCCCGAGGACACCTCCGAGGACCGTCCGCACATTGCGTTTACGCCGCACCTGCGACAGCTGACGGAGCGTGTTATTGACGGGCTCGAGGATCCGCTCGATTGCGCTCGTGCTATCTATGATTACCTGACACAGCATATCGACTATCGCTATCAGCCACCGTACCTGCTTTTGGGATCTATTGCCGATGACTGTGCACACTCGCTCCGCGGCGATTGCGGTGTTATGGCGCTCACGTTTATCACCATGTGCCGCATTGCGGGCGTTCCTGCCCGTTGGCAGAGCGGCCTGTATGTTGCGCCCGATTCGGTGGGGCCGCACGATTGGGCTGAGTTCTATACGCCGCAGACCGGTTGGCTCAACGCCGACGTGTCATTTGGATCTTCTGCTCGCAGGATGGGGGAGGAGTGGCGCCGCCGTCACTACTTTGGCAATCTCGACCCGTGGCGCATGGTGGCCAACAATCGATTCCAGGCCGAGTTTGTGCCTGCTTTCGATGGCATGCGCGAGGATCCCTATGACAACCAGATGGGCGAAGTCTCGGTTAACGGACGCGGATGCCGTCGGCGCGAGATGCTCCGCACGGTCGAACTCATCGAAATGCTCGAAATTCCATTTTCGGACTAATCGGTAGAAAGCTGTGATAAACTAACTCACGCATTACGTGCCCGAGTGGCGGAATTGGCAGACGCAGTGGACTCAAAATCCACCGTTGGCAACAACGTGCGAGTTCGAGTCTCGCCTCGGGCACCATACATGCAAGTGAGCGTTCAAGGGGGTCAAGACCCCCTTTTTCGTGCCGAACTCGCGTGAGCGCGCGGAGCGTTAGGCAAACAGGCCTGTGGCCTGTTTGTAGCGGAGCGTGGCGAGGGCGCCGTGCGCCCGAAGCCCGGGGCTTCGCGAAGCGAAGACCCTTCGAGTCTCGCCTCGGGCGCCATGCATGCAAGCGAGCGTTCAAGGGGGTCGAGCCCCCCCCCTTTCGTGTACGTAATGTGATAACGCGCGGTACGTGTTATTATTCGCAAGGCGTTGTTCCCGCAATGCCCTAAAGAGGAACCCGAGGGTTCCCACCTTTTGGCGCCAATGAGCAGCTGACTGGTCATACAACCTAGATTCCCTTCCTCATACCGAGGATGTCTATGTGTACGACCTGGTTGCAAAGAAGCGCCGGGTTATTTTTTTATGAATGGAGGTAGGGAAAATAGCTAAGTCTGATGACACCCGCATCAACGACGAGATCACTGCATCTTCGTGCCGTTTGATTGGCGTCGATGGCTCTCAGCTCGGCCTGTTCGCCATCCGCGATGCCCAGCGCGTCGCTGACGATCAGGGTCTCGACCTGGTCGAGATCGCTCCCAACGCGGAGCCGCCGGTCTGCAAGGTCATGGACTACGGTAAGTTCAAGTACCAGCAGGCCATGAAAGCCAAGGCTGCTCGTAAGAATCAGTCCAAGGTCGAGGTCAAGGAAATGAAGTTCCGACCCAAGATCGACGTTGGCGATTACGAGACCAAGAAGGGCCACGTTCTGCGTTTCCTCAAGAAGGGCGCACGCGTTAAGATCACCATCATGTTCCGCGGCCGTGAGATGGCTCACCCGGAGCAGGGTCTTAACGTTCTCGAGCGTCTCGCCGAGGATCTCAAGCCTTACGCTACGGTCGAGTCCAAGCCTAAGATGGAAGGCCGTAACATGCTTATGCTGCTCGCCCCGATTAAGGGCGCCTTTGATGAGGATAAAGCGGCAAGCGATACCAAGTAACTAGTGTTCTGTAACCGATTAAGGAGTATTTCATGCCTAAGATGAAGTCCCACAGCGGCACCAAGAAGCGTTTCCGCAAGACTGGTACCGGCAAGCTTATGCGCGCCAAGGCTTTCAAGAGCCACATCCTGAGCAAGAAGTCCACCAAGCGTAAGCGTGGCTTCCGTCAGGAGACCGAGATCGCCGCTGCCGACCGCAAGGTCATCAAGTCGCGTCTCGCCTAAGTTCGCGTTCCCGTTTTTCGTTTTACCGTCTAGGAGTTGATAGAACATGGCACGTATTAAGCGCGCTGTTGCCGCCAAGAAGAAGCGCCGTACCGTTATGCACCGTGCGAAGGGTTACTACGGTGCCGCTTCGCGTACTTACAAGCATGCTAAAGAGCAGGTCCAGCACTCCCTGCAGTATCAGTATCGTGATCGCCGCAACAAGAAGCGCGAGATCCGCTCTCTCTGGATCACCCGCATCAACGCCGCCGCTCGCCTGAACGACATCTCTTACTCTCAGTTCATGCACGGCCTGAAGGTTGCCGGCATCGAGCTCGACCGCAAGGTCCTGGCTCAGATGGCCTACGAGGACATCGAGTCCTTCAACGAGCTGGCTGCCATTGCCAAGAAGGCTCTCGAGGCTTAATTGCTTCTTGCATCTTAAAGGGGCGCTTCCAATCCGGAAGCGCCCCTTTTTGATTGATTAGGGATGTGATCGATTTGGGACGTAGCCAAACCGATCAATTCGATAGCGTCCGAGTTGCAAGAAAGAGCAGGTAGCGTATGTGTCAAAGATTTTTGACACTCTAATCTGCGCGCAGCCATCCGTATGGGTTTGATTTTGGGATTACGCTTTGCTTGCCGGCTTCCGTTGTGTAGCCGCCCAATAAGAGTTGAGATGCATTCGAAGGGAACGCCATGCAGCTGCCAAAACACCTTAAACAGTATCGACTCGATGCTGGTTTGTCCCAGGAGGATCTTGCAAGGCGCATTTTTGTAACACGTCAGACCATCAGTAATTGGGAGCGCGGTAAAACGTACCCCGACATCCAGAGTCTCCTACTGCTGTCTGAACAACTGGATGTAACGATTGACGAGCTTGTTAAAGGCGACATTTCAATAATTAGAGAAAGGGTTGAACGCGATAGGGGCACGCTCTATCGCTTGGGTGCGGGGATGTTAGCTGGGCTTCTTGCGTTTACCGTCTCTATGGCCTGGCTCATGTGGCAACAAAACCACGGGTGGGGGATGGTCCAGTGCGTTCCGACGATGGTGTTGGCAGGCGTCTTTGGTGCTGGCGCAATGTGCTGCGCGCTTGCAGCGGAACATATCAAGAAGAAGAATGATTTGGTGACGTATCAAGAGATATCCGACTTCTTGGACGGAAAGAAGGCGGACAGCGAAGAGACGAGGACGGGCTGGGCTTATGAGCATCCACAGCTTGCGAATGCCATCAAGTTTGCCGCAGCGGCTCTTATTGGACTAATCGTTTTTGAACTCGTTAACGCTGCTATGTCCCATTTCTAATGGGTATACAGCCATTAATGCGGCCGAAGCTTAACCGTTGGAAAACCGAAAGGCCGCTCTAATAGGGGGCCGCGGCCCTGTTCTTTCTAGGCTCTCACAGAGAGGGTCCCATCCTCATTTGTGTAGGAACCGTGGAGTCCCAGATTCCCGCCCCCTGGGCCCTTCCGGTCTGGCAATATATCTCCTTGCCGCGCGGCCCGGTGGTACCGGATCAGCCGCAAAGCGTGCACCTTGAGAACCGGATACTGCGAGGATGGACACTTACTTCAGTGTCGCATCCGGGCAGACATCGAACCATTTGAAATGGTCTAACTTGGATTTGTTTTTCGC
>UQID01000002.1 GCA_900541045.1 uncultured Collinsella sp.
TTTTTTCAAGCAGAAGACGGCATACGAGATTAGCGAGTGTCTCGTGGGCTCGGCGACTTCGACCACCGCGGGCTCCTCCGCCGGCTCGGCGGTGGACTTTTCCTCGGTGGACACTTCGGCCTGGGCAGTCTGGCCTTGAGCCTCAGGCGCGATAACGCCGATCAGCGTCTCGTCGGCAGAGGCACCCTCAAAACCATCGATCTGTCCATCAAATGCCTCTTCCTGCTCGGGTACATCGTCAGGCGCCACCGGCTGGCCAAACTCGTCCTCGTCGTAGGAAGGTTCCTCATATTCAATGGTGTTGCCGTAGTCGTTTTGCTGTTGGGCCGCGGCATACTCGGCCGCCGCGCGCGCCATTTCCTCGGCGCGACGCTTCTGCTCGCCAAAATAGGTATCGAACGGAATGTCGTCGGGGAACTCGTTTTCGCCCTGATAGGGGGCAACGTTGTCCATGACACCGAGCATGGCGGCAACAGAGGACTTGTTGCACACCGCGCCAGACGTGTAGGGAAGCACAAAACGGTTGGAGATGATATTGGCGGCGTTGGCCAGTGCCACAAGGGAGGCCAGAATCGCGACAACCCACAGTAGCACCTTGAGCACGCCGGGAAGCGGCAGGATACGCAGGATGGCGACAGCCGCGGGCGCGATCGTGGCGACAGGCAGGAGCTTGGCGATGAGCGCGCGATACGGAGCGTAGGGCTCGCGAGCAAGGAGCTCGGCGCGGGGGGAATCATAGTGGGCCACCACGACGACCGGGCGGTTGCGCGGAGACGCAAGCGGGCCCGAGGCCTTGTGATAGGCGATGACATTTTGACTCACTCCGGTCTTTCCCAGGCGCGAAACCACGGGATGCCCCGTGCGCTCGAGCACGTAGAGCACGGCACCGACAATGGCCAGCAAGGTGCCGACCAAGCCGATACCGCCGCCGATGCCCATCAGCAGGGCGCCGACAAATGCGAGAATACCGGTAACGGCAAACGCCAACCTGCTGGGCGCGGGAGCATTAAATTCCTGCACCTCGGGGTCAAAGCCGTGGTTGTGGAAAATCTGAGCGATATCCTCGGCAGCCAGGCGCTCTTCTTCACTGCACGCCGGCGTAATGCCGGTGTTCTGCAGCAGGTGGTTAATATAGTTCTGGGTGTTCGCCATGTGCGCTCCACATCCATAATCCGACAAATAGGCCCAATGCATGCACATTAGAACCGTATATAGTCGAAAGTATACCCCGAGCGAGCGCAAACGACCGAATTCGGGCCATTTTAACGCCGCGAGCGGACAAGGATATAGCCTAATCTCCATATCGGACTAAAATCATGGCAACAAACGACCTTCTCATGCGAGGATTCTATGACGGCAAGCGACGCGACCGCGACAATTAAAAAGGGGGCACCCGAGCCCGGTTTCGATAAAACGGCTCAGCGCATCCTCAACCTTTTCTTTGTACTCAACAGTTCTCCCGAACCGCTGACGACCGAGCAAATCGTCCTGGATTCCGATCTGGGATACGGCTCGGGCAATATCGACTCAGACAAGCGCAAGTTCCGCCGCGATCGTGACAAGCTGCTCGAGCGCGGCATCGTTATCAGGGAGGTTCGTGCCGCCGGAGCGCAGGAAACCGAAGAGAGCGCGTGGACAATCGACCGCGAGCACACGTTTGCCGCGGGCGGTCTCATCACCGCAGACGATGCCGACATCCTGCTCAATGCCATCGACCAGACACTCGCGGCAGGCTCATCCACCTTTGCCGCGCCACTTGCCGACATTCGCTCCAAGATTGCCTACCTCACCGGCATGTCGACGACAGGAGAGGCACCGATCCGCCGCTCTCCCGCCGTCGATGCGGTATGGAGCGCCTTTGCCGAGCGTTGCGCGCTGCGCTTTTTGTACCAAAACGGACGCGGCGAGCAACGCGAGCGGACCGTTTGCGTCTACGGCATGTTCGAGCGCGAGGGCACGGCATACTTCTGCGGCCTCGACAATGCCACCGACAATATCAGAACATTCCGCTGCGACCGCATCATTCGCGCCTGGAGGCCTTCGAAAGCCTACGCCATCCCTGCGGATTTCAACCTCAACGATCACTTATTCTTTGAGTTCGATTTTGCCGACCGCCCACCCGTTGCGGCTACGTTCTCGTTTGCGCGTGAAGCGCAGGCCGATATGATCAGCGGTCTCACGCGCGGACGAGGCGAACTCATGCGCACCGAAGCAGGTTGGACATGGACCGTTGACGTGCGCGACTTTGAAGCCGCAGCCTCGTTTTGCATGGCCCATGCCATGGATGGCATGAGGCCTGTCGCCCCCGATTCTCTCGAGCGGGCGTGGAATCACCTCATCGAAAGGACGGTGCACGAGCATGCCCGTGCGTAAACTCACCAGCGAGCAAAGACTCTCGTTCGCCATCGACATCATGGAGGCCCTCTACGCCGCCGGCGAGAACGGCATGACACGAGACGAGCTTTGCAGCCGCTTTGATATCACGGGAGCATCGCTCGACGAGATTCTCGAGATTGTCTCGACACTTGCGGACCGAGAATCGGGCGCACGTATTATCTGCGAACGCCGCGGCGAGTGCGTGGTCCTCACCGGTGATGCGGGGCGCGTGCTACCGCTGCGTCTGAGTGCCGCCGAGGGCGCTGTGCTCAACCATGAACTTGAATCACTGGGGATCGAACCCCAAGCGGCGGCTCGAATACGGCGCGCCCTTCTTCCCAAAGAGCTCGGCTACAACCAGCG
Source organism: uncultured Collinsella sp. (assembly GCA_900541045.1). GTDB lineage: Bacteria > Actinomycetota > Coriobacteriia > Coriobacteriales > Coriobacteriaceae > Collinsella. The sequence goes on from UQID01000002.1 coordinate 2,740, forward strand.
CGTCTTTGACACCGTCGCCCACGGATCGCACTGGCAGCAGCTGAACTGCGCCATTCGGGACGGCGTTCGCTGCCGCATCTCGTATCGCTCGATGGATGACACACAAGCGCGCGAGCGTTTGGTCGACCCCTTGCGCATCACAACAAACGGCGACCAAACGTATCTGATTGCCTGGGATGTCGCGGTCGACGAGCAGCGTACCTATCGTATGGATAAAATCGAGAGCCTGACCTTGACCGACGACTCCGTCGTGCGCCATGCACCGGAGCCCGCAACCCTCCACGACTCCCTCGCCCAGGCGGAGCGGAGTGCGAAGCTTCTCGTGCCGCGCGCCTTGGCAGAGCGCCTAGACTGGCCCGGCGTCATGTCGATTGAACCCAATGGAGCGGACAGCTCAACAGTAAATGTGCGCTACGGCTCCGAGCGCTGGCTGTTTAGCCAGGTAATCGCAGCGGGCGGGGCCATCCGCATCTTGGATGACCCCGCCCTGTCAGAGCGTCTGTGCAATATGGCAAAATCCCTCGTCTGTCCGCTTTAGCGGCGCCGCTCGTGGCGTGCGCGCCACAGCTGTAGATAGTGCCCGATTTGTGCCGACTCGATGCGCTGATAGGAGCTCGTGGGCAGCGACGCTAAGAATTTCTTGCCGTAGCCCTTCGTCACCAGGCGCGGGTCGGCCAAGATGAGCACGCCGCAATCGGTCGATGAACGAATGAGGCGACCGGCTGCCTGCTTGACCTCGAGCACGGCCTCGGGCAGCGAATAGCGCGCCCAAGCGCGGTCTTCACGCAGATTGCGCTCGCATGAGAGCGGGTCTGTGGGGCTCGAGAACGGCAGCTTGGGGATGATGACGCAGCGCAGCGTCTCGCCGCTGGCGTCGAACCCTTCCCAAAAGGCCTTAAGCGCAAAGAGCGACGAGGTCGGTTCGTTGATAAAGCGATCGCGCAGACGGCGAGGAGACGAGTTGCGCTGCTGGCAGTTGAGCTCCAGACCCGCACGAGCCATCTTGGGCTCGACACGGGCGTACAGTTCCTCCATGTCACGCCTGTTGGTGAACAGCGTGAGCACCGAACCGCCCATGGCAAGATGAGCGTCGACCAGCACACGCTCGAGCGCCGAAAGGTAGCTCTCACGATCGCGCGGATCGGGGATATCCCCAGCCACGACCACGGCCATATTCGAATCGAAGTCGTAGCTCGAATCCAAGTGCAGCGACGATGATGTCGAGGCACCGATGCGATCGAGGCCGACGGCATGGTTAAAGTGCTCAAAGCTCTTGGAAACCGTCATGGTCGCCGATGCAAAGATAGCCGTGTGGACCTCGGGCAGCCACTCGGTTGCCAAGGCCTCACCGATATCGATGCGCTCCGCGGTCATCGACTCGCCGCCGGCGCGCAATCTGCGATTGACTTGCAGCGAGTACACGTAGTGTTCGTCGGTACCGTCAATGATGAGTTTGAGGTTCTCGGCCAACTCGTGTAGGCGGCGCGAGATATCACCCAGGTCGACAACAACCTCGGGCTTGTCGGCGGCAACGGCTTGTACCAGCGCGTCGACGCTCTTGTCAGCTTGTTCCAATGCGTCGATGGCAGTGTAGGCCGACTGTAAGAAATCATGCCAGTCGTCAGATTCGCGCAGCTCGGGGCCAATCCATAGGTTCGCATTGTCATAGCCCCCGCGGGCACGGCGGCCAAGCTCGCGAACGCCGTCAAACACATCGGCAATCGCCATGCTCGCACGTACAACCGTCGACGTCGCCTTGGCGGTAAGACCCAGGTAAAGCGTAGAGCCCTCCGAGGTTGCCAAATCGCGGGAAACCTGGCTCAGCGCACCGGCGCTCGAGCCACCCAGGCGCTCAAACAGAACGCGCGACTCATCCGCCGACACCACGCGCGCCCATTGACGGCGCGCCTCGCGCTCGATGGAGTGGGCCTCATCGATCACCCAGTGACGAATCGGAGGCAAGATTCTGCCCTCGGCCGCAACGTTGCGGAACAGCAGGGAATGGTTGGTGACCACCACATCGGCATGCGCCGCGCGACGGCGGGCGCCGTGGACCAGGCATTTATCGGGGAAGAACGGGCATAGGCGACGGGCGCACTCGCGCGACGCCGTCGTAAAGTCGGGACGGTTGACGCTGCGCCAGCGAATGCCGAGCGAGTCGAGGTCGCCATCGGCCGACTGACACACGTACGCCATGATGACCGCGACTGCCGTAAGCGTATCGGCAGGATCACGCTTAGTCGTAATTTCGACTTGGCCGCGGCTCATGCGCTCAAGCTTACGCAAGCATGGATAGTGGTCATAGCCCTTGAGGGCGCAAAACGATAGGCCTCCGTCCAGCTGCTCGGCAAGTTTGGGCAGCTCATGATACATGAGCTGGTCGGCAAGATTATTCGATTTAGTCGCGATACCAACCGTGATATTGTTGCGGCGCGCGGCCTCGGCAAAAGGCACCAGATAGGCCATCGATTTGCCGACGCCCGTCCCCGCCTCAATCACGCGATGCGTTCCCGTAACGAGCGCGTCACGGACCTCGAGCGCCATCGCGATCTGCTCATCGCGCGGCTCGTACGTGGGATACATGCGATTAACCAGACCGCCCGGGGCATAGTCCGCCTCGATTTCCTCGCGGCTCGGCATCTTAAGGACCGGCAGCTCGTCCGCATCAACGCGGTCATCGGCCCGATCGGCCTTGAGTACGTCGGCGCGGGCGGCGCTGAGAGAGAAGATGGAACCGGGGTTCTGTCCCGCCAAGAATGAGAAGATGGGACGATAGGACCAGGGTACATCGGGGTGCATGTCGGCCAGACGCGCCATTAAGCCCTGAGGCAAGTCGGTGAGCGCCACGAGCAGCACGCGCCACACACCACACAGGGCGTCGACATCGGCGTTGGCGCGGTGCGACACCGAGTCGCAGCCAAACAGGTCGGCCATGAAAGACAGCTTATGCGAGGCCAGGCGCGGAAGTGCGATGCGCGACAGTGCCAGCGAATCGATCCAGATGTCGCTGACGTTGACACCGCCCTTAACCGACTCGATAAACGAACGGTCGAAGGTGGCGTTATGCGCAATCACCGGGCAGCCGCCGACAAAATCGGCGAGAGCGGCCACGGCCTCGACGGCCGATGGGGCATCCACCACATCGGCGTTTGTAATGCTCGTGAGTTCGGTAATCTCGGCGGGAATCAGCTGCTTGGGATGCACGAAGGTATCAAACCGGTCGACAACCTCGCGGCCCGAAAGGCGGGCAGCCGATATCTCGATAAGCTCGTTGTCCTGCAACGAAAGACCCGTGGTCTCGGTATCGAGGACGATAACATCTTCCTCGATGAGACCAAACGATTGGGTTTTGGCGCGTTCGGCAAGCGTGGCATAGGAATCGATGACAAACTGCGGCGTTCCCGACGAAACAGCGTCCTCGATTAGCATGCAATGCCCGCTCGACGAAGGCCCATACGAATCAGACTGTCACAGACCTGCGGGAACGTCATGTCATCGGTGTGGCGAATCTCATCCGGATACAGCGACGTGTCGGTCATGCCGGGAATGGTATTGGTCTCGAGGATAACGGGGCCGTCCTCGCTCACGATAAAGTCGCTGCGCGAGATACCCAGGCAACCGAGGGCCTTATGGGCAGCGCAGGCGAGCTCCTGGGCACGAGCGTAGTTCTCGGGTGAAATCTGCGCCGGAATGCGATGGATGTCCGTAGGGTCGACATACTTCACGTCCAGATCGTAGAACTCGCAGTCCTCGGGCTTACGAATCTCGACAATCGGCAGAGCGCGCACGTCATCTTCGCCGTATACACCGACGGTAATCTCGGTACCCTCGATGCACTTCTCGACCAGCACTTTGTCGCCGTACTCAAACGCCTTAGCGATTGCCGCGGGTAGCTCGGAGGGCTCATGGACCAGGGAAATGCCATAGCTGGAGCCGTTAACGGCCGGCTTTACAAAGCAGCGCTCGCCACAAACCTTGACGATATGATCGATATCGACTTCATCGCCCACCTCGAGCGCAATGCCGGGGGCAATGGGAATGCCCGCCTTGGCGTACAGGAGCTTAGAGACCTCCTTGTCGGCACCGCAGGCGCTGGCAAGCACGCCCGAGGCCGTGTAGGGGATACCCAGGGTCTCCATGGCGCCCTGCATGGCACCATCTTCGCCGCCGGCACCGTGCATGGCGATAAACGCCACGTCGAAGCCGCCGGTCGCCATGGTTACCATAAAATCATCGGCAGCCGTGTCGAGCAGCTCCACCGAAGTGTAGCCAGCCTCCTTCAAGGCCACCACGACGTTCTTTCCCGAATTGAGCGAAATCTCGCGCTCAGCGGAATGACCGCCCGCCAAGACCGCTACGTGCATGTTCTCTAGGCTTTTACCCGGCATGGGCAGACTCCTCCTCTAAAATTTCTGCAGCTGATACCATATTGTAGCGATACCCTCTACGTTTCCCCAAAATCGAAAGGCTTCCATGAATCCCAGGACTAAATCTCAGGACATTCGCGACTTGAGCCAAAACGATATTCGCGAGCTCGTGGCAGAACTCGGCCAGCCCGCCTTCCGCGCCAAGCAACTCATCGAATGGGTCTTTGAGAAGAACGTTTGTTCGTTTGACGATATGACCAACCTTCCCAAGGCTTTCCGCGAGCAGCTTAAAGAGGCTTTTGCCTTTGACACGCCGACTGAACTCATCAAGCAGGTATCCAAAGATGGCTCTCGTAAGTATCTGCTTGAGTACCACGACGGCATTTCCGTCGAAACCGTAGGCATGCCCCGTCGTAACAAGCTTTCCGTCTGCGTTTCCACCCAGGCAGGCTGCGGCATGGGCTGTGCTTTTTGTGCTACCGGCCTCAACGGCCTCAAGCGCTCGCTGACCGCCCAAGAGATCGTTGACCAGGTACTTCATGTCTCCAACGACTTTGGCGAGCGTGCCACAAGCGTCGTTTTCATGGGTCAGGGCGAGCCCTTTGCTAACTATGACGAGGTTCTCAAGGCACTGCGCATCCTTAACGATCCCGACGGTATCGGTATTGGAGCCCGCCACCTTACTGTCTCTACCAGCGGCGTTATTCCCGGTATTCGCAAGTTTGCCGACATCCCCGAGCAGTTCACGCTTGCCGTTTCCTTGCACTCCGCTATCCAGTCCACGCGCAACAAGCTTATGCCTGGCGTCAAGAAGTACACGCTCCTGCGCCTTCATGAGGCACTGCAGCTCTACACCGAAAAGACGGGCCGCCGCCCAACCTATGAGTACGCCATGATCGAAGGCGTCAACGATACGAATCCCGAGATGCAGGCGCTCTGCGACTTCTGCGAGGGAACGCTGTGCCACGTTAACCTGATTCAGCTTAACGACATCGAGGGCAGCCCGCTCAAGCCGTCGCCGATTCATAAGGTTGAGGATCTTCAGCGCCGCCTTGAGTCTCGTGGCATCGAGACCACGATCCGTAATTCTCGCGGCAATGATATTGACGCCGCCTGCGGACAGCTGAAGCAGCGCTTCAAAGTTCAGAAGAACGCATAGGGGAGTCGCACCCCAAAACGTTTCATGTGAAACATCGAACAGCCCCGGTTGTAGATAATGCAACCGGGGCTGTTTCATTTTTTTATACTATTGGATTTGATTTACGCAAGCATAGTTTTATTGCCAAAATAAGGGGTCCTTGTCTCACAAATCAGACAAGGACCCCTTCAAAACAGGCAAGTAATTGTTAGGTACCTAATAACCAACATTTTCCCATTGATGGTTAACCCAGTCTTGGTTAATCTTGGGATTCTTAGTCACCTGAGCAGTACGCATAGCAACATCTTCGGTCATCACATCCATTTTCTTCTTGGATGTATCGACGATATCCTGAGCTCCGCGCAACAGTCGACCACGCAGTTCATCATCTGTCGCAAGCTTATAGCCTGCAAAAGCACCAGCAGCGACAGTGGTTGCCAACGCAATGGCCGCGAGAACCTTATTCTTCATCCTGATCCTCCTGCCCGGATTGAATCATTTCGCCAAGGATACGGGAGAGCTCCTCTTCGTCTTTGAACTCGATTTCAATCATGTTCTTGCCACGCGAGCTCTTCACGCGCACATTCGTGTTAAATACTTGACGAAGGACTCGAGCGGCCTTTTTGAATGACTGAGGTGTTGCCGGCCTCGGCGTCTTAGGTGTTTCTCCGGCAGAAAACAACGGAGCAAGATTTTCTGTCGCTCTGACGGAAAGGCCTTCTGCAACAACCTTCTCAGCAAGTCGAATCCTGGCATCATCATATGGAACTGCAAGAATCGCTCTCGCATGACCGGCTGTAAGCTTGCCTTCGAAAATCATCTGCTGTACGACTTCGGGAAGATCTAGCAAACGAAGTGAATTTGTAATTGCGGAACGAGACTTACTGACAGCCTTTGATAACGCCTCCTGCGTCATCCCACTGGCATCAATGAGCTGACGATAACCCTTCGCCTCTTCGACGGGATTCAAATCAGAACGCTGAAGATTCTCGATAAGTGCAAGAGCGAGCATTTCCTCATCATTAACTTCTTTAATGATGACAGGCAGCTCCTCAAGACCAGCAAGCTTTGATGCTTGGTAACGACGCTCACCAGCGATGATCTCATAGCCGTTTCCATGCTTGCGAACCAACAACGGCTGCAACACGCCATGTTCTTGGATCGACTCGCTCAACTCACGAAGTTCAGTTTCGTTAAAGTGAATTCGCGGCTGATTAGGGTTGGGAACAATATCCTCAATAGGTAGTTTTGTTTCAGATGCGTCATTTGAAGCCGATGCAGCCGAACCGCCGGTCTCATACTCGGCTTCTGAGACCAAAGCATTGAGTCCACGTCCTAATCCGCCACGTTTCTTTGCACTAGGCACGCTTGATCACCTCTTTTGCAAGGTTCATATACGCTTTTGCACCCTTATTTTGAGGTGCATAGGTAATTACCGGCTCTCCAAAAGACGGAGCCTCAGATATTTTTACTGTACGGGGAATTAGAGTCTTAAAAGCCTTATCACCAAAGTACGACTGAACCTCCTCAACAACCTGATTCGACAGCGAAGTACGCGAGTCATACATGGTCATAAGCACACCATAGGTGTCTAAGCCCTTGTTCAGACGTGATTTAACCATCTTCATTGACTCAAGCAGCTTCGTAACGCCCTCGAGTGCGTAATACTCGCACTGAATCGGAATCAAAACGCTGTCTGCTGCGGTCAAAGCGTTGATGGTAAGCAGGCCGAGCGAAGGAGGACAGTCAATGAAAATAAAATCGAACTCGTCTTGAATGGGCTCAAGCAAATCTTTTAGGCGGGTTTCACGAGCAATTGCGCTTACGAGCTCAATTTCGGCACCTGCAAGCTGAATTGTCGCCGGAATAACGAATACCTTTTTGCAATTTGTATCAAGAACAAGCGATTCTGCCGGCACGTCATTCAGCAATGCATCATAGATGCATTGATCAAGGTCTTCTTTTTCAATTCCGAATCCACTGGTGCTGTTTCCCTGCGGATCAAAATCGACAATCAGTGTCTTGCGTCCCTGTTCACCCAGTGCTGCTGCAAGGTTTACAGCCGTCGTTGACTTACCGACGCCGCCTTTTTGATTGATGATTGCAATAATACGCGTGTCTTTTGCGTTCTTCGAACGCTTAACGTCGCGAAATCCCACGGTCCCTCCTGGTGTGTATTAAAGCTGTCAAACGGAGGATGTTTCACGTGAAACATTCCGATTCGATATCAACCGCCATGTTTCACGTGAAACAGTGCAAGTTGTTAGTATCCATTATGTTTCACGTGAAACATCTAGGCAAGCGGATTCTTCTTTGCCATGCCATTTGCACGAGGCAATGAAACGGATGCTAAATGACTCTTCTTAAGAACAATGAACTCCCTGTGGCCAAAGCCCTCTGGCAAATCGATTGAGTCATTCAGAAGCAAAGTGAAGCCACAGATCTTAGCGGCCGACATGCCGGAAGCAAGCTCCTCATCAGATGGATTGCCCTTCGTGATAACAAATAACCCACCATCTTTGAGATACGGAGCCGCATACTCAACAAGAATCGGTAGAGGGGCCAGCGCGCGGGCGGTTACGACAGAGAACTGCTTCTTATGGCTTCGAGCATATTCTTCAAGGCGATCATGGACTGCATGACCATATTTCAATCCGAGAGCATGAACAAAAGAATTGACAGCATCAACCTTTTTGCCAACAGAGTCAATATAAGTAGCTTTACGATGCGTGGTTATCGTTAATGGAATACCAGGGAAGCCTGCGCCTGTTCCCATATCGAGCAAAGCTCCATCAGGAGCCTTATTGACATAAGGAAGCAAAACAAGTGAGTCGAGGATATGAAGTACCGCAGCATCTTCAACTTTAAGAATACGAGTGAGATTGGTTGTCTTATTTGTTTCCAGAACCAAATCCAAATGCTGGATACATTTCCTCAGCTCGGCATCAGTTATGCTCAAGGAATACTCTTTGCAATAGGAAGTTAGACGGCTGAGCATCTCGTCAGCCTGCTGATCTGTAAGTACAAACAACAGAAGCTCCTTTCTGACAAAAATCAGTGTATCGAGAACTTTTGACAAAAAAAGGGGACGTGGAAACCACGCCCCCTTAGCATAAGCTCGAGTAGATTATCGAGCAACAATCACCACATGGCGATCAGGGTCAGAACCCTCAGAATGGGTATCGACAGCATCATTGCCACGAAGTGCAATATGAACCAGTCGGCGCTCATAGGCATTCATGGGCGGAAGCGAAACACTCTTATGGGTGCGGATGGCACGCTCTGCGGCAGACTGAGCCATAGAGGCAACCTTGTCCTGACGACGGCTCTTGTAGCCCTCAACGTCAACCACAACCGGATACCTAAAGCCGAGCCTGCGGCTCACCAGCAAAGAGAACATGACCTGAAGAGCATCAAGGGTACGACCATGACGGCCAATGAGAACAGCAAGATCAGGAGCGGTAACATCCAAAATCAGTTCGCCCTCGTCGCCCTCGTACTCATCAATAGGAGAGTTGGCGGCATCGAAGTGCGAAAGGATGGAACGCAGAATGGAAATCGCAACATCGGCAATGGTGTCGAGCTCCTCATCGGTCAGCTCTTCACCGGCCTTGTAGCGCTGTGCAATCTCGGGATAATCGCCCGCAATCTGCGGGGCAACCTCCTCAAGCATATCCTCGATGATCTCTTCAGACATAACGTACTCCAAAAGTTAGGTACCTAAATAAGATTGATATCCCGACTACTTCTTCTTGTGCGGACGCGGCTTCTTCTCGCGACGGGTAACCTCGACCTGCAGCGGAGCGTTCTTGAGGCGCTCCTCCTCATCGGCCTTGGCCTTGTCGATAACCTTCTGCGTCACGAAGATCTGCTGGATAACCTGCCAGGCAGAAGACACATCGTAGTACAGCAGAACGCCGACGGGCAGGCTCCAGCCCATCCAAAGCATCATGACGGTCATGACGACAGCCATCATACGCATGCTCTGAGCCTGCTGACCGGTCTGATTGCGCGACATGTAGAGCTGCGGGATCAGGGTCAGGACGGCGAACAGGATCAGGCAGATCAGCGCAGGCAGCGCGACCATAAAGCCATCGGCAAAGGAAGCGCTCGGAGTGGTGGTCAGGTCGGGCAGGATGTTGAAGAACGAGAACGTGCCGTCGTTAAAGTAGTTCGGCAGGTTACGCAGCAGCGTAAACAGCGCGAACAGGACAGGCATCTGGATCAACAGCGGCAGACAACCGGCCATGGGGTTGAACTTGTTCTCGCTGTAGAACTTCTGCATCTCCTCGGCCTGACGCTGGGGATCGTCGGCATAGCGCTCCTGAATCTCGAGCATCTTGGGCTGCAGCACCTGCATGCGGGCCGTCGACTTGGTCGACTTGAGCATAAGCGGCGTCAGCAGCAGACGGATGATGACCACCAGGATGATGATGGACAGGCCCCAGTCGACCGCAAAGGTCTGGATGAGCTTAAGCAGCTCGAAAAGGATGTTAACGATCCAATCCCACATGTAAGTTTTCCTCCGATAGCGAGTGCCCGCTAGGGCACAGGGTCATAACCGCCGACGTGCAGGGGATTGCAACGTGCGATGCGCCTCGCGGCAAGCCAGCAGCCTCTCAAAACACCGTACTTCTCAATCGCCTGGACGGCGTATTGCGAGCACGTTGGGTAATAAATGCAGGCGTCAGGCAATAAGGGCGAAATAACCTGTTGATATATGCGAATAGGAGCGATGGCAACACGTCGCAAAACGTGATTGCTCATCGCTCCTCCCCGGCAACGCCGGCGCGTTTCATAAGCGAACGCAACGCCTTGTCCATCTCCTGCGGCGAGGAAACCCTCGTCTTGGGAGTCGCGAACAAGATGATGTCATAACCCGCAACGGGAAATCCACAGCTGCGGGCGGCCTCGCGCATCACACGCTTAGATCGGTTGCGCACGACAGCACAACCGAGTCGTTTAGCACCAACGAAGGCGACCCTTCCGGAGTCGCCTTCGCCAACCGATTCACATATGGTCATTCGAATCAGAGGGTGATTGAAACGACGCCCCTGACTGAACACATGCTCGAAATCTTGCCGAGACTTAATAGTCTTCATGCGAGATGTGTGTATCGCTGCTAGACAGTGAGACGCTTGCGGCCCTTGGCGCGACGACGGGCGAGCACGGCACGACCACCCTTAGTGGCCATACGGGCACGGAAGCCATGGGTCTTGGCACGCTTACGCTTATTAGGCTGATACGTACGCTTCATCTTAAGTTCCTCCTGCTGCATTTCGAGTGTCCGCGGGGGCGCGGACGCAGATATAGACACGTGAGCTTGAAGATTGTAGGGAAATCAATGTTCAAATGTCAAGAAATCAAAGGTAAAAGGTTGCAAAGAGTACACGGTTCCCCCATAAGCAGAATCGGCATTTGAGGCAGCAGACAACTTTTCACGAAATTTCATCGAGTTTTCAACAGGTCATGTTGGAAATGTTGAGAACTTTTCGTCCGTTTTCCAAAGTTTTCAACAGGTTTTGAAAACTTGTCAAAAGATGAGAAACATTGCGCGGTGAGCTACTATTTGTTCAAAACCTTTTGAAAGATTGCGAGCGGCATGTCTGACGACTTCTACACCATGGTCGATTCCGGTGATCCGGCACCCGACAACGAGCACATCACCGGCGTGCGCGAAAAACGCAACGAGGGTGAGCAGGACACCGCACAAGCACCAAAGGCCATGTATGCGGCGCGCATCGCGGTCTACGATGACATGCTGTCGACACCGCGTGTCATCGTCATCGAACCGCAAGACGTCCGTACCTACTTGGAAGAGACAACCAACACCGTCTACCAGTGCATGAAAGAGCAGGGAGGACGCATCTCGCTGATGGTTATCCGCGAGATTGTCGAAAACTTTATCCACGCGCATTTTGCAGAGCCCATCATCTCGATTCTCGACGGTGGCGATACCATCCGCTTTGCCGATCAGGGTCCGGGCATCGACGACAAAGAGCGTGCCTTCGATTTTGGCGTAACCAGCGCAAACAGCAAGATGAAACGGTATATCCGCGGTACCGGCGCCGGGTTTCCGATGGTACAGGAATACTTGGAAAACGCCGGCGGCGCCGTCTCCATCGAGGACAACATGGGCAACGGCACCGTCGTGACGGTAAGCCTGAACCCCAAGCGCGTTCAGGAAATCGAGCGTGCTGGCGGGCGCGGGGCAGCTGTGCGACCCGAGGCGGAACAGCAGGCATACCCCCTGCCGGGAACATATTCGCAACAGCCCATGGCGGCACAGCAGACACAACAACCAGCCATGCCGATGCAACAGCCAAGCATGCAGCATATGCAGGAGTTCCAGACAGCGCCGGAGCCAGCGGCACAAATGATGCCGGATACGACGGCGATGACAGGTCAGGAACCCGCCGCCATGCCGCAGCAGCCGACGGGTGCGCCGAGCGCCCCGCAGATGGGTTACCAACCGTATCCCCAGGGATACCCCGCCCAATACATGCTGCAGCAGGGGTATGCCCAGCCATATCCTCAGCAGTATCCGCAGGGATACCAACAGCAGTACCAACAGATGCCCCAGGCGCAGTACAACCCATGGGCCCAGCAGATGCCTCCGCAGCCTTACCAACAGTGGCCGCAAAGTTTTCAACAGCAGCCGCTGTCCATGCAGAGTTCTCAACAACCAGCAGCTCAAATGATATATCCTAATGCGGCGAATCAATATGCACAGCCGCAGCAAAACGTATTTGTGAGCGAGCGCGGCGAAGCGGCACTGGGCTATCTGGCTCAAAACCAGGAGTGTGGCGCAACCGACCTGGCACGAGCGTTTGGCAACTCAGCGCCCACGTGGTCGCGAACGCTCAACGACTTGGCGCAGGCCGGCTTGGTAATCAAACATGGCCAGAAATATCATCTGACCGAAATAGGCAGCGCTCGCGTGCGAGCCCAAAGTTAAGGAACGGGAGAAACAGTGGACGAGGAAGCAAGCATCATCCTGGGGGATGCCATCGCCTTTTGTCAGCGCGACGGCCAAGATGCACGCCTCATCAACATGCTGGGGCAATCGCGCGCCGTGAGCCTGACCGAGGACACCTTGACGATTGAGGCCCCCTCACGCTTTGCCATCGCTCAGCTCAAAAAGCATCAGCCGACCATCGAGGCCTATCTTGAAGATATCGCCTTTGCGCCGATCGCGCTCAATATCGTGGCACCGCAAAGCGTCTCGGCAAATACGACCCCGGTCACTCACCCGGTAGCGACCGCCGCCGCGGCGGCAACGCCGGCGCCCGAGCCTCGACGCGACGATGATTCCCGTGAAACCATGGCACCGCAGCCGGCCGCTTCGGTCGCACCGGCGGTAGAGCCAGCCCCCTCACCCATCCCGACCGCCACGCATATGCCCGTGGCACACGAGGCGACACCCGGCGAGGAATCGGGCATTGCAATCAAAAACACGTTGTCCGCCGACGATTTCCGCCGCATGATGACCCAAATGAATGGCAGGCCGCCGGCGAAAAGCGCGAGTTCGTCCGCAGTGCCGGCAGCACCTTCGGCGGCGGCCACCGCGGCAGTCGAGAAAAACGCGGACGGGGCACCCCTCGCAGCGAATTCGAAATTCACGTTTGAAAACTTCGTCTTCGGACCGGAGAACAGCCTTGCCTACCGATCGGCGCTCAAATTCGCCATGCTTGCAGACACGCCCGGTACCTGCACGTCGCTGTTCATCTACGGCAAATCGGGCCTGGGCAAGACGCACCTGCTGCTCGCCATCAAAAATGAACTGGCAGAGAAATCGCCCGAGATCAAGGTGAAGTACGCCAACTCGCAGGCATATCTGGACGACTTGATGACGGAATTCGACCGCCAAAAGAAGAGCAACGCCCCCATTATGCAGGCGTACCACGGCGTCGACGTGCTTATCATCGATGACATCCAGAACATCATCGGCAAGCGCGCGAGCGTGGATTACTTCTTCCAGTTGATGGACGAATTTATCCGTAACAACAAGAAGGTCGTGATCGCCGCCGACCGCGCCCCCAAGGACCTTAATATGGACGAGCGCCTGACCAGTCGCTTTAATGCCGGTCTGCTGTGCCTGGTGGCGGAGCCCAGCTACGAGATGAAGTACAAGATTTTGCAGCGTTATTACGAGAACACGATCGCCGCCGCACCCGAGGCAGGCAACGACTCGCTGCTGGCGGCCTACGGGGGCGACGGCGGACATCTGACCGACGCGCACTTTAAACACATGGCCGAGGTCTCGGGCACCAACATCCGCGAGCTCGAGAGCTTTTGCGAGCGTTGTGCCGGCGAAGCGGGCGATCGCGAGCGCGAGGGCGGGGAGCTCACCTTTGACGACATCGACGCCATCGCCAACCAGTACTTCGACACATCGGCCAAGAAGATCAATGTGCAGACGGTCCAGTCCGTCATCGAAGAGCAATACGGCGTGACGCACGAGGAACTCATCGGGCCTCGCCGCAACGCCAATATCGCCAAGGCGCGCCATATCGCTATCTACCTGGCGATCGAGATGTGCGAGATGACGACGACGGCCGTGGGCGCCGAGTTTGGCAACCGCAACCACTCGACCGTCAGCACGAGTTATAAAAAGGTTCAGAAGATGATTCAGGAAGACCGGACTGTTACCGAAGACCTCAAGTCACTGCGCGATAAAATTACACTGCGCTCGTAGGTAAATGGACACACCTGTTGAAAACTTGTCGAAACGGCGGTTATAAGGTGTCAAAAACTCGAGCCGCGGTGATGAAAAGTTTTGCGCAGGTTTTGAACGTGGAAAACACACCCGGTTGCACACAGGTTCCTGTCGATTCTCTTTTTAGGGCTGACCTGCACTTTTAGGAGTAATCAACAGTTTCGTCAGTACTATTACTATTATTAAGATATTTATATCTATAGAAAGGTATTAAAAGATGAAGTTCACCGTCAGCCAGAGCTCGCTTACGCAAGCCATCGGCGTCGTTATGAAAGGCGTCGCTTCGGCATCCACCCTTCCCATTCTGTCGGGCGTGCTCGTTAAGGCACAAGACGGCATCTTGGAATTCCAGACCTCCAACTACACCATCTCGATTCGTCACCGCATTGCGGCTCATGTCGAAGAGGAGGGCGAGATGGTGATTCCCTGCAAGATGCTCTCCAACATCACCAAGACCCTTCCCGATGCCCCGGTCACCTTTGAGCTGTCCGAGCGTCAGGTTTTGATTGGCTGCGAGAAGAGCTCTTTCCGCCTCAATACGCTCGATGCCAACGACTTCCCCGAGTTCCCGGCATACGCCATCGAGAGCGCCGTCGAGCTGCCGACCGATATCCTGTCCGAAATGGTGAGCCGCGTATGGCGCGTCACCTCGACTGACAAGGCCCGCCCCATCCTGGGTGGCGTGCACATGAAGGTCGAGAACAACACCGTGCGCCTGGTGGCGACCGACTCCTTCCGTCTGGCCGTGTGCGATACGCAGGTCGAGACCTCGACCCTCGAAGGTTCCTTTGAGCTCAACGTGCCTGCTGACGCCTTCAACGACGCGCTGAGCATCATGGCCAGCCAGGCGACCATCATGATCGGCGCAACCGACACTCAGGTTGTCTTTGAGGCCGGCAACACCACCTACGTGTCGCGCCGCATCGAGGGCGTATATCCCAATTACAAGCAGCTCATCCCCGATTCGTGCGTGACGAGCGTCAAGATCGACGTAGCCGCCTTTAACGCCGCCCTTAAACGTGTGGCCGTTATCGCGAGCGCCAACCCCGCCGTCAAGTTTGAGATTGACGTCGAGAACGGCCAGATGGGCCTGTCCTCCATTTCCAACGACCAGGACCTGGCGCAGGAGACGATCGATGTCGAGGCCGAGGGCGAGTCGGGCACCATCGCCTTCAACTACCACTACATCTTTGGCTGCCTCAATGCCCTGTCCAAGGAGAAGGAGATCACGCTGGAGCTCAAGAGCTATTCGCAGGCTGGCATCTTCAAGTCCTACGACAAGATCAATTACCTGTACCTGGTCATGCCGGTACGCATCTAGCACTGCCCATGACCATGTTCGCACGCGATCTTTCCGTTGCGCGCTATCGCAGCTTCGACAGTTACCGCCTTGCCCTGAGCGATGGTGTGACAGTGCTCGCAGGCCCCAACGCGGCGGGAAAGACCAACCTCATAGAGGCGCTGCAGCTTTTGACGAGTGGCGCCTCGTTTAGGCATCCGACCGCAGCCGAGCTCGTGCACGACGGCGTGGGCTCATGCAAGGTCGAGCTGAGGCTCGAAGGCGATGGGCGCGTGCTGGACATGGGACTGAGCGTGGAAGATGGCAAGCGTTCGTTTAGTCGCAACGGCAAGCGCTGCGCTGCGTCCGGCGTGCGCGGGGTGCTGCCGAGCGTTCTGTTTTGCCCGGACCACCTGGATATGGTCAAGCGGGGTGCCAGCGTGCGCCGCACCGCACTTGATGACTTTGGCGTTCAGCTGAGTGCGCGCTATGCCGATCTGGCTAGTGCCTACGGGCGCTGCGTGACCCAGCGCAATGCCCTGCTCAAGGAGACCTGGTGCTGCCGCGAGATGCTCGGCGCCTGGAACGAATCTATCGCCCGCGCCGGTTCGGCCCTGCTCGTGCATCGTCTGGCTCTGCTCGACCGACTGTCGGGCCATGTGCGCGACGCCTATGGCCGCGTGGCATCTGGCGAGCCCGCCGGCGTGTCCTATGTGTCCACGCTTGGCGACCTGCCTCGCACCGAGGATCGCGACGAGCTCAGGGGGTGGGCGTATGAGCACATGCTCTCGGCGCTCGATGAGCGCGCCGACGAGGAGATCCGCCGCGGCGTGACGCTTGTGGGTCCGCATCGCGACGAGATTGAGTTTTCCGTCGCGGGCCGATCGGCCCGTTCATTTGCCAGCCAGGGCCAGCAGCGAACGCTGGTGCTTGCCTGGAAGGTGGCAGAAGTGGCCGTGGCGCGCGATATCCTGGGCACCGCGCCGCTGCTGCTCTTGGACGACGTGATGAGCGAGCTCGACGCCGGGCGCCGAGGCGCTTTTCTGCAGCTGATCGGTGATGATATCCAGACAGTCATAACCACCACCAATCTGGGGTATTTTACCGATGACCTGCTTGATCGAGCCAAGGTGGTGAGCATGGGTGAGACGTGCTAATTACGAGCGCGAGAACGGAATGGTTGCCTTTGGCGGCTTTTTGGATGCCGAGCGGCAGCGCATCCTGGCGGCCGCGACACCTGAGCGCCGCGCGCAAATGGAGGCTGCGGAGGAGTCTCGTGCGGTCTATCACGCCTGGAATGCAGTGTGCTCGGGCACGCGCGAGGGACGCCATGTGACGGGGCTGCGCTACCTGCCCGAGTCCAACGAACTGCTGGTGTACCTCGATTCGCCCTCATGGACGCAGGAGATGACACTTTTGCGCGAGATCATCCGGGCACGCATGGAGCGGGCCGGGGCGCATGTGGACGGCCTGGTGTTCAAAACGACCGCGCCCGGTCACACGCCGCCGGCTGCCAAGGAGCGCCTGCGCCCAGCCGTGACCGAGCGCCCGCCGGCTCCGCACGCCGATCTCAGCGAGGCCGAACGCGGCGAGATTGAGCGCCAAGTGGCGCCCATCGAAGATCAAAAACTGCGCGAGGCCCTCGAGAATGCCATGAGAGCTAGTGCCGAGTGGGCCAAGGGCGTGCAAAGCAAAAAAGAGCCTTAAATCGCATCTGGTGGCCTTGTAGAGCCAAATACCCTCGTTCCCGAGGGTATTTTTTTACGATAAACTAGTAAGGCTGTACACATTTTCTTAGCTGAAGGAGGACGTGTGGCAAACGAAAACGATTACGATGGCGGCGAGATTAAGATTCTCGAAGGTCTCGAGGCCGTTCGTAAGCGCCCGGGCATGTACATCGGCTCGACGAGCGCCAGCGGCCTGCATCACCTGGTGTGGGAGATCGTTGACAACTCCGTTGACGAGGCCATGGCCGGTTTCTGCACCGAGATTCAGGTGACGGTCCACGCCGACAACTCCATCACGGTCGTCGACAACGGGCGCGGCATCCCCGTCGACGAGCATCCTATCAAAAAGATCCCGACGCTCGAGGTCGTCATGACGATCCTGCACGCCGGCGGTAAGTTCGATAACTCGGCCTACAAGGTCTCGGGCGGACTGCACGGCGTGGGCATCTCCGTCGTCAACGCGCTGTCCAAGCGCGTGGTCGTGCAGGTGCGCCGTGATGGCAACGTCTACGAGATGGAGTTCTCGCGCGGCAAGACCGTCAAGAAGATGAAGGTCGTGGGCACCTCGGATTCGACGGGTACCACCGTCAACTTCTGGCCCGACGACGAGATCTTCGAGACCTGTGTCTACGATTTCGATACGCTGCACAACCGTCTGCAGGAGACGGCGTTCCTCAATAAGAATCTCAAGATTGTGCTGACCGACGAGCGCGAGGCGACTCCCCACGTGGAGGAGTTCTGCTACGAGGGCGGCATCATCGACTTCGTTAAGTTCCTCAACGACGGCAAAGACGTCCCCGAGGCCTTTAAGGAGCCCATCTATATCGAGGGTAAATCGGATCCGGATGCGCCCGTGACCAAGATGGGCGAGGTCGAGGTGTCCCTGCAGTGGAATGCCGGCTATGGCGAGAACGTCATGTCGTTTGCCAACGACATCTACACCCCCGAGGGCGGCATGCATCTCGAGGGCTTCCGCACCGCCCTCACCCGCGTGATTAACGATTACGCCCGCAAGCAGAACCTGCTCAAGGAGAAGGACGCCAACCTGAGCGGTGACGACGTGCGCGAGGGTCTTTCGGCCGTTATATCGGTCAAACTGCCCGATCCACAGTTTGAGGGCCAGACCAAGGCGAAGCTCGGCAGTTCCTACATGCGCGCGCTCACGCTCAAGATCGTGACCGATGGACTGACCGATTATCTGGAGGAGCACCCCAAGCCCGCCCGCGAGATCGTCAAGAAGGCCCAGCAGGCCTGCAAGGCCCGCAACGCCGCCCGCAAGGCGCGCGAGGCGACCCGTCGCAAAAGTCTGCTCGAGACGGCGTCGCTGCCCGGCAAGCTCGCCGACTGCTCGGTGCGCGATGCCGAGCTGACCGAGCTCTTTATCGTAGAGGGCGACTCGGCAGGCGGTTCGGCCAAGGACGGCCGTCGCCGAGACATCCAGGCGATTCTGCCCCTGCGCGGCAAGATTTTGAACGTCGAGCGCGTGGGTGACCACCGCGCGTTCTCGAGCGACACCATCCAGTCGCTCATCACCGCGATCGGCTGCGGCGTCACGACGAGCGCCGGCGACGGTGGCGACTTCGATATCAGCAAGGCGCGCTACCACAAAATCATCATCATGACCGATGCAGACGTTGACGGTGCGCATATCCGCATCCTGCTGCTGACGTTCTTCTACAAGTACATGCGCCCGCTGATCGATGCCGGCTATGTCTATGTTGCCTGCCCGCCCATCTTTGGCATTAAGGTACGCAACAAGATCCATTACGTGTATCCCAACGGCCGCCAGCCCGAAGACGAGATTCTGCGCGACACCATTCAGAGCCTGGGCCTGAACCCCGACGACAACGACGAGGACGGCAAGGCCAAGGACGGCAAGATCACCAAGAAGCGCAAGGGCTATACCGTTCAGCGCTACAAGGGCCTGGGCGAGATGGACCCCAAGCAGCTTGCCTCGACGACGATGGACCCCAAGACTCGTATCCTGCAGCGCGTGTCGATCGAGGACGCCGTGGTGGCGGACCGCGCCGTGCGCGAGCTCATGGGTTCCGAGGTCGGCTATCGCCGCGAGTACATTGAAAAGCATGCGCATGATGCTCGGTTCCTTGACGCTTAAGAGGAGGTAACGTGGCAGACGATATCAACAACAACGAGGGTGTGGACGAGGCCGGCGACGCCGGCATGCCCGATGATCTGAAGCGCCTGCTCGCCCGCGCTGAGCAGGGCGAGGACGGCGATCCGGATTCCTATAACCCCGACGCCGAGGATGAAGAGGACGAGGATGACGACGCCGAGCTCGAGGAGAGCTTCGGTGCGGTCGATCGCGGCGCCTCGGCCGGCGAGGATATCAACGGCGGCCAGCTCCAGATTTCGGAGTTCGGCCGCGAGATGAAGCAGTCGTTCATCGAGTACTCGATGTCGGTCATCACAGCGCGCGCCCTGCCGGACGTGCGCGACGGCCTAAAGCCGGTGCACCGCCGCATCCTGTACGCCATGAACGAGAGCGGCATCTACCCCAACCGCCCGCATAAGAAGTCGGCCTGGACGGTCGGCGAAGTTATCGGCAAGTACCATCCGCACGGCGACTTCGCGGTCTATGAGGCCATGGTTCGTCTGGCGCAGTGGTTCTCCATGCGCACGCCGCTCATCGACGGCCACGGTAACTTCGGCAACATTGACGGCGACGGCGCGGCGGCTATGCGTTATACCGAGAGCCGCCTGGCAAAGCCCGCCATGGAGCTGCTGCGCGACCTGCAAAAGGATACCGTCGACTGGCAGCCCAACTACGACGAGTCGCTCGCCGAGCCCGTGGCGCTGCCCGCGCGCTTCCCCAACCTGCTGGTCAACGGCAGCCAGGGCATCGCCGTCGGCATGGCCACCAATATCGCCCCGCATAACCTCACCGAGGCGATCGAGGCCACCTGCTACCTGATCGACAATCCCGACGCCACCGTCGACGAGCTTATGCAGATCATGCCCGGTCCGGACTTCCCCACCGGCGCCATCATCATGGGCAGCGCCGGCATTAGGCAGAGCTACGAGACCGGTCGCGGCTCCATTACCGTGCGTGCCAAGGCCCACGTGGAATCCACCAAGACCGGTCGCAGCCGCCTGGTCTTTACCGAGATTCCCTACATGGTCAACAAGGGCACCTTGCAGGAGAAGATCGCCCAGCTCGTAAACGACAAGCGCATCGAGGGCATCTCGGACATGCGCGACGAGTCCAACCAAAAGGGCATCCGTCTGGTCATCGAGCTCAAGAAGGGCGTCATTCCGCAGGTCGTGCTCAACAACCTGTATAAGTACACCTCGCTGCAGACGACCTTTGGCGCCAACAACCTGGCACTCGTCAACGGCGTTCCCAAATGCCTGAGCTTGCGCGAGATGCTGCAGCACTACATCGACCACCAGGTCGACGTCGTCACCCGCCGCACTCGCTTTGACCTTAAGAAGGCCCAGGCACGTGCCCATATCCTCGAGGGCTACTTGATGGCTCTCGACCATATCGACGAGGTCATCAGCATTATCCGTTCCTCGCAGACCGACTCCGAGGCAAGCGGCCGCCTGATCGAGCGCTTTGGCTTTACGCCCGAGCAGACCACGGCCATCCTCGAGATGAAGCTGCGCCGCCTGACTGGCCTGGAGCGCGACAAGATCCAGGAAGAACTGGACGGTCTGCGCCGCGCCATCGCCTACTACGAGGACCTGCTGGCGCATGAGGAGAAGATCCTGGGCGTCATCAAGGAGGAGATGCGCGAGATTTCGAAAAAGTTCGGCGACAAACGCCGCACCGAGATCAGCCATGTCGAAAAGGATCTGGATGTCGAGGACCTCATCGCCGACGAGGACATGGTCGTGACCATCACCCACACCGGCTACGTGAAGCGCATCCCGGTGGCTGCCTACCGCGCCCAGAAGCGCGGCGGCAAGGGCGTGTCGGGCGTCAACCTTAAAGAGGACGACGTCATCGACGAGATGTTTATCGCATCCACGCACGAGTATGTGCTGTTCTTCTCGAGCAAGGGCAAGGTCTACCGCCTGAAGGTGCACGAGCTGCCGGTGGGTACGCGCCAGGCGCGCGGCACGGCGATCGTCAACCTGCTGCCCTTTGAGGAAGGCGAGAAGATTGCGAGCGTCATCAGCTGCCGCGAGTTCCCCGCCGACGAGTATCTGATGTTTGCCACCAAGAGCGGCATGGTCAAGAAGACCGTGATGAGCTCCTACGACCGCAGCCGCCGTGATGGCCTGATCGCCATTAACCTGAGGGACGACGACGCGCTGCTCGCCGTGCGCCGTGTGCGCGAGGGCGACAAGATTATCCTGGCCACTACTGCGGGCAAGGCGATTATGTTCCCCGAGGACCAGGTTCGCGCCACGGGACGCGATACCAGCGGCGTTCGCGGCATTAGCATGAAGGACGGCGTGAGCGTTTTGGGTATGGAGGTTACCAACGGCAACGGTGACCTGTTTGTCATCACCGAGCGTGGCTACGGCAAGCGCACGCCGGTTGCGGATTACCCAGAGCAGAACCGCGGCGGCCAGGGCGTCTACACCATCCAAATGACCGAGCGCAAGGGCAACCTCGCGGCCATGAAGACGGTGGGTCCGCAGCACGAGCTGTTCATCGTGACGGAAGGCGCGACGGTCATTCGCGTCAAGACCGACGAGATCAGCCAGACCGGCCGAGCCACCCAGGGCGTCAAGATGATGACCGTCGACGACAACGACCGTGTGTGCGCTGTCGCCCGCATGACGGCAGCTAAGGAAAAGCCCGAAGGCGCCGAGGCCGAGGCAACGGTCGATGCCGAAAATACTCCAGTCGACCTAGGCGACGGCAACGACATACCAGAGGATCTCCTAGACGAGTAAGATGCCCTTACTGGTAGAAAATATCAGACCCCATATATCGGCGGTCGGCGCACTGCGCGCCGACCGCTTTTTTGAAAACCTCGGGACTCGCGTTCGCCCCGGCCGCACGGCGGCATGTGAAGTCGCCTGCTCGGACAGTCCTGACTCGCGCAGAGAGCACATTAAGTGCTCTCTGGCTCGTGCGGAACTCGCGATCGACTTCACATGCCGCCGTGCAGCCGGGGCGAACACCCTCCAAAGATTTTCAAAAAAGTTGTTGACGCGCGCGTAACGACTCGTCTAATATATCCCATGCGCGATGGACCTGTAGCTCAGTTGGTTAGAGCGTCCGGCTGATAACCGGGAGGTCACAAGTTCGAATCTTGTCAGGTCCACCATCAAAACTGTGAAGAGCCCCGAGGCATGGCCTCGGGGCTTTTTTCTTGTGTGTGATAAAACTCATTTTGGTTTTGTGTGCTGTACGAAAGATTGGGTAGTATAGCTATTCAATGCGGCGAAGGCGCCGCGTGTTAACCGCTACGTACCGGAGGTGTTCCATGGTTCGTGTCGACATAGAGACCATCGTCATGGCCGCCGGTCCCGTGCCATCGCTTATCGTACTTCGCGAGCGCTGCAGCAAATCGGACTCCCCTGCGCCGCTGCGCTCCCTTTCTATCCAAACTGGTTCGTTTGAGGCTGCGGCTATTAGCCGCGGTATCGACAGCGGTCGTGCCGAGCGCCCGATCGCCCATGACCTGCTGCTCGACACGCTTGATGCCCTGGATGCAAAACTCGAGCGCATCGAGATTGTCCGTGCCGAGCCTCCCGTGTTCTATGCGACGGTCGTTGTTTTGGCCGACAGCAACGAGCATAGGATCGATGCGCGTCCGAGCGATGCCATCGCCCTCGCCGTGCGCAGCAATGCTCCCATGTTTGTTGAGGACGACATCATGAACCGCCTGGGGACCGTCTCTCCGGTTGCCGAGGAAGTCGATGACGAGCAGGAATTTGAGAAGTTCGACGAGTTCGTCCATACGCTCTCGCCCGATGATTTTTAAATGACGAGTAGCCATGAGACGGAGTGTGCACTGATGGGTCGCGGCGTTTCAGCCGAAGCCGCCGCCATTGCCCGCGAGGCCCAGATGCGCTCGGAGGCATCCGAGGCCGCACGCATCGCCTATGTGACGCAGGCCCGCACGCTTCGCGAGCGCCGTGCCTCCTTTATCAAGATGGTTGCCGTCTCCGCACTTGTCGTGGCAATCTCATCGCGGCTTCGTGGTACAGTTGGTGCGCTTGGGTTTTCGATTTCGACGGGCTTGGTCATCTGGGGCGTGGTCGATGCCGTGATGCTGACCAACCAGATCAAGGTACTCGATAAGCGCGCGGCCGATATGATGCGCGCCCGCGACGCCGCCGCCAAGATCGCTGCCGAGGCACAAGAGATGTAACGACGCCGGACTCGATGGGAAGGTCTAAAAATGGCACAGGATATGCAGGACGCCGGAAACGTCTCCGCCGAGCTCGACGCCATGGTGTGCGACCTCATCGGGGCATTTTTAGACGACCTGGCCGCTGGTGAGAACCCCGGCGTTGTCGTTGCGATCGAAGACGCCGCGTCCAACCGCTATCTGGCGGCACTCGACGAGGACGGCGAGGAGGCATGCCTCGAGGCTGCCACCAACTTTATCTCCGAGCACAAGATGGGCCTTAAGGACGAGGGCCTGGGTCGCATCGCCCGTTACGCCATCGGCTACACCGGTTGTGTCGAAATTGATGGCGGCTACCATGACGCCCTGCTTGTGAGTTTCTTTGAGACGACGCTCGAGAGCGGCTTTTCGGCATATGTACTGTACGAGGGTGTGGGCGCCGGCGATGGTTTTATGTGGAGCGACCCTGAACCTGCAGGCGAGGAAACCCCTCTTATCTAAAATCGCTAAAATAAACGAGTTTTCGGTAAAAGGCTCAAAATTCCCGCCGAGCGTTGTGTTACTGGGCGGGTCGCATACGCGTGCCGGTTGTATATAGATAGAAGATAGGGGAACTACATGCGCGTAGACAATCTGAGGAACATCGCCATCATCGCCCACGTCGACCACGGCAAGACGACGATGGTCGACAAGCTCCTGCGTGCCACGGACGCCTTCCGTGCCAACCAGCAGGTCGAGGACCGCGTCCTGGATTCTAACGACCAGGAGCGCGAGCGCGGCATTACGATTCTCGCCAAGAACATCTCTATCGAGTACAAGGACGTTAAGATCAACGTCATCGACACCCCGGGCCACGCTGACTTTGGCGGCGAGGTCGAGCGCGTGCTGCGTATGGCCGACGGCGCCCTGCTGCTGGTCGATGCCTTTGAGGGCCCCATGCCCCAGACCCGCTTCGTGCTGCGTCACGCCATCGACACCGGCCTCAAGATCATGATCGTCATCAACAAGATCGACCGTCCGGGCGCCAACCCCGAGAAGGCCTACAACGACTGCCTGGACCTGATGGCCGACCTGGGTGCCACCGACGACCAGCTTGAGTTCGCCATGGAGCACGTGATCTACGCCAGCGCCATGAATGGCTTTGCCCGCCTTGATCCCAACGACGGCAACATGGATATGTATCCGCTGCTCGATATGATCATCGATGACATGCCCACGCCCGAGGTTGACGAGAACGCCCCGCTGGCCATGCAGTGCGTGACCATCGACCACTCCAACTTCGTCGGCCGTATCGGCATCGGTCGCGTGTACTCCGGTACCATCCACCAGGGCGATCAGATCCTGGTCGTCAAGAACGACGGCTCCAGCGCCACCGCTACCGTCAAGCAGCTCTTTACCTTCGACTACCTGGGCCGCACCGAGTGCCAGGAAGTCGGCGCCGGTGACATCGCCGCTGTCGTGGGCATCGACCGCACCGACATCGGCGATGTCTACACCGATCCCGAGAACCCCGTCGAGCTCGAGCCCATCGAGATCGACCCGCCGACCCTGTCCATCGTCTTTGAGGCCTCGACCTCCCCGCTCGTCGGTCGTGACGGCGACATCGTGGGCGCCCGTCAGCTCAAGGAGCGCCTGTTCAACGAGGCCGAGAACAACGTGACCATGAAGATCGAGGAGCTCGAGGACAAGAGCGGCGTCGAGGTCTCGGGCCGCGGCATCCTGCACCTGTCCGTTCTGATGGAGTCCATGCGCCGCGAGGGCTTTGAGTTCCAGGTCGGTCGTCCCCGCGTTCTGTTTAAGAAGGATGAGAACGGCAACAAGATGGAGCCCGTCGAGCAGGCCGTCGTCGAGTGCCCGGACGAGTACTCGGGCAAGGTCGTTGAGGTCTTCGGCACCTCCGGCGGCATCATGACGAGCATGGATACCTCGGGCATCGTGACGCACCTTGAGTTTAAGATCCCGACCCGCGGCATCATGGGTCTTAAGAACCGCATCATGAACGTCACTCACGGCGAGGGCGTGTTCTACCACACCTTCCTGGAGTACGGCCCCTATGCCGGCGAGATCGGCAACCGCCAGAACGGCGCCATGATCTCCATGACCACCGAGAAGGCCGTTGCCTACGCTCTGGGCACGCTGCAGGAGCGCGGCCAGCTGTTTGTTGAGCCGGGTACCGAATGCTACGAGGGCATGATCGTGGGCGAGCGCAGCAAGGCCGGCGACATGGTCGTCAACATCGCCCGTACCAAGAACCTGGGCAACCAGCGTTCCTCGACCTCCGATATCTCCGTCCAGCTGGTGCCGCCCCGCACCTTCTCGCTGGAGGAGGCGCTGGAGTACATCGCCGACGACGAGCTGGTGGAGATCACTCCCAAGAACATCCGCCTGCGCAAGCGTCTGCTCAATGCCACCGACCGCAAGAAGGCCGCCGTCCGCGCCGGTCAGGTCAACAAATAAGCGCCGAGCTTTATAGCGACTAACAAGAAAGGGCGCCGACCATCGCGGTCGGTGCCCTTTTTTGTGTACAGGGATTGAGTTGGTCTGCACCCCCACAAAGGTGCCTGTCCCCTTTGTGGGGCTGACGGCTAGGCGGTGGGGAGTCCTGGCGTGTTGGAGGCTTGTTGCGGCTTGAGGCGGGCGTTGCGCCAGATGATCTGGATGACGTAGCCGAGCGTAAAGACGAAGGCTACGCCGCTGACAAAGCTGCCCATAAGGGGAAGTGCCGTGAGTACGCCCGCGGCGATACCGCCCACGGCGGCCATGGCGTAGCGGTTCTGGTTGTGTCCGACCATGCGTGCGATCGCGGTGCCCGTAAATGCCGCCGAGACCAGAGCGATGCCGATCACGGCGCACATGAGAGCTCCGGCGAGCGACAGACCTGCAATCGAGATGGTGAGCAGCAGGACGGCGGGAACGGCGGCCACCGTGCCCAAAAGACCGCTCACCCACAGAGGGGTAGGTCGTTGACGAAGCATGCCGGCGGCGCTGGCGGTCGCGCGCGGAAGGACGAGCTCGAGGAGGATTGCGACAAAGCAGGTAGAAAGCGCCGCGGCGACGATGCCGCCGATGGTGTCGTTAATCGTTGAGGTGTCCTCGTTCTCGGTGCGGTCGATCTTGAGGGCTCCGACCTGAGCGCCCTCGGCCCGCTCGGGATCCTCGGAGATGTGGGCGTTCACCGTGCCGGTGATGCGGGCATTTTTGCCCAAGACGAGCTTATCGGCCCAGACCTCGATATCGCCATCGACGGTGCCGTCGATGGTTACCGTACTGCCCGCGAGCGCTGCCGACTTGGCGGAGCCACGCAGGGCAACCGTCTCGCCCATCGCGTAAAAACAGCTGGCGGTGCTACCGGTGTTGAGCACGACGTGCTGACCGGCTACCGTCACGCTGCCATCGAT
This sequence comes from uncultured Collinsella sp., assembly GCA_900541045.1. GTDB lineage: Bacteria > Actinomycetota > Coriobacteriia > Coriobacteriales > Coriobacteriaceae > Collinsella. Next base: position 29,643 of record UQID01000002.1, read on the forward strand.
TGCGGTTTTGGAGATATCGATGGTGCGTGCCGCCAGACGAACGGCTCCGCCTACGGTGCAGTCGCGAATCGATAGGCTGTCGCCTGCCGCGATAATATCGCGGCCGATGGAGGCATCGTCCAGGTTAAGGCTTTGGCCAGCCCAGTACAGGTCGCCCTCGGCGCTAGACGGATTTGAGTCAGCTTCGGTTGCGAGTACGTTGCCCGCGGTGTCTGTGCCGGCGAACGACGTAGTGGGAAGCGCGGTCAGCGCAAGCGCAATCAGTACGAATAGGAGGGCGATGCGGGCCTGCGCTTTGTGGCGCTTGGTCGACGGTTCTAGGTTGCAAGGCATAGTGAATCCTTCGTTAGATACTCGGCATATATCTAACAGGGTACCCAACGTGCGAGCGCTCTAAAAGAACCTCTCGGTTGCATTTCGAAAGGTCGTGCCGTGCTATCTACTTTTTGCGATGTAAAAAGTGCGCGATGTCTTCTTCGGTGGGGCTTTTGATGTCAAAGCGCAGCGAGAGCCAGCGCAGACCCATGGTCACGATAACGCATACGACCAGCGCGGCGACATTGCTGACCAAGCCACTCATGACGAGGCTTACATAGCTTGCCGATCCGGCGATGGCCGCGATGGCATAAAAGTTGGTGCGTTGGAAAATGCCCGGAACCACGCCCATAAAGCCGTCGCGCAGCATGCCGCCGCCCACCGCGGTGAAAAAGCCCATCATGATGCAAACGACGGGTGCAAATCCGTAGACCAGTGCCTTGTCTGCGCCGGTTGCCGCATAGATGCCGACCGAGATGATGTCGAGCAGGGGGATGAGTTTGTCGGGCTTATCGACGATTGCCGGGAAGATGTAAATGATGGCCGCCGTGGCGATGGAGAGCGGCAGCGCCATTGGCTGGTTGAGGATGTAGACGTTGCCGACCTGGAGTGTCATGTCGCGCAAAAGACCGCCGCCCAGACCGCAGACTACCGCGAGTGCGACCGCGCCCACCAGGTCGAGCTTGTGTTCGCGCGCAACCAGCACACCCGAGATCGATGCAGCGACAACGGCGAACATCTCGAGCCAAAATGGGATAGCGACCATGGCATCCGAGGCATGTGAGGTAACGGTTGTGGCGGCGACGACGGGCAAGATGGGGTCCTTTGAGTTGCGGGTTTGGACAATGCCCGTACATAGTACATGTTCGGCGACGATCGCGACCCTATTGCTCGGCAAACGGTCGGGACTGGGTACGGTCATAGGGCCCAAGCATGTACATCAGCCTCCAGAGATGTCGAAAAATGTCGTTTTTGGAGGGTGATGTACATGGTTGGGGAGGCGCGAGGCGAGCGGGTCCGTCGTTACTCAGAAGGCGACTCTTCGGCTTGATCGCTCTTCCGGTTGCGGATAAGTACCTTGCGCAGTTCGTTTTGCTTTCGCTGATACTCGGCATCTATGCAACGAGGCATGCCGAGCGCTTCGCGGATATTGTTCATGGCACGGTGAAAAGCGAGTTGGCTGGCAAATTGCGTTGAGGTGAGCGTGATGATGCGATAGCCCATTTGGGCGAGCACGGCCTCCCGCTCCGCATCTGCTCCCTTGCGTTCGACCTCGTCGTGAAAGCCGCCCTTATATTCGATGCCGAGCTCTCTGCGCTTATAGGTAATGAGGGTATCGATTTTGAGCGTTCGAGCTTTGGTGCAATGCCAAAGTCGTTTAGGGATTTCGAGTGGCTTGTTGAGTTCGACACCTCGGATGCCAACGCCGCCTTCGCTTGTCGGGAGTGAAAGGGCGATAGCGGATGCGGTCTCCATGGGTGAGGCTGAGTGGTCGTAGATATGCCTAAGCGCGAGTCTGGCGCGTGTGGCACCGGGTTTGCCGGGGTGCCGATCGAGCAGTTCGACAATTTCGTCCTTGGAAGTGGTGGCTGGCTGCTCGGTATAAGGGTCATCGGGGTTGAACCCCATGCGATAATCACCGCAAACTTCGTAGCCGTATTCGAGGTATTCGATTCTGTCCATCCACTCGGCAGCGAATACGAAGGTAAGGGCTTCGTCGGTGATAAAAATGCCGGGGGTCAGTTCGTCAATATGGTCGTAGGGTAGATTTTGGCCAAGAACGTGGCAAGCGACACCGTTGGTGCGAATTCGCTCGAAAGCAAATACTACGGAGATGTCGATAGTCTTGAGCATGGTGGACGGAATACCGCAGTCGGTAAGTGCCTGCCGAATGCGCGCGATGCGTTGCTGGGTAGAGAGGCCTCTTGCGCCTATCTGGTAGTCGTGTTGCGCGATCGCTTGAACCAGGTTCCGCGGTGCATGATGGACGAGCCACGCCGTTTTATGCGAAATGAGAACAGGAGTATCCATTAGGGACCTCTCGCTTTATGCCGATATGCAATCCTTATGTCCGTTGAGGTGGGGAAATATACCGGATACGAGCAAATCGACTCATGCTCGGTGCGCGTCATATGCAAACGTGTACATCACACTCCAAAAACGACATTTTTCGACATTTTTGGAGGGTGATGTACACGTTTGGGGATCTGGGTTGATGCTGAACGCGATGGGGGCGTGGCTGAATAGGAGGGATGTCCAAATTTTGAGCTTTGCTCAAAATTTATTCGATCGGCTTACGCCGATCGCGCTGCGCTAAAAACGCGCCGTTGGCGCGTTTTCTTTACGCTCCGCGCCCTGGCGGGTTCGAATCCCTCCTCCTCCGCCGTATTTGCTTGTTAGGGACTCAAAACAAAAAGCCCCCAATACTGGGAGCTTCCTCAATCTAAATGGCGGAGGAGGAGGGATTCGAACCCTCGTGACCTTATACAGGCCAAACGGTTTTCGAGACCGCCGCATTCAACCACTCTGCCACCCCTCCGCGTGGGGTAAAAACAAAGCAGGCACTAAGGCCTGCTTTGGAATTAACTGGCGGAGAGTCAGGGATTTGAACCCTGGAGACGCTTTTGACGCCTACACGATTTCCAATCGTGCTCCTTCGGCCACTCGGACAACTCTCCGTTAAATGCGAAAGTCAGTATACACGAGGAATCGAAAAGTGCAAACAGAAAACTTGGCATTTTTTAAAGCGCTCGCTCCGCACCCGTATCCGGCATGTGCCAGATGAGTACTAAAAAAGCATCCTGACCAGCCAGATCCCGCTCGATGATCTGTTCAAAATAGGTATTCATGAATGACGCGGCAGCGAATTTAAAAATTTTGAGGCAATCGATCGAACCGGTGGTATGCATTTCGTGACCACAACCCTGCAATCGGCGACCTGCGGTTTGACTCAGGTTGTCCTCGCCGCAGCGTATCTTGCTATCGAATCCGTCAAGCTCTTGGTCAGCATTTGGTTGGAATACGCATGAAGAGCCGTGTAAGCATGGGTATATGTGGAGGTCATGAGGTTGTAGCTGCATATTCTTGCAGCCTGGGAGGTTGAAAGATATTATTACCAAGTCTTTTCCTGCTTCAGGCGCACCTTCACGACCTGAAGCCACATTTGCCCAGAGGAGGTGACAATATGAAGGCTTATGAACTGCTGTTCTTTGTTGACCCGTCGCTCGACCCCGAGACTCGTCTCGCTGTTATGAAGCGTATCGATACCACGATCGCTGAGGGCGCTGGCAAGGTCGACTCCGTTGACGAGTGGGGCAAGCGCAAGCTCGCCTACGAGATCAACGACCTCACCGATGGTGACTACACCCTCATCAACTTCCACGCAGATCCTACCCAGATCGCCGAGCTTGATCGCGTCCTGCGCATCACCGACGCTGTGGTCCGTCACATGATCGTCCGTCGCGACGACCAGGAGTAAGACTGTCGTTTTGGACTGGGCTTGTGCCCCAAGAGGAAGTAGTGAGTTATGAGCATCAATCGAGTGAACATCACCGGTAACCTCACCCGCGATCCCGAGCTGCGCGCCACCGCCGGCGGAACCCAGGTTCTTTCCTTTGGCGTCGCCGTGAACGATCGTCGCCGCAATGCGCAGACTGGCGAGTGGGAGGACTATCCCAACTTTGTCGACTGCACTATGTTCGGCACCCGCGCCGAGGCCGTGAGCCGTTTCCTGGCAAAGGGAAACAAGGTCGCGATCGAGGGCAAGCTGCGCTACAGCTCTTGGGAGCGCGACGGCCAGCGCAGGAGCAAGCTTGAGGTCATCGTCGATGAGATCGAGTTTATGAGCTCCCGTGGTGGCCAGGGTGGCTACGATCAGGGCGGTTACGCCCCCGCAGCTCCCGCGCCCGCAGCGCGTCCTGCCGCACCGGTGGCTACGCCGCCCGCGGTCGACGTCTACGATGAGGACATCCCGTTCTAAGGGTTGTTCACCTATTTTTGAGTGAGAGGCGGCTTCGGCTCGCCGAAGTTGCCAAACGAAAGGTATTTTGACATGGCTAATGATTATTCTGCACGTCAGCCGCGTCGTAAGTACTGCCAGTTCTGCAAGGAGAACACTGAGTTCATCGACTATAAGGACACTCAGCTTCTCCGTAAGTACATGACCGACCGTGGCAAGATCAAGCCCCGTCGCGTCACTGGCGCTTGCACGCAGCATCAGCATGACATCGCCAACGCCATCAAGCGCGCCCGCGAGATGGCTCTCCTGCCGTACACCGTCCCCGTGGTTTCCTCTCGTGGCAACCGCGACCGCGGCTAAGAAGGGAGACGCATCATGAAGGTTATTCTTCTCGATGAGATCAAGGGCAAGGGCGGCGAGGGTGACGTCGTAGAGGTCGCTCAGGGTTACGCTGAGAACTTCCTGTTCCCCAAGAAGCTCGCTGTTGCCGCCACCAAGGGCAACCTCAAGCAGCTTGACGAGCGTCGCAACAACATCGCCAAGCGCGAGGCCGTCCGTCTGGCTACCGCCAACGAGACCAAGGCTGCCTTCGAGGGCAAGCAGGTCACCGTTGACGTCAAGGTTGGCGACGAGGGCATCCTCTTTGGCTCCGTTACCGCCGCTATGATCGCTGACGCCATCAAGGATCAGCTCGGTATGGACATCGACCGCAAGCGCGTCGAGCTCGGCAAGCCCATCAAGGTTGCCGGTGCCCACACCGTTGCTATCTCGCTGTACCGCGAGATCAAGGCCGAGGTTGTCGTTCTCGTTGGCGTTACCGCCGAGGAGCTCGCTGCCGAGGCTGAGGTTGAGGAGACCGCTGAGGTCGCCGAGGCCGAGACCGCCGAGGTCGAGACCGAGGCTGCTGCCGAGTAGCATTTGCTGCAACGCAACAATCTTGTTCTAAGAAGGGCGCTCTGGGAGACCAGGGCGCCCTTTTATTTTTTGCGCTGGGTGAGTGTCGTGGCAGTCATTGAGATGCGGTCCCGTGTATGGGACCGTTCATCCGTTTGGTTCGGTGATGATTGCCAAGCCGCGGCTCGATTTATAGCCGCGGCTGATACTATGGATGCTCGCAAGCGATATGAATGAGGACGCTCATGGCATATGACGATAGGGAGACGGGGCTGACGGTCGAGGACCGTGGCTCTAAGTTGGGTCTCCCCCAAAACCAAGATGCAGAGGCCAACGTACTGGCCGCTATGCTGCTATCGCCCGAGGTGGTCGAAGAGGCCCAAGTCGAGCTGCAGCCCGATGACTTCTACCGGCCCATTCATAAGACCATCTATACCGCGATGGTCGATATGTATAACAGTCGTATCCCCATTGACTCTATCTCGCTGATCGATTACCTGCGAAGCATCAACAAGCTCGATGCCGTGGGCGGCGAGGCGTACATTTTGGAGCTGATGGGACAGACTCTGTCGCTCGTTAACTGGCAGCACCATGCCGCCATCGTTCGTCGCGATTCGATGCTGCGTGAGCTGATCGGCGCCACCAACGAGATCAACGCGCTGGCATATAACGCCCCCACCGACACCAAAGAGGTTGTCGAGCTGGCCGAGAGCAAGCTGCTCAAGGTCACGGCACGCGAGGTCAAGTCGAGCTACAAGACGCTGACCGAGTTTATGGTCGAGGCCTATAACGAGGCCGAGGAAGTGTGCCAGGCCGGTGGTCAGGCGGCGGGCGTGCCCACGGGCTTCCCGTCGCTCGACCGCATGCTCATGGGCTTCCGCGAGGGTCAGCTCATCATTATCGGCGCCCGTCCTGCTGTAGGTAAGACGTCGTTCGCTCTGAACCTGGCGCTCAACGCCGCCGCTGCGGGCTATACCGTCGGCTTCTTCTCGCTGGAGATGTCGGGCAAGGAAATTGCCCAGCGTCTGATTTGTGCCTACGCAATGATTTCGATCAGTGACTTCCGCATGGGCCGTATTAGCCCCGAGCAGTGGGCCAATATCAACGAGGCTACGCAGACCTTGTCCAAGCTCGATATTCTGATTGACGATACGCCCGGTACCACAGTGACCGAGATTCGCGCCAAGAGCCGCCGTATGCTCCATAACAAGGAGAAGGCAATCATCATCCTGGACTACCTGCAGCTGGTGAGTCCTCCGCCGGGACGCCGCTCCGAGAGCCGTACCGTCGAGGTTTCGGAGATGTCGCGTGGTCTTAAGATCATGGCCAAGGAGCTCAAGATCCCGCTCATCGCGCTGTCGCAGCTGTCGCGTCAGGTCGAATCCCGTACCGGCAAGCGCCCGCAGCTTTCCGACCTTCGTGAATCGGGCTCCATCGAGCAGGACGCCGATATCGTTATGTTCTTGGACCGCTCCGCCGACGAGGCCGAAGCCTCGCGCGACGATCGACCCGACGAGGGCGTTACGCGTATCGTCGTGGCCAAGAACCGTTCGGGCCCGATCGGCGACGTCGACCTGATGTTCCTGCCGGCATCCACCAAGTTCTATGAGCTTGATGGGGCACATGCCGAGGAGTAGGACCGGCGCCCGTTGCACGGGTATACTGGGAATGTTGTGTGCTTCTGCGTGCCGGCGTGGCGCGTAGACAGTCCATGAATGTAAGGAGTAAACATGCCGTCAACCGTTTTGGTCGGTGCCCAGTGGGGCGATGAGGGCAAGGGTAAGATTTGCGACTTGGTCGCCGGCGACTTCGATGCCGTCGTGCGCTACTCGGGCGGCAACAACGCCGGTCACACCATCGTCGTCAACGGCAAGAAGTACGGCCTGCACCAGGTGCCCTCCGGCATCATGTATTCCGACCACGTGTCGGTGATCGGTAACGGCTGCGTCGTCAACCCCAAGGTTGTCCTTGAGGAGATTGACATGTTCGAGGCCGACGGCATCACCACCAAGAACCTCAAGATTAGCGGCAACGCGCATGTCATCATGCCGTACCACATCGATCTGGATGGCGCCTTTGAGCAGAAGCTCGGCAAGAAGAACATCGGCACCACCAAGCGCGGCATCGGTCCGTGCTATCAGGACAAGATGGCGCGCATTGGCCTGCGCATGCAGGACATGCTGGACGAGGCACTGTTCCGCGACAAGCTGGAGACCGCTCTCGCCCGCGTGAACCCCGAGCTCGAGCTCATCTACAACCTGCCCACCTACACCGTGGACCAGATTTGCGACGAGTACCTGCCGATGGCCGAGCGCCTGCGTCCCTACATCACCGAGACGAGCCTGCTGCTCAACAACATGATCGATGAGGGCAAGGACCTGCTGTTTGAGGGCGCCCAGGCGACGCTGCTCGACATCGACCACGGCACCTATCCGTACGTGACGTCTTCCAACTGCACCGCCGGCGGCGCCATCACCGGCTCCGGCGTCGGCATGAAGAACGTCGATCGCGTGCTGGGCGTCATGAAGGCTTATATCACCCGCGTCGGTTCGGGCCCCATGCCCACCGAGCTTTCCTATGAGTCCGAGGCTGGCCACACGCTGACCGAGGAGGGCTATGAGTACGGCGTGACCACCGGTCGCCGTCGTCGTTGCGGCTGGTTTGACGGCCCTATCGCCAACTATGCCTCGCGCGTCAACGGCCTCACCGACATCGCCCTGACCAAGCTCGACGTGCTTTCGGCCTTCGACACCATCAAGGTGTGCGTGGCCTACGACGTCGATGGCGAGCGTTACACGAGCGTGCCCGAGCACCAGGTGCGCTTTGAGCACGCCAAGCCCATCTACGAGGAGCTCCCTGGCTGGAAGTGCGATATCACCGGTTGCCGCAGCTTTGACGAGCTGCCGCAGGAGGCTCAGGACTACGTGGCGTTTATCGAGGATCTGGCACACACCCGCGTGACGTTCATTGGCGTTGGCGCCGGTCGCGAGCAGATCATCAACCGATTCTGGAAGTAATCGGGACTATTTGGTTATTGCGATATACCCCTTTGCAGCCCGGACGGGCGGCCGAGGGGTATATTTGCTTGCAAAGGGCTCGCGCGGAGCGGGCCGTTCATCCATAGAGGAGGCACCCTTGAAGGCGGACACTCAAACCATCGACATCCTGTTGTTGGGCAGCGGCGGCCGTGAGCATGCTTTGGCAGCTAAGCTCGCAGCATCACCGCGCGCCGGCAAGCTCTACATCGCGCCGGGCAACGGCGGCACCGCGAGCTGCGGCGAGAACGTTGTTCTCGACGACTGCGATCCTGCGGCCGTGGCGGCGTTTGCGCAGAGCCACGGATGCGGACTCGTGGTAATTGGCCCCGAGGCTCCGCTCGTGGCGGGCGTGGCCGACGCCGTGCGCGCGGCGGGTATTCCCTGCTTTGGCCCGGGTGCCGAGGGTGCCCAGATGGAGGGCTCCAAGCTGTTCTCCAAGCAGCTCATGGAGCGTGCGGGCATTCCGACGGCAGCCTATGGTTCGTTTACCGACGAGGCTTCGGCTCTCGCCTACGTGCGCGAGCAGGGCGCCCCGCTGGTCGTCAAGGCCGACGGCCTTGCCGCGGGCAAGGGCGTTATCGTGGCGACCGAACTTGAGCAGGCCGAGGAGGCCGTGCGCGAGTGCTTTGGCGGCACCTTTGGCGATGCCGGCAGCACCGTGGTTATCGAGGAGATGCTCGTTGGTCCCGAGTGCTCGCTGCTGGCCTTTACCGATGGCAAGACCGTGCGCCCCATGGCTACCTCGCAGGACCACAAGCGCGCGCTCGAGGGCGACAAGGGCCCCAACACCGGCGGTATGGGCGTCTACAGCCCAGTGCCCATCGTGACCGATGAGGAGCACGCCACGATGGTGAAGGTCATGGAGCAGACCGTGGCCGAGCTCGCTGCCGAGGGTATCGACTACCGCGGCTGCCTGTATGGCGGCTTTATGCTCACCCCCGCCGGCCCCAAGGTACTGGAGTTCAACGCCCGCTTTGGTGATCCCGAGACTCAGGTCGTGCTGCCGCGCCTTAAGAACGACCTGGTCGAGGTCATGTTGGCTTGTGCCAACTGCGAGCTCGACCAGATTGAACTCGACTGGCGCGACGAGTGGGCCGTGGCCGTTGTCCTGACGAGCGCGGGCTATCCCGGCAGCTACGAGAAGGGCAAGGTCATCACCGGTATCGCCGATGCCGAGGCCATGGAGAACGTGACCGTGTACCACGCGGGCACTGCCGTGGTGGACGGCCAGCTCGTGACCAATGGTGGCCGCGTGCTTGCCGTGACCGCTCTGGGCGACACGTTCGAGAACGCTCGCAACCTTGCCTACGAGGCCTGCGAGAAGATTGATTTTGAGGGCAAGACCCTGCGTCACGACATCGGCCTGCGCGCGCTGCGCGGTCGCGACGCCTGGGATGCCTAAAATCCGAGAGGAATGAGACGGATGGACGAGAAGAACGAAGAGCTCGTGGACGCGCAGGTCGTCGAAGAGGACAGCCGCATGTATGGGCACGCCGAGGGCGAGCCTGGTGGCGAGGTCGCTGACGAGCCGGCACTGGTGCTGGGCGACGACGACCCGCACGATGCCGAGCTGCACGAGAAGATTCTTTCGGAGGAGTGCGCCTGGAAGGGCAAGATCCTCGACGTCCACCGTCTTGAGGTTGAGCTGCCCAACGGTCGCCACAGCGCCCGCGATATCGTTCGCCATCCGGGTGCGGCGGCCGTTGTGGCACTGACCGAGAGCGGCAAGATCGTACTGGTGCGTCAGTACCGCACCGCCATCGACCGCGTGACGGTCGAGATTCCCGCCGGCAAGCTCGATCCAGGCGAGGACCCGCTCGATTGCGCCAAGCGCGAACTGCATGAGGAGACGGGCTTTAGGGCTGGTCGTATTCGCTTTTTGACGTCGATTGTCACGTCCTGCGGTTTTTGCGATGAGATTATTCATATCTACCTGGCCACCAAGCTCGAGTTCGACGCGCCCAACCCCGATGATGACGAGTTTGTCAACGTGGACCTGGTGCCGCTGCACGAGCTGATCGACGCCGTACTCGACGGCAAAATCGAAGACGCCAAGACCGTCGTAGGCGCCTTGGCCTGCGATAGCATCGCGCACCGACTAGGCGGGGCCGAGCTTTAACGAGCGGGAATGATCCCGCAGGTTTGTGTAAGTTAGCGAAAGTGCTCCATTTGAGACAAGGTGGCCTAAAAGAGGAGGGAAGCGTATGGATATACGCGACCGACGATTGAAGGCCAGATTGTCCAAATGGAGCACTTGCAGCGTCGAGACGAAACGCGGTTTGGTAAAACCGCGTAAGGTGATTATGCTGAAGAGGTTTCTTTCGTATTACGAGCCCCAGATGGGGCTTTTTGTTGCTGATACTGTTTGTGCTCTGGTGCTTGCCGCCATTGACCTGGCGTTCCCCATTATCCTGCGCAATTTGACCGGTGGGCTGTTTACTCAGGGTCAGGCTGCCATTATGCAGGCGCTCGGTATGATCGCGGTGGGGCTGGTGCTGATGTATGCCGTTCGCTGCGCCTGCCGCTATTTTGTGAGCTATTGGGGTCACGTGATGGGCGCGCGTATGGAGTCCAAAATGCGCGAGGACCTGTTCGACCAGTATGAGCGCTTTAGCTTTGCGTACTTCGACCGCAACAGCTCGGGCGACATGATGAGCCGCGTGGTCAACGACCTGTTCGATATCTGCGAGGCGGCGCATCACGTACCCGAGTGGATTATCATCTGCGGCATCGAGATCGTCGGCTCGTTTGTGATCCTCTTTACCATCGCCCCGGTGCTGGCGCTCGCCATGGCTGTGGTGACGGCAGCGTTTGCAGTCATCATGTTTTGGCAGAACATGCGCATGCGCGAGGTCTTTAGCGACAACCGCAAAAAAATCAGCGGCATCAATGCGCAGCTGCAGGATTCGCTGGCGGGCATGCGTGTGGTCAAGAGCTTTGCCAATGAGGAGACCGAACGCTTCAAGTTCCGCGCCTCAAACAATCGCTATCTTTCGTCCAAGGAGAACATGTATCACGCCATGGGCGTCTATACCGCGACGTATGGCCTGCTCTCGGGTGTGCTCTATGTGATCGTGGTGCTGCTGGGCGGCTGGCTGGTCGCCCAGGGACAGCTGCAGGCGGTCGATATGGCGACCTTTGCACTCTATATTTCGCTGTTCTGCACGCCGCTCGAGACACTCGTCAATTCGGCCGAAACGTATCAGAAGGCTATCGCCGGCTTTAAGCGTATGGACGAGGTGCTCTCGACCGCGCCGGATATCCAGGACAAGCCGGGCGCCACGGATCTGCAGGTGACTGCCGGCGCCGTGGAGTATCACGACGTGTGCTTTAACTACGAGGATGTTGAGCTGGGCGAGGGCGATGCCGACGAGCGTCCCGTTATCGACCATATGGACCTGTCCATCAAGCCCGGGCAGACCATCGCTTTGGTTGGCCCCTCGGGCGGCGGCAAGTCCACGACCTGTTCGCTGCTGCCGCGCTTTTATGACGTGGCTACCGGATCCATTAGCATCGACGGCCAGGACGTGCGCGATGTGACGCAGCAGAGCCTGCGCCGCGCCATCGGCCTGGTGCAGCAGGATGTCTATCTGTTTGACGGTACGATTGGCGAGAACATCGCCTACGGCAAGCCGGGCGCTACAGCGGAAGAGATCGCCGAGGCCGCCCGTCGCGCCAACATCGATGCCTTTATCGAGTCGCTTCCACAGAGCTACGACACCGTGGTGGGCGAGCGTGGCAGCCGTCTTTCGGGCGGACAGAAGCAGCGCGTTGCCATCGCGCGCGTGTTTCTCAAGAATCCCAAAATCTTGATCTTGGACGAGGCGACGAGTGCTTTGGATAACGAGAGCGAGGAAGCGGTGCAGGAGTCACTCGAAGAACTGGCGCGCGGCCGCACCACGATTATCATCGCCCACCGTCTTTCGACCATTAAGCATGCCGATGAGATTGCGACCGTTGAGCATGGTCGCGTTGTGGAGCGTGGCACGCACGAGGAGCTTCTCGCCCGTGGCGGCACCTATGCCCGTTACTATCGAATGCAGTTCGAAGGTGCGCGTGCGCATGAGCTCGACTGATTGATATGACAGGAAGTTTATGGCTGACAAGAACCCTTTGACTCCGGAAGAAGTGACGGAGTTATTCTCCGAAATCGATGCATCCGGTGTCTTGGATCCCACGCTTGCCAAAAAGCGCACCGAGCGCATGCGCGAGAAGGAGGCGGCGGCCAAGCGCGGTGACAAAGCGGCGCTAGCGCAGCTGCGCAGCGAGGACCGCGCGAGCCAGGCAAAACATATCGACCCGCTGTCCGAGGACGATCCTTCGGGCTCGCAGGTGAGCCATACCATTACGAAGACCGCGATGGCCGTGGTCATCGGTATTTTGGTGCTGATCGTGGGCATGCAGATCGGCTACGGTGTGATGCGTCGTCTGAATACCGCCAACCTGTCCGAGAGCGTTTCGGTCGATACCGTTTCGACGGCGCTGAAGGGCGGCCTTGAATGGGGCAACGGCTTTACGCAGTTCCCGCTCGACTTTACCGTCGATGAAGCCGATGAGCGTACGGGCACGGTCGAGGTGACGGTGTTGGACACATCGTCTGCCAACGAGCTCGAGCTGCTGTCCAACGGGCAGATCCAGGCCGCGGCACTTGCGACCAACGCGCTGCTCAACGATAAGATTGACCGCGTGGTGTACAACGTGCACGCCTATATCGACGAGGATAGCAACATTCAGCACGATTCCTTCTTTGGCATGTTTCCCGCCCACGGCCACCAGAGCGCCATCCTGACGTTCGTATGGACCAAGAGCTCATCCAACGCCACGAATATCGACTGGAAGATGCGCATCGTGAGTATGGATGACACCATCGCCGAGCGCATTCAGAAGCAGGCGAACTCGGTGTCGTCGTTGATTGAGGACCCGGTGGTGAGCCAGACCAAGATTGACGAGGAAAAGGCCGAACGTGACCTGGAGCATCGTCTGCATGGCCGCGAGATTTTCCGCGGCGGCAAGTCCGATCGCTCACCGTCCGAACTGCTGGAGCAGGACAAGAAAAAATAAGACGCCATCATCCCGCGTGAGCCAAGTGACCACGCGGGATGATTTTTCTGGGACGGGGATTCAAAAATCACTATGCATAGAAAGTCATAATTATCATTTCGTAAACATTTCAATGAAATTAACGCCATGAGGCATACTTGCGGTTACAATACCGCGAGGCCTAACTACACACCTTTAAGCCGGTCCTGTGAGACCGGAAAGGAGAATTATGGCGAACAACCATACCGCGGGCGCTGCCGCCCGCACCTTCGCGCCCAGCGAGCTTTGCCAGCGCATGCTGGCCAAAACCAGCAAGGGCACCTGCGGTCCCTGCATCCTGTATCTTGAGGATGGGACCATTTTTTATGGACGTGCATGCGGCGCCGCGGGCACCGCGACCGGCGAAGTCTGCTTCAACACCTCGCTCGAGGGCTACTTTGAGGTCATGACCGACCCGAGTTATGCCGGCCAAATCGTAACCATGACCTATCCGCAGATCGGCAACTACGGTATCGACGAGACCGACGTCCAGTCGGCCTTCCCCGGCGACGACGTGCGCCCTGCGAGCGCTCCGGCTATGCGCGGCATGATCGTTCGCGACATGTGCGCCACGCCTTCTAACTGGCGCTCGGCCGTCAGCGTGCCGGAGTACCTGCGCGCTCACGGCATCGTCGCTATCGAGGGTGTCGACACCCGCGCTCTGGTGCGCCATCTGCGCGACAATGGTTCCAAGATGGGCATTATCTCGACCGAGATCTTCGACGTCGACGAGCTTGCCGAGCGTCTGGCCGCAGCGCCCACGCTGGTAGGCGAGAACCTGGTGAAGACCGTAAGTTGCCCCGCGCCTCACGAGTTTGTGGCCGCCGACCTGCCTGCCACGCATGACTTTGCACTTGCGGTTGCCGCTCCTGCCCGTCACAAAGTGGTCGCCTACGACTGCGGCGTCAAGCGCGGCATTCTGGAGGGCCTCGTCCGCGCCGGCTGCGACCTTACTGTCGTGCCGTGGGATACGCCTGCCCAGCAGGTGCTCGACATGAATCCCGATGGCGTCTTTTTGTCCAACGGCCCCGGCGACCCCGATGCCGTGGTGGAGACCTACGAGCAGGTGCAGCAGCTGATCGGCAAGGTGCCGGTCTTTGGTATTTGCCTTGGTCACCAGATGATCAGCCTGGCCTGCGGCGCCCAGATGGAAAAGCTTAAGTTCGGTCACCGCGGTGGCAACCAGCCGGTCATGAACCTGGTAAGCCGTCGCGTGGAGATTACCGCACAAAACCATGGCTTTGGCCTGCTGTTCCCCAGCTTGGGCAAGCTTGTCCCCGAGCTTTCCGGCGGCGAGACCGAGCATGCGGCCGATGGAGATCTGCGCGTCTGGGTGCGCCGCGGCATCGCGCCGGTCGTGATGAACGAGCGCTTTGGCCGCATTCGCCTAACACATGTGAACCTCAACGACGGCACCGCCGAGGGCATCCAGCTGCTCGACGCCCCGTGCTTCTCGGTCCAGTATCACCCCGAGGCCTCGCCTGGCCCCACCGATGCCCACTATCTCTTTACCGCCTTTACGCGACTCATGGACGGCGAGGAGAACTACCTGGACATCGACACCGCGAAGGACCGCCTGGCTGGCTGGAATTTCGCCGAGACCGCCGCGACCGAGACCGAGGAGAACTAACATGCCGAAACGTACTGACATCAAGCGTATCCTCGTTATTGGTTCGGGCCCCATCGTTATTGGCCAGGCCTGCGAGTTCGACTACTCCGGCGCCCAGGCCTGCAAGGTGCTTAAGGAGGATGGCTTTGAGGTCATCCTGGTCAACTCCAACCCGGCGACCATCATGACCGACCCGGGTCTTGCCGATCGCACCTATGTCGAGCCCATCACCGCCGAGTTTATCGAGCGCGTAATCAAGAAAGAGCGCCCAGACGCGCTGCTGCCCACGCTGGGCGGCCAGACCGGCCTGAACGCCGCCGTTGAGCTGGCAAAGGACGGTACGCTCGACAAGTATGGCGTCGAGATGATCGGCTGCGACCTGGCCGCTATCGAGCGCGGCGAGGACCGCAAACTCTTTAACGAGGCCATGGCCGAGATTGGCCTGGAGGTCGCGCGCTCGGGCTATGCCTACAGCGTGGCCGACGCCGAGGCCATCGCCGAGCGCGTGGGCTATCCCTGCGTACTGCGCCCGAGCTTTACCCTCGGCGGCGCCGGCGGCGGCATCGCTCACACCCACGAGGAGCTCGTCTCCATCGTGAGCCAGGGCCTGGAACTCTCGCCCGCCCACGAGGTGCTGGTCGAGGAGTCCATCGAGGGTTGGAAAGAGTACGAGATGGAGGTCATGCGTGACCACGCCGGCAACGGCATCATCGTGTGCTCCATCGAGAACCTCGACCCCATGGGCGTGCATACCGGCGACTCCATCACCGTGGCGCCGGCGCAGACGCTCTCCGACCTTGAGTATCAGCGCATGCGCGTGGCCTCGCTCGCCATTCTGGAGAAGATCGGCGTCGAGACCGGTGGCTCCAACGTGCAGTTTGCCGTGAACCCCAGCACCGGCCGCCTGATCGTCATCGAGATGAACCCGCGCGTGAGCCGCTCGTCCGCACTGGCCTCCAAGGCCACGGGTTTCCCCATCGCTAAGGCCGCCGCGCGCCTGGCCGTGGGCTATACGCTCGACGAGATCGTCAACGATATCACCAAGGCAACGCCCGCTTGCTTTGAGCCCACGATCGATTACTGTGTGGTCAAGGTGCCGCGCTTTGCCTTCGAGAAGTTCAAGGGCACCGACCCCACGCTCACCACGCGCATGAAGGCCGTGGGCGAGATCATGGCAATCGGCCGCACCTTTGAGGAGGCCTTTGGCAAAGCTATGCGCTCGCTGGAGGACGGCCACCAGGGCATTTGCGCCGGTGGCAAAGAGGGTGCCGATAAGCTGAGCGACGACGAGCTCGCTCAGGCCGTGGCAACTCCGACCGAGCATCGCATCTTCTTTGTGGTCGAGGCTCTGCGCCGTGGCTGGGACATCGCCCGCATCCATGCCATCTGCGGTATCGATCCGTGGTACCTCAACCGTATCAACGACATGGTGCAGGTCCAGGAGAGCATCCGCGGCCTGCGTGTGGAGGATATCGACGCCGACGCGATGCGCCTGCTCAAGCAGTACGGTACGAGCGACGCCGAGATCGCCGCGCTGACCGGCTCGGACGAGCGCTTTGTGCGCGCCTATCGCAAGGGTCTGGGCGTGGTTCCCAGTATGAAGACGGTCGATACCTGCGCTGCGGAGTTCTCGAGCGCCACGGAGTACCACTACAAGACGTACGAGAACATCTACCGCACGAGCCCGGACGCCAAGAAGTGCGCGGCTCCCGACGAGACCACGCCGGCGGACAAGCCCAAGGCGATGATCCTGGGCGCCGGCCCCAACCGCATTGGCCAGGGTATCGAGTTCGATTACTGCTGCGTGCACGCGAGCTACGCGCTGGCGGCCCGCGGCTTTGAGACCATCATGGTCAACTGCAATCCCGAGACCGTCTCGACCGACTATGACACGTCCGACCGCCTGTACTTTGAGCCGCTCACCTACGAGGACGTCATGGACGTTATCGATGTTGAGCGCCCCGACGGCGTCGTGGTGACGCTCGGCGGCCAGACCCCGCTTAAGCTGGCGCGCATGCTCGAGGAGAGCGGCGTGAACATCATGGGCACCAAGCCCGATGCCATCGACTTTGCCGAGGACCGCGAGCGCTTCGCCGCTCTGCTCGACAAGCTGGGCATTATGTATCCGCCGGCGGGCCAGGCAACCTCGTTTGAGGAGGCCGAGGCCGTAGCCGCGCACATCGGCTACCCGCTGCTGGTGCGTCCAAGCTACGTGCTGGGCGGCCGCGGCATGATGATCGCCTACGATGCCGAGCATCTGCGCGATTACATGGCCGAGGCTGCGCGCATTAGCCCCGACTACCCGGTGTATCTGGACCGCTTCTTGGAGGGCGCGATCGAGTCCGATGTCGACGCCCTGTGCGATGGCGAAGAGGTCTACATCGGCGGCATTCTGGAGCATATCGAGGAGGCCGGTATTCACTCCGGCGACTCTGCGACCTGCATCCCGCCGTTCAGCTTTAGCGAGAGCCTGCAGGCAAAGCTTCGCGAGACCACGCGCCGCATCGCGATGGCGCTGGGCGTACGCGGCCTGGTCAACGTGCAGTACGCCATCAAGGGCGAGACCGTTTACGTGATCGAGGCCAACCCGCGTGCCAGCCGCACCGTGCCGTTTATCTCCAAGGCCACCGGCGTGCCGCTCGCCAAGTGTGCCGCACGTATCATGGCGGGCGATTCCATCGCGAGCTTGGGCCTGCCGAGCGACGAGCGTCAGCTGGACTGGTTCTGCATGAAGGAAGCCGTTATGCCTTGGGGCCGTTTCCCGGGAGCCGACGTTATCCTGGGGCCCGAGATGAAGTCGACGGGCGAGGTCATGGGTATCGCCAAGAGCTATCCCGAGGCATACGCCAAGACGCAGCTGGCAATCGATTACAAGCTGCCCGACCCGAGCGCCGGCAAGGTGTTCATCAGCGTGTGCGACCGTGACAAGCGCCACATCCTTTCGGTCGCGCGTATCCTGCGCTACCTGGGCTTTGATATCTGCTCTACCGAGGGCACGGCGCGCGTGCTGCGCGGCGGCAACGTGACCTGCGAGGTCGTGGAGAAGATTAGCGGCCCGCACGACGGCGAGCGTCCCAACATCGGTGACCTGATCGCCGATGGCAAGATTGCGGTAATCATCAACACGCCGTACGGTCCGGGCTCGCGTGGCGATGGCTACCTGCTGCGTACCGAGGCGGTGCGTCGCGGCGTGACCTGCGTGACGGCGATGTCTGCGGCCAACACGTACGTGAGTGCCATCGAGGCCGCGCGCGAGGACCAGCAGGGTCACGGCAGCGCCAACGACATGGGCATGGACGTCATCGCCCTGCAGGACCTGCCGCAGTACACGGTGTAAGACTCATCCCGTCGCCCGGGGCGGGATCGGACGCTTTCTCTCGGAAACTGGGCTTCGCGAAGTTTTCCGAGAGAAAGGTCCGCCTCCCGCCCCGGTCTGCGGTGACTCGGCTGCACCGTGTGCTGCCGAAGGGGCTTTGCGCGATGACTAGGGCTGAATAAAAAGTGAGCGTGGGCTCTGTCGTTCATTCGAACGACAGAGCCCACGTTTTGTATGGGGTCTCTTGGCGAATTTTCATTCGCCAAGAGACTTTTTGCTATGGGGGAGACATGTCCCTGGACAGTTAGTTCAGATACGTATTTTTTTAAAGGCTGACGAAGGTCGATTTGGGGTCAAATGAGCCGTTTTTGGCCTTCTGGGCCGACAGAGGCGCTCGCTCAAGGGCGAGAATAGCCCATTATTGGGTCCAAAGTGGCTCCAAACCAATCCATTAATGCC
Source organism: uncultured Collinsella sp. (assembly GCA_900541045.1). Lineage (GTDB taxonomy): Bacteria > Actinomycetota > Coriobacteriia > Coriobacteriales > Coriobacteriaceae > Collinsella. Next base: position 48,311 of record UQID01000002.1, read on the forward strand.
AATTGGCACGGCCAAATAATACGTATCTGAACTAACTGTCCACCACCACCCTCCGTCAACCTTCCATTCCAACCAAAAACAGCCAAAGTACGTCATGGTAATTCCCGGTGGGTCGCGGGGTGGCGGATACGACTTTCCCTCAGGATAATTCGCGAAGCCCGTTTTCCGAGGAAAGGTATTGGTTATGTAATACCAGTTAAACAAGTAAAACTATGCTTAAGTGGTATCTGGCTGGAGAACCAATTGGTATGGTTGGTTAGACCCACTTCGCCATCTACGTTCATTTTTATACCGCTGGGAGAATTCCAAACTTAATTTGCGCAACTGCTCATGTATGCTGATTCATCCTTATAGGTGGCTATCTGGTTACTACCAGTTGACCCCTTGGTAACGGGTGGGCCAATTGTACGGAATGTACCGAACACCCCCCCGTTGATGCGTTCGCCCATGCTGCGGGGCGCGCGTCCGCGACACTTCCGCATGTCGGAGGAAAGGAGTCCAGGTGCGTAGGAATTCCATTTTTACGAAACGGTGGGTGAAGGGAAGCGCGGTCCTCGTCGCAACAGCGGCGACTCTCGTGTTCGCTAGTCCCCAGCAGGCGATTGCCACGCCGCTTAAGGGCGTCGACTCGGCGACCGTGTCTCAGTCCGCCTCGAACGTCGTCGACATCGATTTCGCCGACGGCATCAAGGGCCGTATCACATTTCTAGAGGACGGCATTTTCCGTTACAATGTCGACCCCAAAGGCGAGTTCTCTGAGTATGCCACGCCGCGTAGCAAGTCCCACACGGCTAAGATTCAGGCCCAGCCCGACACCTCGGATACCTACAGCAAGCCGAGCGCGACGGTTGTCGACAAGGGTGACACTATCGAGATCACCGGTGGAAAGGCGACCGTGATTCTGGACAAGGCGACTGGCAAGATGAGCATCAAGTCGGGCGACCGTGTCGTGGTCTCCGAGTCCGCGTCCCTCGACCTTGATAAGAAGGGCACCGTCCAGACGCTCGCCAAGGCGAAGTCCGAGAACTTCTTTGGCGGCGGTACTCAGAACGGCCGCTTCCTGCACACCAACCAGACCATCGCCATCTCCAACACCAACAACTGGACCGATGGCGGCGTTGCTTCGCCCAACCCGTTCTATTGGACGAGTGACGGCTACGGCGTGCTCCGAAACACGTTCGCAGAAGGTTCCTACGACTTCGGTTCTACGGATGCATCGACGGTCACGACTTCGCACAGCGAGAATGAGTTCGATGCCTACTACTTCGTGGCGACCAACGATGGCGCCTCGAACGTGGCAACCGAGATGCTGCAGGACTACTACAAGGTAACCGGTAATCCGGTGCTGCTGCCCGAATACGGTTTCTACCTGGGTCATCTGAATGCCTATAACCGTGATGGCTGGTCAACGACTTCGGGTCAGAAGAAGTGGGAGACCAAGGGCAGCAAGTCCTCGAGCGAGAAGGGCGACGTTAAGTACGAGTCTGGCATGGCGACGGGCTACAAGCTCGACGGCACGCTTACGTCCGAGACGCTCAACGGTGAAGGTCCTACGGTCGATACCGAGAACATGAAGGCGACCGATTTCGACCGCCAGTTCTCTGCCCGGCAGGTTATCGATGACTACGAGGACAACGACATGCCGCTCGGCTGGTTCCTGCCGAACGACGGCTACGGTGCCGGCTATGGCCAGAACGGTTACTACAAGACCGGCGGCGTCAACTCCGACGGAACGAGTTCTGCCGAGCGCCTCAACGCCGTGCGCGCCAACGTCGACAACCTTAAGAAGTTCACCGAGTACGCTAACTCCAAGGGCGTGAGCACGGGCCTGTGGACCCAGTCCAACCTTGAGCCCGATAGCAACTCCGAGACTCCGTGGCACCTGCTTCGCGACTTCGACGCCGAGGTCAAGACGGGAGGCATCACTACCCTCAAGACCGACGTCGCCTGGGTTGGCTCTGGCTACTCTTTTGGTCTTAACGGCATCAAGACGGCTTATGACACGGTGACGACCGGCGCCAACAAGCGCCCCAACATCATTACGCTCGATGGTTGGGCCGGCACGCAGCGCTTTGGCGGCATCTGGACCGGCGACCAGTACGGCGGCAACTGGGAGTACATCCGCTTCCATATCCCCACGTATATCGGTCAGAGTCTTTCGGGCAACCCCAACATCGGCTCCGACATGGACGGCATCTTTGGCGGCGACCCCATCATCTCGGCACGCGACTACCAGTGGAAGACGTTCACGCCCTCTATGCTCGACATGGACGGTTGGGGCACCTACCGCAAGTCGCCCATGACGCACGGCGATCCCTACACGGGCATCTCGCGCTTCTACCTCAAGCTCAAAGCGCAGCTCATGCCCTATATCTACACGAGTGCGGCTTCGGCGGCCAACATCGATACGGGTAACGGCGATACCGGCCTGCCCATGATCCGCGCCATGCTGCTCTCCGACAACTCCGAGTACGCCGCGAGCACTTCGACGCAGTACCAGTATATGTTCGGTGAGAATTTCCTGGTTGCGCCGGTGTATCAGGATACCCAGGCAGATGACAAGGGCAATGACGTTCGCAACGGCATCTACCTTCCCAACTACGGCACCGATGATAATCCCACCATCTGGATCGACTACTTCTCGGGTAAGCAGTACCGCGGCGGCCAGGTCCTCAACAACTACGATGCTCCGCTCTGGAAGCTGCCGCTCTTTGTAAAGGCCAATTCCATCGTGCCGATGTATGCCGAGAACAACAACCCCGAGGCTGTGACCGAGACCAACACCAAGGGCACTGACCGCAGCCAGCGTATCGTCGAGTTCTTCGCCACCGAGGGTGAGGGCAGCTTCACGCAGTACGAGGACGACGGCTCCTCCATCGAGAACAAAACGACTGAGGACAATGCCTACGGCACGATCGACAATATCTCTTACGGTGACCATGTGAGTACCGTCTTTAGCTCCAAGGCCACGGGCGGCACCGCAACCTTTACCGCTGCGGCGTCCCAGGGCAGCTATAGTGGTTACGATTCCAACCGTACCACGACCTTTGTGGCCAACGTGTCCGCCAAGCCTGCGAGCGTCATCGCCAAGAATGGCGGCACTGCGCTCAACGTGACCGAGGTCGACTCACAGGAGGCTTTCGACGCCGCGACCCCCGAGGCTGGCCAAGCGGTCTACTTCTACAACGAAAGCCCCAACCTCAACCACTACGGCAGCGATGCGGACAGCACCGAGGCCGAGAAGGGCGAGAGCTTCAACGACACTAAGATCACCACGAACCCCAAGGTCTACGTCAAGTTTGCGAAGACCGATGTCGCTGCAGCGGAGCAGACGCTCGAGCTGGGCGGTTTCGTGAACGCCGACGCCACGCTCGCGGCCGACCGCCTCAACGAGAACCTCTCCGCACCAGCGAACCTTGCTGCCCCCGAGGACGCCACGACTCCCACGAGCATTAAGCTCACCTGGGGAAAGGTCGATGGTGCTACCTCCTACGACCTTAAGGTCGATGGCACCGTGTTCGCCGTGGGCGATGCAGCGGAATTCACGCATACCGATCTTGCCTACAATAGCAAGCACACCTACCAGATCCGTTCGCGCAACGCCGAGGGCTACTCCCGTTGGAGCGATGTGCTCGCGGCGAACTCCGCCCTCGACCCATGGCGGAACGTGCCCGAGGCCGAGAAGATCACCTGGGAGGGCTCGATCTACGGCAGCCATAAGGCCGATCTCGCCTTCGACCATGAGTTCCAGACGAGCGACGGCGGCTTCCACTCCGGCGGCAACGACCTGGGCAAGGCGCTCACCGTTGACTACGGCCGCGCCTACAAGCTCGACAAGCTCGAGTACTATCCGCGTACCGACGCCGGCAACGGCACTGTGACCAAGATGCGCATCGAGACGAGTCTCGACGGTGTCCATTGGACGAGCCAGGAGGTCGATTGGGAGCGCTCCGCCGCCTGCAAAACGGTGACGTTCGACGGCGCCGTGGCCGCACGCTACGTGCGTATGACGCCGCTCGCTTCGGTTGGTAACTTCTTCTCCGCGTCCGAGATCGCCATCTACAAGGCCGATGGTACGGACGGCTTTGCTGTGGGTTCCAACCTCAACAAGGCAACGATCTCCGATGGCGACTTTTCCAACATGAAGAATTATCTGGGTCTCGAGAACCGCGAGCCCGATACCTCGACGTTCGACTCGCAGATTCGCGACCACTTTGCCGATCTCAACGGCAACGGGGTCTATGATGTCTACGACTACTCGTTTACCATGGCGGGGCTTGATGGCGGCACCAAGCAGAAAGGCAAGGTCGCCGGCAAGCTCGCGGTGATTCCGAGCAAGACCGAGGTCGATGCCGGCGATGAGATCACCGTCGATGTCTATGCGGCCGACGCCAAGAACGTCAACGCCCTGGGCGCGCTCGTCAACTTTAAGAGTGACCAGTTTGAGTTTGTGTCCGAGAGCATCTCGCAGGATGGTTCGACCGCCGGCATGGAGAACCTGTCGCGCGAGAAGGTCCAGTTCGCGGACGGCACACAGACCATCAACCTCGCCTTTGCCAACCGCGGCGACGGCAAGCTCTACAACGGCACTGGCGCGGTGGCGAGCTTCAAACTCAAGGCCAAGACGGCCGGCAAGGTTGAACTGCCCTCGACGTCTTGGCTCATCGGTCCGGCGTGCGATGCGCTCGAGTTTACGAGTGACGGTACCGTGACGATGCCGGACGTTCCGCAGCCCACGGTTGCCGAGTACGGTCAGGATGCCTTCAACATCACGATGACCAACGACGAGCTCACGACCGACGACGGTTCCAACGTCGAGAAGCTTATTCAGCAGAAGAGCTATAACGCGCTGTTCGATAACGATGAGGGCGACAACGGCTTTGAGTTCCTGTGGAACTGGAGCGGCAACTGGGACAGCGAGGGCAAGCTTCCGAGTTACGTGAAGCTTCCCACCACGATGACATTTGCCTTTAAGACACCATCGAAGCTCGATGCCGTTGAGGTCGTCAACCGCGACGGCGGTAACGGCACCGTGCAGAAGATCAAGGCCGTCGTGACGTTCGAGGATGGCTCGACCCAGGAGTTCGCGGGTGGGGAGTACGATTCCTTCCAGGCTCGCTACGCCTTTGGCCTCTCTGCCGAGAACAAGGGCAAGAAGGCGACTAAGGTCGAGATCACGCCGCTTGAGGCATCGGGTGACCAGATGCTCACACTGCGCGAGATCAACTTCAACTACACGCAGGGTGTCGAGGCCATCGAGGGTATCGAGCTGGGCAAGAACCAGACCGAGTTCTTTGAGGGCGACGTTACGCTCGTCGACGCTAAGGCCACGCCCGAGAGCGCCGGCTACCCCTATGTGACGGTCGAGAGCTCCGACTCCTCTGTGGTGAGCGTCTCCGCTGTTCAGGCCGGCGATAGCGTGAACTACTACTTGCGTGCCAACAAGGCCGGCAAGGCAACGATCACGGTGGCGTCAGTGCTCGACCCCTCCAAGACCGCATCCTATGAGGTCGAGGTCAAGGCTGGTGTCGACACCTCTGCGCTCATGGCGGCGCTTTCCAAGGCCGCGGGCTACAGCGAGTCCGTCTACACCAAGGATTCTTATGCAGCTCTCACCGCTGCGGTCGAGGCGGCTCAGAAGCTTCTCGACGGCGGCCAGGGCAGCTATAGCAAGAAGGATGTCGCAGACGCTACGACCAAGATCGAAAAGGCAATCGACGGCCTCAAGATGCGCCCCGTTGATGAGAAGAAGCTCATCAACACGCCCGAGAACCGCGAGAACGTCAAGGTGACCGGCTTCTCGAGCGAGGCCGACTATGAGGGCAGCAACGCCGTCAACGCTCTTGACGGCGATGAGCAGACGCTCTGGCACAGCGACTATGCTTATAAGACCGGTATGCCCCAGCACCTGACCGTCGACCTGGGCCGCGACTACGATCTCACCGACGTCACGTTCCTGCCGCGCCAGGACGGCGGCACGAACGGCGATATCTTTGAGGCCGAGGTGCTGGTCTCCGACACCGCCGACGGTTATGAGATGGGCACCGCCGCGTCGATGGGTACGTTTACCTTCGACAACGACGGCCGCGTGCTCACCGACCGTGGCGACTGGAAGCAGATGAGCTTTGGTGCCGCGCGCGGTCGCTACGTGACCGTCAAGGTGCTCCACGCCGGCGGTGGCAGCGTTGACGCCTACTGCAGCATGGCGGAACTCAAGTTCTACGGTGCGGCCGTTCCCGATCCGGTGGCGAAGGACGACCTCACTGCCGCGATTGAAAAGGTTGATGCCGAGGTTGCAGCCGGCGACCTTAAGGCCAGTGACTACACCGAGGCTTCCTGGACCGCGTTCCAGAACGCCTTGGCGAGCGCCCGCGCCATCCTGAGCGACGAGAACGCCACGCAGGACGAGGTCGACCAGGCACTCAAGGCGCTCGAGGATGCCCGTGACGCGCTCGAGAAGACCCCGGTGACCCCAGTTGAGAACCCGACCAAGAAACAGCTCAAGGCCCTGGTCAAGCAGGCGAAGGAGACTGACACCAAGGGAAAGACGGCCGAGTCCGTCAAGGCACTGACGGATGCCATTACCTACGCCGAGGATGTCTTGGGTGATGAGAATGCTTCCGACACCCAGCTCCAGGCGGCTTATGACCAGCTCAAGCTGGCCATCGAGGGCCTTAAGGATGCCGACTCCGGCAACCAGGGCGGTTCGGGCAACCAGGGTTCCGGCAATGGCTCGAACGGCGGCAGCCAGGCGGGCAAGCCCGCAGGCGACAAGGCCCAGGGCGGCAAGAAGAACGGTTCGGCGATCCCCGTTACTGGCGATCAAACGGCGGCAACTGTCGCGACTGTCGGTGGCCTTGGAGCCATCATCGCTGCGATCGGTGCCTTCTTCCACCGTCGCAATAAGGCTGAGTAGTCCCAGCGACAACTAAGCAAACGTGCCCGCCGTCCCACCCAAGGACGGTGGGCACGCTTTTTTATTTCAGCTAACGTACGTCATGGCAATCCCCGGTAGGTCGAGGGGTGCTTTGCGGGCGGGCCAGGCTTTATCTGAACGACTTTGCGAAGCAACCGGAGCGAAGATAAAGCCTGGCCCGCCCGCGAAGCGCCACAAAGACCGCAGGGACGGGAGCAGCTATACTACTCTCAGTAGTTAAGGGTCGCGGATCCGCCGCGTCACCGCTCTCAACAGGAGGTCTTTGTTTATGGCAGATCAAAAGCCGGTTGTCGGGATCATCATGGGCTCCAAGTCCGATCTGGGCGTTATGGAAGGCTGCACCGCCGAGCTCGAGGCGCTCGGTGTGCCCTATGAGCTTGTCATTGCGAGCGCACACCGCACGCCGGCGAAGGTCCACGAGTGGGCTTCGACTGCTGCCGACCGTGGCATTAAGGTGATCATTGCCGCCGCCGGCAAGGCCGCTCACTTGGGTGGTGTCGTGGCTGCCTTTACGCCGCTACCGGTTATCGGTGTGCCTATGAAGACGAGTGACCTGGGCGGTATGGATTCGCTGCTGTCGATGGTGCAGATGCCTTCGGGCGTACCCGTGGCCTGCGTTGCCATCAACGGCGCCAAGAACGCCGCCATCTATGCCACGCAGATCTTGGGCGCATGCGACCCCGAGTACCGCAAGGTTATCGAGAAGATGAAGCAGGAGATGGCCGACGCCTAGGCGTTCCGCCGTTTCACCGCAGTATAAGGAGAGCCATGTCCGACTATCAGGGAAAACGATTCAAGGCTTCTCAGATTCCCGATCCGTCGAAGCCGGGTGCTGCCCATGCGGCACAGCAGGGTCGGACATCCTCTCCTCAGCAGCCGCGCGCGCCGCGCCCCGTGATGCCGGCGACGCATCGTCGACAGGACGCGCCAGCCGCATATCGACCTTCATCTTATAGCAACGCTAAGAAGCCGCCCCGGTCTTCATCGCATGCCGCGCCGTCGGATTACACCGAGCCGCCGCGCAAAAAGCGCCGCTCCATTATTCCCATTCTGCTCATCATCATCGGCATCGGCCTGATTGTCGCCGCCGCCGCTATCTTTATCAATGCTCAGATTGGCTATAAACAGGCAAGCGATTCGTACCAGAAAATCGAGAAGCAATATGTAAGCGATAAGGACGCCAGCGGCGTGCCGATTATCGACTTCGATGCACTTGCCCAGACAAATCCCGAGGTTGTGGGTTGGATTTACGCGCCGGGAACCAACATCAACTATCCCGTGGTGCAGACCAACAACAACTCCAAATACCTCAACACGCTGTTCGACGGTACGGCCAATGCATCCGGGGCCATTTTCCTGGATAGCAATGACACCGCGCCGGGCATGGTGGATCAGCAGACCACGATCTACGGCCACCACATGAATGACGGGTCGATGTTCAACGTGATTTCGGACACCACTGATCAGGCAACGTTCGATAGCATCGAGTTCGTGTATTACATCACACGGGATGCTACGTATAAACTGCGACCACTGGCGACCAAAGTTGTCGAGGACACGTATGCCAAGGCGCGCACGACCAATTTTGAGGGCGACGACGGGCTCAAGAACTACCTGTCCGAGATGCTCGACGGTGCCTCTGCCGTGGCGAGCGATGCCATCGATCGTGCCGCTTCGGCAACCAAGGTCGTAACGCTTGTGACCTGTCGTTCGTTATCGCTGAGCAACACACGTGCCGTCATGGTGCTCACGCCGGTCGAGGAATAGATTATGGGCTACTCAATGACGGTGAAAGGAGAAATGATGCTTGAGAACGGCAAATCGATGCCTTCGGTTGATGCTTGGCTGCGCGAAGCCAAGGCCGATGTTTCGGCGGCTGATTGTGGGATGTACCTGACACACAACGGCGTGGTGCGCGCGACGCCCAAGGCCGAAGTGCGCGGAGTCGAGACCGATGGCGTGGCGCCAGGCCACAAGGTGGGCGGCATGGTGTTTGGCTTCGATGCCGAAAAGGTGCAGGCCGCTATCGAGGCGACGCGTACGATGCCGGGTATCGGCTATGTGCGCGTGTGGCTGGCGAGCGGCGAGCTTACCGTGGGCGACGACATCATGCTCGTGCTCATTGGCGGAGACATTCGCCCGCATGTGGTCGATGCGCTGCAGTCGCTCGTCGGCACCATCAAGAACGAGTGCGTGAGCGAGGTCGAGCGCGAGGCGTAAGGCCTCGTCGGCAATCCGAGTCTGTCTATAGCGAAAGCCCGCCGGCAGTTCATGTAGATCTGCCAGCGGGCTTTGATGTGTTGGAGCTATTTTGCTCTGGCGTTTGCTACACGCGTGTGGCGTCCTTGGGGCTCATGGTCATACTCTGAAAACGGTTCTCCATATATTCGTTATCGAAATGCTTGTCATAGAACTGTGCGACGGGAATATTTCGAACGGTTCCGTTGACGCGCTGATACCAATAGTCGAGCGATTGCAACGTCATGACGCCGTCGATCAACATGACGGCGGTCAGGATGACGGTAGCAGAGTAGCGGCGTTTCCATGGAATCATATTGATGAGCTTAAGCAGGCGCGGCAGCAAGACCTTGATCCAGATGAGGCCACCCAGGCCCCACATGCAGGCAAACGGCGTGCATGTGCGTCCCCCGGTCAATACCGCGATGGGATCGGGCATGCCGAATAGCCTAATGTGTGAATAGCTCCACGACACCACGCCAAATGAGGTCTGCATAAACCAGCCTACAAACACCTCGAAAGCGCCGCCGATCAGGGCACTTACCAGGAAAATGATCAGAGGATTCTTTTTATAGAAGCGGTTGAGCGCCATGGTCATGAGCACCGCGCCAAATCCGTAGATGGGGCTAAAGGGGCCAAATAGCATACCGGCACGGTCCTGATAGACGCCGGGATCGACGACGACCATATGCCAGACTTCCTCGAGAATGAGACCTAACACGCTGCAGACGAAGAATACCCAGAACAGGTTGAAGTAGTTGAGCTTGATGTAGCCTTCGCCGGTCTCATCGCGGCCGAGCATGCCCTCGGCGGCGGCGTCGCGATCGAGCATTTCCTGCAGGCGGCGCTGCAGCTCGCGCTCCTGACGAAGCGTGGGGTCAACGGTGGCCGAAAGCGCAACGAGGATGCCGAGCTGGATGGCGGGGCGCAGCAAGAACGGCCCGATACCCTGGAGCATCACGTCGACCAAAAGCTCGACGACGGTAAATGCGATAAGGATATAGGACAGGCGCGCGGCGTTGCGGCGCTGGTTCTTGATAAGGTCCAGGCCAAAGACGATCAAGATGACCGCGCTCGCCGCCGAGAGCATGATGCCGGCGACGATGAGTCCAACCGCGACGAGCGTGTTGTCGCCGAGCTTGGCGGCGGCGTTGCCGTTGATGAGTGCGGTGATGACCTGCCACATAAAGGCGGCGACCGACGGGAGCGTACCCTCGCCGGACAGGATGCACAGGACGGCGTACACCTTAATGATGAGGGGGATCTTCTTGACCTCCGTGGCGCTGGGGACGCTGGGGTCGAGTTCGTTTCGATCCATACAGAACCTTTCTCGTTTTGTCCTAGGCTACAAGGATACGCCGCCGACCTGCTAAAAGACAGGACGAACGTCCCAATTGCAGCAATGTAAGCCCTAACGGTCGCCGGGACGCGTCGTGACGGAAGCATACGGGATCGTTGAGCGCGCGGGCGGGTTCCCCAATAAAATGTTTGGCCGCAAAACGGATTATTAGCTCGGTGGGCTTTTAAAAAGCGCTGCTCATGCGCGGGAGTGCTTGTCTTACCGTGCGTATAATAGGGCGGGTAACGCCAAATAACGAGGCTCTGAGGGGATGCCATGTCTCAAGAAACCATCCGCGCGGCCGAGCGTGCCACGGGACAGGTGACGACCATGTCGACGTATGATCCGGACTCCGACCAGCTGCATGAGGAATGCGGCATCTTTGGTGTGTGGGCACCCGATCGCGATGTGGCTCGGCTGACGTACTTTGGTCTGCGCGCGTTGCAGCATCGCGGCCAGGAATCGGCGGGAATCGCCGTGGGTGACGGCGGCACAGTTATGGTCCGCAAGGACCTGGGCCTGCTCGACCGCGTGTTCTCCAATGCCGACTTGTCGACGCTCTCCGGTCAGCTGGCCGTGGGCCATGTGCGCTACGGCACCGCCGGCGCCAAGAGCTGGGAAGCCTCTCAGCCGCACCTCTCTACCATCAATAGCGTCATTATCGCGCTCGCGCACAACGGCACCCTCGTCAACACCGACGAGCTGCGCCGCCAGCTGATCGAGCTGGGCGTGCCGTTCCTCTCCAACTCGGATTCCGAGGTCGCGACTAAGCTTATCGGCTACTTTACTCAGCGTACAGGCCATCTGCGCGAGGGCATTCGCAAGACCATGGAGCTCGTGCGCGGCGGCTACGCCATGACGCTCATCAACGAGCAGGCGCTCTACGCATTCCGCGATCCGCACGGCATTCGCCCGCTCGTGCTGGGCAAGCTCGTGGACGAGGGCCTGGACCAGGCCGATGCCGCATCCGTTTCGCAGCTGCCGTCGCAGGACGGCGCCGCGACGGTCGACTCCGCCGTCCATGTCACGCGCGCCGGCGGCTGGGTCGTTGCTTCCGAGACGTGCGCGCTCGATATCGTGGGCGCCGAGTATGTCCGTGATGTCCGCCCCGGCGAGATTTTGCGCATCAGCGCCGAGGGTCTGGTGTCCGAGCAGGGTGTGCCCGCAGCCGAAGAGTCCGCTAACTGCATCTTTGAGCAGGTCTACTTTGCCCGCCCCGACTCCATCATGAACGGCAAGAGCGTCTACGCCTGCCGCTACGACATGGGTCGTCAGTTGGCACACGAGGAGCCCGTCGAGGCCGACCTGGTCATCGGCGTGCCCGACTCCGGCCTGCCGCCCGCGGAGGGCTATTCGCACGAGAGCGGCATTCCCTTTGGCGAGGGCCTCATCAAGAATCGCTATGTGGGCCGTACGTTTATCGAGCCCACGCAGGAGCTGCGCGCCATGGGCGTGCGCATGAAGCTCAACCCGCTGCGCGACAACATCGAGGGCAAGCGCCTTGTCGTGATCGACGACTCCATCGTACGCGGCACCACCATGGTGCAGCTCGTCAAGATGCTGCGCAATGCCGGCGCCAAGGAGATTCACATCCGCATCAACTCGCCCGAGGTCATCTGGCCGTGCTTCTACGGTATCGATACCGACGTGCAGTCGCAGCTCATCAGCGCCAACAAGACGGTCGAGGAGATCTGCGAGTATATCGGCGCCGATTCGCTGGCCTTCCTTTCGGTTGAGGGCCTGCTGAAGGTCATGCCCAAGGGCGGCTACTGCGATGCGTGCTTTACCGGCCGTTATCCCGTGGCGATTCCCGAGAGCTTTGGCCGCGACAAGTTTATGGAGGGCTTTAAGCCCCGTAACCTGGATAAGCCGCTGCACTTTGACGACGACGCCGTGGTCGAGAAATACGATGACCGCAGCTGGGAAGAGAAGCACGGCGAGGCCTAAAACCTGCCATTTAGGGACAGGTTTATTTTGGTAGGTTTTACCTGCTGTTTTGTTGATTGGGCGGCGCGCGTTGTCAGGATGCGCGCCGAAATGAACGCAACTATGAGCACCGTTTGGCGCCCGGGCGGCGGACGGTAGTGTGAGAGGAAGGCTCAGATGAGCGACAGCAAGCATGTGACGTATGAGGATGCCGGCGTCGATACCGCCGAGGGTGGCCGCGCCGTCGATGCTATTAAGCAAATGGCTAAGGACACCAACCGCCCCGAGGTCATCGGCGGTATCGGTGGCTTTGGTGGCCTGTTCTCGGCCGCCGCACTTAAGGATATGGAAGACCCGATCCTGATCAGCGGTACCGACGGCGTGGGCACCAAGCTCGTGCTCGCCCAGATCATGGACCGTCACGAGACGGTGGGCCAGGACCTGGTCGCCATGTGCGTCAACGACATTTTGGCTTCGGGCGCCGAGCCGCTGTTCTTCCTGGACTACGTTGCCATCGGCCACATTGAGGCCGAGCACATGGCAAAGATCATCAAGGGCGTGGCCGATGGCTGCAAGCTCGCGGGCTGCGCGCTCGTGGGTGGCGAGATGGCCGAGCACCCCGGTGTCATGGCGCCTGCCGACTACGACCTCGCCGGCTTTACCGTGGGTGTCGTCGACCGCCCCAAGATGCTCGACCCCGCGAACGTCCGCCCCGGCGACGTGATTCTGGGCCTGCCTTCCACCGGCGTGCACTCCAACGGCTACTCGCTCGTGCGCAAGGTCATCGGCGTTGACGGCATCAAGCCGGGCACGCCCGAGGCCGCCGCTAAGGCCGAGGAGCTGAGCCGCCCGCTCGAAGAGCTCGGCGGCGCATCGCTGGCCGACGCCCTGCTGGCCCCCACGCGCATCTACGTCAAGCCGGTTCTTGAGCTGCTTCGCGGCGGCGCTCCGGTGCACGCCATTGCCCACATCACCGGCGGCGGCATCACCGAGAACCTCAACCGCGCGCTTGCCGACGACGTCGACGCCGTGGTCACCCGCAACGGCGCCGAGATGGGTTGGGACGTTCCGCCCGTCATCACCTACGTGTCGCGCCAGGCCGAGCTCGCGCCCAACGAGGCATGCAAGACCTTCAACATGGGCGTTGGCCTGTGCCTGATCGTCGCCCCCGAGGACGAGGCCGCGGTGACCGAGGCTCTGGTTGCGCTGGGCGAGAAGCCGTTCCGCGTGGGCGAGTGCGTCGAGGGTTCCGGTAAGGTCGTGTACTCCGATGAGCGCTAACGAGCAGATGGCTGCCGCCGAGGGCCTGGACTTTGTGCCCTATACCCGTCCGACCGGTACCGATACGGCTGAGCCGCTCAAGATCGGCGTGCTTATCAGCGGCTCCGGCACCAATCTGCAGGCGCTGATCGACCTGATCGCCGCGGATAAGCTCAATGCCTCAATTGAGCTTGTGGTGTCGAGCCGTCCTTCGGCCAAGGGTCTGCAGCGTGCCGAGCGTGCGGGTATCCAGACGCTTACGCTGTCCAAGGATGTCTATGCCGACCCCATTGCCGCCGACGAGATCATCGCGCACGAGCTGCTCGAGCGCGGCTGCGAATATGTGGTCATGGCCGGTTACATGCGCATGGTGCATACGCCGCTGCTGGCGGCGTTTCCCAACCGCGTGGTCAACTTACATCCGGCACTGCTGCCGAGCTTTACCGGCGCGCATGCGATCGACGATGCCTTTGCGCGCGGCGTCAAGGTGACCGGTGTGACCGTACATTTTGCCAACGAGATCTACGACAACGGCCCCATCATCGCCCAGCGCGCGCTGGCTGTCGAGGAAGGTTGGGATGTCGACACGCTCGAGGAGCACATCCACGCGATTGAGCATGTGCTGTATCCCGAGGTCGTGCAGATGCTCGCCGACGGTCGCGTTCACGTGCTGGAGAGCGGCAAGGTCGCAATTGATGCGTCTCGTGGCTAGTAGCGCACAGTACAATTTAGCCGAGTAGTCAGGGTGGTCATTGGCGCCAAGGCGCAAGTGGCCATCCTTTGTTTTAGGTAGTCACCTGCGACGTTCTTCAGTGACTAGTCGTTAAAGAACGTCGCAGGTGACAAGGTGAGAGAGGTGGGCCCATGGCGGATAACGAAGCATTGTTTACGCCTGAGCTGGTGTTTTTTGATTGGGAGTGCGTGTCGCCGGGCGAGGTGTTTGCGCGGCTCGAGGGTGAGCTTGCCCCGCGCGGCTACATTGCCGAGGGTTGGCTCAACGCCGTCCGCACGCGCGAGGACGCCTATCCCACGGGTCTCGCTATGCCGGCGGCAAACATCGCCATTCCGCATACCGATCCGGGATTTGTGGCCAAGCCCTATATCGCGGTGGTAAAGCCCGCCGCACCTGTGACGTTCAACGCGATGGCGGGCATGGGCGCCCCGGTGCCGGCGCAGATCGTCATCAACCTGGGCATTGCCGAGCCGGGCGGTCAGGTCGAGGCACTTCAGGCGCTCATGAATATCTTTATGGATGCCGACGCTGCAGCCGATGTACTCGGCCAAACCATGCCGCAGGGCATGGTCGACGCCATCCGTCGACACTTTTAAGGCCGGCACTGGGGACCGTCCCTAACCGCCGGCAGAAAAGGAACGTCCCTAACTGCCAACTGCCAGACCTGTCCCCTTTGCACCAAAATGGTGCAGATTAACCTGTCCCCCATGCACCAGGTGTGCCGCGGGGGCTGCGTTGTGACACAATGGCGTTTGTTCGATTCGTGATGCGAAAGGCCAAACATGGCAAACAAGAAAAAGAACCCCGAGGCCGCGCCGTCGCCCGAGCAACGGTCCCGCGCTGCCTCCAGCTCTCGTAAGAAGCAGCGCAAGACGTACGTGTCTAAGACCGTCAAGATCGTCCTGGTGGTTATCGGCGTGCTGGCAATGCTGCTTTCCGTCTCGGCCATGGCATGCTCCGGTCTCATGTCGCAGGCAGAGGATACCTCGAGCTACAAGATTACCGGCGGTGTCGCCGCCACCATCAACGGCACCAACCTCACCGAGGACACCGTAACCAAGCAGATCATGAGCATGCGCACGTCCTACGGTTACACCAAGGACAAGGACTGGGCGCAGTATCTGGTCGACAACGACCTGACGCCCAAGAAGTACCGCAAACAGCTCATCGATTCCTACACGCAGCAGATTCTGCTCCAGCAGGCGCAGAAGGAAAACGGCGTGACGGTGTCGGACGAGGAGGTCGAGAAGGCATGGAAGGACGCGTGCAAGAGCGCGGGCGGTGCCAAGGCCTTTAAGAAGACCCTTAAGACCTACGGCTATACCGAGGACACCTACAAGGACTCGCTCAAGGAGAACCTGGCACAGCAAAAGCTTAAGGACGCCGTGGCGCCCACCAGTAAGCCCAAGGACAGTGAGATCGTCGATTACATCAACGAGAACCTGTCTAACTACAACGATGCCCGCCGCTCGTCGAACATCCTGATCAAGGTTGATTCCGACGCATCTGACGAGGACAAGGCCGCCGCCAAGGCCAAGGCGCAGGAGTGCCTGGACAAAATCAACTCCGGCGAGCTGAGCTTTGAGGACGCCGTGAAGCAGTATTCCGATGACACCGGCTCCAAGGAGAAGAAGGGCGATGTTGGCTGGGACAAGCTCACCACCTTCGTCGACAGCTACCAGGCGGCGCTCGAGGGACTCAACAAGGGCGATGTGAGCGACGTGATCGAGTCGACGTACGGTTACCACGTCATCAAGTGCACCGACTACTTCCATGTCGATAGCCAGGTCGATGACATCAAGCAGGTACCCAAGGACATCAAGAAGTATATTTCCAACGTGGTGAAGACGCAGGCGGCCAGCACTGCATACAGCGAGTGGCTGGAACAGTACAAGAAGGACGCCGACATCACCGTCAACCCCATGCCCAAGGACGTACCGTACAACGTCAGCCTGAAGGGCGTCACCAAGAGTTCGACCGACGATTCGTCGACGACTGAGTAATCATGGGGCGGTGCTCATGCGAGTGCCGCCCACACTATTAAGGAGGATTTGCAGATGACCAACGAAGAGCTGCAGCAGGAAATGATCGCCGCCATGAAGGCCAAGGATAAGGTTCGCCTGTCCATCATTCGCCAGGTCAAGGCCGAGGTGAAGAATATCGAGGTTAACGAGCGCCGCGACGTGACCGAGGAAGACGTCAACAACATGATCAAGCGTCTGATTAAGCAGACGAGCGAGACGCTGGAGATGTCCATTAAGGCCGGTACCGACCAGGACCGTACTGACAACCTGACCGAGCAGGTCAAGATTCTGGAGAGTCTGCTGCCCGCGCAGGTTTCGGGCGAGGAGCTCGAGGCCCTGATCGAGCAGGTCATCGCCGAGCTGGGCGCCACGTCCAAGAAGCAGATGGGCCAGGTCATGGGGGCACTCGGCAAGGCCACCGGCGGCAACTTCGATAAGCCTGCCGCGGCAAAGATCGTCGGCGCCAAACTCGCGTAATTTGTTACGCGGTTTTACCAAACCGCGTAACGGCTCGACGCTGCAAACCCGTACACGCGGCAATCAGACGTTCAATTTCAAGGGCGCGACCAGAAGGTCAGCGCCCTTTCATTTCACGTCACCTTGCTCGCGTGTACGGGTTTTCGCTGGCTTATGCTCAACAAGGGCGGTTGTATTATTTTGGCGCTCATTGGGGACAGACTTAAATGAGTGCTCAATGAGCGGGTACTCATTTAAGTCTGTCCCCAATGAGTGGGTGGAAGGTTGCGGGTTCTTTACGGGAATGTAGTGTGGGCTGCGGAAACGTGGTTCTTTCCGTACAATAGTTCAACTCGTGTAAACGCAGGGAAGGGACATTCATGGCAGACATGATCGAGATCAAGCATCTCAACAAGTACTTTGGCGACCTGCATGTGCTCAAAGATATCAATCTCACCGTCAAGCGCGGCGAGAAGCTCGTAATGATCGGGCCTTCCGGTTCGGGTAAGTCGACGCTCATCCGTTGCGTCGATTATCTGGAGGAGCCCACATCGGGCGAGGTCGTCATCGACGGTACGCCGCTCACCAAAAAGAATCACCTGGAGATGGCTCGCAAGTACAGCTCCATGGTGTTTCAGCAGTTCAACCTGTATCCCAACATGACGGTGCTGGGCAACCTGACGCTCGCGCCCATCAAGCTGCAAAAGAAGAGCAAGGAGGAGGCGACCGAGATCGCCATCGCCGCGCTCAAGCGCGTCGGCATGGCGCATAAGGCCGGCGAGTATCCGCAGAATCTCTCGGGCGGTCAGCAGCAGCGCATCGCCATCGCCCGTGCCCTGTGCACCAAGCAGCCCATCATCCTGTTTGACGAGCCGACCTCGGCGCTCGACCCCGAGATGGTCCAGGAGGTTCTGGACGTTATGATTGAGCTCGCGCAGGAGGACATCACCATGATCTGCGTGACGCACGAGATGGGCTTTGCGCGCCAGGTGGCCGACCGCGTCATCTTTATGGAGGACGGCCGCATTCTGGAGGAGGGCACGCCCGAGCACTTCTTCGATAACCCCGAGAACCCGCGCTGCCGCGAGTTCCTGTCCAAGATTTTGCACTAGGCGCGGTGATGGACATGACGGATATGACGAGGGCGGCCGTGTCGCGCCGTCGCTTTTTGCAGCTGGCTGGCGCCGGCATGCTTGCGCTGACGGGGACCGCGCTTGCCGGTTGCGGCCACTCCACCAGCGGCGAGGGCTCTGACAAGGGGTCCAAGCTTGCGGCCATCAAGTCGCGTGGCCATCTGAATGCCGGCGTTAAGAAGGACGTTCCCGGCTATGGCTATTACGACACCGCCAAGGGCCGCTTTGAGGGCATGGAAGTCGATTTGTGCTACCAGATCGCCGCTGCCGTCTTTGGCGTGAGCTACAAGGAGGCCCGTTCCCAGGAGCTTGTCGAGTTTACCGACGTAACGCCCAAGACGCGCGGCCCGCTGATCGATAACGGCCAGCTCGATGTGGTCGCGGCGACCTACACCATCACCGACGAGCGCAAGAAGAGCTGGGATTTCTCGACGCCGTACCGCACCGACTACGTGGGACTCATGGTCAAGAAGCGTTCGGGCTTTACCTCGATTGAGGACCTGGACGGCAAGGTCATCGGCGTGAGCCAGGGTGCTACTACGCAGGGCCTGATCGAGCAGATGATCAAGGACAACGGCTTTAGCTGCAAGCCCGAGTTTAGGGCCTTTAGCGGCTACCCCATCATCAAGAGTTCGCTCGACGCCGGCAATATCGACGTCTTTGCCATGGACCGCTCCACGCTGGCCGGTTACATGAACGAGACCGTTGAGCTGCTGCAGCCCGAGGTCAAGTTTGGCGAGCAGGGCTACGGCGTGGCGACCAAGAAGGGCTGCGACCTTTCGGCCGTGGTCGATCAGGTGATATGCGATCGCCTGGCCGACGGCTGGCTCGACCAGGAGGTCAAGACCTGGGGTCTTGTATAGGCGGATCGTCCAAGGAAGGAATCAAATGCTCGAAGGATTATTTGACGCCGACCGTTGGTCGACGACATTTCAAAACATGGGGCCCTTCTGGGAGGGCTTTGGCGTGACGCTGCAGGTGGTCGTTGCCGGTCTGCTGCTGTCGCTGGTGCTGGGCACGCTGCTGGGCGTGTTCTCTACCACTCGCTCGCGCGTGCTGCGCGCCATAAGCCGCGTGTACGTTGAGTTTTACCAGAACACCCCGTTGCCCGTGCAGGTGCTCTTTATGTACATGGCCGGTCCGCAGTTTTTGCAGGCCATAACCGGTGCCGACCAGCCGGTGCGTATCGCGCCGTTCGTGCTGGGCTTCTTGGGTGTGGGCCTGTATCACGTGGCCTACATTTCGGAGGTCATCCGCACCGGTATCGAGGCCGTTCCGCGCGGTCAGATGGAGGCGGCCCAGAGCCAGGGCTTTACCCGTGCGCAGGCGTACTGGTACATCGTGCTGCCCCAGACGTTCAAGATCATTCTGCCGCCGCTGTGTAACCAGGCGCTCAACCTGGTCAAGAACACGTCGGTGCTGGCGCTCGTGGCCGGCGGCGACCTTATGTACCGTTCCGACAACTTTGTGAGTCTGTACGGTTACCTGCAGGGATACATCGTCTGCTGCCTTATGTACTTCATCATCTGCTTTCCGCTCGCCATGCTGGTGCAGTGGCTCGAGCGCCGCTCCAAGGAGCGTCCGCGCGGCGTGGGCCTGGCCGAGCTGGGGCTCGACAACGTAGAGGAGGCCTAGCGCATGGAAATCTTCAACGCGACCAACCTGCTCTACATTTGGGGCGGCTTTGTTAAGACGATCGAGATCTCGGCGCTGTCGATCTTTTTCTCGCTCATCTTTGGCACGGTGCTGGCGCTCGTTAAAAGCTATGCGCCCCGCCCGTTCCGTATTTTGGTGAGCGCCTATATCGAGCTGTTCCGCTGCACGCCGAACCTGCTGTGGATCCTGTTTATCTACTTTACGGTGCAGGGTTTGGACATTGTGATTTCGACCATCGCCTTCACGCTGTTTACCAGCGCTGTTATGGCTGAGATTGTGCGCGGCGGCCTCAACTCGATTCCGCGCGGCCAGTTTGAGGCGGCGCAGAGCCAGGGCTTCGGCTTCTTTGCCACCATGCGCTACATCATTCTGCCGCAGACATTTAAGACGATCATTCCGGCGCTGTTTAGCCAGTGCACGACCGTCATCAAGGACAGCTCGTATCTTTCGGGCATTAACGTGGCCGAGCTCATGTACACGGCAAACGTCGTGATGGCCCACGCGATCGATCTGTCGCAGGTGCTTATGCTCTACGGCCTGGTGTTTGCGATGTACTTTGTGCTCAACTTTGGTATCTCGTTGCTGGTTCGCGCATATCAGAGGCGAATGGTGGCAGCGTAGAATGTGGCAAAGGGACAGCCCCTTTGTCACATAGAGAAAGGAATCGCGATGAGCGATCTGGAGAACAAGAAGAGTCCTGTGGTCATTACCATCGCGCGCGACTTTGGTGCCGAGGGCCACGAGATCGGACGCATCCTCGCCAACGAGTTGGGGATTCCGCTGTACGACAACGAGCTGCTGGTGCGTGCGTCGCTGCGCGCGGGCGAGTCGCTCGACAAGATGGCTGCCTACGACGAGCGCCTGGCCGTGGAGAATATGGCGTTTCTGCCCGACCGCTACGATGCACGTTCGTACTCGGACAAGTTGTTCCAAAAGATGAGCCAGGTGATTTTGGATCTGGGCGAGACCGAGAGCTGCATTATCGAAGGCCGTCTGTCCGATTACCTGCTGCGTAACAATCCCAACCACATTGCCGTGTTGGTGACCGCACCCTTTGAGGACCGCGTCGAGATCGTGCGCAAGAAGCGCGGCCTTAACAAAAAGAAGGGCGCCAAGCTGGTCAAGCAGCAGCAGAAGGCGCGCGAGGCGTTCTATAAGCGCTACAGCGCCGGAAAGTGGAAGATGACGAGTGGCAAGGACATCGTCGTCAACCGCGCCAAGCTGGGCCGCGAGGGCTGCAAAGATGTCATCGCCGCTGCCTACCGCTACAAGGTAGCGCAGCTCGAAGGCTAGCCGATCAATAACCACCACAAAGGGGACAGGCACCTTTGCGGTGGTTTTTGTTTTAGGCCGAGGGGAAGGCCTTGGTGAGACCGGCGCGCGTCTGCGTGTCGGTCTTTTGGTAGATGGAGCTCAGGTGGCGCTGTACCATGCGCATCGAGATACCGAGTTCCTCGGCAACCTGCTTGAGCGGGCGTTCATCCTGGGTCACGGCTATGAGCACGTCGACTTCGCGCGGGGTGAGAGCGTGGTTGGCGATGAAGGCCTGGCGTTGCTCCTCGATGGTGGGGGCGGCGAGTGCTTCTTCTGCCAGCTGCTCGCGCTCGCGCTCCTGCTCGGTTTGGGGCAGGCGGAACAGGCCCGCGGCTACAAACGCCGCGCAGGCGGCGACGAGCAAAACGAGCGCACCGATCATAATGAGGGCAACGTTATCCGAGGTCACGAGAGCAAGCGAGATGCCCGATGTGGTGAAAGCGCATACATTGTTGGCGGCGCGGCCCATGCCAGCCCAAAGGGCGGGCGCATGCATGTGCGGTGCCAGCTGTGTAAAGGTGGCGGTAAAGAACGTGACGAAAAAGCCCGAGCTCAGGTAAAAGACGACAAGGCCTAGGTTGGGATCGGCGCCGGCCTCCACGGCCAGGATGGAAATGGTCGAGAGCACGGCGATGCCGAGCATGACAAGTCCCATGTAGCGGCGCTCGGCAAGGTCAAAGATAAGACCGGCGGCAAGGCCGCTTGCCGCCAAAAAGAGGCGCGGCCAAGTCTGCACGGCAATGGTGCCGTGGGCGTTGGAGAGTGTGACCACGTTGTCGAGGGTGGAGAACAGACAGGCAAGAATCATGACGAGCGCGATGCTCCAGCATGCCTGCTTGGCGAGGGCATGAGAGGACTCAGCAAAGGGATTGATGGCGGGGCTGGAGCTCTCGGCAGCTTTTTGGGGAACGACGCTGAGGGCGGATATGGCGATAGTCGCTGCGCCAAGGACGATGAGCTCTGCGATGCCGCCGCAATTGAGCAGGTTGATGACGAACTGCATCAGGATGCCCGCGGTATAGGCCGCTCCCGCGCCGGTGGCGAGCTTGGGATCGTCTTGGAATGCCGTCGCGAAGGCGTGGTGAGCGGCGGCACCCAGCAGGCCGAGTCCAAGGAATGCCACGCAGCCCAGAATTTCGAGGGCAAGCGAACCCGTGGGGGACTGGATCTGGGTCAATCCCAGGATGGCGATGGGAACGGCGGCGCTGACAACTGCCTGGGGCTGGCCTTTGCGTTGGGCGAGACCGAGCAGTGGTGCATATCCGATAAAGCCGATGACGCTGGCGCCAAGGATAAAGCCCTGTGCGATCACAACGCGTTCGGCACCGGCGAGCAGCCCGACGTTGACGTCGAAGCGAAACTCGGCGGCAAGGAAGGCGAAGGTGAAGAGCGCGAGTGCCAGAAGCGCGTTGATTTTAGACCTGCTCAGGTTCAAGGACGGTCCTTTGGGTGGACGAATAATCGTGTCCTCGATTGTAGCGTTCCCGGGACGAGTGTGGCGATGGCGAAATCATATTGAATTAAACCGCAGGTAGAGGCCTAGGTTCACATCTACGAACCTAGGCATATGGAGTCATTTGGCACATCTTGGTGGTACAGGACCACCACAAAGGGGGCAGGCACCTTTGTGGTGGCATGTCCCTACGACCAAGGAGGCCGTTATGAACGTAAGCCACTTTGACAAGCAAGCTCAGCGTGAGTCCACCTGCTCGCTGGTTCACGGTACCTGGCGTTGTGTGGGTGCCAAAATAGCTTGCGCCGGCGCGTGTGCGCTTATGGTCGGGCAGTTGCTGCTGCCGAGCGTGGCGCTGGCGACGGAATGCGCCGATCCCGCCGCTGGGACGGATGAGGTTGCCGCGGCTCCGGTGACGCCGACGGTTGCGGAGGATACGGCGGCTCCGGCGCCGGTACCGGTGGCTCCGGCTGCGCCGATGACTGACGCGGCTCCGGCGGCACCGTCCACGGCAGAAGCTCAGCAAGATCAGCAGGACGCACCGGCGGCAACGGTAAACGATGCGGGCGCTGCTGACCAAGACGGCTCTCTTGGCGGCGCCGACAGCTCATCGGCAAACGACGCTATCATGCCCTGTGGCGTGACCGATGTGACAGGCGGGAGCGGTGTTAAGGTCAACACGACCGTGGTCCGCCACGATACGGACTGCAAGCTTTCGGACAACATCACGCTCGAAAAGGGCCAGCCGTATACCTATGATTTTCCCGATGTTGAGGGCGGCATGCCGGATGAGCCGCTCTGCGAACTTGTCGAAACCAAGTACTACCGGGCCGATGCTGCTTCGGGCACCCTGGCTGAAGTCCAGGACACATCTATGTCCGATGTGACGGCTCACTTTGAGCCTGTTGGCGATCACATGAGGCTGACGCTGACCTTTACGGGTGGCGCGGCAGGCGGCTCGTATCGACTCACGCGCAATGAGGATCTTTATATTGGCGCGGCACTGACGTATACCAGCACCGACTATGAAGGTGACAACAGCTACGCGGGCAGCTCGATTACCGTCAACGAAACCAGGGACGACTATTACCTCCGCTACGTCATCAATAGCGAAATTACGCTTGTTGCATCGGAAAACGAAGCCCTCCATAACCTGAACGTCAACGACGTGAAGACCGACTACGCGCCCGGCGAGGCGCCGCGCGCGACCGCGACGATCCCCGCCGCCGATGCCGACAAGTACGAGATCGCCTACGAGTGCTGGGAGGAAATGGATGGCAGCGACCCTGCGGAGCTCGCGCCCGTTGCCTTCTGGTATTCCGACCCTGCCAAGTATCCGACGGGCGCGAGGAGGATCGAACACTTCGAAGAGGGCAAGTTCTACATGTACTCCGTTGAGCTGAGGCTCAAGGGCGACAATACCGTGGCCGATGACTGCATGATGTACGTCAACGGTCATTGGGCGCACCACATCAAGACCGTCAACGGCGTCTTCGCGCCAAACGCTGACAATATGCTGTGCGAGCAGCCGATAGACGAATGGCGGGCCATCGACGTTATCGAGATCAACGGCGCCACGACCACCTTCAAGGCGGGCGATAAGCCGGTCTTTACGGCGAATGTTCCGACGGGCTCCAACTCTCTTCCTCGGTGTGAGTTCTGGACGGGCAGCGATGGCAGCGAAGTGAACTCTCAGGAGTTCTGGGATCAGAACATTACGAACCACATCGACGCCTTTAAGCCCGGCGTGACCTATCGTTACGGTATCTACCTCAAGTCCGCGCGCGGCTTCTACTTTACGCCCAACACCAAGCTGGTGATCAACGGCCAGGAGTGCGGCTACCAGGTCGCGGACAGCGTATCCGATGAGGACAGCGGTTGGATCTACACCCTGTGGCTCAACACCGATCTGACCTTTACGCCTGAAGCCACGCCGACTCCCGATCCGCAGCCTACGCCGGATCCCAAGCCGACGCCGCAGCCTGGGGTGAAGCCCGAGACCAAACCCTCGGCCAAGCCGGCTACGACCACCACGGTGAGCAAGACGGTTGAGAAAACCACGCAGGCCAAGAAGGGCGATGCTGTCCTGGCTATCACGGGGGATACCACCGCGATGACGGTCGCCGTCCTAGGCATCGCCGGCGCAACCGTAGCCGCCGCCGGCCTCGCCGCGACCAAGCGCCGCAAGCGTTAGAGCTGGGTGACGGCTCTCATTCTCGGCCTCAGTAAAATCTCAATCTGTAACACCAAACTGCCAAAAACGGCTCTAGATGTTACAGATTGAGATGAACTGTTCGGCCGACAACCTAACGTCTCGATCTGTAACACCAGGCGGGGAATTTGACCTCTAACTGTTACAGATTGAGACAAACTGGCTGGCCAAGTTCAGAACCGCCACAAAGGTACCTATTCCCTTTGTGGCGGTTTGCGCAGATAGAACGGTAGGTTCGTATATATGAACCTACCGTTCGCTTTGTTTTTGGACAACGATTACGCTGGATGACTTTTGGTTTGCAGGAAAGGAACGACCATGAGGTGGACTACTGTTCGAGCGCTTTGCCGCCGCCTGACCGTTGCCGCGGTGACCCTCACCATGGTGACGGGTTCGTTGCCCGCGGGCGCGTTTGCCGAGACCCTCACCACCGACGGCACTTTTGTGCAGACGGATAACGACCAAGCAGCCGATGCCGACGCCGCCGACCCCGCGCCCGATGCCGCCGACGCCGCGCCCGATGCCGGCGCTGCCGACCCCACAGTGCTCGATACCGGTGACACCCCTACGCCCCCGGACTCCGAGATTGCATCGGCGGCAGGCCTGACGGGCGCTGGGCAGACCGAGAGCACGCCCGTGGGTACGCTCGCCACCGATCTTGTCGAGGGCAAGGAACTCGCCGAGCAGCAGAAGCAAGAGGAGGCTTCCGGTGCCGAGGCAACCTGGAACGAGGAACTTGAACTCTGGGCAACCTCGAAGGGCGCCACGGGCGTAAAGGACGAATACGACGATGGCTACGTGGCCGGCGAGCAGACCCCCGCGCAGTACTACTTCTCGATTGATAGCCTCACCAACGAAATTTCTATCGAGTATGGCGACGCGGGCATTACCACGTTGGAGGTGCCCTCGACCATCGACGACAAAAATGTCGTAAGCCTTACGGGTATGGGAAGCGCTGCGCTCACATCGATCACCTTCGCCCCTAATTCGCATGTCCGCTCGGTTGGAGGCTTGGGCGGCAGCAGCATCAAAGAGATCGCACTGCCCGATTCGGTCGAGGAGCTCAAGAGCTATGCATTCTACAAAAGCAAGACGCTCCAAACGGTAACCTGGCCCAACAACGCGGCCTTTACCACGATTCCCGAGCAGGCCTTTAAGGAATGTGAACAACTTGACGACAAGGTGGTGGCAACGCTGCCGCCTTCGGTCAAAACTATCGACTATCGCGCCTTCGCCAATTGCGGCGTACCGCAGTTCTATGTCTCGGACACAACGGTACTCACCTTTACGCAGATCAACGTGCCGGGCACGGTGGAGCGGATTGAGCGCAATGCCTTTGACGGGTGCTCGCATGTGTCGTCGGTGACGATCGGCGACGGCGTTAAATATATCGGGGCGCTCGCGTTCGCCTCTCTTGATCCTGCGATTGCCGGCAAAGAGATTGTGCTACCCAAAAGCGTGGAAATGATAGAGTGGGGAGCTTTTGAGAACACGAGATACGGAAACGAGACGAACCATAATGCCGTTGCCCTGCGCGTGATGAACCCCGATCTTCAGTTTGGTGAGGCGGGCTATCCGGGCGACTATAATGAGCGCGTGACAATCGATGGCGTAACGTATGCGATTCCCTTTAGTGAAGGCCAGACCATCTATGCCTATGCGACCGATTCGGCTGGCAACCCCTCGATGGTCAAAAAGCTTGCCGATGCCGTGGTCGATCGCAAGGACTCCGTCGATTCCTCGAAGCCTGCCTACACGTTTGAGTGGATGGGCGAGGCGGCCCAGGTGACGGGCAAACTTCCCCAGAGCGCGACGGCTACACTCGTGCAGGCGGGGCAGTCCACGCCGCTGGCGGTTGGCGATGACGGCAGCTTTACAGCGGACGCTCTCTCCAAGACGGCAGCAACGCTGCGCATTTCGCTCAGCGGTTACTATGACATGGTGCTCGCTCGCCCGGGCGACCAGATGACGGGCACATGGAATATCGGAGAGATTAAGGCGGAGGACTTTACCAAGATTCCGGCCTCGCGCGCGATTGAGCTCAACGTGGGCTATCTTGAACCGATTGTGGGCCAGGATAAGACCGAACGCATTGAGCTCGATAGTCTCGATAGCATCGATCTGACGGTGAAGAGCGGCGGCAAGACGCTTAAGCCTGCCAAGGGTGACAAGGAAAACGACTTCCGTATCCAGGGCACAGCGCTCGTGGTGTCGCAGGCCATTGCCGACGCGGACCAGGATCTGGAGATAACGCTCGAGCCCAAAGACAGCCTCAAGCTGGGTGGGGCGACGGCGACGGTGTAGCCCTCGGCCGGCAAGGTCGATATCGACTTGAAGCCCTGGGGCACGGCGACGGTCGCGACCAAGGGCGACTACCAGGGCGCTAACCGCGTGCTGGTGTTCCGTACGTCCGACGGCAAGCTAGTTGCCGACGGTGTCACCTATTTGATGGGTTACGAAGACGATGGCACCACGCCTATCATGAAGGCCGAGACGCCGCGCCTTAAGGCCGGTTCGTACACCATCGTCGCCTTTAACAAGACGAGCTACGACATCCAAGCAACGAGCTATTCCACGTTTAGCCGCCTAGGGCTGACCGTGGGTAAGCATATCGCGCAAAAGCAGGTGAAGATCGAGGACGGCAAACAGCTCGACGTGACGCTCGACGTTCCCACGTTTGACGTGGAGACGTATCGTGCCGAGCGCGGGCTGACGGCGGGCTCGGTTATCGCTGATTCGTCCGCGGTCGTTGGCGTGGAGACCGAGCTGCGCATTCATTACGAGCTCAAAGACAGCCAGGCTGCCAAGATTGAGATTCCGCTGGCCAAGGATGCCGTCGAGGATGTGTCCGCAGGCGCTCGCGAAGCCGGCGCCAGCTCCGATGCCATGTGGGCTGGCACAACTTGGGAGGGCGACAACCTCGTTCTCGATATGAAAAAGAGTGCGGGCGCCGATGTGTTTGTGCGCTTTAAGCCTAAGGCCGCGGGCACCTATGCCATCTCGCCGCTCATTACGCTGGGCGAGGTGACATTGCCGCTGGGAAGCACCACACTCGAGGTTAGCGGATCGCGCATCGAGGTCGACAACACCGACGTTCACAGCCTGCTGGGCAATGTGGCCTACGTTTATGCGGCGCCGGGCAAGAGCGTGCAGCTCGCCGTGGGGACGGGCTCGTCGGCTGCAAAGTACACCGGCAAGACCAATAAACTCGGCCGTGCCAAGATTGAATACGACCTGCCGCAGGATACGCTTGCCGCCGAGCGTGTGACGCTCGAAGCGCGCGTGGGCTCGACCGATGTTGCTGCCGCTGCTGCCGAGGTAACGGCTCGCAATTATGTGCGCTATGTTCCGAGCGCTTCGGTCTGGAACTTTGATGTGACGTATCGTGGCGGTACGCAAAACCTGGTCAAGGACGGCAAGGACACCGGCAAGAGCCTGTGGACCTTTCATCATCTGCCACAAAAGAAGAACGCCTACTGGACTTTTGACATCACGCTCGAGGTGGGAAACGAAGAGGCCGCCAACACGCTCGACCTGTACGTGGACTGCGTGGATGGCAAGACGGTGACGATTCCTCTGACTCAAAAGTCGCGCGAGGGCACCCGTGTGCGCTATGTGGCGGAGTATGTGGACGAGGGTTACCTTAAGCTGCTCGACGAGTTTAACAAGGCGAATGACTCGACCTATGTGAACTGCGGTAACTTTGAGCAGATCTTTATGCCGCAGACCTACCGCATCTCCAATGCTCAGCTTATGACCATGCTGAGTTTTGACGCCAACGCTTCGGCCAAAAAGCATTCCGCCGCGGCCGAGGAGCGCCAGCAGGAGTTCTCGAATGCCGTGCAGCAGTGGCACGAATATATGATGGATAACTCGTTTAATGATGTCGACGAGGCCTTTAACGACGCGATTGACCAGATGGTCGCCGATGCGTTTGCCGAGGAGGACAAGGACGGTAAAGAGGACGAAGCCCAAGGTGGAGCTGCCCGTAAGGCTCGTCGCGCCCCTGCCGCCAGCGACGGCGAGGGTGATGGTGCTGGCAACGACGAGGTCGCGCAGTTTGCGGCTGAGCTCAAGGCCGCGGTCGGCGGGTCGGCGGCGCTGCTAACCCAGCAGGGCGACAGCTATGGCGTCAATGTGGACAAGATGATCTTTGAGGATGCTTACGGCACCAGCGAGGATTGGTATCAGGAACTCGCGGCGGCCCAGGGCGCGAATGCTGCGGATGCGGCCGCCATCAAGGAGCTCGTCGACCATGCATCGCGAGCGGAGTTTATTGCCCAGCAGGCCGAGGACCTGGTGGGCCAGTCGATGGGTATCGGCCAGCTCAACCAATACGGAAGCTGGAATGACGCAACCGCTGCGGCACTCAACAAGTGTGCGGGCATTAAGGCCAGCGAGTACAACGGCCAGTCGACGAGCGGGTTTAACGATTTGGGCCAGGCGCTCGGCAGCTCACTGAGCTACAAGGCGGCTGACGATGATACCGTCAAGGGCTTTAAGGTCGCCGCGCCCGATGGCGAGCAGACGGCCTATATCGAGTCGGAATTTATCGAGAACTCCAATAACAACAAGAACCAGGCGCTTCTGTTTAACTCGATCGCCATGCAGTGCGACATTCTGGACGACCTGTACGACAACTGGAATGTGGTCCATAGCCTCAACAACTCCAAGGTGCGCGGATGGCTCATGGCCTGGAAGCGCAACGGCGACGTGAGCGCCCATATGAAGCTCATCCGCACGATTCGTTCGCTCAAGAGCTATAAGATCGAGTGCGAGATGTTCGGACAGGTCTTTAAGACCGATGCGTGGAAGGCGGCCGGCCAGGCGTTTCCCGCGGCGACCCAGGGCATCGGCATCTTTACCGGCATTTACGGCGTGAACGATGCCAGCAAGAACTGGGAGAACGTGAACGTCCGTATGCAGAAGGTGAAGGGCGAGCGCGAGGGCTATGAGCTTCAGCATACGCGCTTGCTTGCCAAGCCCGAGAAGACCGAGGACGACTGGAAGTGCATTTACGCGCTGCGCGATGCCATGGAGAAGGCGCGTGCGTTTGAGAATCTGCTGTATCGCCAGCTCTGCCACGACAGCACCGATGTGGCGGTGGGCTCCATTATGACAATCGCCGGCGTGCTGACGGCCGGTTCGGCGGGTACCGTGGTGGGCGCTGCCTATGACGCGGCTTCGACCAGCGTAGGTTCGGAGCGCGCGATTAAGCTGACCAATGCCGAATGCGCCTACGATGTTGCCTGCGAGCAGGTGGAGCGCGCGTGCCAGAATCGTATTACGGTCAACTGGGGCGAGCTGACCGATGCCGAGGTCTACAAGGCCAACAAGGACGGCTTGATCTCGGACGAGAAGATGCAGTCGATTTTTGAGGCGCGTTATCGCAATGTGGCCGCCAAGGCTGCACCCGACCCTGCGGGCGTGGAGTACGAGGGCCTACTGTCCAATACGGTTGAAGGCGCGACGGTTGAGCTGTGGAGCGCCGACGATGCGGCCGGTACCAATGCAGTGCGTTGGGATGCCGAGGAGTATGAGCAGGACAATCCGCTTGCAACGGGTGCGGACGGTGCGTACAACTGGAATACGCCGACCGGCTGGTATCAGGTGCGCGTGACCAAGGACGGGTATGAGGAGGCGCGTTCGGCTTGGCTGCGCGTGCCGCCGATTCAGACTGAGGTGAACATTGGCTTGGTGTCGACGGCGGCGCCCGAGGTGGTTTCGGCCCATGCCTATACCGATTGCGTCGAGGTTGAGTTTGCGCAGTATATGGATGCGAGTGACGATACCCTGGCCGCATTGTGTGTGCAGGGCTTGGGCGACGTGACGTATGCGTGGCTCGACAAGCAGGACGATTCCAATGGCAAGCCGCTGTCGCGCGTGCTGCGTATTCGCTATGCCGATGCGTGTGAGGCGGGCTCAACGGTGGCGTTTGAGCTCGACGGTGCTCGCAACTACGCCGGCACGGCCATGGCGCGCTGGGCAAGTGGCGAGCTTGTCGTGGGCGTTCGTGCCGACAAGCTCAAGCTCAACGTGGAGCAGGCCGTGACCATGCTTGATGGCGGTGACTTTGAGCTGGTGGCACACGTGACCGATAAGGCGGGCAAGCCGTTTGCGGGCGCCAAGGTTAGTGTTGGGCTGGAGTCCTCGGCTATCTGCTCTGTCGATGCCACCCAGGCCGTGACGGGCGAGGACGGTGCGGCGACGTTTGTGCTGCATGGTGCTCTGCCCGGTTTGACGACGTTGACGGCGACGGTGGATGACACGGCGCTGTCCAAGCAGGTCGACGTTCGCGTGTCTGCCGAGGCAGTGCGACCGGCGCGACCGGTGGCGACGATTGGTGCGACGACGTTTGGTGCATGGTCGCCCAAGGAGAACTACATTACGGTGCCCAAGGGCACGAAGCTGGAGCTTTCGGCCGAGGATGGCACGACGATTTGGTACACCACCAACGACACCTGCCCCTGCCGTGACGAAGGCCGCGTAAAGTACACCGAGCCTATTGCGCTCGATAGCAACATGTATGTGCGCATTGCGGCACAGCGCCCTGGCATGTCATACAGCGAGTATTCCGAGCGTCTGAACATTACGATTACGGTGACCGATGAGGCGGTGCCTGAGCCGACGCCCGATCCCAGTCTGAAGCCAGAGCCCGAGCCGACGCCTGACGGCGGCGAGCGGGGTGGCGGTACGGATGGCTCTGGTGGCGCCGGGGTCCCTGCGGGCGGTTCGACTTCGACGACGACCACGGTGACGACGAACAAGTCCAAGGGTAAGGGCAAGAACGGCAAGAAGTCCGGTGGCATGGAGCTCGCCAGCACGGGTGACTCCGCCGCGATGACGGTCGCTGCTCTGAGCATCGCCGGCGCAACCGTTGCCGCGGCCGGCATCGCTGCGACCAAGCGCCGCAAGCGTTAGGGGTGGGTAGCGGCTCTCGTTCTCGGCCTCAGCAAAATCTCAATCTGTAACACCAAACTGCCCGAAACGGCTCCAGGTGTTACAGATTGAGACGAACTGTTCGGCCGCCAACCTAACGTCTCGATCTGTAACATCTAGCGAGGAATTTGGCCTCTAACTGTTACAGATTGAGATGAACAGGCGGATGTTCGCACAATATCTTGATCTGTAGCAACTACGAGGCTCAACAGGGTCTATTTGTTACAGATTGAGACAAAACGACCGACCAGGCCCCAAACCACCACAAAGGTGCCTGTCCCCATCGTGGTGGTGGGACGGTCGGCATAGAAAAAGTCCCCGCCGGGCGTGTGCTCGACGGGGACTTTGCCGTTTGATGGCTAGCGCTGCGGATGATTACTCGCCCAGCAGGCTCTTGGTGATGGAAGCGGCGGCCTTCTTGCCGGCGCCCATCGCCAGAATGACCGTAGCGGCACCGGTGACGATGTCGCCGCCGGCCCAGATGCGGGGATCGGTGGTCTGGCCGGTCTCCTCGTCAGCGACGATGTAGCCCCACTTGTTGAGCTCCATCTTGCCGCCGATCTTCTTTGCGAAGGGGTTGGCGTTGGTACCGATGGCCGAGATCGCGATGTCGCAGGGGATCTCCTCGATGGCGCCCTCGATGGGCACCGGACGACGGCGGCCGGACTCGTCGGGCTCGCCGAGCTCCATCTTCTGGACCTTGACGGCACACACGGAGCCGTCCTCGCCAGCGACAAACTCGAGCGGGGAGACGAGCGGCAGAACCTCGACGCCCTCGGCCTTGGCATGGTGCAGCTCAGCGCGACGGCAGGGCATCTCGTCCTCGGTACGACGGTAGGCGATAATGGCGTGCTCGGCGCCCAGACGCTTGGCGGTACGGACGGCGTCCATAGCCACGTTGCCGCCACCAAAGACGACGACGTTCTTGCCGTGCTTGGTGGGGGTGTCGTACTCGGGGAACTTGTTGGCCTTCATCAGGTTCACGCGGGTGAGGTACTCGTTTGCGAAGAAGACGTTGGGCAGGTTCTCGCCGGGGACGTTGAGGAACTTGGGCAGGCCTGCGCCGGTCGCCACGTAGATGGCGTCGAAGCCCTGCTCGAACAGCTCCTCGGCCGTGGCCATGTTGCCCACGACGGAGTTGTACTCAAACTTGACGCCCATGTCCTCCAGGCCGTCAATCTCGCGCTTGACGACTGCCTTGGGCAGACGGAACTCGGGGATGCCGTAGACCAGCACGCCGCCGCCGGTAAAGAAGGCCTCAAAGACGGTGACGTCAAAGCCGTTGCGGGCGAGCTCGCCGGCGCAGGTGATGCCGGACGGGCCAGAGCCGACGACGGCTACCTTCTTGCCGTTCTTGGGGGCCATCTTGGGCGTGGAGGCGAGCTCGGGGCGGTCACCCAGGAAGCGCTCGAGCTGGCCGATGGCCACGGGCTCGGACTTCTTACCACGGATGCACTTGCCCTCGCACTGGTTCTCCTGCGGGCAGACGCGGCCGCAGATAGCGGGAAGCATGGAGTCCTCGCGGATGGTATCGAGGGCGCCGCCGAAGTCCTTCGCGCGGATCTGCTCGATAAAGCGGGGGATGTTGATGTTGACGGGGCAGCCCTCGACACAGAACGGCTTCTTGCAGTTGAGGCAGCGCTCGGCCTCGGCCAGCGCCATCTCCTCGGTGAAGCCCTTGTCGACGGGGCGGAAGTCGCAGGCGCGCTCGGCAGCCGGCTCCTCGTTATCGGGGGTGCGGGGTGACTTCATATCGGCAACGAAACGACCGTTAACTAGTGGCATGCGCAGCTCTTTTCCTCATAGGCCTTGAGGGACGCGCCCTCTTCGGAACGGTAAGCGGCCTGGCGGGCACGAAGGTCATCCCAGTCGACCAGGGTGGCATCGAAGTCGGGGCCGTCGACGCAAGCGAACTTGGTCACGCCGCCCACCTCGACGCGGCAGCAGCCGCACATGCCGGTGCCGTCAACCATGATGGGGTTGAGCGACGCGGTGATGGGGGTGTCGTACTTCTGGGCGGTGAGGGTCGAGAACTTCATCATCGGAACGGGGCCGACGCAGAAGACCTGGCTCACGGTCTTGTCCTGCAGCAGGCGCTCCAGCGGAGCGGTGACAACGCCCTGCTCGCCGTAGGAACCGTCGTCAGTGGTGATGTGGATGTGGTCCTCGTCGAGGAGTTCGCGGAACTGGTCCTCCATGAGCAGGAGGTCCTTGGTGCGGGCGCCCATGATGGCGTGCACCTCGTGACCGGTCTCGACCAGGTGCTTGGCGACCGGGAAGGCAATTGCCAGGCCGACGCCGCCGCCAATGACGGCGCAGGGGCCCTCAGCCATCTCGGTGGGAACGCCCAGCGGGCCCACGACGTCGCGCAGAGACTCGCCGGCCTCGTAGGTGGAAAGCATCTCGGTGGTCTTGCCGATCACCATGAAGATGAACTCGACCCAGCCCTCGTCACCGTTCCAGCCGGCCAGGGTAAACGGGACGCGCTCGCCCGTCTCGTTGGCGCGGACCATGAGGAACTGTCCAGCGTGCGCATGTTTGGCGATTGCAGGTGCCTCGATGCGGAACTTGAACACCTTCTCCGAGAACTGCGTCTTCTCCAGGATCTTATACATAGAACCCCTCTCTTGTTAGGGCGACCGAACCGTGCCTCCACGGAAATGGACGGTAGCCCGAATAAAACCGTACGCGCACAGGCGTTGTGCAGACATACGGTGCAAATTATACCCTCATGGACATGTCGCTTACGTGTATCTTCGGCGGTTGGGAGCAGGGTCTATCCACTTTGGCCTACCAAATAGGGGCAGGTTTATTTTGGTCAGTTTTATCGGGTAAAACGGCAAAGGGGGCCGGCCTCGGGTTGTGATGAGGCCGGCCCCCTTTGGGGCGCTATGTGTGTAAGTCGGCGCGCGGTTGATTGCGATGCCGCAACTGAGGTGTTTCCGCAGATAAAACCTGCCAAAATAAGCCTGTCCCTAAATGGTAGGCTTTAGTGCTTGCCGTTGGCGGAAGCGGCGCCGTTGACGTGATCGCGGGCGTAGATTACGCCGTGCACGATCGCCAGGCCGGCGGCGTCGGCGGCGCGGGCGCAGGTGTCCTGGAAGTCCTCGGCCTCGCGGGCGCGCAGCTGCTTGAGCACGTAGTCTGCGACAGCCATCTTGCCGGGAGGGTTGCCGATACCGGTGCGGATGCGGCTGAAGTCGCGACTGCCCATCTTGTCGATGATGGAACGCAGCCCGTTGTGGCCAGCATGGCCGCCGCCCACCTTAACGCGTACGTCGCCGGCGGGAATATCGAGCTCATCGTGGATTACAAGCAGCTCCTCGGCCTTGATTTTGTACTCGCGGCAAAGCTTGGAGATGGGACCGCCCGAGGTATTCATGTACGACTGTGGCTTGACCAGCACAATCTGACGCTTGCCGCCCTCTTCCTCGGGGTCGTTGATGTTGATGAGCGCGACCTCGGCGCCGGCCTGGTTTTTCCAGTACGTGACACCGGCCTGACGGGCCAACTCGTCGATTGCTTTGAAGCCAGCGTTGTGGCGGGTCTCGGCATACTCATCGCCAGGGTTGCCAAGTCCAGCAACCATGCGAATCTTAAGCGGCTGTGCAGCTGCCATATTTGTCCCTTCGTTACACAAATAGTTCAATCAACGACAAAGGCTACCACGCCCGCCGAAGGCGAGACTTCGTTTCAGCGAAATCCCACCAGACAAAAGCACGGCCGCGGCAGAGCGAGCCGCCGAAACAGAAGAAACCCCCGCGCGACCTTTGCGAAGCAAGGGGGAGCGTGGGGGTTTCTTCTGTTTCGGCGGCGATGCGCCGGGCTGCAAGGACG
Organism: uncultured Collinsella sp.; assembly: GCA_900541045.1. Classification (GTDB taxonomy): domain Bacteria; phylum Actinomycetota; class Coriobacteriia; order Coriobacteriales; family Coriobacteriaceae; genus Collinsella. The sequence goes on from UQID01000002.1 coordinate 83,768, forward strand.
ATGCGACTACAGCGCGAAGTCGCCGCCGACGAGCGTGGAGACGGGCTCCTCGTGGTAAACGGCGGAGATAGCCTGAGCGAACTCCTCGGCGACCGAGATGGTCTTGATCTTGCCGCCGACCTCGACGGGGATGGCATCGGTGACGAGGCACTCGACGATCGGGGCGTCGTTCAGGCGCTCGATGGCCGGACCGGAGAAGATGCCGTGGGTGGCGCACACGTAGATGTCGCCGGCGCCCATGGCCTTGAGCTCCTTGACGTTGGCGCACAGGGTGCCAGCGGTGTCGATCATGTCGTCGTTGATGATGCAGGTCTTGCCCTTGATGTCACCGATGATGCCCATGACCTCGGCGGCGTTGTGGCGCGGACGGCCCTTGTGGGCGATGGCCAGGTCGCAGCCGAGCATGTCGGACAGCTTCTTGGCGGCCTTGGCACGACCCACGTCGGGGGAGACGACAACCAGGTTGTCGGTGTCGAAGTGCATGTCGTTGTAGTACTGGCCAAACAGCGGCAGTGCGGACAGGTGGTTAACCGGGATATCGAAGAAGCCCTGGATCTGACCCTGGTGCAGGTCGAGGGTGATGATGCGGTCGACGCCGGCGCGCTCGAGCAGGTTGGCGACGAGGCGGGCGGTGATGGGCTCGCGCGGGCCGGCCTTGCGGTCCTGGCGGGCATAGCCGTAGTGGGTGATAACGGCGGTGATGGAGCGGGCGGATGCGCGCTTGGCAGCGTCGGTGGCGATGAGCAGCTCCATGAGCATGTCGTTGACGTTGCCGCCGGCCACGGACTGAATCAGGAAGACGTCGGCGCCGCGGACGGTCTCGTCGTAGCGGGCGTAAATCTCACCATTGGCGAACTGCTTTAGCGTAAGGCCCGAAAGCTCGACCCCAAGGTACTCAGCGATCTTCTGAGCGAGGGGACGGTTGGAGGAACCGGAATACACGCGGATGGACTTGCACATATTCTCCGACTTCTCGGGATCATTAATCGGCATTACCCTTCTCCTTTATACATCGAATGCCATATAGATGCCTTTTTGCATTGTAACCGTGCGGCGGGGTTATTCGGGTCTTGATAACGTCTTTACCGTCAACGGACACGAACCGACCACTCATCCGGTCGCGCAGGTCAGCATAGAAAAAGGAGCCGTCCCCATGGGAACAGCTCCTTAGATGCTTGGTAAAACGTTATACCTCGTCGTCCTCGTGCAGGCGGCGGCGGTAATCGGCGGCCCAGCCCTCAATATTTACCTGACGGGCGCGGCCCAGTCCGAGCGCGTCTGCCGGGACCGGCTCGGTGATGACGGAGCCGGCAGCCACGAGCGCGCCGTCGCCGATCTGGGCGGGCGCGACCATCATGGTGTCGGAACCGATGAAGGCATCCTTGCCGATGACGGTCTTGTGCTTGTGCACGCCGTCGTAGTTGCAGGTGATGGAGCCCGCGCCCACGTTGACGCCGGAGCCCATGGTGGTGTCGCCGATGTAGGACAGGTGTGGAACCTTGGAGCCCTCACCGATCGTGGACTTCTTGATCTCCACGTGCGTGCCGGCCTTGGAACCGTCGAGCATGTGGGTACCCGGGCGCAGGTAGGCGCGCGGGCCGCAGTCGACGCCGTTCTCGATGACAGCTTCGATGGCGATGGTCTCATCGATGGTGCAGCCACTGCCGACGGTGGTGTCGGTGAGGCGGCTGTTGGGGCCGAGCTGGCACTCCTCGCCCACGGTGACGTGGCCGATCAGGTGCGTCTGCGGCCACACGACGGTATCGCGGCCGATAACGGCATCGGGGCCGATCCAGGCCTGCGTGGGATCGATGAAGGTAACGCCCTCGGCCATCCAGTGCTCGTTGATGCGGTCGCGCGCGATGGCGGTGAGCTGCGCGAGCTGGATGCGGCTGTTGACGCCCAGGCCGTCGCGGTAGTCGTCGCAGTGGAAGATGGAGACTGCCTGGCCGTGGCCCTTGAGGATCTCGAGCATGTCGGGCAGATAGCACTCGGACTGCGCGTTGTCGTTGCCGATCTCGTCAATGTGGGCGGCGAGCTGCGCGCCGTCGAAGGCGTAGCAGCCGGCGTTGCACTCCAGCAGCGTGGCGGCCTGCTCGGGTGTGCAGTCCTTCTGCTCGATGATGCGCTCAATTTGGCCATCGGCACCCAGCTTGATGCGGCCGTAGCCGAAGGGGTCGAGCGGGGTCATGGTCATGACGGTGCAGGCGAGCTCGCCGGTGGCGACGGTCTGCGCGAACTTGGCGACGGTGTCGGCGGTAATGAGCGGCAGGTCGCCGTTGAGCACGACGACGGGGCCTTGCGTGATGCCGCAGGCCTCGAGCGCGACCTTGACGGCGTGGCCGGTGCCCAGGCGCTCGGTCTGCTCGACGCACTCGACCTTGGTGGCGCTGTTGGCGTAGGCGCCGTTGATAAGGGCGCGCATCTCGTCGGCGTGGCTGCCGATGACGACCACGACGCGGCTGCAGCCGGCCTTGATGGTGGCGTCGACGATCCACTGGACCATGGGCTTGCCCAGGATCTTGTGCGAAACCTTGCAGTGGTTCGACTTCATGCGGGTGCCCTCGCCGGCGGCGAGGATAATTGCGGTTGCGTCCATGTGATCTCCTGTTACGTTATAGAGACGTGTGTTTGGAAACGATACACGGCACAATATGATACCGCAGGCATATGATGAGCGCGTAACGATTGACGCGTGACGGCCGGTGTCGCTGCCGCCGGCGTGGTGTTTGCGCTGGTTGTGCATGGCGGCGGCGCTGCGGCGTTGGCGTTTTGCGCGAGGGGATGGGAGGTGCCCGTGGATATCATGCGAGAGGAATCGGGCAACGAACCCGTCGCGGCATTTTCGATGTCGCATCCGGCGGTGCCGGCGCTCTATATTGTGTTGACGCTGGGACTCACCATGTTCTCGATGCAGCCGGTGCTGATTGCGCTGTCGCTTGCGGGCGGGTTGGCGTACGGGTTTGCGACGCGCGGCGCCGCGCGTACGTTGGGGGCGCTTCGCTGGCAGCTGCCGGTGATTTTGATCATCGCGGTGCTCAATCCTCTGTTTAGCGCCTCGGGCTCGACGGAGCTGTTCCGTATTGGCATGCGCGCGGTGTATTTGGAGAGCATGATGTACGGCCTGTGTATGGGTGGGCTGTTTGTGGCGAGCGTGCTGTGGTTTGAGGCCGCGGCGTCGATGCTCGAATACGACAAGGTGCTTGCGCTTTTGGGCAACGCTGCGCCGGTGATCGCGCTCATGATCTCGATGTGCATGCGGCTTATCCCGCAGTTTTTGCGCCGCGGTCGTACGGTACTGGCGGTGCAGGATGCGATTGATGTGCCGGGGCATGCGTCGGCCGACCCCGTGCGTTCGCGCCTACGGGCATCGAGCGTGTTGATGGGCTGGGGCATGGAGGATTCGCTGGAGCGCGCGGACGCCATGCGCTCCCGTGGGTGGGGTGCCGCGACGCGCCGCACGACGTACGCGCGGTATCGGCTGGGGCGCGGCGATGTTGCCGCGCTGGTTGGGCTTGCGCTGTTTGGTGTGGCCACGGCGGCAGTGGCGTGGGCCGCGACGGCGCAGTATTCGTTTTACCCGCAACTATCGGTGCCGGCGCCGTGGCCAGGCTATGTTGTATACGCGGCCTGGATGGCGCTGCCCTGCGTGCTGCGCGCGATTGACGAGAAGAGGTTTGGCTGATGACTCGGTTGGACGGAAGCATGATGGCGGGCGCGGCGTGCGGCTCGGATGCGCCGGCGATTGAAGTGCGGGACCTGCGCTTTGCCTACCCCGGGGCCGAGGCGCCGGTGCTCGACGGGCTCGACTGGTCTGTTCCCCAAGGTGCGTTTGCGCTGCTGGTAGGTGGTACTGGGTCGGGTAAGTCAACGCTGCTCTCGCTGCTCAAACCCGAGATTTCGCCGACGGGCGAATGCGCTGGTGAGCTGCGCGTGCTGGGCGAGAACGTTGCCGACATGGATGTTCGGGCGTCTGCGGAGCGCGTGGGCTATGTGTTTCAGGACCCCGAGAACCAGATCGTGTGCGAAACCGTGTGGCACGAGATGGCGTTTGGCCTGGAAAACTTAGGTATGTCGCGCGACGAGATGCGCCGTCGCGTGGCCGAGACCAGCTATTTCTTTGGGTTGGAGGATTGGCTCCACCGCGATACCGATACGCTTTCGGGCGGACGCAAGCAGCTGCTGTCGCTGGCGGCCGTGCTGGCGTTGCGCCCGCGCGTACTACTGCTCGACGAGCCTACGTCCCAACTGGATCCCGTTGCCGAGAAGAGTTTTCTGCATGCGCTGTTTCGCGTGAATCGTGAGTTGGGCTGCACGGTTGTTGTGGCGACGCACCAGCCGCGCCCGATGCTCGAATACGCGACGTGTGCGTATCGGATTGAGGGCGGGCGCGTATGCGAGGTGGCTGACATTGCCTCCCTGGGGCACCGTGAAGAGCTGTTTTCTGGCGAGGCGCCAGGGCGCGGCGCCTCGCGGCGTGCAAAAAACGGAGTTTTCAGCAGCGCCAGCGGCCAGCTGGGCTCTTTGGACCCGCGCACGGGCGCTCCGGGTGCAGAAAAAGGGCTGAAATCGGACAAATCGGGAGAATTTGAGGCGCAAATACTGCCGCAAGACGACTCGGGGGCGTCATCGCGTGCCGGTGGATGCCGAATACTCCCAAAAATGCACGCCGGGTCGGCCACCACCCTGGCAGGGAGCTGGTTTCGCTACGATCGGGCGTCCGGCTGGGTGCTGCGCGGGCTCGATGCGGCGTTCTCGACTGGCGCGGTGCATGCGGTTGTGGGTGGTAACGGCTGCGGGAAGTCGACAATGCTTTCGGTGCTGGCCAAGACGGTCAAGTTGCAGCGTGGGCATATGGAGCGCGGGGCGGCCTCGGCAGCGCTGCTGCCTCAGAATCCCAAGGCGTTGCTGGTTGCCGAGACGGTGCGCGGCGAGCTGATGGAATGGGCTTCGACCTGCGGATATGACGAGGCTGTGGCGCGGGAGCGCGCGGCGAGCCTGGGGCTGTCGGGCCTGGATGGGCGCCACCCGTACGATCTTTCGGGCGGACAGCGTCAACTGCTTGCATTGGCAAAGCTGCTTCTGATTGGCCCCGAGCTGCTATTGCTCGATGAGCCCACCAAGGGTTTGGACCTGGCCAGTCGCCGCATCATCGCTCGCGCCCTGCGTGACCATGCAGAGGCTGGCGGCACCGTCATCATGGCCACGCACGATCTGGATTTTGCCGAGCAGGTTGCCGATGACATTCCCATGATGTTCGACGGTGAGATTGCCTGCATGGAGCCGCCGACCGACTTTTTTGCCGACAACGTGTTCTACAGGGCGTGATGGGATGACGGATTATCGCGTCTCGCGCCTACTAGCAAAACTGGAGATCCCACTGCTGCTGGCGGTGCCGGCGGTAATGGCCGCGGCGTTGCTGGCGGGCGTTGAGCAGGCGGCGCTTGCCATGCTTGTCGTGGTGGCGCTGGTGCTCGCGCTGTTCTTTGCGGGCTACGAGGCGTCGCGCCCGGGCCTGCGACAGATTATGCCAACGCTGGTGTTGGCGGCGTTGGCCGCGGCGGGGCGCATCTTGTTTGGCCCCATTCCCGACTTTAAACCCGTGAGCGCCATCGCCATTATCGCCGGGGCGACGCTCGGTCGTCGTAACGGCTTTATGGTTGGTGCGCTGGCGGCGCTGACCAGCAACTTCTTTTTTGGACAGGGCATGTGGACGCCATGGCAGATGTATGCCTGGGGCCTGGTTGGCTATGTTGGCGGCGCGCTGGCGCATGCGGGCGCGTTCGACCGTGCGGATGGAACCGTGCGCATGCCGGCGCTGATGGCGTACGGCTTTGCATCGGGCCTGCTCTACGGTGTGGTAATCAACGCCTACGACATCATCGGTTTTGTGCAGCCGCTCACGTGGGCGGGCGCCGTGGCGCGTCTTGCCACGGCAGTGCCGTTCGATATCACACACGGCCTCGCGACCTGCGTGTTCTTAGCCGCCTTGTACAGGGCCTGGTGTCGACGGATCAACCGCGTCGTCGTGAAGTACGGACTGTAGGGCTGGTTGCGTTCCCTTACGAACTTGCGGTGGAATAGTTCTCGTTTTTGGCTATTTGCTGCCCAAACAGGAACTATTCCACCGCAACTTATAGGGGGACGAGGTCAGATGATCCCTTTTCCTCCGTCCCCAGGGGGTCAGTTGGGGCTAGAACTCTAGGGTGAGGGTGACGGGACAGTGGTCGCTGCCAAAGATGTCGCCACGGATACCGGTGTCGCGAACGTCGGCGGCGATTGAATCACTTACCAGGAAATAATCGATGCGCCAGCCGGCGTTGCTCTTGCGAGCATTAAAGCGGTAGCTCCACCAGCTGTAGACGCCCTCGACGTCGGGGTTTGCCGCGCGCCAGGTATCGGTAAACCCGGCGTTGAGCAGCTCGGTAAACTTGCCGCGCTCCTCGTCCGAAAAGCCGGCGTTGCCGCGGTTGGACTTGGGGTTCTTAAGGTCGATCTCCTCGTGCGCCACGTTAAAGTCGCCGCAGGTTACGACGGGTTTGCCGGTCTCGCGCTCGAGCGCGTTCAAAAAGCCGCGGTAGGCATCGTCCCAGGCCATACGCACATCGATGCGCGCGAGCTCATTTTGGGCGTTGGGCGTGTAGACATCCACGAACCAAAACTTGTCGAACTCGAGCGCACAGACGCGGCCCTCGGTTGCGGCTTGGGCGACGAGCTCGGCCGTCTCGCCCTCGCCGGCGTAAGGCAGCAGCGCGTCGGCGCGCAACACGCGCAGCGGTTCCTGGCGGCTAAAGACCGCAGTGCCCGAATAGCCTTTACGCTCGGCATAGCTCCAGGTTTGGTGATAGCCGGCCAGGTCAATATCGACCTGGCCCTCCTGCAGCTTGGTCTCCTGCAGCGCCAAGATATCGACATCGAGTTCTTGCGCGATTTGGATAAAGCTCGGGTCCTTTTTGAGCACGGCGCGCAGGCCGTTGACGTTCCACGAGGCGAAAGTGTAAGTCTGAGGCATGGTGTCCTTTCGACGGGGTTGGCAGGCTTAAGATTAGCGCAACAGGGGCGGTGGTGGGCTCCGCGCGTGTCGACCCAAAGGCTGCGCGCCGGGCAAGCGCCCGCCGCCATCCGACCAACAAGGACGGAGGACTCATATGACGCAGGCAATAACGGATCCCAAGCAGGCCTCCGCCGCGCTGGCGGAGCTGTTCGGCACCCACAAGCGCGTGGTCTTCTTTGGCGGCGCGGGCGTTTCCACGGCGAGTGGCATCCCCGATTTCCGCAGCGTGGACGGCCTGTATCACCAGCAGTTTGCCTATCCGCCCGAGACCATGCTCTCGCATAGCTTTTATGAGGCGCATCCGGCCGAGTTCTTCGACTTCTACCGCACCAAGATGATCGCGCTTGGCGCCAAGCCCAACCGCTGCCACACCAAGCTGGCCGAGCTGGAGCGCGCCGGAAAGCTAAATGCCGTGGTGACGCAAAATATCGACGGTCTGCATCAGATGGCCGGCTCGCAGCGTGTGTTTGAGCTGCACGGATCGGTCCATCGAAACATTTGCCAGTCGTGCGGCGCGGTCTATAGCGCCGAGTGGATTTGCTCGCGCGAGCACGAGGACGCCGCGGGTGTGCCCGTGTGTCCTGCGTGCGGCGGGCGCATCAAGCCCGATGTGGTGCTCTACGAGGAGCCGCTCGATGAGCGTGTGCTGACCGGCGCCGTTGCCGCCATCGCCGAGGCCGATGCCCTCATCGTGGGCGGGACCTCGCTCGTGGTGTATCCGGCGGCGGGCCTTACGCGCTACTTTACCGGCGATACGCTGGCCATTTGCAATCTTGCTCCCACCGATCAGGATGCAAATGCCGACCTGCTGATTTCTTGCGACATCGCGGCCGCGTTTGCGTTCTAGCCCGTGTGCGCGGATACAATAGAAAGACTGATTGCAAAGCGACCCCGCCGCCTGCGCCCGAGCGCGGCGGCGCGGGCATTTTAGGAGGATGTTCATGGCGAACGATAGTAAGACATGGCGGTGCGGAAAGTACGAGCTCAGCTTTGACCGCCCGCGCATCATGGGCGTCCTCAACGTGACGCCCGATTCGTTTAGCGACGGCGGGGAGCACTTCGACCCGGATGCCGCTATCGAGTACGGCCTGGCGATGCTCGACGCTGGCGCCGACATCATCGACGTGGGCGGCGAGTCCACGCGCCCCGGATTTACCCCGGTCAACCCCGACGAGGAGGCTCGCCGCGTGCTGCCCGTGGTGCGCGCGCTGGCCAAAGAGGGCGCCATCGTCTCGATCGACACGCGCCACGTGGCGGTTGCCAAGGCGGCCGTGCGCTGCGGCGCCTCGATCGTCAACGACGTGACGGGCTTCACCGACCCCAAGATGGTTGAGTTTGTTAAGACGAGCACCTGCGGCGTCATCGTAATGCACGCCGGTGAGGTCGCCGCACCCGCCCGCACGCACGCGACGGTGCAGCTCGATACCTCGGCTGCGGCGTTTGTTGCCGAGAAGGCACGCGAAGCGGCCGCCGAGGCTGCGCGCGAGGCCGAGAAGCCAGCGCGCCGCCGCCGCGGCAAGCTGCTAGGCGAGCCCAAGACGGAGGCTAAGCTGCCGGGAGGCGTGGTGCAGCCCTCGCTGCCGTTCGGCGATCCGGAACCCGCGCCCGAGCCCACGGACGAGCAGAAGCAGGAGGCATCGGCCGCCGAGCAGGTCGCCCCTGTCGCCGAGGCCGCCACGACCCCTGAGCCCGCGTCGGAGCCCAATGACCACCTGGCCGCCATGATGCGCCGCAGCGCCCGCCGCGAGGAGGCCTACGTGCCCACCTCTCAGCTCCGCCGCTTTACCCTGCCCGATTCGGCGCCCATCATGCGCCGCGTCATGGGCTTTCTGTCCGACCAGGCCCGCACGCTCATCCATGCCGGCGTGTCGCGTGACCGCATCTGCATCGATCCCGGCCCTGGCTTTGGCAAGACGGCCAACGAGGATATCGTCATCCAGCGTGAGACCGCCAAGATGGCGTCGCTGGGCTATCCGCTCATGTGCGCCGTGTCGCGCAAGCGTTTTGTGGGCGCCGTCTCGGGCGTGACCGAGGCGGCCGCGCGCGACGCCGCCACGTTTGGCGTGTGCCTGGGCGCTATCCAGGCCGGTGCCAACATCGTGCGCGTGCACGACGTTACCGGCTTTGCGCAGTTCCTGAACGGTTACTGGGCTGTCGCCAAGCCGCAACCGCGCCGTGCGTTTGTGGCCGTGGGCTCCAACCTGGGGCATCGTTGCGACAACATCCGCGCCGCACGCGACATGATCGCCGAGATTCCGCTCACCTGCGTGTCCAACTGCTCGCGCATCTACGAGAGCGAGCCGGCCTACGAGACGCGCCAAGATGCGTTTGCCAACGCCGTCATCGAGATCAAGACCGAGCTGGCGCCGCTGGTGCTGCTCGACGAGCTTATGAAGATCGAGGCTGAGCTGGGGCGCGACCGCTCCAAGAAGGCCAAGGTCAACGGTCCGCGCACCATCGACCTGGACCTGCTGTGGATGGACGGCGAGATCCATGGCGGCAAAAAGCTGCGCCTGCCGCATCCGCTCATTGGCGAGCGCGACTTTGTACTGGTGCCGCTCGAGGATCTGATGCACGACCCGGCGCGGTTCTTCCGCTACAACGGCGTCGAGGTCAAGGAGCCCGAGGACCGCGTAGGCCATATCGTGGGCGAATTGGGGCGTATGTAGATGATTGAGATGAATGCTGTGGCCGTTGGCACCGAGTTTGACGCCGCGCGCGACGCGGGCCGCGAGGGTGCGTCCGCGGGCTGGTGCGCTTGGAGCGCGGGCGAGACGTCGTTGACGTTTTCGCTGGTCGTGCGCCCGGACGTGAACATGCATGCCTTCCACGGCCTGCCGTTTGTGGCGGCGATGGGCATGATGGACGCGCTCGTGGGCACAGCGTCGACGCCGGGCCTGGACCTTGCCGGCAAGGTGGGCATTGAGTGGCCGAGCAATATCGTGTGCGGCGCGCCCGCGTTCGAGACGTCGTTCGGGCGCGTCGCCGTCAACGGCGGCGCCGGTGCTGCGGGCATGTTCGGTGCCGTGACGGTGGATATTGAACGTTCGGCGCTGAGCGAGCTCGGTGTGGATGCGGCCGACGAAGCGCTGGTCGAGGAGTTGGCTGCCGCCGTGCTGACCCGTGTGGACGCCTGGGCGGCTGTTGCCAACACGCCGCAGGGCGCTGCCGGTCCGCTGGCCCCCGTGTTGGGCGAGTACTTCGACATGGTGCCGCTGCTGGGTCGCCAAGTTGCGGCGGTGTCGCCCAACGGCTTGCCGCTTGCGGTTGGTGTATTTGCGGGCCTGGACATCTGGGGTCGTGCGACCATCAAGACCGATGCCGGCGAGCAGGAGTTTCCGCCCGAGGCCGTACGCATTCGCGGGCTGTAGCGCGGGGCGCCAGCGCTCAAAGATAACGATGACAACGAAGCCCTCTTCGGCCTGCACCGGGGAGGGCTTTTGCGTGACCCGAGAGAATAGCCGCGTCGATCCTATTCCTCAAAACTGAAAATTTTTCAGTTTTGAGGAATAGGCTTGGCGAACGTTTGCGGGGGCTGGGGCATTGGACGTGCTCGACTTATGCCCCTGTCTTACCCCAGCTCCTGCATGCGGCGGTAGATTTCGCAGATGCCCTTGATGGTGAGCTGCCCGTCGACCACGTCGAAGGCATCGGTCGAATCGGCAACGATGCCGGCGAGACCGCCCGTGGCGATAACGGTGGCATCCTCGCGGCCCAGCTCGCGCTTCATGCGCGCGACCAGGCCCTCGGCCATGGCGGCGGCGCCCGTTACGGCGCCGACCTTGATGCACTCCTCGGTATCGCGGCCGATGGCGTGCTCGGGCGCCTCGAGCGGAACGCTGGCGAGCTTGGCGGCTCGGGCGGCGAGCGCGTCCATGGAGATGCGGATGCCCGGCGCAATCGCTCCACCAATGTAATAACCGTCCTCGTCGATGACGTCGATATTGGTCGCGGTGCCAAAGTCCACCACGATTGCCGGCGCGCCGTAGAAAGTTTCGGCCGCAACGGCGTTGGCGACGCGATCGGCGCCTACGGCTTGGGGACGCGCCGCGCGCAGCTTGGTCACCGCGGCCGTCTGCGGCCCAATGACGATGGCGTCCGCGGCAATGCGGTCGGCCACGGCGTGCCATTCGCGCGAGAGCTGCGGCACCACGCCCGCAAAGGCGATCGCGTCGACCGCGTCGAGCGAAAGGCCGTACATCTTAAAGAAACCCATCAGGCGCACATGGATCTCGTCGGCGGTATAGGAGCGGTCGGTGGGCATGCGCCACGACTGCACCAGCTCGTCTCCGTCAAACAGGCCCATGGCCGTCTGCGTGTTTCCCATATCGATAGCGAGCAGCATGTCTACTCCCAGTGTTGGCATAAAAGGACGCGCACCATTGTATACGCGCCGTCGGCGCTGCTGTACCGCGATTCGTTTGCGTGGGCGTTTCGGCCCCGTGTTCAGCTGAACCGCGTGCGACCGAAACGCCCGTTTTGCTGCCAGACTGTCGGCGACAAAGCGGGCGGTCCAAGCCCGCGGAAGCAGCCCTGGACGCGGTGCCGGACGGACCAGAGCCCGCCGCGCCCAGCCGGTGTGGACGATAAGGAGCAGAGATGTTGATTCACTACGAGGCGAGCGTAGCAGGTGCCAGGCATGAGTTGCAGGGGTGCGGAAATCGGGAGCATTGCTGCGTGCAGGTGGTCGAGCCGCCCCGCGCGTTCGGCGCGGCGGGGGATGGTGGTCCGGACGGCGGAGGCTCGGTGATCGACGCGGCGCCTCGCCAGGCGATCGTCGCCGCCGTCGCGGGCGGTATGCCATCCATGATTTTGAGCGACGAAGGTGCCCACCTTGCCAGCGAAGCTGCCGTCGATGCGGCGACCGAAGCGTATCGTCGGGGCGAGCTCGTGCCGGGTGATGCCTCTGCCCTTAAGGGCGTGTTTGAGCGTGCGCTTCGTGCGGTCGCAGACGTGGCCGTCGATCAGCCCGCTGCCGATATCACTTCGTTTGCCTGCACGCTATGCCTGGTAGTATGGGATGGCGTGCGCGTTTGGTATGGCAATGCCGGTGATTCCGGTGCGATTGCCGTGGACTTCTTGGGTGATCCGTTTGCCCTGACGCATATGCATTGCGGGCCGCTGTCGAGCCGGCCGTTCCCGCTGCACGATTCCTATCACTGGGAGTTTGGCTATCGCACGAGCGCCGAAAGCGTGCTTGTAGCCACAGGTGGCATGCTTGGGCAGTTTGCCGAGTGGGCGCCCGGCTCTTACGGTGCGCCGAAGGCGTATGACCGCGAGCTCATTGGCCTGCTCACGAATCGGAATATCGATGTGGACGATTTGCCGTTGATGAATGTCGCTGCAGCTAAATATCTGAACGAGTTTCCCGCGACCCGCGTGGACGGCGATAAGACGGTGGTGGCGATGATCAACAGCGAGAAGCCTTCGGTGACAGATTTTATTTGCGCCACGGCGAAAGACGTGACGGCTGAGCGTCTTGCTGCGGCGGGCGCATCCTTTGCGGACGAGGATGACGATCGAAAGGTCTTGCTGCCGTGGAACGACGAGCTGCGCATGCGCGCCGGCGATGTGGCGAATGACGTGGGCGGCGACTTCACTGTAGAGCTTGAGTATCAGCTCATGTGCGGCGTGTCGCTCGACCGCGCGTTTGAGCTGGCGGCTGCTGCTGCCCGCGAGCGCGCCGAGAGGTATCGCGTGTTTGAGGACTGCGTAGCCGATGGGCCCGAAGGCTGCAACGCTGCCGTTTTGGCCGACGACGAGGTGTCGTTTGACGAGATGGCCTAGGAACGTTGTGGGCCCTGGACTCTTCGCGCCGGGGGTGTTCAAGATATGAAGGAATTATGCTCTACGAGATTTTCCTTGCCGTTTACCGAACTCCCGCGTAATATTCTTTCTTGCGCACATGAGGCGCCCAGACATTGCGGGGTGGAGCAGTCTGGTAGCTCGCCGGGCTCATAACCCGGAGGTCGTAGGTTCAAATCCTGCCCCCGCGACCAAGAACTTGCAGCTCGTCGGCCTAGCCGGCGAGCTTTTTTGTTATCCCGGAATCGTATTTTCGGTTCAATTCTCAGCCTCTCAAACAAAATCTCGATCTGTAACATCTGGACCCGATTTGGGCGGCTAGGTGTTACAGATCGAGATGTTTCGGCAGGACGATCCTTGTTTGTCTAAATCTGTAACACGAGGGACGGATTTTGCCGAGTTGTTGTTACAGATTGAGATTTTCTAGCAGGCGGGTTTGGTTTGTCTTGATCTGTAACACCTGGGGTCGTTTTTGGCCGATGGATGTTACAGATCGAGACATTTTGTTGGGACGGTTCCCGTTGTCCCGATCTGTAACGGGTAGGGGCCAAAAGTGGGCCTAGATGTTACAGATTGAGATGTTTGGTCGGACCGAATTTGTTCGTCTCGATTTGTAACATCTAGGGTCGTTTTTGGTCTGTAAGTGTTACAGATCGAGATTTTCCGACGGACCGCTCCCGTTTGTCTTGATCTGTAACAGTAAGACCCGGTTTTTGCCGAGTAACTGTTACAGATTGAGACAAACCGACGGGCCGTCCCGCCCCATCCACCTGCCGCCACCTGATATTCGCCGATTTTCGTTGCGCTGTTGTATTCCCATGCCATATCCTCTAGACAACTACGCGGCACCATCGCCGCCGCGCCTACAAGAGAGGAATGTCCATGACCGCACCTGCATCCAAACTGCTCCAGCCCATTACGGTTGGTCCCCTTGAGCTCAAGAACCGCATTATGTTCCCGCCGCTGACCACCGGCTACGAGGAGCGCGACGGCTCCATTGGCGAGCGCAGCCTGGCTTTTTACGAGCGCCTGGCCCGTGGCGGCGTGAGCTACATCGTCATCGGCGACGTCGCCCCCGTTATGACCGCGAGCCCCACGCCCAAGCTGGCGACTGACGCCCAGATCCCCACGTTTAAGGCGCTGGCCGACGCCGTCCACAAGCACGGTGCCAAGGTCGCGCTGCAGCTGTTCCACCCCGAGTACGACGTGCCCGGCGTCGGCCGCATGGTCATGGGATCCATGGCCGCCGCCAAGGCCGCGCAGGAAGCCAAGGCCGCCGGCGACGAGGAGACCTTTGCCGCCAAGATGGCCGAGTCCAACGAGATCCGCAAGCAGGCATACGCCAAGCTGCACCACGACATGCAGCACTTTGTGAACGAGGCGAGCGTAGAGCAGCTCACCCAGATCAAGGAGGCCATCGCCGCCTCGGCCGCCCGCGCGCAGCAGGCCGGAATCGACGCCATCGAGGTCCACGGCGACCGCCTGGTGGGTTCGCTGTGCTCGGCCATCCTCAACAAGCGCACCGACGAGTACGGTGGCTCGTTCGAGAACCGCGTTCGCTATGCGCTGGAGGTCGTCGCTGCCATTAAGGAGGCCGCGCCGGAGCTGATGGTGGAGTACAAGCTCCCCGTGATCATGGAGAACCCCGACGGCACGCCGCGCGGCAAGGGCGGCCTGCAGCCCGACGAGGCCTGCGAATTTGCCAAGATGCTCGAGGGTGCGGGCATCGACATGATCCAGGTCGCGCAGGCCAACCACACCGGCAACATGGGCGACACCATTCCGCCCATGGGCGCCATGCCCTACAACTGGACGCTGCCCGTGGCCGAGCGCGTCAAGGCCCTGGTCTCCGTGCCGGTGGCAACCGTCGGTCGTGTTGTCTCGGTCGAGGCCGGCGAGAAGATTCTGGAAGACGGCGCGGCCGACATCATCGCCTATGGCCGCTCGCTCATGTGCGACCCCGACATTGCGCTGAAGGCCGCCACGGGCGAGCCCATTCGCGAGTGCCTCAACTGCAATAAGGGCTGTGTCGACGCGATTCAAAACCGCAAGTACATCTCGTGCGTGCTCAACGCCGAGAACGGCGACGAGGCGACCATCGCCATTAAGCCTGGCGAGGGCGACAAGAAGATCGCCGTGGTGGGCGGTGGCATCGCCGGTCTGGAGGCCGCGCGCGTGGCGGCCAAGCGCGGCTACGACGTGACCGTCTACGAGGCGAGCGATCATCTGGGCGGCCAGATTGTGCTGGCGGCCGCGCCTCCGCGCAAGGACGAGATCATGCGCTCGGTCGAGTACTACGAGAAGATTCTGCCCGGCCTGGGCGTGAAGGTTGAGCTCAACCATGCCGCTACCGCTGAGGACCTCAACGCCGCCGACGCCGCGATTGTGGCCGTGGGCGCGCACGACGTGGTCATCCCCGTTCCGGGTGCCGATTCGGAGAAGGTTGTCTCGAGCTGGGACGTGCTGGCCGGCAAGGTGGAGCTCAGTGGCCGCGTCGCCGTCATTGGCGGCGGCCTGGTGGGCACCGAGACTGCCGAGTACCTGCTGCAGCACGGCTGCGAGGTGGCGATCGTGGAGATGCTCGATAAGATCGCCGCGGGCGAGTCCGAGACCATTCTGCCGCTGATTATGAGCGACTTTGCCGAGCATAACGTGGAGCAGCATGTTAAGACCCGCCTGACCGCCATTACCGACGAGGGCGTGGAGGCCGTTCGCACCACCGAGGACGGCGCCGAGGAGCCGGTGAAGATCGCCTGCGATTACGTGGTGATGGCCGTGGGCTCCAAGGCCAACGCGTTTGACCTGGACGGCGTGACGGTGCCCGTGACCTGCGTGGGCGACTGCTCGGGCGAGCGCACCGCCGACATCGCGAGCGCCATTCGCACGGCGTATCACGCGGCCAACGAGCTGTAGCCGAGAAAGCCATCGCGTATTGAGTGGACGGGGAGTGCCGTATCGGTGCTCCCCGTCTTTTTGCCAATAAGAGATGCCCCTGACCAGCGGGTTCAGAAAATCCGAATCTCATGCACCAGAAAATCCGAATTATATGAACACGAAAATCCGAATCTCAACCACCCGAAAATCCGAATTTGCTACAGTGGAATAGAAGAATCAGAAATCAGGAACTGGAAATCTGCGGGGGTGGCTCATGGCAGGCGAGAGGCTACATCGGGACGGATACATCCCACGTATCGTGGATGCGCAAATCGAGCGCTACCTTCGTGTCTTTGGCGCGGTCGAGATTGCGGGCACCAAGTGGTGTGGCAAGACGTGGGCCGCGCTCGAGCACGGGGCGTCCGCCTCGTATGTCGACGAGAATCTCGACCTCGCGCGTGCCGACCCGGCGATGATGTTGCTGGGAGACCGTCCGCATATTATCGATGAGTGGCAGCGCGTTCCCCAGATTTGGGACTACGTTAGACACGAGGTTGACCGCACCCGGGGTACGCGCGGCGCCTATATCCTCACGGGTTCCGCCACGCCTGCGTTTGGCTCAAAGGCGGAGGCGCCCGCGCATAGTGGAGCCGGCCGCATCGGCCGCGTCCGCATGCACCCCATGACGCTTGCCGAGACAGGTGAGTCCAACGGCAAGGTGAGCCTGGCGGGCTTGTTTGAGCATCGTTTTGAGCCCTGCCGGTGCAATGGCGATACGCCGGGGCTTGTCGAAGCCGCTTGCCGCGGCGGCTGGCCCGAGGCGATCGATATGGTTTCGGCTGACGCCCAGCTCATCGCCCGCGAATATCTCAACACCACGTTTTCGAGCAGCTTCCCGGCGGTCGGTCTCGACCCCGATATTGCTCGTCGAGTCTCCGCATCGATCGCGCGCAATCTGGGACAGGCAACCACGTATAAAACGATTCTTATGGATATGTTCGGTGCCGAGGAGGAACCCGCAGCGTTTGCCGATGAGACCAAGGTGCGCAGGTACCTGGATGCCCTCAAAGGCATGTTCATTCTCGAGGAGGTCCCCGGTTGGGTTCCCGCCGCGCGCGACAAACGGCGCTTTACCGTCAAGCCCAAGCGCTATCTGGCAGATCCGAGCCTTGCTTGCGCCTTGCTAGGTATGTCCTCGCAGGCGCTGCTTGCCGACTGGCAGACATTTGGTCTGGTGTTTGAGAATTTGGTCATACGCGACCTTTCGGTCTACGCACGTTCGCTCGACCTGCTGGATAGCACGCCCGTGCGCTATTATCGCGACGATTCGGGCCTTGAGTGCGATGCTATCGTGCAGCTAGCCGACGGACGGTGGGTCGCCTTTGAGATTAAGGTAAGTGAAGATAAAGTGAGCGCCGGCGTTGAGAGCCTCAGGCGCGTTCGCAAGAAGGTCTGTGGAAATCCTCGTTCACGCACACGCGAACCGGAGTTTATGGCCGTGATTGTGGGGGTGGGTGAGTACGCCCGCGAGGTCGAGGACGGTATCTACGTGATACCCGTGCGCGCGTTGGGGTGTTAAGGGGCGGCACGCCGTGTGTCCGCTGCCCGGTGCTGCGGATTGGTGCAAGGGGGTCAGGTTTGTTTGCACCATGTTGGCGCGAAGTAACCTGACCGCTTGCACCAAGGGTTTGACTTTTAAGACATCATTAAGGCTTGCGTTGTGGAGCGAACCGCAGGTCAATGCTATTCTTTTACCTTATCGTACGGTGTTGTATTCTGCCTGAATTCTCTACCTGCGAACAACGGATAAACGCGACCGAGCGGAAAAGGATGGCAAGCCCGCAAGCAGGGCAAACGTAAGCGATGAGTGGCATGGACCGACATAGCGAGCTCCAGCAGCACATGACGGCGGCCGAGTACCGCCAAGCTGCCGACGAGCACGTGCGGACCCTCAAGGATTTCTGGAAGGATTTCCTGGTGAGCGGTCTGTTTGTGCTGGCTGCCATCGTTGCCATCTTTGCATGCCTGGCCTGGTTTGCTGCGAATAACCGAGTGAGCGCCACGGGGAGCACGATCGGGGCGAAGGCGGGGCGGTATAGCCTTACCGCCACCGGCGAAGGCGAGCCCGACGCCCACACGGGATATTACGAGCGCACGGACGCCGAAAAGCAAAACATCACGAGGCTCGATACGACGGACGCCATGACGGTGACGCTCGGCTCCAACCTCAACAACGAGTCCGCCGGCTCTCTGTATCCGGGTGCCCGAGGCAAGATTACGTTTACGGTGAAGCCGCTGGTGGATGACCTGAACGGGGTCACGATCAACTTGTCACGCGTGCTTAAAGTCACGGGCAATGTCGTTGTTGAGGACGGAAAAACGCTGACGTCTGATGCGCAAACGCTCCTTGGCTTGGTTAAGGGCCATTTACTGTTCTTTACGAAATGCGACAACGGGTATTACTCGGATCGTGTAATAAACAACCAAATCACGATTCCAAAGAGCAAATTTTGCGAAGACGGCAAAACGACCAACCCCACAAAGAAGTCCGTCCCCGTCACCCTGTACTGGGTATGGCCGGAGTACTTCCAGAACTTTGTCCTTACCGGCAACACGAATTACTACAAGAATCTGTTTGCGGCGGCGGGCGACGCAAAGTCTGACTACGGCGCTCTGCAGGCGGATATGAACGCGCATAAAGCGAACTACTTTTACGGCACGGTAAGTAGTGTGGAAGCCGCCAACGCTCCTGCGGTTTCGGCTGACATGTCCTTCAGCGACACCGCCATCTGCTCGGCGCTGTACAACAATGCCGACGAGCAGATCGGCAATAAGGCCGAATACATCCAACTTAGAATTAGCGCTCAGGAGGGCGTGAGCTCATGAGCACCATGCAAACGCGCCTCGGCGATGCCCGCAATTGGATAGAAAACCACCGCGCACAAGCCCTTGCGGTCCTGATACTGCTGGCGGCAATCGTTCTAATCATCGGCTTGTCGCTCTCGTGGTTTGTGGGCAGTAAAAGTCTGTCCACGGTGGGCAAGATCCAAACGCCAGCGCAGCTCAAGATCATGGGTCCCAACCAGACGAGCATCGAGCCCATCGAGATTTCGTATGACGAGTCGCGCGGTGATGTGAAAAACTCCAACGGTACCGTGACCGTTCGTCGCGCGTTTTGTGTGCAGAGCGACAATGGCGATCCCGCTGCCGGCGGTCAAGCGTTTGAGCTGCAGGTTGCCAACACAACGAATATCACGGGGCTGACGATCAACGTCTACCGAGTAACGGTCAACGATCCGAGTAATACGAGCGGCACTGTGGTCGGCCTCGACGGGCTCAATCAGCCGTATTCGTGGAGCAAGAAGGGCGCCCCGATTGAGTTCCATTTTATCAACTCCGCGGACGGGACAATTGCGTTGGCTAAAGAGCTTGAGGCAAACGACCCGACGTACGGCTCGTACGCGAAAGTCCAGAAAAACGCCCGTCCGCTGTATCGGTATCAAAAGTTCGCAGGGAGTGGGCTCGATGGCTGGAATGGCAACACAGCCAACGCCGCCACGAACTTCATCATCGAGTGCACGTGGAATCCAGGCGTTGTGACCGTAAACGGAAAGACAGTCTCCAACGTTAAAGAAACCGACATGGTCTATCTAATCGCTCGCGTCACGAGCGACAACTAATAAGTAGGAAGGGAGGGGTGCCAGATGCGGAAAGACAAGAACGAGCAAAATGAAATCGCGAGGCCTGTTGGCAAGCACTTTGCACAGGTTGATGATTCTAAGGCAGAGCCTTGCTGCGCAGGGTCGGCGGCCCCTGCTTCCAAAGTGCGTAAGCGCCTATGGGCAGTTGCGGTGCTGCTGTGCGCTGTCGCGATTGCGACGGGTACCTACCTTACCTACACGGCCTTTTTGGCGGGCGACTTTCTTAAGTCGGTTGCTGTTTCGGGCACGTCGCAGGCGCTGTTTGCCTCGGACATGCTTACGGGCTACACGAATGAGACGCTGAATGACGAGGGTATTGCCGTCCGAAGCGTCATCGCCGACACGAGTGGGGAAAAATGCTCTTTTACCTTTCGCATTTACAACCATCTGCTGGGCGACAAGAACAAGGTCAACGACAAGGACGTTAACGCGACGCTGAGCGTGACGGCGACGGGTACGACGAAAGCTTGGAGCATAAGCGGTTCGCCCACGCTGACGGCGGGCGGCACGGTCAACCTTTCATTCCCTGCCAACAAGGCAACCATGTATACCTATAAGGTTACGTTTTCCAAGGCGGACCTCAACAAAGCATCCTTCACCGTTAAAGCCCGGGTCGGCTCCAATAGCCCCGGCACCAACCTTAAGTGGCTCGCCGCCAAGATTGCGCCTTCCGAGCGTGCAGAGGTGACGGCTTCGGGCGTTTCGGGCGAGTGGGTCGACAAGAACTCGGATATCAACGCTTTCGACGCTTACAACTATCGCGCGACCGTTACGGGCGCGCCAACAAAAATCAAGCTTACATGGGGCGACAAGGTTGAGCTTGACCCATTTTTGGCGACGAATCATTCCGACGCGACCTTTGATGGAAGGTCGGTTACGTTCACCATGGATCCCGGGTCGGAGATTATTACCTTTTACCGTTCGACGGATACCGCGCCCGGCAGCTTGGATGACATCGGTGTTACGTGCAGGGCTGCGTAGGCCAACCGCAATCTGTGATTTTGAGACCCCGCACGGGGCATGAGATAGAACGAGGTAGGACCAGATGAGAACGGCAAAGCGCATAACAACCGCATGCCTGACTGCGATCATGATTTTCCAGGCGCTTGCGCCCTCCACGGAGGTGTTCGCGCAAGAGCTCGACGCCGTCATGGAGGCATCCGTCTCCGCCGCGCGCGCCGCGGGCAACACGGCGCGCTCCGTACAGGATGCTGTGGCCACCGCGCTGCAAGATGCTGACCAGGCTACATCTGATGATGTCGCAACGACTCCGGGCGCCGACGCTGGCGCTACCGAGGGCGGCGACGGTTCTACCAACGCTGGCGAATCACAGGACTCCACGACCGATGGAACCACTAACAGCGATACCCCAACGGAGGGCGACGCGTCCCAAGACGATGCGGCTGCCGATGAGGGCGCCGCCGACGAAGATCAGGCGGATGACGCGGACACAGATGCGGCTGCGCAGGCTAGCACCGACCCCGCCATCAAGACCGCTGGTGAGCTTGATGGCGCGCTGGTCGACGGCAAGGTCACCGTGAACGACGCTGGCGAGGTCACGGCCATCACCTTCGGATCCAACGCCGACCTTATCGCCATCTCCAACACCGACCCCGCCATCTACCAGAACGCGAGCATCTCCAAGACCGGCTTGAGCGGCGTCGACTTCGACGTGTGCAGCGCGCAGGCCGTGGGCGACCTGGGCAATCTCGCGTTCCAGGGGTTCGGCAGCGATGCCCACCCCTTCAAGGGTACGCTCGACCTGGGCGGCAGGTTCCTTACCGCCAACAAGACGCTCTTCAACAACATCGAGCTCAACGATAACAACGGCACCGTAAAGCTCACCTGGAAGGGCACCGATGCTCAGCCCATCGTGGCCGCAAAGGTCACGGGCGCGGGCAAGACGCTCAGCGCTGCCATTACCGTAGACAAGCCCGAGAGCGGCGATACGAGCGTCGTCAAGCTCACTTCGCCGCTCGTGGGTGAGGTTACGGGCGAGCTCACGCTTGACGCCACGTATTCGACAAGCGCGAATAGCCCCCTGGCGATTGGCATGCAATCGTCCACGGGCAATCTGGGCCTACTCGCGAACACCCTTACTGCAGGCGCATCTCTTACGATCGCGGGGCTGAATGGCCTGCCGAAGAGCTTCAACGGCACCCCCACCATCGATGCTACGGGCGCTGGTGCCAATGCCGGCGGCCTTATTGGCGAGGCAGGCGAGGGGGCTGCCGTCACCCTTGCTTCGAATGTCGATGTTTCGGCACTGAGCGTCGCGGGTAATAATGCGGCGGGCGGCCTTATCGGTAAGGCGACCAGGCTTACGCTTGCCGTAGATACGGACAACAGCGGAAAAGATGCCTCGGGCAAGGATATCAGTATCAAGCCAGCGCACTCGGTTGGGTCGTCATCAGCCGGTACGTATGCCGGCGGCCTTATCGGTGACGCCTCGTTTGCCAGCGATTTCACTATCGAGAATGGCACCTTCGATTTTGGCGAGGGCGTGGCGCTCAGTGTGGCCAACACGACCGCCGCCCCCTCTGTCGGTGGCCTGTTCGGCGTGCTCGACATCTCGAACGGCGATGTGACCGTAAACGGCGGATTGTATAAAAGCACGCTGCAAAACGGCGCGGACAACAGCAACAACAACGGCGTGCGCGGGAACTACGGCGGCTTGGTGGGCAAGCTGTGGGGCCAGAAATACGGCGACGCACTGCACGCGTTCACGGTGAAGGGTGGCGCTGAGGTGTCGTTTGGCGTGGGCTCTAACGGCAAGCTCGCGTATGCGGGCGGCCTGGTAGGCTACCTTGGTGAAGGCGGCGGGAGCGACAATGTGTCCGCCGTGGTCATCAGTGGCGCAGCGGTGACGTGTGCAACCTCGGGCTACGCCAGCAACAACGGCAAATACGGCGGCGCCGTGGGCGTCGTGGACACCAAAAACGTGCTGGAAGTGCGCGGCCTAACGGTCAAAACCGCCAGCGGCGCTACCATCGGCGGCACAAACGGCGGCTTTGCCGGAGTCGTTGGGTCGTCGTGGCTCGGCATCGTCAAGTTCAGCGGTATCACCGACCTGTCGGATGCCGCCTTCGTGGAAAATGATCACACCGCGCAGCTGATTTATGAGAACTTCAATTCACTGATTTTTGCTGCCGGTAGCGGAAGCGACAGAGGTGCCACCGTAGGCGGTACCACGGAATGGCAATACAAGCGTCCCTCTAAGCCGGTCAAGATCGATGACATCTACAGCTACGGCCAGGTTATTCGCCTGGGTGATAGTTTTATTACGCTGAACCCGACGACACACGAGCTGACTCTACCGGCACCGTTGGAACTGACTAACGGCGTCTATGCTCTAGCCTCGCTTGAGGATTTCGCCAAGCTTGCGATTACCTGGCAAACCAACGGCTACTACTCAATGGTCGAAGGCGTTACCGAAAACAATCTGAATGGTTTAAAGTCCTCGACCATTACGGTGAACGGCACAATTGACCTCAAGGGTACAGGCCTGACGGGCTTCACTCAGGACCGCGCAAACGACTCGCAAGTTTTCTCGGGTACGTTGAACGGCGGCGGCACGATCAAGCTTGCTGTCGGTGAGCCTTACGGCATGCGCGGGAACGCCCCTCTGGGCGCCGACGACATCAGTGCCGGCAACGGAAAAATCTACCGTCACGGCCGCCTGGGCTTGTTCGCAGCAATCAACGGCGCAGCCGCCAACAGCGAGACTGTCTCCAACGTCACCATCGCTGGCTCCATGAGGTTCGATAACGGCTCGGCAATCGAGGCTGGATCGCTTGCGGGCACCATTGCGGGTGGTCTGACGCTGTCTGGCGCAACGTGCGAAACGAATATCGCATGCGATGATACGTTCACCAACGATGTGAACATTGGTGGTATTGCAGGCAGCGTGTCGGCAGCTTCTACGGTTACGTTTAGGGACAGTAGCAAGGCTCAAGCGAGCATCACTGCAACTAAAACGCTTAATGGCAACAGCCGTATTGGCGGCGCCATCGGCTATGTGGGCAATTATGTCTCGACATTCAACGTTACGGGCCTTGAGGTCAGCGGAAAAATCGAGACCGGCAATTGCACCAGCGGCAAGATTGCCCAGGTCGGCGGTCTTATCGGCTGCATCGCACAGAGCACCTATGGGGCTGATGGGGCAATAGCCAACTCGGCCAAAAAGGACGTTAACATTACGGGCCTTTCGTTCAACTCGTTCAAGATGGGAGTCGGAAAGAACGGCGATAAGCTCAATGGCGTGGGCGGTCTCTTGGGTTATAGCTGGGGCAACGCGGTCGTAACTATCGGAGATGACAACATTAACAAGAGTGAAAACTCCTATGCTTTGAAAACGACCAACGCTTCTATAATCGCGACTGTGGATGATTCCAAGGAGCTTGGCGGCCTTGTATACGCAGCCAGCGGTCACTGGATTATCAACAACTACGCCATCGATCTCTCGGGCACAAAGATTAATGCAGGCGCCGCTCAGACGCTCGGCGTTCTAGTTTGCCGCGGCTGCAAGGTGGATGATAAGACGACATATGGCGTCGAGAGCTACCTAGGCCTGTACTTGGAGGACAGGGCTTATTGGGATACCGCCTATAGGGTGCCCACCGGCGAGGGGGCCATCGTTGCGTCGGGCGTAACGTCCTTCGATGAATGGGTTGGCAGCGGTGTAAAACCAAACAACGGCAGCAAGCTCATGGACGCCGACTGGAACACGGTCGTTTCGCTACACACACAGAAAAACAAGCTGGACATGGACGGCGATTCCACAAAAGACAACAGCTACCATAATCGCTCGTCTTTCGGTCGAAGCCAGAATACGAACGGCAATACCCGCTACTTCTACAACCTCGACATAGCCTCTAAGAATTGTGAAGGCGGCTTTAGTGGCAGTCAAATCGATACAGCGGACAAGCTGCTCTTATGGTCTGCTTTCTGCTATGCTCCCGCCGGTATTCGTTCGACAATCGTTCCCGATGGTACGACAGGGCTCGATGATTCCATAACCATAACGGGCACAATCGATTTGGCCGGCTACAGCTACTATCCCACTCAACCGATCGGAGAGGTGACGGTTAATAATGCGGCCATCACCTTCTACTACTCCAAGATCAAGGCCGAGCAGAATGGCAACAAGCTAAACTCCGATGCCACCCAGCACGAGAACATGCACTGCGGTCTTTTTCAAACGGTGGCAGACGGCGATCTCACAGTAAGCAACGTCACTTTGGGTGGTACCGTTGGGCCCGTTATCAATGACGGAAAGAGCTCTACTGACGCTATTGGCGCGGGCGGAAGCTCATCGGGCGCGCTCGTGTGCCGCTACGTGTATGGGTCCAGCGACGGCAATGGCACCAAGATTAGAAAGATCTCAATTGATGATCTTACACTCAACAATCTGATTGTCGACGGCGCCAACAGCGCCACGGACGCTAACGCCTATATGCCTCTGCTCATCAACGAGATGCAGAAGTACGTGAGCCTGAACGCGAAGAATATCAAGACTACTGGGTACACGAGTGGCACCAAGGCGGCTACGTCGCTGTTCGGAAAGCTTGGTGTAGGCAGTGAGGCCGATCAGGTGACGGCGAAGTTTGAGCAAATCAGCTTGCCCAGCCAAGAGAACAATACGATCTTCACCCATGCGAGCCTGCTGGAGAGTTTTGGCTACGGAAGCACGAGCACGGGCTCTGCGGACTACACCTTTACTAAGGCCGATGGCGATGCGGGCAAGGTGACCTACGGATCCGAGATTGATGGGAGTACGGAGTACCCGGGCAAGCAGCTTTGGTATTACGACGAAGCGACGTATGGTGCCGTGAGCGGCTATGTGACGGTTGATGGTAAGAAGGACGGTGACGTCAGGCCTTGGTTCGGTGACTACCTTCCTTATGTTTACAAGGGAAAAGCCGCCGAGGATGGCGTCCAGTATCACGAAATTAAAGTCAACCAGCGCATTCCAAAGCTGGTAATGGGATGTGGTACCTACGGCGATCCTTATTCCGTCACAAACGCGGCGGAGATGAATGCCATTGCCAACTACATTAATAACATGACGGCGCTTGACGGCTGGGAGGTCACCATTGTCGCCGACCAGGGTAGGCTCTGCACTCGCCGCAGCAGCGATCACTCGACCGACAATGAGGTTACGTACGTCTACAAGCAGGCGAACGGTACCGATAATAAATGGGAGAAGAAGACCGGAGACGCGTCGACCAATTCCCCGCAGACGCTGAGCGACGAAACCATGCACCGCTATATGCAGAGCGCGTATTACAGCATCGAGCCTACTGAGGGCAATACGATTACTCTCGACGGCGCATCGTTTGGCGGTTTTGGAAATAGGGCCAACCCGTTTAGGGGCGTCATCGTTGGCAACTTTGGCAGTGATAATAAAAACGCAACCATCAAGATAGAGAATAACGAGGGTTCGCTTCGCGGCCTTATTCCCTATAGTTACGGCAGCGTGGTGCGCGATCTGAATATTCGCTATGTGAACGCGTCGGCGACTATTACTTATTCTGCCAAGGATGCCGACGGCGTTCCGACGGCGTTTTTCGGTGGCGTTGTCGGCTGCATCCTTGGTGGCGATAACATTATCGATGGCGTGGTCGTTAATGGGACGACGGCCGAAAACCCTACAACGGGATTTACCGTCACGGGCGGTGGCGACAAGCCGCATCTTGTTCCCATTGGTGGCTACGTCGGTGCCATTGCGGGTGGCGGCGTGATTTTCCGCAATATGGACAAAAGCGGAAAATCTTCCTGGCGTGCTGGAACTGGTGACAAATCTCGTGGTCTGGGAAAGGGCAACTTTGATCTCTACAACAATCCCTACGTCGGTCGCGTGATTGATGGCTATGCCTTTAGCGAGGGCTGTAAGGTTGAAAACGGTAACGCTAACTACCAGATTAACGAGCTCACAAAAAAAGGAACCCCCTGTGTCACCACCACGGGCACCGACAACAAGTACCTCGGCACTAACGCCGAGGCTCCTGTGACCATGGTGAAAAACGCCCAGGGCCTTTTGGTGCTCTCGGCCATCATCAGCTCGGGTGCGGGTGCTGGCGCGGCACATACCAACTACTCCAATAATGGCGTGTTCCGCGGTTCCAAGGCTTACTGGGGCAGCGATTCGCAAGACCCGGCGATATGCGGCTACCTGTTTGGCAACAAGGAATATGGCAAGGTACGGAATGCTAACTACGCAAATGTGGGCAAGCCTGAGAGTGCTGCCGGCGATTTCGAAATCGCCAAAAACGACGACCAGAAGGCCCCCGGCAAGCAGGGGTGGCACGGCCCGCTCGACCATGATGACGATGTAAATTCGCCCTACCTGGTGGCGTCCTACGCTGCCGACTACCAAACGGGCTATGTGTGCGCGTCGAAATCGATCGGCATGAGCTTGGAGTTCAAGCAGGGCGACACCTACGATATGACCGACTACGGCACGGGGTACGTGGGCCTAAACGGCCGCTACTATTCCAATGCCTGCAATTCGAACCAGCCGGGCACCGACCGCGACCGTATTACGCCGCACGTAGCCACGATCGACGGTAACGGCGCCACCATCACGGTGGGTACCGAAGGCACCGCCTACGGCGTCGTCGAATACGCCGACGACGACTATAAGGTCTCGGGCGTGGGTGGTCTATTCAGCACCGTGATGTTCACCTCCACCAATGTGGGGCAGAGCGTCACCGCGAACGACGGCGCGCAGGTCAAAGACCTCACCTTTAGCAACTGCAACGTAGCGCTCACCTATATCGACACCAACGGCGAAGCCAAACCAGGAGAGGCGCCGAACGACCTTACCGGTGCCGGCCTTTTGGCGGGTGCAACGGCCAACTACGACGACGGCACGTGCGGCATCTACCGCAACGTGCAGATGAAGAACTGCACCGTGTCGGGCGCAAAGAGCGTAGGAGGGCTTCTTGGCAGCTCGGGCCGCGCCAGACGAACTACGAGCGAAGACAGAACCTATATGGTCGAGTTCGGGGACGGGTGGGGCCCCGCGTATCTCTATGACTGCTCATACACTGGCCTTAACGTCACGGGCGAGAAGAATGTCGGTGGCTATGTGGGTACGGTCGCCTCGGCGTGCGGTGTGTGGACAACTGCAGGCACAGGGGTGAGCGAAAGGACCGTTGGCAAAAACTCGACCATAACTGCCACAGGGACAGTGCCCTACGTGGGCGGCGTGCTCGGCTATGTCGAAAGAAGCGATATCTCGGTCAACACCAACATCGGCACCACCACAGCGGCCCAGTCGTCGTGCACGGCAGTCATCTCTGGGGTAAACGTGCTAGCCACCGGGTCGAACTCCGATGACCATATGGGCGCCGGCGGCGTGGTCGGACGCGCCCGTGGCGGCGTTATTTCTATGAGCAACGTGCGCATTGATGGCGGAAACGGCACCGAGAACGCCGTCATCGGCGATAAGGCCGGAACGAACAATAGCATCTACAATGCGGGCGGCCTGATTGGTGAGGTTACGAGTAGCGGTAGCCCCAACAAGTACTGGTTCGACGACTGCAGTGTCAAGAATGTCAGCATCGCCGGCACCGGCAAATGCTCGGGCGGGCTTATCGGCTACTTCTTCAGCAATGTGAATATAGCCTGCAACAACATCGCGATCGAGAACGCTACGATTAAGGGTAACTGGAGCGGCGGTCTGCTGGGCGCGAATAACGCGAGTAACAGCGGATCCGTCGTCATCGACGTTACCAACACAAAGGTATCCAACACCACGTTTAGCGAAAGGTCCAACGGCGGCATTATGGGCGACGGGCGCGGCCAGTTCCATCTGTTAAACGTGCTCATGGACAGCAATAGCTACAATGCGGGCAAAACCCAGGGCGTACTCTTGGGCGAGGTTGACACGGGGGATGGTAAGTACAGCCTTTCCGCAGCGGGCGTGGAAGTAAAGCCCGGTAGTGGCAAGACCACGAGCGACCTGCCGCCGATGGTTTACACGACCAATACGAATACGGCTGCTGCTAACGAGAAAACTTATATTGCCTTCGGCGACTACAACGGCACGGCTGCCGCGCCCAACGAGAACAAAACGCTTTACGGCGCAGGCGATACTGCTACCACGGCAACGAGTCCGTACGTGACCACGAGGCCCGTGAGCACGCTGGCGGTGCGCGCCTCCGACGGCGACACCACCGACCGCTACCTGTTTGGCGACGGCGCCGCCATTGACACCGCGACGACCATCCAAAGCCAAGCGGGTGCCCGCGTTCCCGGCCGCTACACCTACACCAACATCGCCGGCATCAATGATGCCGGCGCATACCAAAACACGAGCACCTATAGCGCGGACAGCTCGCGTAGCACCTATAACGCTAACAACATTACTTCGGACAAGAAGGCCAAAACTGACTTCCCCGTGCTCGTGATTCCGGGCAACGATACCACGACGGTGGAGAGCTACCTGAACATCGTGACCAATGGCGGCTTCTCCGATGCCCGCCGCCTCAACGGCAGCACCGCGCATGTGACCGCCACCGCCGAGGTCTTCTCGCTCGCCGATAACGGCACCTTCGTCAAGGACGTAGCCGCCTCGCAAGCGCCCACGCTCAAGGTGCTCAACAATGGCACGAGCTCTATGGCATTCCGCGCGAGCACCGACTGGGACAATGAGCAGGGGCGCTTCACGCTGCTTACGGTCACCTTTAGCGAGGCCGGCCAGAGCTACCGTGTACAGGTACCCATCATCGTCAAGCGCATGCTCGAGATCGACTTTACCGCCACCTACTCCGAAGGTGCGAACTTCAAGGCTGCCGACTATGCGACAAAATACGACAAGCACGTACTTGTGAGCAGCGGCGACACCATGACCGGCTACCTTACCTGGACCTATGGCAGCGCTCGGGGCAAGCCGGTCGATTACGGCTGGAACACGCTGCTCGAAGCCGGCGGCTCTATGGGTCCGCTCAACAAGAGCATTACCTTCGGTGCCACGCTGCCCGAGGGTACACAGCTCACACTCGTGGACACGGCCAACAACAGCCGCGAATATCACTACACGGTGGGCACGGGCGGCGCGACGTCAGTCAAGCTCACCGAGTTTGTGGACGCTGGCAACAAGGCTTACTACACCGAACCGTGGCTGAGCGAAATCGTGGGCGTGAAGGCCGATGAGGCCAAGGAGGACAAGGACGGCGCTTGGGTCAAGCTCGCCGATGACGAGGTCAAGGACAAGAGCCAGGCCGAACTCGCGAAGATGGCTGGCGCCAAGGTCGATGGCGCGTACTACCGCGCGCGCACTTCTTCCGACGCGACGGGCACGTTCTATACCCTCTCCGTTGATAAGGAAGAGCCCAAGAGCGAAAACTTCTACTTGGTGGTGCGCACGCCGGCGGGGTCCGTGGGCGTCAACGGCTACACCGCCACCACGGTGGACACGAGCCTCAACGAGCACATCAACTACCTGCTGCGAGGCAAGAAAGCAGCCGACGGCAAGGCTGCCGAGGATGGGCACCAGAATACGCCCTCGACCTATAGCGTGGCATCAAACTACACGCACAGCCTCGTTGACAACAAGCGTAACCTCGTCGACAACAGGGACAGCATCAGCCGGATGGAGCTCAAGGAAGCCACCTATTCGCTTTCCATGAACGTGAGCGACACCGTGACGTTTGACTCGAGCCAGCAATACACGAGCTCTGACGCGCTGTATTATCAGCTCGATTCGTCGCTTGTCACCTATCACGATGGCGTCATCGCGGGCTCGGTAGGATACCCCACGGGCACGCAGGGCACGTATGAGTTCTACGTTAAGGTGGGTGATAACTACTACACCTGGGGCGGGTCGGGTTGGAATCTGGCCGGCACGAAGGAGACCCCAGTGGTGTCGGGCCTTAGTTGGACTGCGAACGGTGGCGACATGTCACTGGTGCTTGCCGATGCTGAGGGTAATCCCATCGACATGTCGGGCCTGCGCGAGATCGCCAAGAACCATGTCAACGCCTTCACCGTTACCATGAGGGCCGCGCTCACCATGACGGAGCCTGCCTGCCAGGCGGGTATCGTGGCCTCGCAGAACAGCGGCACCGACCGCTACACCAAACCCAACTACCGCGCGTACCTTTCCACGCATGCCGACACGCTCAGCACCAGTAGCAACTCGGCATACAACGATGGCGGCGCCGGCTACTACCGTATGGATGTGGGCTCATCGACCATCGCGCTCGAGGCGTCTAAGAAATCCCAGTTGGGCATCAACATCGATGACCTCAAGTCCGCTGACGGCGAGATCGCTCTGGTGGGTACCTACGACCTGAGCAAGCTCACGGGCGCCGAGGCTAAGATCGACGCCGCAAGCACGGTGACCTACACGCTGAGCCTGGAGCAGCGGCAAGATAATGGCGGCTATGCTCCGGTCGGCGATATCTCGAACTACATTACGGTGCTCGGCAGCGATTACCTAGGCACGGGTGCGGCATCCGCCGACGGCAACAGCTATGTGTTCACCGACACCAAGACCAACGGCGCGTTCCTCACGCGCGACGGCAACAGCCTTGCCTTTAAGCATGCCTTCCGCGTTAAAGTGAATACGAATGTTGAGGGTGAGAACCAAACTTACGCAAACTACCGCTTGGTGCTTACGACCAATATTATGACCGGCAACGTTGTCGACGACACACCGGTCAACGTTAGCAACCTTGATGACTATTCGCACTCCGACTACGTGACGTACACGCTAGCGCGCATCAACACCGAGGGCATTCGGCACGAGACGAAAACCAACTAGCTACGCGAGGGGCGGCAACCACCCGGTTGCCGCCCTTTTTCTTGTTCGCTTGGCCTACTGCTGCCCCAGCTCTCCACCAACTTTCCAGCTTTCCACTTAACTTACCACTCAAGGTGGAAAGCTGGAAAGTTAAGTGGAAAGCTGGTAAGTTAGGTGGAAAGTTGGAAAGTTGGGAGGTTCGGCATGAATGAGGAGTGGTTGGCGCAGGTTATCCATCATCTGCGGGCAATAGGAAACGACACCCAGCAGTACGAAGTAAAAGAAGCCAAGGGCGCGCTCCCCAAAAGCATCGTCGAGACGCTTTCGGCATTTTCCAACGCGCAGGGCGGCTTTATCATCCTCGGCATTTCCGAAAAGAACGGGTTTATGCCCGTCGAGGGTTTTGATGCCCGCAAGATGCAAGACGCCCTCTCTTCTGCATGTGAAAAGCTGACGCCCGTTGTGAGGCCGGATATCCAAGTGCTCCCCTTCGAGGGTAAGCTGGTGCTTTGCGCGCGCATCAAAGAAATGCATCCACGCGATAAACCCTGCTATATTGCGGCACGCGGAATGTACGATTCGTCCTTTATCCGTACGGGCGACGGCGACCGGCGCATGACTCCCTACGAAATCGATCGCTTTATGGAGGAGCATGTTCAGCCTACATACGACGACGAGCCGGTCGAAGGTGCCACGCTCGATGACCTTGACGCCGATCTTTTGCAAGGGTTTATAAAACGTCAGCGCGAGCTGCACCCTAGGCTTTTGGGCACCAGAAGCGATGACGAGATTCTCCTTGACCTGCATGTGACCAAAAGGGTGGACGACGCAATCGTGCCGACGCTTGCCGCAATTGTCGCGATGGGACGGTTTCCGCAAAAGTTCTTCCCACGTCTCAATGTGACCTTTACGGCGTACCCCGGGACTACAAAAACGCAGCGAGTAAGCGATAACAAGCGTTTTGTGGATTCTCAGACCATTTTGGGTCCAATCCCTTTCATGATTGAGGACGTGCTTGCCGCCGTTGCGAGAAACACCCGAAACGCCGCGGTTATCGAGGGCGCGTTCCGGAAAGATGTGCCCGATTATCCGCCCGTGGCGCTGCGCGAGGCGGTGGCGAACGCACTCATGCACCGCGACTACTCTTCCGCCGCGCGTGGCTCACAAGTTCAGGTCAACCTGTATATCGACCGCGTCGAGATTCTCAATCCCGGCGGGCTGTACGGCGATGTAACGATCGATTCGCTGGGAGTTTCTGGGGTTTCGTCATCCAGAAACCAGTTCCTTTCAAATATTCTCGAGACCACGCCGTACCCAGGCGGTGGCTACGTGGTCGAAAATCGCGGCACTGGTTATCAGGAAATAGGTGAGCAGCTCGAGCGGGCAAACATGCTGCCGCCCGAACCAAAGAACTCGACGGTTTCTTTTTCGCTGACGTTCGATAAGCGAAAGATAATGCGGGCGGAACAGGTGACGTCTGTGGGGCATGTGGACGAGGCAATCTTGGATTACCTGGCAACACATTCTTCGGCCTCGACTAAGGAGCTCACGGACGCTTCGGGTTTGAGCAGGAGCGCCGTTTCCAACCATATAAAGGGCTTGATTGGTGCGGGCAAGATTGAGGCGATGGAACCTCCGCGTAGCCCGCGGCAACGGTATCGACTTGCAAAGTAGGGCTGTCCGTCGCCCATGCTTCGGTCTCCCAACTTCTTTCCAACTTTCCGCTTAACTTACCACCCAAGGTGGAAAGCTGGAAAGTTAAGTGGAAAGCTGACATGTTAGGTGCGGACTGACGAGGGGTTAATAATTGCACAAACCATACCAGCCAAACAAAAAGATACCCATCTGGTTGGTAAAACACCGTCAATGAGCCGCGAGCCAACTAGCTGCGTAAATAAAGCCTAAAGAACTGTTGCAAATGAATGGCAAATACCCAGATGCCGCTGTTACGATTTTCAATTAACTGTTACGCGGGAACAGCAAAATGCTACTATCTAACAAGCACGTAAGAAAGCAGATTAACGGTTAAGGCTAAGAAGTGGCAGGTATGTCGGAAGCAACTAGGACTCGCACGCATGCGCCCGAGGTTAGGCAGCGCGCCGTCGAGATCCTCCAAGAGGGGGTCGGTCACCGCGCCCTCGCCGCAAAGCTTGGCATTCCCCAGGCCACGGCTCGTCAGTGGGCCCGCGCATATGCCGTGGGCGGTGCCGACGCCGTGCTCAATGCGGGCGCTCGCCATCACACCTATTCGTACGACGTAAAGCTCGCCGTGGTTAAGGACCGTTTGGAAAACGGCCTGACGGTTCGCGAGGCTATGATCAAGCACAAGATTCCCAGCGAGTCTTCAGTCAAGGCTTGGTGCCGCCAGTATCGCGAGAGCGGTGAGTCCGCGCTGGTCGATAAGCCGCGCGTTAAAAAGGCGGAATAGCGAACGGGATGGTGCGCCCACAGGGGCGCATTTTTCTTGCCGCCCCTCTGCTCCAATGCGGACAGACTCCTTACCCCGCACGTACAAAACTCCCCAGTTGACCGAAAACCCGCCGCCGTTACTCCTCAATTGAGCTATAACGTTAAACGATTGCAGCGTTTTTGCATGGGGGAGTGATGGTATGACGCTACTGTATTTCCTTACCCTGTTTCCGCTGGTACCGGCGCTGGGCATGCTGCTCGCGCGCGGTGACCGCGCCCGCGATGCGGTGGGGCTCATAGGTTCCGGCATCATTATGGCGGTGACAGTTGTAGTCGCCGTCATGTTTTTTGGCGCGGGCCCGCAGAGCTTTGAGGTTGCCTCCGGCACCTCGCATGTGCTCTCGATCATCAGCTCCGCCATCGATGTCATCCTGTGCGCCGTCATCCTATACAACGCGTATAAATATAGGAACGCGCTCACCACGGTGCTCGGCATAGTCCAGCTGGTGGGCTCGCTCGCCTTTGCAGCCATGACGCTGCCCGCGGCCGAAGCCGTCACCGCAACGCCGCTCTACCTGGACTATATGAGCGTGATCATGGTCCTCGCCGTCGGCATTGTCGGCAGCCTGATCTGCGTGTATGCCCTGGGCTACATGAAGGACTTCCAGGCCCACGACGAGCACGAGGCCGCGCTGCGCGGGCAGACCGCGCCCGACCGACGGCCGCAGTTCCTGGCGCTTATGTTCCTGTTCCTCTCGGCCATGTTCGTCATCGTGACGAGCGACAACCTTGAGTGGTTGTTCTGCGGCTGGGAAATCACCACCGTGTGCTCGTTCCTCATGATTGGCTACACGCGCACGCCCGAGGCCATCAAGAACGCCTTTACCCAGATCATCCTCAACATGCTGGGCGGCATCGCGTTTTTGGTCGGACTCATGTACCTGCACGTTAACGGCATGCCGCTGACCATCTCAGGCATGATTGAGCTTTCCGGCGCCGGAACCGCGCAATCCGCGCTGCTGGTGATGCCGGTCATTCTGCTGTCGCTCGCCGCACTCACCAAGGCCGCACAGATGCCGTTCCACACTTGGCTGCTTGGCGCCATGGTTGCCCCCACGCCCACGAGCGCCCTGCTGCACTCGTCCACCATGGTCAAAGCCGGCGTGTTCCTGATGGTCAAGCTGAGCCCGCTCTATGCCATCTATCCCGTGACCGGCTTTATGGTCACGAGCGTGGGTGCCATCACGTTTTTGCTCGCCGCCCTCATGGCCATCTCGCAGAGCAACGCCAAGCGCGTGCTCGCGTACTCCACCATTTCCAACTTGGGCCTCATCAGTGCCTGCTTGGGTGTCGGCGCGCCCGAGGCCGTATGGGCGGCCATCTTCCTGATCCTGTTCCACACGGTGGCAAAGTCGCTTCTGTTCCTGTGCGTGGGCACGGCCGAGCATCATATCGGCAGCCGCAATATCGAGGACATGGACGGTATGTTCAGCCGCATGCCGCACCTGACGCGCCTGATGATGCTGGGCATCATGGGCATGTTTGTGGCGCCGTTTGGCATGCTCGTGTCCAAGTGGGG
Organism: uncultured Collinsella sp.; assembly: GCA_900541045.1. GTDB lineage: Bacteria > Actinomycetota > Coriobacteriia > Coriobacteriales > Coriobacteriaceae > Collinsella. The sequence goes on from UQID01000002.1 coordinate 118,942, forward strand.
CGCCCTGGTGGCGTTCGCGCAGACCGGCAACGTGCTCATGATCATGGTGTTGGCCTTTGGCTCGGCCGCGACGTTTTACTTCTGGGGCAAGTGGCTTGCCAAGCTTTCGGGCGTCGACCCCACGGCCCAAAACGTTGAGGTCAATGTCCATAAGACCGAATGGATGGCGCTCAACACCATCGCCGCGCTGCTGATTCTGTGCTGCGTGGCGTTCCCGCTCATCTCGAGCGGCCTGGTGTCGCCTTACTTGGCCATGGTGTTTGGCCGCGTGCCGTACGTTATCGGCAAGGACGCCATGTATCTGATGGTGGTTATCGTGGCGTTTATCGCCGTGGTGCTGCTGACGTCGTTCCGCGTGAGCAACAAACCGCACGTCAACGTGTACCTTTCGGGCGTGGGAACCGACAAATATCGCCATTTCCGCGGCTCGATGGGACATGAGGTGAAGGCCGAAAAGCGCAATTGGTACTCGGAGGACGCCCTTGGCGAGAAGCGTATTGGCCCCGCGGGTAGCGTCGTGTGTTGCAGCATTATCTTCTTTGCGCTGCTGTGTTGCGCGTGGATTGGGCCCGAGAGACTTGCCATGAGCGCGCCCTCGGTGCTGCGCGGTAAGTATTTCGAAGGCTCGGGCGTCGTGGGCATATTTATTGGCACCGTGGCGTTTGCCCTGCTGGCGCCGCTTGTGGGCGGCCTGATCGACGGCGTTGACCGTAAGCTTTCGGCTCGCATGCAGGGCCGCGTGGGCCCGCGCTTGCTGCAGCCCTTCTACGACGTTGCCAAGCTGCTGCGCAAGGCCCCTGCCAGCGTAAACACCATGGACGATACCTACATGGCGTGCGCGCTCATCTTTACCGTGGTGGGCGGCGGCATCTTTGTGTCTGGCTCCAACACGCTGCTGTGCGCTTTTATGGTGACGCTCGCCGCGATCTTTGTGGTGCTGGCGTCCGCCTCGACGCAAAGCCCGTTTGCCCAGGTTGGCGCCGACCGCGAGCTGCTGCAGGTTATGAGTTACGAGCCCGCCGTTCTGCTGATGAGCGTGGGTCTGTACCTTGCCACCGACAGCTTCGATTCCATCGCCGTGACGGGGCAGTCGGCCCCCATCATCGTGTACAGCGCGCCCATTTTCCTCGCGCTGCTCGCGGTACTTACCATCAAGCTGCGCAAGTCGCCGTTCGATCTTTCGTACTCGCATCACGCGCATCAGGAGATCGTTCAGGGCGTCGCCACCGAGATGAGCGGCGGCACGCTGGCCAAGATGACCCTTATGCACTGGTGCGAGACCGTGCTGTTTTTGATGTGGGTGGGCATGTTCTTTGTTTGGGGCAACCCGGTGAGCTGGGTGGTAGCCCTGGTCGTGATGGCCGCGACGTACTTTGTCGAGGTGCTTATCGACAACACCTTCGCACGCAGTACCTGGCGCAGCTGCTTTAAGCTCGGATGGGGCGTGGCGCTGGTGTTTGGCCTGCTCAACCTTATGCCCATCCTCGTCGACGTGTTTATTTAGGAGGCGGCATTCATGGATCATAAAATGTCGCGCTCGCCGTGGGTTATTCATTACGACGGCTCGAGCTGCAACGGATGCGATATCGAGGTGCTGGCCTCGCTCACGCCGCTGTTCGATGCGGAGCGCTTTGGCGTGGTCAACACCGGCAACCCCAAGCATGCGGACATCTTTTTGGTGACGGGGTCGGTCAATGCCCAGAACCTGCCCGTCGTGCGCCAGGTCTACAACCAGATGCTCGAGCCCAAGTGTGTAGTGGCCTGCGGTATCTGCGCGTGTTCGGGCGGCGTGTTCCGCGATGCCTATAACGTGATCGGCGGCGTGGACCGCGCGATTCCCGTGGACGTGTACGCGCCCGGGTGCGCCATTCGCCCCGAGACGGTGATCGATGCCATCGTGGAGGCGTGCGGCATCCTGGACCAGAAGGAGGCCGTGATGCGTGCTGGCGGTGACCCGCTTACCGTGGGCGGTGCTGCTACCTGGGATGGCGGCGTTGAGCTGGGCGAGGACGGATTTGTGGCTGCGGGGGCCGGGGCTGACGGTGCCGGTGACGCGCCTGCCGGGAAGCCCGCCGCGCCCGTCGCTGGCGACGCATCTGCTGAGACGCCCGCCGCTGCAAAGGAGGCCGAGTAATGCAAAAGGCTATCTATACCACCGTCGGGATCGACGAGCTCCTGTCGCATGTCCAGGCGCTCAAGGGCGTCGGCGCGCGCTTTGTGCAAATGCATGCCGAGCGCAACGTCGACGACGGCACGTATCGCCTGGTCTATACGTTTATCAACGTTCGTGCTGCACAGGAGCAGATCGCTCAGGATGGCAGCTATGCGATCGAGAACCTGGTGGTCGAGGGCATCGACCAGTACCAGGAGATTCCGTCCATCAGCTCGTATTATCCGGCGGTATTCCCGTTTGAGAACGAGGCGCACGACCTGTTTGGGCTTGCCATTACCGATATGCAGATCGACTTTAAGGGCTTTTTCTACCAGGTCTCGACTGCCGAGCCCATGAGCGTTATCACACCCGAGGTGAAGGCCGCGCGCGAGAAAGCCATGAAGGTCCGTGCCGCCGCAGAGGCCAAGGCGCGCAAGGCTGCGGCCGAGAAGGCCGCTGCCGCTGCTGCTGCGGGGGAGGGCGCCGCGGGTGCCGGTGATGCTGCGAACGCTGTTGCCGCCCAGCCCGCTGCGGCTACCGGCTCCGATGCTCAGCATGACGATGCCGCTGCCAAGGCCGCGCTCAAGGCTGCCGAGATGGAGGCAAAGCTCGCCGCTATGGATCCCGAGAAAGCGGCCAAGGTCCGCGCGGCGCTTGCTGCCAAGGCCGCCCGCGACAAGCAGAAAAAGGAGGCGTAAGGTCCATGGCACATCGCTCCGTTATTCCGTTTGGCCCGCAACACCCGGTGCTGCCCGAGCCGCTTCATCTGGACCTGGTGATCGAGGACGACCGCGTCATCGAGGCAATTCCGCAGATCGGCTTTGTGCACCGCGGGCTCGAGAAGCTAACCGAAAAGCGCGACATGCATCAGTTTGGCTACATCGCCGAGCGCATCTGCGGCATCTGCGCCGTGGGCCACAGCTACGGCTATGCCAGCGCCTGCGAGCGCATGCTCGACATCGAGGTGCCCGGCCGCGCGCAGTATATCCGCACCATTTTGCACGAGCTTTCGCGCATCCACTCGCATCTGCTGTGGCTGGGCCTGCTCGCCGATGCCTTTGGCTTCGAGGCGCTGTTCTATCGGTCGTGGACCCTGCGCGAGCAGATTCTCAAGATTTTCGAGAGCACGTGCGGTGGTCGCGTGATTCTGTCGATCAACGAGATCGGCGGCCTCAAGCACGACATTGAGGACTCCGAGCTGGCGGGTATTGTCCAGACGCTCGATGCCATGCGTCCCGACTACGAGGCCCTGGTGCATACGTTTTTGGACGACAATAGCTGCGGCGAGCGCCTGCATGGCGTGGGCGTGATCAGCAAGAAGGACGCGCTGGAGCTTTCGATGGTCGGTCCGTTCGGTCGCGCCTCGGGCGTGGACTACGACGTGCGTATGTTCGGCGACGGCGCCTATGCGGATCTGGCCGCGTTTGAGCCCATCGTTGCCACAGACGGCGACTGCTATGCCCGCTGCCAGGTGCGTTGTGCCGAGGTCATGCAGGCCATGGACATTATCAAGGAGCTTGTGGGCAAGATTCCGCACGACGGTATCGGCGGGCGCACCAAGCTTACGCCGGCCGACGGCGCGCGCGGCGAGGTTGTGATTGAGCAGCCGCGCGGCGAGGCGTACTACTATGTGCGCGGCAACGGCACCAAGAATCTGGACCGTTTTCGCGTGCGCACGCCGACGTCGCAGAACCTGGCGGGTCTGACGCATGCGCTGCAGGGCGTGCTCCTTGCCAACGTGCCCATGATTATCCTGACCATCGACCCCTGCATTAGCTGCACGGAAAGGTAGGCGCGGCATGAGTTTACTGACATTTGCCAAGACGGCCTTGGGCTCTATGGTCAAGCAGCCGGTAACGGTGTGCTATCCGCAGGAGAAGCTGGCGGCGCCCGAGCGCTTGCGCGGGCATATCGTCAACGACATGGATGTGTGCATTTGCTGTGGTATGTGCGCACGTCGCTGCCCGGCGGGCGCGCTCACGGTCGATCGCAAGGGTGGTACCTGGTCGATTGACCCGTATGCCTGCGTGGTGTGCGGTGAGTGCATCGAAAGCTGTCCCAAACACTGCCTGACTATGGACACCGCCCGCACTCCAGTTGCGGCGGACAAGACTCCCACGGTAGAAACCAAGCCGGAGTAGCGTTGGAATAGAGTTGGAATAGGGGCCGGTGGGGCAAAATTGCCCCACCGGCCCCGCGCTTAAACGCGCGGTTGGGCCGCCGCGAACAAAACTATGCCGGATTACGGGGCTGGATAGCGAACCCCCGACCATACCGAAAACCACGAAAATAAAACCGCAGGTAGATAGCTTGCTGTTTTTCAAAAAATGAAGGTATGGATGAGGGCTCCGGCTTTAGCCCCGTAATCCGGCATAGTTTTGAAATGCCACCATATCAGTACCAGCCCCTGATCTCCCGTGGACAGAGGGAAACGGATCATTTTGGTCCCGCGAGGCTTGCGGAGGCACTCGTGCAGGGCCGCCCGAACAAAACTATGTCGGTTTACTACGATGAATTCGACATTCCCGACCATGACTGCATTTTTCTAAATATTGCAAGCGTTCTACCTGCGGTTTTGCAAGCGCGCAATTTACCGTGGTCGAAGGTGGGCGATTCATCGTAGTAAACCGGCATAGTTTTGAAATGGCATTAAAACGGTAGCAGCCATTTTGCTATGCCGGGGTGGTCGGCCGTTGGGTAATTACCCTCGCAGGTAGGCGATGGCAATCTGCGTGCGGTTGCGCAGGCCCATTTTGGCAAGGATTGAGCTGATGTGGTTGCGCACGGTGCCTTCGCCCATGTATGCCGTGGCGGCAATCTCCTTGTTGTCGAGGCCACGGGCGATGAGCTCGGCGACTTCGAACTCGCGGTCGGTCAGGCTGACAAAGGCCGCGGGCCGGCGGAGTGTGCCCGCCTCAACGCCCGTTCCGTCAAAATCGATGTCCTCGATCGCCTTGCCCTCGAGCACGCGCCTACCGTCCATGACCTGCTCCAACGCCGGTGGAATGGCGGCGACATCGGTTTTAATTAGGTAGCCGCGGGCGCCCAGCTTGAGCGCCGACACAATGTACTCGTCATCCGAGAATGTCGTCAAAAACACGACGCGTGCCGCGGGGTCGTGCTCAAGGATCTCGCGTGCCGCCGAAAGTCCGTCACGCCCCGGCATCTGAATGTCGAGCAGTGCGATATCGGGCGCGTGTTCGGCATAGAGCGAAACCGCATCGTTGCCGTTGGCACCGGTGCCCACCACTTCGATCTGCGGCTGGGCGCCCAGGATAATCTTGAGCGAATCGACCACCAAGCGGTCGTCGTCGACAACGATGAGCCTCATCAGTCCTCATCTCCTTGCTGTTTGGGAACGGTGGCAAACACGCGCCAGCCGCCGGCGCCGGCACGCGGACCGGCGGTGAAGGTGCCGCCAAGCGCCTCGATGCGCTCGCGCATGGAGGCAAGCCCCATGCCCTCCGCGGCGCCGCGGCTGCTTGCTTGGACCCCGCCCGTGCCATCGTCGGTAACGATGAGCTGGTAAAACGACGGATGCTCCATGCACCGTACGGTGACAGTACGGGCGCAAGCGTGGCGCATGGTGTTGGAGAGCGCCTCGCGCAGGACTGCCGCAAAGCAGTTGGCGACGTTTGCGGGCGCATGTTCGGCCATAACTTCAAGCTCAATCTGCGGGCCGCCGTCCGAGTGCGCGCCTTCGACAATGCGTTCGAGCTGCACGGAAAGGTCGACGGCGTTGTCGTTGAGCGCGTGGACGCTGGTGCGCACAAGCTGGAGCGCCTCGTCAACCGTGCGTTTGACGTCGGCGAAATCGGCGGCAACCCTGGGCTCGTCGGCGTGCACGACGCGCAGGGCCTCGGTCTGCAGCGAGGCGCGCGTGAGCTGGTGGCCGACGTTATCGTGGATCTCGCGCGCGATACGGGCGCGTTCGGCGAGTGTCGCGAGCTCGACTTCGTAGTCCTGACGATCGGCAAGGTCGCGGTTGCGCGCTTCGAGCGCGAGAGCTCGTTCCTGCAGCTCGTCGCGGATGCGGCGCATGCGCTGCTGCTCGCGCTCCAACTGGGCGGTACGTAGCGATAACAAGGTGGCGGCAACTGAAAGGATGGCGGTCAGTAGAAGCGTTCGGGCGGTGAGCGCGTCGGCGCGTAGGTCCGCGACGAGTGCGAAGACAAAGGCGACGCCAATGCCCAACGCGACCCAAACGTGTTCACGGTGCACGCGTCGTGCGATGTCATAGAGGGCGAGAGGTGCAAACGGCACAAACGGCGGCACGAAGACGGCCGCGATGATGTAAGCGCAGCTCGCGGCCTCGCTTGTGCGGCGCGTGCGTTCCTTCTGCGCGAGCTCGGCCAGCGAGGTGGCAATAACGCCAAGGCAAAACGCCGCGACCAGGCGAGCGTCCACAGCAAGACCCATAGCGGCCGCAATACAGCACGCCAGCACGATCGATTTGTCGAAAAGCCTGTTCATACGGGTATTGTACGCGAAGCCGCGCGTGGTGGAGGGGCCGCCTGCGCAACCGTGACATTCCTCCCGCGCGGCAAAGCGGGGCGCCGGCGGGCCACGCGGCCAAGCCTCGCACTCGTGACAAAGCTCACTGGTGCGCGCCGGCGGCTCCTGCGATGATGCAATCGTACCGGGCCGCAATCAACAGGAGGGCCGCCTCATGACAGACATCGTCCACGTCGAAAACCTCGTCAAGCGCTATGACGACTTTATCGCGCTTGACCACTTTAACCTGAGCATCGCCCGCGGCGAGATCTTTGGCCTGCTGGGCCCCAACGGCTCGGGCAAGACCACGTCCATCAACTGCATTCTGCAGCTGCTCGCCTACGACAAAGGCGCCATCGAGCTGTTCGGCGAGCCCATGACGCCCGCCCGCTACGACCTCAAGCGCCGCATCGGCGTGGTGCCGCAGCAGGTGGCGGTATTCGACGAGCTTACGGTGCGCGAGAACATCGACTATTTCTGCAGTCTCTACGTTAACGACCGCAAGCGCCGCCGCGCGCTCGTGGACGAGGCGATTGACTTTGTCGGGCTGGGTGACTTTACCAAGTTCCGCCCCGGTAAGCTCTCGGGCGGCCTAGCGCGACGCCTCAACATCGCCTGTGGTATCGCGCACAAGCCCGAGCTCATCTTCTTTGATGAGCCCACAGTGGCGGTCGACCCGCAGAGCCGCAACGCCATCCTGGAGGGCATCTGCCGCCTGCGCGACGAGGGCGCCACGGTGGTGTATACCAGCCATTACATGGAGGAAGTCGAGCAAATCTGCAGCCGCATCATGATCATGGACGGCGGCCGCGTGCTGGCGCAGGGCACCAACGACGAGCTCAAGCGCATGATTCAGATGGGCGAGCGCGTGACCGTCGAGGTCGGCGCCGTCGAGCCCGCCACGGTCGAGCGGCTGCGCGCCCTCGAGCACGTGCTTGCAGTCGAGCTGTCCGGCGGCGAGCTCGTCTGCACCTGTGAGGCGAGCCCGCACAATCTGGTCGACATCCTCGACACACTGCGCGCCGCCGACGTGGCACTCGGCCGCGTGTGGAGCGAGCCGCCGACCCTCAACGACGTGTTCCTCGAGATCACCGGCCGCGAGCTGCGCGACTAGGGGGCGGTCATGTTCAACACCATCATCACCACGGTCAAGACACTGCTGCGCCGGCCGAGCACGTGGGTTTGGGGCGCTCTCTTTCCCATCGCGCTTTCCACGATGTTTATGTTTATGTTTGCGAACCTGAGCTCCGACGGCACGGTCGATCCGGTGCCGGTTGCCATCGTGGCGGACGAGGCCTGGGACGCCTCGACCTTTAAGAACGTGGCGGCTTCGCTTGCCAAGGAAGGCGACGACCAACTGCTCGAGATCCACGAGTGCGACGACGCAGCCGACGCGAGCCGTGCGCTTAAGGCCGGCGAGGTCGCGGGCATCTATACGGTCGACGACGCGGGCACGCCCAAACTCACGCTGCTATCGAGTTATGACGGCTCGCGTGCGTCGTCGGTGCTCACCGATCGCAGCATCCTGGAGACGGTGGCAAGCTCGTATACACAAAATGCCGAGCTCATGTCCCAAATTGCCCAGGACAACCCAGCGGCGCTCGCCGACCCGGAGGCGGTTGCGCGCGCCCTGTCGCTCGAGGGCGGCACCCGTCGCGTGAGCCTGACGCGTACCACGCCCGATGGCACGGTCATCTACTACTATGCGCTCTTTGGTCTGGTGGCGATGATGTCTGCCGAGTTTGCCGCCTTGAGCGTCGTCGATCTGCAGCCCAATCTGTCCGGCCTTGGCGCGCGTCGCTGCGTGGGTGGCCTTTCCAAGACGGCGTCGCTGGCCGGCATCTTTGTGGGCTCGTGGCTGGTCTCCTTTGCTTCGATGGTGATCGCGATCGGCTACGTGCGCCTAGTCGTGGGCATCGATTTTGGCGGGCGCGAGGGGCTGTGTTTGGTGGGCGGCGCCGCTTCCGCGCTTGCCGCCACGGGCTTGGGACTCTTTGTGGGCACGCTTCCCGTTAAGGGCGGCAAGGCGTCCAAGTCGGGCATCCTCACGGGCTTTGCCACCACGTGCGCCCTGTTCGCCGGCCTCTACGGCGAGCCGGCGATGGCGCTTGCCGACGACGTCGCCCGCGCCTGCCCGGCCGAGTGCTGGCTCAACCCCGTCAAGCTCATCTGCGACATGTTCAACCGCCTGTATTTCTTTGAGGACCTGGGCCCCTTTGCCGTTCGCGCGGGCGCACTCGTCCTGATGGCCCTGGTGTTTGTCGCCGCCGCCACGCTGATCTTTGGAAGGAGCCGCTATGAGCACCTTTAAGACTGCGCTTCGCATGGCGCTCGCACACCCGCTCTATCTGCTTATCTATACGGTGTTCATCTCGCTCATGGGTGTGTTTATCGCGGCATCGGTGAGCTGGAACTCGTCGCAGCTCACCGAGTACAAGCCCTACGATGCCAACGTGATCGTGGTCGATCGCGACGACAGCGATCTTTCGCGTGCGCTTACCAAGCATCTGGGTTCGCGCTTTGAGCTGGTCACGGGCGTCGACGACGACACCTACGACCTTGCGGACGCGCTCTCCAAGAGCAACAGCGCCAAGGGCAGTGCCGACTGCGTGTTCTTTATCCCGGAGGGGTTTGAGGACGACCTCGTTGTAGCCGCCCGCGCGGGGGAGTCCCTGCCCAAGCTCGATGTGACCTACGGCGCTGGCACCATGGCGGCGGCGCTTTCGTCTGCCGAGGCCTCGCGCTGGATCTCACTCGCGGGCGCTGCGGCGGCGCTTGAGCCCACTGCCTCCAACGGTGACGTTGCCAAGGCTGCCGAACATGCCGCTGCCGAGCGTGCCGAGGTCGAGATCGAGCGGGTCAAGGTCGACTCGACGGCCGCCGCCACGCTCGAGTCGTACTTCAACTTTGGTGCGTACGCGATTATCTCGTCGGTCATCGTGTCGGTGGGGCTGGTGTTCTCGGGCATGAACGAGCCCGAGCGCGTGCGTCGTATGGATGCCGGCCCCATCCCCGAGCGACAGCGTTCGCTTGCCGTGTTTGCCGCCGCCGCCGTACTCACCGTCTGCATCTGGTTTGTGTCGAGCATGATGGGCGTCGTGGGCTTTGCCGGCGCGGTCGCCGAGGTCGGCGTGGGGCGTGTGTGCCTGGCACTGGCGGCGACGTTTGCCCTGGCATGCACGCCACTGGCCGTTGGCTTTGCCCTTTCGAGTCTGGGCGCGCGCGAGGAGCTGCTCAACGGTGTGGGCAACCTGCTTGGCATGCTCATGACGTTTTTGGGCGGCGCCTGGATGCCGCTGTCGCTGATGGGCCCAGCCGTGCAGACCGTGGCGCACTTTGTGCCGACATATTGGGTGAACGACGCGATCGGCAAGGCGCTTGCCTCGGATTTGACGTCCGCCGTGCTGGGTGACATCGCCTGCGACCTGGGCGTCACGGTGCTCTTTGCCGCGGCCATCGCCGCCGTAGGCCTAGCCCTCTCGCGCACCAAATCCCGTGCTTAGCCACCTGGTCATTTAAGAACGTCCCCAATGACCAGTCTGAAATAAATCCCAAGCCTCGCTCCAAAATAGTTCGCCAAGGTTTACTATTACGCTCATAAAGTAGTATGAGGCTAACAGTGGGGGATACCATGGCAACGCAGAAAGCCTACGTCCAGGTTAAGGATCTCAAAAAGCACTACGGCGACGGTGATGCGCGCCTGACGGTACTCGATGGCATCGACACGTCCATCAATCGTGGCGAGATCTGCGTCATGCTGGGGCCTTCGGGTTCGGGCAAATCGACGTTTCTTAACCTGATCGGCGGCCTGGAGGATGCCGACGCCGGCTCTATTCTGGTGGACGGCTGCGACCTCACCACGCTCAACGCCGGAGACCTGGGCGAATACCGACGCCGTGAGCTGGGCTTTGTCTTCCAGTTTTACAACCTGGTGCCCGATCTCACCATCAAGGAAAACATCGAGGTCACGGCACACCTGTCCAAAAAGCCGCTCAATGTCGACGACCTGCTGCGTTCACTGGGCCTCTACGAGCACCGCAACAAGTTCCCGCGCCAGGTCTCGGGCGGCCAACAGCAGCGCTGTGCCATCGGCCGCGCGCTCGTCAAAAACCCGGGCCTGCTGCTGTGCGACGAGCCCACGGGCGCGCTCGACTACAAGACGTCCAAGGAAATCTTGCAGCTCATGGAGGATGTCAACCGCACCTACGGCTGCACCATCATCATTGTCACCCACAACGCCGCCATCGCGCGCATGGCCAATCGCGTGTTACGCCTGCGCGACGGGCACATCGTCGAGGACGAGCTCAACGATGTGCCCGTCGCGGCCGCCGAGCTCGATTGGTAGGCGGCGCCATGACACCTCTCGCAAAACGTCTCCCGCGCGAGCTGCGCCGCAATATCGGCAAGTACCTGGGCATCTTTTTGCTTATGTGCGGAAGCATCGCTCTCACCTCGGGCTTTTTGCTCGCGGCCCACTCCATCGGTTGCCTTATCGACGACATGCGCAATGCGTACACGATTGAGGACGGCCGCGTGACCACCTCCTTCGAGGCCACCGACGAGCAGCTTAAGGCTGCCGAGGATGCTGCCGGCGACGTCGGCGGCGTCACGCTCTACAAGAATTTCTCTGTCGATGCCATCATTAAAAAGGCGTCCGGCGACGACGGCACCAAGCGCACGCTGCGCACCTATGCGCACCGCGCTAAGGTGGACATTGCGTCCTACTGTGAGGGCAAGCAGCCCAAGACGGACGATGAGGTGGCAATCGACCGTGTCTTCGCCACCAACAACGATCTCGCCGTGGGCGATAAGGTCGAGCTCGAGGGTCGCACCTACACCATCTGCGGCATCATGACTCAGCCCGATAGCCAGGCGCTGTTCCTCAACAACTCCGACTTTACGGTGAACACCATCACCTATGGCGTGGCCGAGGTCACCGACGCTGGCTTTGCCGCGCTCGAGGACGTCGGCGGCGCGCCCGCCTACACCTACTCCTTTACCTTTACCGATCGCGACCTCTCCACTGCGGACCGCATCGATGCGGAGCAGGATATGGTCGAGGCGCTGACCGATGCCGATGCGCGCGTGGACGATCTGATCGACGCCGATTCCAACCAGGGTATTGGCTACGCGCGCGACGACGTGGACGGCGACTCTATGATGTGGATGACGCTGCTCGACATCATCATCGTGATCATGGCGTTCGTCTTTGTGGTCCTTACCGACGCCACCATCGAGGAGGAGAGCGCCATCATTGGCACACTGCTCGCCAGCGGCTATCGCCGTCGCGAGATCGTGCTGCACTACCTTGCGCTTCCCGCCATCGTGGGCGTGCTCGCAGCGCTTTTGGGCACTGCGCTCGGCGTTGTGTTCTTTACCGAGCCCATGCGCAGCCTCTATTACGGTTCGTACAGCCTGCCGCCCTTCCAGGTGTACTGGAGCTGGGAGATCTTTGTGAAGTGCGCCGTGGTTCCCGCCGCCGCGCTCATCCTCATCACGCTGGTGGGCCTGCTTCGCAAAATGGGCAAGACGCCGTTGCAATTCCTTCGTCACGAGGCGAGCGGCAAATCGGGTACCAAGCGCGGCCTGCAGCTGCCGGAGCGCATGGGCTTTGTTTCCCGCTTCCGCCTGCGTATCTTCCTGCGCAACCTGGGCAACTTCGCCACGCTCTTCGTGGGCATTGCATTTGCGTCGCTGCTGATGCTTTTTGGCCTGGCGATTCTGCCCACGATGACGCACTACGCGGACAACCTGAAGACGAGCCTGGTCGCCGAGCACCAGTACACGCTCAAGGCGCCGCTGGAGCTCGAGGGCACCGCCGAGGAGCGCGAGCAGTGGTCGGCACTCGAGCGCTTGCAGTCGGTTGACGGCGCGCTGCTAACCGCTGCCCAGGATGCCGATGACGAGCTTGACGACGCGGCCGATGCGGCGCAGACGGCAGCCGATGCCGCGACCGCATCTCCGTCTGCCGAGAGCCTGACTGCGGCGCAGGATGCGCTTGCCAAGGTCCAGGACAAGAAGGATGCGCTTTATGCGCGCCTCGATGATCTTGCCGATGCCCTCGGCTGCAACCGTGATGAGGCTATCGACCTGATCGACAAAGCCTCCAAGATTGACACTGACAACGACGATATCCACCCGGTTAATATGACCGACAACGGCGCGGGCGCAATCGCACAGGCCGAGAAATACGCCGTTTACCAGCTGCAATACGACCGCGGCGATGGAAATGGCGAGGAGACGATTTCCGTCTATGGCATCTCATCCGATTCGCACTATTGGAAAGACCTCAACGTCGGCGATGGGCGCGTCGTCTTTGGCGGCGGTTTGCTCGATAAGTTTGGCTGGAGCGAGGGCCAGAAGGTCACGCTCGATGACAAGTACGAGGGCGAGCATTATTCCCTTGAGTACGCGGGCAAGGACTGTACCTGGGGCTCCAAGTCGGACATGAATATCTATATGAGTATCGACGACTTTAACGAGCTGTTCGGCAACGACGCCGCGTACTTCAACGGCTATGCGAGCGATGAGAAGCTCGACCTCGATGCTCGTTACTTTGCCGGCGACACCACGCCCGACGACATGCGCGCCGTGGGCGACCAGTTCATCGGCATGATGAGCAAAATGATCGGCATGATGGTCGGGCTCGCGGTGTTTATCTTCCTGCTGTTTATGTACCTGTTGACCAAGGCTGTGATCGACCACAGCGCCCGTTCGATCAGCTACATGAAAGTCTTTGGCTATCGCGATAGCGAGATCTCGCATCTGTACATCCGCTCGATCACGCTGTGCGTGGTGGCGTCGCTCGTGCTGAGTCTGCCGGTCATTATCGGCTCGCTCACGGCCATCTTCCGCTCGATGCTGCTCGCCTACAACGGCAATATCGAGATCTACGTGCCCGCTTGGTCCATGGTTGCATGCGTCGGCATTGGCTTTGCGACCTACCTGGTCGTGGCGCTGCTACACACGCGTTCTATCACGCGCGTGAGCCTGGCCGAGGCCCTCAAAGTCCAAGAGTAGTCATCGGGGACGTTCTTAAACGACTAGTCATCGGGGACGGTCTTTGCCGATTCGCCGGCTCGCTGGCCGGGCCGGCAAGGACTGTCCCTGGCGGCACTCATTTAAGTCTGTCCCCAATGAGTGGTTTCAGTCATTTAAGTCTGTCCCCAATGACTACCCAATGACTGGGCGCCGTGCTTGACATTAACCCTGCTTCAACGGGTACCATCCTCTTATGTCTGTAACGCCATATAGACCGAGGGGATAGATCTATGACCGCAACCGCACCCGCAGCACCGGCAAAGGTGTACTTTACCAACCTGCGCACGCATGCTCGCGAGAGCCAGCTCGACAAGCTCAAGCGCCTCATCCGTCACGCCGGTATCGAGCAGATCGACTTTGAGAACAAGTTCGTCGCCATCAAGATTCACTTTGGCGAGCTGGGCAATCTGAGCTTTTTGCGCCCCAACTACGCTCGCGCCGTCGCGGATGTCGTGAAGGAGCTGGGAGGCAAGCCCTTCCTCACCGACTGCAATACGCTCTATGTGGGTAGCCGCAAAAACGCGCTCGAGCACATCGATACCGCCTACCAGAACGGTTTTACCCCGTATGCCACGGGCTGCCAGATCATCATCGCCGACGGCCTCAAGGGCACCGACGAGGCACTCGTCCCGGTCGAGGGCGGCGAGTACGTGCGCGAGGCCAAGATCGGTCAGGCTCTCATGGACGCCGATATCGTGATCAGCCTCACCCACTTTAAGGGCCATGAGCAGGCCGGCTTTGGCGGCGCCATGAAGAACCTGGGCATGGGAGGCGGCAGCCGTGCCGGCAAGATGGAGCAGCATGCCGCCGGCAAGCCGAACGTCGCGACCGAGCACTGTGTTGGCTGCCGTGCCTGCGAAAAGGTCTGTGCGCACAACGCTATCTCGTTTGACGACACCCGCGAGCGCGAGCTTGCCAACGGTAACACCCGCACGGTCCACGTGGCCGCCATCGACCACGATCGCTGCGTGGGTTGCGGCCGCTGCATCGGCGTGTGCAACCAGGACGCCATCAAGCCCGGCTATGACGCCGCGGCCGACGTGCTCAACTGTAAGATCGCCGAGTACACCAAGGCCGTCGTCGACGGCCGCCCGAGCTTCCACATTTCGCTCGCCATGGACATTAGCCCCAACTGCGACTGCCATCCCGAAAACGACACGCCCATCGTCAACGATATCGGCATGTTCGCGAGCTTCGACCCGGTCGCCATCGACCAGGCCTGCGCCGACGCCGTCATGGCATCCGAGCTGCTGCCCAACACCGAGCTCACCGATAGCGCGGCCAAGATGGAGCACAACCACGAGCATCTGGAGGGCGATCAGGCCAAGGACCCCTTCTGCATCACGCATCCCGACACCGACTGGCGCACCTGCATCGCGCACGCCGAGAAGATCGGCCTGGGCACGAGCAAGTACGAGCTCATCGAGGTCAAATAGCGCCTATCTATTGGACAAAACAAGCGCCTTTGTAGCGTTAGTTGAGCAAAAGCCGCCCGTGAGCACAGCGCTCGCGGGCGGCTTTCCGGAAGTATGCGGCAAATTTCGAGACCGCCGAACACACGACATTTTTTGGCAACAAAACCCCTGATAAATTGTTGGTAAAACTGTGGTCTGGTCGGCAGTTCCAGATTTTGCCGCATACTTCCGAAAATAGGGGGTCAGATAAAGCCTCAGACGTTGCTATTCGCCTAAAAATACTCGTCGAGGAAGTTGTTGACTGTGTTCCAGTAGAGCTCGGGGTCAACTTGCGCACTCTTGGCGTGGGTGGCGCCATGGATGGTGAGCTTTTGCTTGACCTTGCTGGCGCACGCGTCGTAGTTTTGGTCGAGCATGCTGTACGGCACAAAGGTGTCCTGGTCGCCGTGGATAAACAGCATGGGAACCGTCGCGTGTTTGAGTTGCTCCACACTGCTCGCCTTATGAAAGTCGTAGCCCGCGCGCACGTTGCACACCAAGTTTGCTACATCGAGCAAGGGAAAGCTGGGCAGGCCGAACACGTCCTTGAGTTGCAGGGAAAACTCGTCCCAAACACTCGTATAACCACAGTCCTCGATAATGCATTTTACGTTTGCGGGTAGAGATTCCCCCGCGACGTTCATGGCAGTTGCTGCACCCATCGACTCGCCAAAGACCAGGATGCGCGCCTCGGGGTCGGCCGCAACGATCCGCCCAATCCATGCAACGATATCGAGCCGCTCGGGCCAGCCCATGCCGATATAGTCGCCGCCGGAGCGCTCGTGGGCGCGGGCGGCAGGCGCGAGCACGTTCATGCCGCGGTCGTGGAATCGCTTGACGTATCGGGCCATGCCGATGGGCTCGTTGGTATATCCATGCAGGCAGACGGCGTAATCGTGGGTGTTCTCCGAGGCGGCAAAAAACCAAGCGGCGAGCTCGGTTCCGTCATCTGCGGTGAGGCTGCTGCTCTTGCGGTTTTCTTTAAACCATGCCCGCGCCTCGGTGTCCTCGGCATCCGGCTGCTCGCCTTCTTTGTCGTTCTTGCTATCCTGCATCATCTTCATGGTGTACGGCGCTTGGGGATTCAGCGCGAAGTCAAACAGAAAGTTGCCGGCAAATCCGAGCAGCACAACGACAACCACCAGTGCAACGATGCCGGCCATCTTGAGCTTTCGATGGGAACGTGCGTTTTGAGCCATGCGGTATTCTCCTATAAGATGTTAATACGTCAACATTTAATGCAAGCGCATTATGGACGTTCGCCGTTGATGCGTCAACAGGCAAAGAATGGGTAAACAAAGGGTCACGTATGGTGCAAATTTCGCACGTACCTAGACGCTTTGATATAGTGTTGAGAACTCTTTACGTTGGAGGATGTAACCGGCATGTCCGATTCGAGCGACAGTTCTAAGCCGCGACCCAAGACCGCGGCCGTTCCACACTACACGGTGGGCGAGGAGATCATGAACTCCGTCACCCATGGTGTCGGCTGCCTGCTGGGTATCGCGGGCCTGGTACTCCTGATCGTATTTGCTGCCCTGCGCGGCGGAGGCCCGGCCCACATGGCCGCGGCGATTGTCTATGGTGTCAGCATTATCCTCGAATACCTTGCCTCCACGCTCTACCATGCGATTCAGCCCGCTCGCGCCAAGCGCGTGTTTCGCATTATCGACCACAGCTGCATCTACCTGCTCATAGCCGGCAGCTATACGCCGTTTTGTCTCATCACGCTCGCAAACGACGGCGGTCCTATGCTGTTCTTTGCCGTATGGGCCATCGCCATTATCGGCATCGCCCTCGAGTGCTTTATGCGCGAGCGTCAACCGCACTGGGTAAGTGGCCTGGTCTACCTGCTGATGGGCTGGCTCGTTGTCTTTAAGCTGCCCGAACTTGTGGCACTGCTCAACCCCGTGGCGCTTGCCCTGCTCGCCGTCGGCGGCGTGTGCTACACCGCGGGCGTGCCGTTCTATATCGCCAAAAACGTGCGCTATCTGCACAGCGTGTTTCACCTGTGGGTGCTCGCCGGCAGCATCTTCCAGTTCATGGCGGTGATCCTCTTCGTAATCTAGCGACCACGCCAGCGCCCGTGCCCCCGCTCGGTCGCCAGCGCAATTGCCCTATCCGCCATCAACGTTTTACCCTAACGTCCCGAATCTTGGAGGTTCGAGAAACTCCCGATGGACATAACCATCTCCCTTATCACCACCCTCGTTTTGACCCTCATCAACGGCTACTTCTCCATGTCCGAGATGGCGCTCACCACGGCTAAGCGCGCCGTGTTGGAGCACGATGCCGAGGAAGGCGACAAGCGCGCCGAGCGCGCCATTAAGCTGGCCGCCGACTCCGACCAGCTGCTCGCCACCATCCAGGTCGCCATCACGCTCGTGGGCTTCGCCTCGTCCGCCGTCGCCTCGACGAGCCTGTCCGACCCGCTTGCCACGTGGCTCATGAGCTTTGGCATCGCGCCGCTTTCCGCCATCGCGCGCGGCCTGGCGCCGGTCATCATCACCGTCGCCGTCGCCTTCGTGTCCATCGTGGTTGGCGAGCTTGTGCCCAAGCGCATCGGCCTGGCTAATGCCGAAGGCGTATCCAAGCAGGTCGTGGGACCGCTCTCCGTGTTCCAAAAGATCGCCCGCCCGCTCGTGTGGCTGACCGGTGCCTGCTCCGACGGCCTGGCCCGCATCCTGCGCATCAAGAGCGCCGACGACCGCCAAAACGTCTCGGAGGAAGAGATCAAATACATGGTCTCGGAGCAGGACGATCTGCTCGACGAGGAAAAGCGCATGATCCACGAGATCTTCGACCTGGGAGACACCGTTGCCCGCGAGGTCATGGTGCCGCGCGTGGACACCACCATGTGCGAGGACGACGAAACGGTCGCCGACGTGCTGTCCGCCATGCGCCAGACCGGCTTTAGCCGCATCCCCGTCTATCACGAGGATCCCGACAACGTCGCCGGCATCGCGCACATCAAGGACCTGATCCAGCCTTCGCTCGACGGCAAGGGCGACCAGCCCATCGCCGACTTTTTGCGCGACGCCACCTTTGTGCCCGACACCAAGGACATCCTGCCGCTGCTGTCCGAGATGCAGACCTCGCACGACCAGATCGTAGTGGTCGTGGACGAGTACGGTGGCACGGCCGGCATCATCACCATCGAGGACATCGTCGAGGAGATCGTGGGTGAGATCGAGGACGAGTTCGACCCCGACAACAAGTACCTCACGCGCCTTTCGCGCCGCGAGTGGCTCGTCGATGGGCGTTTTTCGTGCGATGACGCGATTGAGCTTGGTTGGCCGCTCGAGGAAAGCGATGATTATGAGACCATCGCCGGCTGGATTTTGGAGCTTTGCGACTCGGTGCCCGACATCGGAGAGGTGTTTGAGGTTGCGGGGTACAAGTTTAAGGTGCAGTCGATGCGTGGCCAGCGCATCTCGCTCATTCGCGTGATCGCTCCGGCCGAAACCGATAAGAAGGATTCCGAGCCCTCGGCAGACGAGCCGACGGCGTCTGGTGCGGGCTCTGCGGACCCGCACGACGGCGACGAGTAGGGTAAGGAAGAGTAGGGGAGAGTTATGGCAGGCCTGTTCAACATCCTTAAGGTCACCGTCAGCGAGGACAAGATCTGCGCGCACGTGCTGGTGAACCCCGGCATGCCGCTCATGACCTCGGAGGACATCGAGGCCACGGCGCGCGTGTATTACCTGGTGCCCGCGATTGCCAAGCACCTGTGCCTGGGCGATTCCGGTCGCGAATTCCAGGACTGCATGGGCCAGACCGAGCTTTGCCATCTGCTGGAGCACGTGACGGTCGAGCTCATGAACGAGACCGGTCTCGCTGGCAGCATTTCGTGCGGCCGCACTCGCGTGAGTGAGCACGATGAGCGTGTCTTTGAGGTCGAGCTTTCGTGTCCCGACGACGCGCTGGCCATCGGCGCGCTGTCTTCGGCGACCTTTATGATGGATTGGGCCTATCTGCATGCCGATCAGCCCGCTCCCGACGTGGACGGTACGGTCGCGGGCCTGCGCAACCTGGTACTGGGCATGCGTGCCGAGGCCGAGGGCAAGGACCCGCACGAGGCCGTCGCCGCCGCGAACGCCGAGGGCGAGGCCGGGGACGCGACCGAGGGCGAGGCGCCTGCCGAGGCTGCCGTCGATCCTGTCGACGATGCCCCTGCCGAGGCTGCCGTCGATCCTGTCGACGATGCCCCTGCCGAGGAGACCGTCGAGGCCGAGCCCGCGGAGCCCCAGGGCGTCCCGAGCTTTGACGACGAGCCACAGGAGGTAATCGATACCGAGGGCGCGACCGCCGAAAGCCACGAGGCCCCCGCTGCCGTCTACGGTGGCGCGGCGACGGCTCCGGTTGCCCCCGCGCACGAGGGAGCGCTGCCGCTCGTTGACGGCGCCGGCGAGGACCCGGGCGCTACAGTGGCCATGCCTGCCATGCCACAGGAGTAGGCTCACCCGCTTATTACCATCATGTACCTGCGCCTTTACCGTACGCAGATGAGTAAGACGGCAAGCGCTGTGCTGCGGGTATAATGGACAGCATTCAAACGGTGGGCGCCGAGGTGCCCGCAGGAGAGGAATGAACATGGGTAAGACTTTCAACTTTATCTCGGGTGCGCTCTTCGGTGCTGCCGCCGGCGCCATCATCGGCGTCGCCCTGGCTCCGCGCTCGGGCGCCGAGACCCGCGCCATGGCTGCCGATATCGCCAACGACGCCTGGGATAACATGCGCGACACCTACGAGCACGGTGCCGAGGAGGCCCGCGCCGCGGTCAACGATTTTGGCCCGATGGTCGACGCCAAGACCGATGACCTGCGCGCCAAGGTCGACCTTGCCCGCGAGCGCATGGACCAGCTGCGCGAGCAACTCAACGACGCCATCTCGGGCGGTAACGTGACGCCCGCCGCCGATGTCGTGGTCGAGAACGCCGTCGAGGCCGACGCTGAGGCCGCGGAGCCTTCGACCGAGGCATAATGCGCGCCGGGGATTTTGTCGGCGCCAAGATCTATCGCAAGCCTACCGAGGATAAGCGCACCAAAAAGGACGGCGCGCCGCGCAGCCCTAAAAAGCTCGGCAAGATTCACTTTCCGGTCTTTACCCCGGGCGGTACGCGCGTGGTGGGCTTTATGGTGCGCCAGTCCGATATCGCGGGCATGATCGAGCGCCCCGACCGATTTGTGGCGCTCGATGCCATTGGCGTCTACGAGGGCGCCATCGCGGTTGACGACGTCAAGGGCACCTACGATGCCGCTGCGGCCAAGCGCCTCGACATCAACCTGGACGATTGCATTATCTGGGTTGGCATGGACGTGCGCACGGAGTCGGGCGATGTCGTTGGCTATTGCTCGGATGTGGAGTTCAAGCCGCGTTCGGGCATCGTGCAGACGTTCTACGTGACCGCCGGCACTGCCTCGAGTGTGCTGGTGGGCGACACGCAGATGCCGCCGACGATGCTGCGCGGCTATGCGGACGGCGCGATGATCGTTTCGGACGAGGTCAAGTCGCTCGGGTATTCGGGCGGCGCCGCCGCAAAGGCTGCCGAGGCAAGCGTCGTGGTGGGCGATAAGGTCAAGAAGGGCGCTAAGGTGCTCGATGACAAGGGTTCGGTTGCCGTGGACAAGGGCAGTCGCGCGCTGGGCAAGCAGCTCGGCAAGACGCGCGGTATGTTCAAGGCCTTTAAGGACGAATATCAAAAGGCGAGCGGGAGCTCGTCAAAAGCTAGCAAATAGCGACGTACCAATTGATGGGAGGCAAGCCGGAGACCTGTTGCTCCGGCTTGCTGCGTTTATGGGGGAGGGCACATGCGCCAAAACGGATCTAACTTAAACGGGCGCTCGGGTGCGCGTCCGACGGCGCGCCGCGACCTGGGGCAGCTGCCCAGCGGTCAGCGCAAGCGTCACCGTAAGCCCGGCGCGATGTATCTCAACCATAGCCGCGGCTTTAGCGACCGCAGCGCTCGCATCGGAAACAGCCGCACGCCCCGTCGTCCGTCTCGCCTGCCCTATGCGCTCATCGCCGTGGGCTGCGCACTCGTGCTGTTTATCGCTGCCGTCGTGGGCTACGTCAACCGCAGCGTGGATGTCGTCCTCAACGGCCAGGAGACTGCGGTGCGCGTCGGATCTACGCTGCAAAATCTCATCGACGACCAGGAGCTGACCGATACCTACGACGCCGGGGACTTGCTGGCCGTTGACGACAGCGTGCTTACTCGCCATGGCGGCGAAAAGCTGTCGGTAAAAGTGGACGGCAAGCGCATAAAACAGGGCAAGTGGAAAAGCCGCGAGCTTACGGGCGGCGAGAAGGTGACGGTCAAAGACGGCCGCGACACGTATGAGAAGCATGAGGTCCAGGCGACGGTTATCGAGCCCAAGCTCAAGGTCGAGGGCACGGGTGCTATCGAGTACGTCAAGACGTGGGGCATCCAAGGTCGCTCCGAGGTGTGGGTCGGCGAGCAGTCGGGTAAGACGCAGGACCGCGGCGAGGTCGTGCCCGCCACCGATTGCGTGGTCGAGTGCGCGAGCGTGGCGCCCAAGGGCAACGAAAAGTACGTGGCGCTGACGTTTGATGAGGGCCCGAGCGGAGCGACCAAGCAGATCTTGCAGGTGCTCAAGGAAAAGGGCGTCACCGCGACGTTCTTCCTGTCGGGCGATGCGGCCGAGGCCTCGCCCGCCACGGCCAAGGCGATTGTCGATGCCGGCTGCGAGGTCGGCTCCAACAGTTACAGCGACGAATCGCTCAAGGGCAAGGATCGCGATGCGGTGCGCGAACAGGTTTCGAAGGGCACCGAGGCGATCAAGTCCGCGACCGGAACGTCGACGATGCTTTTGCGTGCTCCCTACGCAGCCTTTGACGAGCAAAACTGGATTGATGCGATGGACCTGGTGTCTGCCGTGGTCTCGTGGAATATCGATTCGGGCGACTGGCTGCTCAACGGTGCCGACGAGCAGGTCTCGACGGTGCTCGATTCGGTGACGCCGGGCAACATTGTGTTGCTGACCGATAACGATGAATGCGCCGAGCAGACGCTCGAGGCGCTGCCGCAGATTATCGACGGGCTTATTGCCGACGGCTACAAAATCGTGACATTGAGCGATCTGGTCAAGACGGATACATCGCTGAGCAAAAAGCTCACCTCGCTGACGAAGGCCGCCATGCCCAAAAACGCCGTGTTCCCCCAGCTCGCCGAAGATGACGACACCACAGACTAGTCATGTAAGAACGTCCCCAATGACTATGTCACGGTTGCGTCAGCGTTTGGTATGCCTGTGATGTTTGGAGCATAAATTTGGCGCCACGGCGCGATGCTGATGCTATAGTTACTGCGGATAACAAGGGTCAAGAGAAAGGTTGCAGGTGAAATCCAAACCTCGACCATACAGTCGATGACCCCATGCAGGTGCTTCTTGCGCATGTACGGGGTGTGAGCGCCGAGCGGCGTGCCGCCCGCGCATGCGTATACATATCTAAAAGTCCACGGACGGCGTGCCGGCATGGCCGCAGTTCGAAGGGATAATGATGGGGAGCACCAGTGAATTATCTGAGTGAGATGCTCAAATTGCCGGTCTTGGACGTCGATGGCGAAAAGCTCGGCGTTGTGAACGATTTTGGCATTGCTACCGGCGAAGTTTTTCCGCACGTAACGTCGCTCGCGTTCCGCGGACCCGGCAAGACGCCGTTTATGATCAGCTGGCGCAAATGGGTCGACCGTATCGACGAGACGGGCGTACACCTTAAGTCGCCGGCCACCGAAATCCGTTTTTCGTACCTGCAGCCGACCGAACTTTTGCTCGCGCGCGACGTGCTCAACAAGCAGATTGTCGACACGCAGGGCATGAAGGTCGTGCGCGTCAACGACATCAAGTTTTCCATGTCGGGCGAAAATCAGCTGCGTCT
Organism: uncultured Collinsella sp.; assembly: GCA_900541045.1. Lineage (GTDB taxonomy): Bacteria > Actinomycetota > Coriobacteriia > Coriobacteriales > Coriobacteriaceae > Collinsella. Next base: position 141,985 of record UQID01000002.1, read on the forward strand.
GCTGGGTGCCGAAGTTGGCGCCCGTGGTCTGCTGCGCGCGATCAGCCCCGCCCTCGAGCATGTCGTCGAGAGCTTTATGAAGCACCTGGGCAAACCGCTCGGCGAGGACATCATCGCCTGGTCCTACATGGACCTGCTCGACCGTTCGACTAAAAACATCCAGCTTTCGGTGTCGCACAAGACGCTTGGCGAGCTGCACCCTGCTGACATCGCCGACATTATCGAGCAGCTCGACCCGCGCCTGCGTGCGCAGGTGTTCGCGCAGCTCGACACCGCCCAGGCCGCCGAGGCCATCTCGGAGTTCGACGACGACGAGCTTATGACCGAGATGCTCGAGGGCCTGTCCGATACGGACGCATCGTCGATGCTGGCCATGATGGACCCGGACGACGCCGCTGACCTGATCGACGAGCTCGATTACGAGAAGGCCGAGAAGCTTCTTCGCCTGATGGGCGTTCAGGAGGAGAAGGCGATTCGTAACCTGCTGGGCTATGAGGACAACACTGCCGGTCGCATCATGACCTCGGAGTTTGTCTCCCTGCCCGCCACGGCGACGGTCGGTGACGCCATCGAGGCGATCCGCAAACTCGATGAGGACTTCGAGAGTGTCTATTACGTCTATACCGAGGATCCGAGCGGCATGCTGACGGGCGTGCTTTCGCTGCGCACGCTGATCGTGGCCGACCGCGACGCCACGCTGGGCCAGCTCGCCTATCGCGATCTGGTCTACGTGTCACCCGACGAGGACCAGGAAGACGTGACGGACGAGATGACCAAGTACGACCTGGTTGCCATCCCTGTCTGCGACGAGAACCGTCATATCCTGGGCATCGTGACCTTCGACGACGCCATGGACGTTATTGCCGAGGAGCATCAGGAGGACCTGCAGATCGCCGGTGTCGGCTCGGGCGATAGCGCGTCCGACGACTCGACGAATGTGCTCAGCTGGTTCGTGCATCGTCAGTACTGGGTCGTCGTGTGGGGCATCGCCTCGTGCATTATGGCGACGGTGCTGGGGACGGCGCTGGGCTCCGCGCATCTGGTGGTGTTCCCCATGTGCGCCATGCCGCTCGTGCTGCTGGCGGCCTCGCGCATGGTGTCGTTCGTCAAGAACTACTTCCTCGAGTACGACGGTCACGACGACGAGCCCAAACCGTACCTGGGATTCTTCTTCCAGAGCACGGGTATGGGCCTGATCCTTTCGCTTGTTACTTACCTGTGCGCGCAGCTGGTGCGCACTGCCGCGTTCCTCGATGCCCCTATGTTTGAGGAGCAGCTCTTTACCGGCTGCTTTAACATCGCGGCCATCATCTGCCTGGTGGGCAACATGAGCGCCGTGATTTACCTGATGGTGCTGTTCTGGCGCGATGAGCACGACCTCAATACGTCGGGTACCGCCATGAACGTCATCGCCGTCATGATCTCGTGTGTGGCGTACTGCATCGCCGCGGTGCTGCTCACCATGTCGGTCATGGGGTAGGTGGTCGCGTGCAAAATACGAAGCAAAAGCCGAGCACCAAGCAAAAGCTGACCATCGCGGCCATCTTTGGCGCCATGGGCCCCGGTCTTCTGGCGGCGCTTTCGGGCAATGACGCTGGCGGCATCGCCACGTATTCCAGCGCGGGCGCCAGCTATGGCTATAAGATGCTCTGGATGCTTCCCGTCATGACCGTGCTGCTCATCGTGACGCAGGAGACCGCGGCGCGCTGCGGCTGCGTCACGGGCAAGGGCCTGGCATCGCTCATTCGCGAGCGCTTTGGCGTGCGCAAGAGTGTACTTGCTATGGCGGCGCTGTTGATCGCCAACACGGCTGTGACCATTTCGGAGTTTGCGGGCATCGCCAGCGGCCTTGCCCTCTTTGGCGTGCCGGCGAGCATTTCGGTGCCGCTGGTGGCGCTGCTGGTGTGGATGCTTACCATGTCGGGCAGCTTCCAGCGCATCGAGAAGATTCTGCTGCTGGTGAGCTGCGTGTTCGTGACCTATATTGTCGCCGCGTTTATGGCTGGCCCCAACTGGGGTGAGGTCGCGGTCGACCTGGTCGTGCCTAACATTCAAAATGACCCCAGCTACGTGTCGCTCGTGGTCGCAACGATCGGTACCACCATCGCGCCGTGGATGATTTTCTTGGCGCAGAACAACGTGGTCGATAAGAACGCGGGCGAGGACGATATCGTGCTGCAGCGCATCGATACCGTGAGCGGCTCGCTTGCCGCCGATGTCATTGCCGGCTTTATTATCATCACGACCGGTACGGTGTTGTTCCCGGCGGGTATTCAGATTAGCGATGCTGCCGATGCCGCCCGCGCGTTGGAGCCTATTGCGGGTCAGTGGTCCACGGTACTGTTTGCCTCGGGCCTGGTCGCGGCGAGCTTCTTGGCTGCCTGCGTGCTGCCGGGCGTTACATCGAGCGCTATCTGCGAGGCATTTGGCTGGGAGCGCGGTGCCGACCGCAGCTGGGACGAGGCCCCGGTCTATCGCGGCATCATTACGGCCATCATCGGTATCTCTGCCGTGCTGGTGCTTATGCCCGGCGTCGATCTGTTCCAGATTATGATGACCTCGCAGGTCATCAATGGCGTGCTACTGCCCGTGGTTCTGGTGTTCCAGGTGGTTATTGCCGCTGACCGTCACATTATGGGTGCCAACCGCAACGGCCGCGTGTGGAATGTGCTCACTTGGGCGACTATCGGTGTGATTACGGTGTTGACGGTCGTCATGTTTGTTCTGCAGGCGATGGGCTACAGCGCTTAACGCCCACTTTTGCTTCCGAACAGGTCGCAGCGATGGGCTGCGGCCTGTTTTTTGCCCACGGCCTCTCGGAGTCGGCTCGAAAAGAGCGATTTTGGGTTGTTTGCTGCGGGTAGAAGCAGATTTGGCTGCGCGTTACTTGTCGGTGCCCAGCTTGTGTGGCTTGTAGGCGAGGGCGTTGACGAGCGCATCGGTGGCGGATTTGACAGCCGCCGGCTGCGGATCGTTAACGTGATCCTCGGGATGCACGGGCAGGTCCTTCTTGACGGCATCGTGGATGAGCTTAAGGTACTCGGTCACACCCGCGTTCGAGAGGTGCGTGCCATCGCCATCGAACAGATCATTGCGGTTGGCACTATATCCGTACCAGTCGATAACGCGTACATTCTTGTAGCGCGTGGCGGCGTTGGCGATGGCCTGGTTCGTGGACCCGACCCACGGCTGCGGGCTACGCGTGTTTACAAACACGACAATACGCTGCTCGCCGGCGTCGGCCATGATTGCGTCGACCTGGGCGTCCGTTACCAAACCGTTGGTACCCAGGGCAAAGACCACGATCTTGCCGGCAAGGTTCTGCTGGATATAGCCCTCAAATGTCGCGCGGCCCGCATCAAACTGGCGGCCCTTTTCGGCATCGATGTGACTGTGGGGGAACACGCCGTCAAAGGAATCGACGGCGCGCAGCGACACGGAGTCGCCGATCATCAGCAGGTCGTATGATCCGTCGGGGAAGCCGTCGTTGTCCTTGTCGGTGTCATCGGCCGCCTGCTGGTCCTGGGGTTTTGCATTTTTGGCTTCCTTGTTTAGGATTTCGGCGCCCTCGCCGCTCAGCGCGGATGTGTCGGGCACAAAGACCAGGCCACCCAGCGCCACGACAAACACGACGCCGCAAACGGCGCACACGGGAATATGCGCGCGCACCCAGCTTGCGGGCGTGGTGGTGCCATCGCGGAATTCGGCGACGGTGCGGCCGAGGGCGCCCTTCCTAAACGGCGTTTCGATAAAGCGATAGGAGCACTCGGCTACGGCGATCACCAGCAGCACCTGCAAGATGTACTGCCACCAGGGCGTATCGTTGATGTTGGCGACCGGGTTCATGAGCAACAGCAGTGGATAGTGCCACAGATAGATACTGTACGAGCGCTTGCCAACCCACACGAGCGGCTCGGCGGACAGCGCGCGGGCAACCATTCCCTGGGGCTGCACGCAGGCCGCGATGACCATGAGCGTGAAGATGGAGCATAACAGCGTGCCGCCGCGATACTGAAACGCGGTGTAGCCGTTGGTGAGCGCGACCATGGCGGCAAGGCCAGCCAGGCCCACGACACCCAACACATCGATGGATGCGGGCGAGGACCAAAAGCGTACGAGGGCGCTCGGCTGTGCCGGGGCGGTCTCGGCTGATTCGTCGACCTTCTTGCCAGGCTTGCCCTCGGCGTTCTTGCCATGCTTGGCGGCGCCAGCCAGGCGATTGAGTCCCAAACGATGAGCGAGACGCACCGGCGCCAGGTCGCGATCGGGGATAAAGGCCATCCAGGCACCCAGCAGCAGCGAGAACACGCGGGTGTCGGTGCCGTAGTACACGCGGCTGGGGTCGGCGGCAGGGTTGTAAAGCACCATCATGGCGAGGGCGGATGCCGCGGCAAGGCCCAGAACCACGCGGCGCGTGTTGGGCTTGCTCACATGCATGGATACCATGGCAAACAGCAGTGGCGGCCAAATCAGGTAGAACTGTTCCTCGATGGCAAGCGACCAAAAGTGCGTGAGCGGCGAGGGGTCGCCCAGAGCATTGAAGTACGAGACGTTTTGGGCAATCTGCCACCAGTTGTTGAAGAACAACAGCGACGGTAGGATGTCGGGACGCATCTTGGTGAGCATCACGTGGTTAAAGATGGTGCACAGCGCGCAGGTCACGAACACTACCGTTACCACGGCGGGGACCAGGCGACGGATGCGGCGAATCCAGAAGCTCTTGAGGTCGATGCGGCCGGTCTTAGCGACTTCGTTGAGCAGCAAGCGCGTGATCAGATAGCCCGAAAGCACAAAGAAGATCGTGACGCCGAGCAGGCCGCCCTGAGCCCACGTGAGGTTGAGGTGATAGAGCACCACTGCGACGACGGCAAGCGTGCGCAGGCCGTCGAGGGCGGGGATATAGCGAGATTTGGGGCGCGTGGGCGCCTGTTCTTTTGCGGCGCTGTTGGTGCGGTCACCCTTGTTGGCGGGCACGCGATGAGAGTCTGCGGCGCGGCGCGGCTCGGTGGCTTGTCGGTTAGCGCGCGAACGTTCGTGCGGCGCTCGTTGATCGCTCGCGTGGCGTGAGCTGCGTGAGCTCGATCGCGGGAATTGTTCCATAAAACTTCATCCAATGACGAGAATAATCAGCACGCCTTCATTGTAGCCGCCTGCTCCTGTGAATGCTTGCTGCCGGTGCAAGCTCAAGCGCGCGTTCACATCAAAGTGAACTAAAGTTATAGAGGCGCGAGAGCGCACGATTGACGGCCAACAGCGGGTGCAGAGCTCGCGGACGAGGAGGTTTCCATGGCAGATTGCGGCATCGTTGCGGTGTTCGGCAGCATGAACATGGACCTTTCGGTGGCGTGCGAGCGCATGCCGCGTGCGGGCGAGACCGTCGGCGGCAGCGGATTTATCGGCAATGCCGGCGGCAAGGGCGCCAACCAGGCCGTGGCAGCTGCGCACATGGGCGCGCGCACGTGCATGATCGGCGCGGTCGGGCGCGATGCGTTTGGCACGTCGCTCGTGGCGGGGCTCCAAGATGCTGGCGTGGACTGTGACTTTGTGGCGCGTCGTGATGATGTGGAGACGGGAACGGCGACCATCATTCGCTGTGAGGGCGACAACCGCATTGTGCTGTCGCCGGGCGCCAATCATGCGCTTGCGGGCGAGGACGTTGCCCGCGCGCTGAGACGTCTGGTGGCCGATGAGCTCGACGGCGACGCCAGCGAGATTGCCCCGGCTGCCGGAAGCGTCTTTATCGCCCAGGGCGAATGTGACCTTGCGGCGACTGCCGAGGCGCTTGTTTGCGCTCACGAGCTGGGGTTCTATACGGTCTTTAATCCAGCGCCTGCCTGTGAGTTGCCTGCGGAGGTCTGGTCTGCAGTCGACCTGGTCTGCCCCAACGAGACTGAGTGCCAGGTGCTGACGGGCATCTTGTCCGCGGATGATGCGAGCTGCGTCGCGGCGCTCAACGCCCTGCTCGCCAAGGGTGCTGGAGCTGCGGTCATCACGTTGGGCGGCGCCGGGTCGGTTACGCTTGGCGATGACGGCGAGCCGCTGCGCATGCCGGCGCTGTCGAGCGCGGTGGTCGATACGACGGCCGCGGGCGATACGTTTATCGGTGCGCTTGCTGCAGCTCGTCTGGAGGGCCTGCCGCTCTTTGAGTGCATGGCGGTGGGCGCACGCGCCGCGGCGGTGACGGTGTCGCGCCTGGGCGCACAGCAGTCGATTCCCACGCGTGCCGAAGTTGAGCGCGTGTTTGATTTAGACGATTTAGTACAAGACGGAGAAGCGGAGTAGAACAATGGCAATTAAGAAGCTGATCCTTGATCTGGATATGGGTGTGGACGATGCGATGGCGCTTGCCTATGCCATCGCGAGCCCCGAGGTGGAGCTCGTCGGCATTACCACGTGCTTTGGCAACGTGCGCGTCGACCAGTCGGCGCATAACTGCTTGGCGGTGCTCGACCTGTTGGGTCGTCCCGAGGTGCCGGTGTACCTGGGTGCCGACCGTCCTCTGCAGGCGACTGAGCCCTATACGCCGCCGGCGTCCACCGCGCTCATTCACGGCAAGAACGGCATCGGCGGCGCGAGCGTGCCGGCGTCGCCCTACGAGCCGGTGGGGGCGACGTCTGCCGACGGTAACGCTGCGGTCGATTATCTGATCGATGCCGCGCGCACCTATGGTCCCGATCTGGTCTACGTAGCGACCGGCCCGCTCTCCAACCTGGCGCTTGCCCTGGAGCGCGATGCGGCAGCGGTGATGTCTATCGGCCGCGTGGTGGTTATGGGCGGCGCCCTGACCGTGCCCGGCAACGTGAGCGCGGGCGCCGAGGCCAACATGGCAAGTGATCCCGAGGCGGCCGACGCCGTGCTGCGTTCGGGCCGCAAGCTCACTATGGTGGGTTTGGATGTGACGCATCGCGTGGTGCTCACGCGTCGCGACATTGCTGGCTGGACGGGCTCGGGCACCATGGCCGGTTGCGCGTTTGCGAGCATGGTGGAGCACTATATTGGCTCGTACGAGATGAACGCCCCCTACCTTGGTGGCTGCGCGCTGCACGATCCGCTTGCCGTCGCCGTGGCGATTGACCCCACGCTCGTGGGCGCGCTCGGCTGTAACCTGCGCGTCGACCTGCTCGGCGAGTATCGCGGCCGCACCATCTGCGATGAGCGCCGTGTGGCCGACCCCGACAAGAGCGCACTCGTGGCGCTGACTGTTGACGCTCCGCGCTTCCTGTCCGAGTTCAAGACGCGCATGGCCCGTGTCCTTGGCTAAGTTGTCTTTTTGGATGGGGCTTTTTTTGACTGGTATGATTGGTGCGACTATTCGAACCAGCTAAAAGAGCCCCGTCCCAATTTGACTATCGAGAGGATCTGCCATGGAGCGCATCGCGAGCTTTTCCGTTGATCATCTACTGCTTGAGCCCGGCGTTTATGTGAGCCGCATCGACCGCGATCCGGCGACCGGTGCTGCCGTCACCACGTTTGACCTGCGCCTGACCACGCCCAACAAGGAGCCGGTCATGAACACGGCCGAGTGCCACACCATCGAGCACCTGGGCGCGACGTTCCTTCGCAACCATGCCGAGTGGTCGAGCCGCATTGTCTACTTTGGCCCCATGGGCTGCCGCACGGGCTTTTACCTCGTCGTTTTTGGCGAGCTGACGAGCGAGGAGATCTTGCCGCTCGTGCGCGAGCTGTTTGAGTTTGTCGCCGACTTCGAGGGCGATGTCCCCGGTGCCGCTCCCGAGGAGTGCGGCAACTACCTGGACCAGAACCTTCCCATGGCTAACTGGCTCGCGCGCCGCTACCTCGACCGCGATCTGGCCGATATCGACGAGAAGCACCTGCATTATCAGCAGGCGTAAGGGCTTTATCCCCTAAAACGTGCGCATTGGGCGCCTTCGCTTATGCGGGGGCGCCTTTTTGTTGAGTAGTCGGGACGAGCGTTCAAAATCGCTCATGTTTGTTCTAGAATGTTCATACCGTCACATAAACGAACAGGAGTGAACATGCATATCTATTCTGTCGAGGATTCCGAGTTCAAGTCCTATGGCAACGTTTGGGATAACGTTCCGTCCGAGCTCACGTCGCCTGTGCTCGAGGCGCTTTCTGCCACGCCCATTCCCGAGGGCAGCAAGTACGTAGCAAGTGCGCCGGAGCTCGAGGGCGTCAAGGATGCCGACAAACTGGGCTTTCTCATGTTTGGTGGCCGTCCCTTCCAGCTCGGCTGGTGCAACGGGCACAACACGCGTCTCAACTGCCTGGAGTATCACCGCGCCAGCGAGTTTAACCTGGGCGCACGCGACTTTATCCTGCTTGCGGCGCATCGCTGGGAGATCGAGGACGGCAAGCTCGACACCGCGTACGTCAAGGCGTTCCGCGTACCGGCGGGTACGGTCGTCGAAGTCTTCAACACCACGCTTCACTACACGCCGTGCATGGTCGACGACGGCGGCTTCCAGGTGATGGTGGCGCTGCCGGCAGGTACCAACGGTCCGCGTCCCGAGGCTGCGGCCGATATGCCTACCGCCGGTGACAGCTACTGCTACTGGAAGGCCGACAAGTGGGTTCTCTGCCATGCTGACAGCCCCAAAGCTGCCGAGGGCGGCTACGTAGGCCTCACCGGCAAGAACCTCGACATCACCTGCGACTAGAATCTTCTGTCTCGATCTGTAACATCTAGCGGGCTAGATCGTCTCTACCTGTTACAGATCGAGACAAACTACAGGGGCCCGCCCGAAAATCTCGATCTGTAACACCAGGCCCGGTTTTGGCTGCCTAACTGTTACAGATCGAGACAAGCCGGTCCCAATCCACCACAAAGGTGCCTGTCCCCTTTGTGGTGGATTGGACAGGTGGGTATCAAAAAGTGTCAGGTGGGGTGGCTGCCGGGCGCCTGCACGCGAAAAGAAGTGTCGACCCGCGCTGTTGTCGTTGAGTGGCACCCCGTTTGCGGGGATCCTGAAATCAGGACAAGCAGCGTGCGAAAGGATTGATGCATGGCTTTCCGTAATGACTTCCTGTGGGGCGGCGCAACGGCTGCCAACCAGTGCGAGGGCGCCTACGACGTGGACGGCCGCGGCCTTGCCAACGTGGACGTAGCTCCGCACGGCCCCGAGCGCTATGCGGTGGTCTCCGGCCAGCGTAAGATGCTCGACTTCGAGGACGGCTATTACTATCCCGCGCAGACCGGCATCGATTTCTACCACCACTACAAAGAGGACATCGCTCTCTTTGCCGAGATGGGCTTTAAGACCTTCCGCATGAGCCTGGCGTGGACCCGCATCTTCCCCAACGGTGACGAGGCCGAGCCCAACGAGGCCGGTCTGGCCTTCTACGAGGACGTATTCCGCGAGTGCCAGGCGCACGGCATCGAGCCGCTTGTGACCATCACGCACTTCGACTGCCCGATTCACCTCATCAAGGAGTACGGCGGCTGGCGCAACCGCAAGCTCATCGACTTCTACAAGAACCTCGCGACCACGATCTTTACCCGCTACAAGGGTCTGGTGAAGTATTGGCTTACCTTCAACGAGATCAATATGATCTTGCACCTGCCGTTTATGGGTGCCGGTCTGGTCTTTGAGGAGGGCGAGAACAAGGAGGCTGTCGAGTACCTGGCCGCCCACAACGAGCTCGTCGCCAGCGCGTGGGCAACCAAGATTGCCCACGAGATCGACCCCGAGATCAAGATCGGCTGCATGCTTGCCGCAGGTAGCTACTACCCCTACAGCTGCCGTCCGGGCGATGTGCGCCAGGCACAGCTCGACAACCAGGACAACTACTTCTTCGTCGACGTTCAGAGCCGCGGCTACTACCCGGCCTATGCCGTCAAGAAGCTCGAGCGCTTGGGCATCGATGTGGGCATGACAGACGAGGACCGCGAGATCCTGGCCGCCAACACCGTCGACTTCATCAGCTTTAGCTACTACAGCACCCGCTGCTCTGCCGGTGCCGATAACCCCGATGTCGAGCGCACCCAGGGCAACGCCTTCGCCGGCGCCAAGAATCCCTACCTGCAGGAGAGCCAGTGGGGCTGGGCCATCGATCCGCTGGGCTTCCGCATTACCCTTAACGACCTGTACGACCGTTATCAGAAGCCGCTGTTTGTGGTCGAGAACGGTCTGGGCGCCAAGGATGTTGTCGAGGAGGATGGCTCCATCAACGACGACTACCGTATCGACTTCCTGCATCAGCACATCGCCGCGATGCGCGACGCGGTGACCGAGGACGGCGTTGACCTGCTGGGCTACACCACCTGGGGCCCGATCGACCTGGTCTCGGCCGGCACGGGCGAGATGTCCAAGCGCTACGGCTTTATCTATGTGGATCGCGACGACGCCGGCAACGGCACCCTCAAGCGCTCCAAGAAGAAGAGCTTCGACTGGTACAAGAAGGTTATTGCTTCTAATGGTGAGGACCTTTCCTAAGGGCACTGAGGCGCTCAACCTTGGGGCTCCAACCCTCCTCGCGTACCTAAGTACGCTTCGTCGGGCTTGTCGCTCCCAATCTTGAGCACCTCAGGCCCTTAGGGGGGGGCGGGCCTGACCGCTGTGAATTTCGCGTGCTCATCCTCATAGTCTCCTAACCAAGGCGCCCGGCGAGTATGTGCTCGCCGGGCGCCTTGCCGTCTGCGGATTTTGGGACATGCGGCCCGCTTTTTCGGCCCATCTGTCGGTACACTAAAGGGACTATGGGTACCCGCGAGCGACATATCGGCCACGCGGCCGCCCGGACCGCGCCGGTTGCGGATCCCAGGGGTGGCAGGCTCTTCGCCATGCCGCGATTCCTTGTTGGCATAACACATCAGGTGTACCGTCATCGCGTCTTTGCTATCGCCGGCGCCATCACCGCGCTGTTCCTCATGCTTTTGGCGGTCTTGCCGGCGCTGTTCGCCTTCGACCCCAAACTTTCTAACGCCGTGCCCGCCTATAGCAAGGTGTCCGAAGAGGTCGTGGATGCGCTCGCCCATTCGAGCTCTCTCCCGCTGCTTGTCGCCGCAATTGTATTTTCGATCTGGGGCGTATCGGTCTATCTGCGCTGTTTGGACTATGTGTTGCGTCGCCGCCTTGTTGCCGTCGCCACCATCTGCGCCCTGTGGATGATCGAAGTCATTCTCAAGTACAAGTCGTTCACGCCGTTCTATGCCACCGTGCTGTGGTACCTGTACTACGTGCCCATGACGCTCATTCCGCTGCTCTACCAGTTGTGTGGTCTGCGCCTTGCGGGCCTGGAACAACACCGCCTGGGTCGTCGCTACTGCGCTGCGCTGTGGATTGTGGCCATCCTGCTTATCGGATTTGTGCTCACCAACGATTTTCACCAGCAGGTCTTCCGCTTTGACCGCACAAGCGACACCTGGAGCAACGATTACACGTACGGCTGGGGTTATTTCGCCGTCCTCGTGTGGACGGCCTTTGACTTCGTGGCCTTTTTTATCCTGGTCGGTCGGTCCTCGTCCTTTCGCATCCAGCGTTTCTCGGGCACGGCGGCGCTCGTACTACTGGGTGGCGCATTCTTTGCCATCTCGTATGCGTTGCGCGTGCCCTGGGCATGGTGGCTCAACTTTTCGCTCATCTATTGCGTCCTGTGCGTGGTGGCGATGGAAATCTGTCTCGATTGCGGTGTCATTCCGTCGTATCACGACATCGCCGGCATCTTCGACACCTTGCCGCTCGACCTCAAAGTTCTAACGCGCGACCTGCAGGAAGTCTATGCCACGCCGGTGTCAAAGCCAATGCCGGTAGGCGTGCGCGAGGAGTTGCGGACCCAGGAGCACGGCCGCGCCCATGCCTTTGCCGTGGCGTCCGATCCCGATGTGATGTACCGTGCCTTTCCACTGCTGGGCGGATCGGCCCTGCTTGCCCAAGACGTGTCGGAGCTCAATGAGCTTAACCGTGAACTGGCACATCGTCGCATGGAGCTGCAGCGTCAAAACGAGCTACTCGCCGCCGACTACGACCTTAAGACGCATTTGGCAGATCAAGAGGCCGAGACCTTGCTGGTCCAAGACGTAGACCAGGCGCTTGCCCGCGCGCTCGAAGGGATGTACGACCTGCTGAGCTCGCTGCCGCCGTTGACCAATGAGGCATCTTCGCACGAGCGTTACCGCATGCTGCAGCGCGCCAAGATGCTCGTCGCCTATTGCAAGCGCAAGGGGTCGCTCACGTTGGCACAGCACGGGGAGAGCGGTTTTGATCGCGACCGCATTCAGCTCATTGCCAACGAGCTCGCAAGCGACCTGCGCACCATCGATTTCGATTGCGCCTCGATTATCGCCATACGGCGCCCGATGCACGCCAGTACGGTAAGCGCCCTGTACGACTGCGTGTATGACTTTGCGTTTTTTGCCTACACCACCGACCATCCGGCGCTTATGTATCACTTGGGCGACCATGACCGATGCAGTGTCGAGCTGCGCGCCACACTTTTTTCCAACGATGATGAAGATCTTTCGCAGACGCCCGCTGCGCAAGAGCTCGAAAGCGCTCTGCAAGGGCGCAACGTGGCATACCGCCTTGAGGGCGAGCCCGGCCAGCTGCGCATGATCGTCTTGATGCCAAGGGCGGGTGAGTGACGATGCAGATCCCGCTCATCCTTCCCCAAATCGTTGCGCTCGATGTTGTCTTTGCCCTGGCTGCGTGTCTGCAGACGATCCACGTCCCGCTCATCGCATCGCGCCGCTCGTCCTATAACCGTAAGGTGATTTGCGCCTACGAGGCGAGCCTTGTGCTTCACCTGATGATTTCGGCGCTCATCTTATTCGCGTCGTCTGGCTCGTATCTGGTGGCCCCGCTTGACGTTTGCGCCAGGGCAATGGGCGGAGCGTTGTGGCTCAATGCCGCGATCTTTGCCTATGGTGTGGTACTTATGGTGCACTACCGTCGCCCCGTCATGTTGGCCGAGTTGCTGCTTGTTGTCGCCGTTACACCACCGGTGGTTTTTGCCATGGGCTCGGCGTGGACCGTTGTCCTTATCGCAGAGGGAGCGTTTTTCCTGTTCCGTTCCATCGCGGCGCTCTTGATGGACGTCCGTAACCGCCAGGAGGATATCACCATGTTCTCGACGATCGAGACCATCAACGTGATTCCCGTGGGCATCCTGTATCTAGACCCGAGGGGCCGTCCGTTGCTCATGAACCGCTGCATGCGCAAAAACCTGGTGGAACTTCATATGCCCACCGACCTAGGCGACATGAGCAGCACATGGAACGACCTGCGCAAACTGAGCATGCAAATGCCCGAAAGCAGCAGGAACCGTGTGCGGATTAATCTGGACCGCTTTGGTGAGGCGCGTGCGGTGGTCGAGGTCTCTCCCGCTGAGATTCGCCTATTTGTGCGCGATCGCGTTATGGTTTCGGGCCGTTCGTTCGAGCGCATTATCGGTCTTGATGTGACAGAGTACGCGCATGCTCATGACCGCTTGGCGCAAGCCAACCACCTGCTTGAGCTTGCGGGCCAAGAGCTCCAAGCCCAGATCGAAGAAGTCAAAAAAGTTGCTGACAATGCGGCCTACCTACGTATGCGCGCTCGCGTGCACGACGTGATCGGGCAGCGCCTGTCCATTCTTCATCGCTGTTTGGAGGAGGGGCGTCTGGACGATGAGTCGATCGAGCAGATTGATCCGTTGCTGCGCTCAATTGCTGCCGATCTGCGCGGTGGCGGTGCCAGCGAGCCTGCAGAACAGCTGGGTGATATCGTCCATGCTTTTGGTTTGGTGAGTGTGCAGATCGATGTTGAGGGTGCGCTGCCTGAGGACGCGCGTGTCGCCACCGCATTTTTGCAGATTATCCGTGAGGCCTCGACCAATGCCACCAAGCATGCGCAGGCGCATCGGGTCCACGTGCGTCTGTGGCAGGAGGGGGCGGATGCTGGCGCCGTCGCGCGCATGACGATTTCTAACGACGGGTCCCCGGCCCCCGTATCGTATCGCGAGGGAACGGGTATCCCAGGTATGAGGCATGTCGCGCAAGATCTGGGTGGCAGCCTAGAGGTCCACGCCGCCCCGCCCTTTACGCTTGCGGTGTCCATCCCGCTTACGCCCAACGCTGCTGTTCGGAGGAGAAGCTCATGATTCGCGTCCTTATAGTCGAAGACCAGGCCATCCTGCGCGAGAGCCTGGCGCGCTCCGTTGGCGACCAGCCCGATATGACCGTCGTCGCCGCGATCGCCGACGCTTCCGAAGCCCTCGATGTCGCGCTCAGGGAGCGTCCGGACATGATACTGATGGACGTATGCACCGAGCATGATTCCAACGGCATCGTGGCGGCGGCGCGCATCAAGGAGCAGCTGCCCGAGTGCCGCGTCATTATCATGACCGGCATGCCCGAGATCACCTTTGTCGATCAGGCCCGCGAGGCGGGCGTCGACAGCTTTGTGTACAAGAACGTCGGTATCGACGAGCTGTTCGCCGTGATGCGCTCCACGCTGGCGGGCTATTGCACGTTTCCCAAGCCGCCCGAGAGCATTTTTTCGGGTACGGCGGCGCTCGACGATGTCGAGCTGTCGATTTTGCGCCTTGCCTGCGAGGGCAAAAGCCGCCGCGAGATCGCGGCCGAGCTGTTTATGAGTGAGGGCACCATCAAGCGTCGCATCTCGGAGATCCTAAGCAAGACCGGCTACGACAACATCATGCGCCTGGCCGTGCATGCGGTAACCGAGGGCAGCATCGTCCCCAATATGGAGCGCCCGTAGTCGGTGCGCCGCCCGTGCTCCAACGCCAAAGATAGGCCTCCCGCCGTTTTGCATCAGAAAACGGCGGGAGGCCTGCTTGTATGGGCAGTGCTGTCGGCATAAAGCGGCGGGGCCGCAGGATCAACTCTGTCTCTTATACACATCTCCGAGCCCACGAGACACTCGCT
>UQID01000003.1 GCA_900541045.1 uncultured Collinsella sp.
GCCCCCGCGCGGGGCGCGGGGCCTGGTGGAGGTTGCCGTGCAGACCCCTGACGGGCCGCGACCGCCCGCGGCGGCTCTCGCCAGAGCCAAAGCGACGCGCGGCGGGGTCGCGAGGGGCACACGCAAGGGGCGGTGCCGACGCCGTGCGGTTAGGAGGAGCCAGATGGGCTACTACGCATCCGGTATCGGTGAAATTAGGTTTCCGTCCAAGAAAGACCTCGAAACCGCCATCGAAGAGCTGAAGAAGATTCCCATTAGCAATAGTTTTGGCGGGATCGAAAAGGATTACCCCGACCATGAGTCGTTCGTGTTCTGCAAGGTGATGTCTGAACTCGGGTTTTTCGCGACTCGTTCCAAGGACGATTTCTATCCTTATTCCTTCGCGATCGAGTACGAATGGGACAAAATCGGGTCCTGGACGGACGAGCCGTTCAAGGCAATCGGCCCCCATTGCGTCAAGAGCCATTTCAAGTGGAGTGGCGAGGACGGTGAGGTGTGGCTTGAGTCCGAGCTTCATACCGAGAAGGACATGCTCGTCGCCAGCTTCCCGGATGGTGGCGTTGAGTGCTCGAACGGCAGCATGTTCATCAACCTGACCTATGCGAACCAGAGTTTCCAGCTGTTCATCAACGTCAATGACTGGGGTGTCCCCACAGCCCAGATCACTCGAAACAAGCTGCCTAATCTCTAGAACCGTCAATGGCGAGGGCCTCTGGGTCCTCACCCCACTCCAAAGGAGATAACCATGAAGAACATCGACGAGAAGATCAAGAAGATCGTTGCCCTCATCGACGGGGCCGCGACCGAAGGCGAAGCTCGTGCCGCCTCGTTGGCGCTCCAGAGGCTCCTCGTTGCGAACAACCTCAAGTTGGAGGACATCAATCTGGATAATTCACCGGCAGAAGTCGGCGAGGAGGTCTGCGATCTCGGTCGTCGAATTCCCGAGTGGAAGAAAACCCTTGCACTTGTTGTTGCGGCGAACTACAGGTGCAGGGCCTACACGTCATATGGCAACAATGGAAGGACTGTCGTGTTCGTCGGTGAGGGCGAGGATTCCGTTGTCGCCTCGTGCTGCTTTAGGGCGAGCGCCAATGCGGCCGAGAACTGCTTCAGGGCCTATTGCGCACGGATGAAGGCCATGGGGTACGGAAACGTCTCACGCCAGAAGGGCGTAAAGGGGACGTGGATGCTTGGCTTCATCTCCGGTCTCAAGCGAGCCTATGCGGAGCAGGTCAGCAATGACGAGTCCATGGCACTCGCGATCGTCGTCCCCGAATCCGTCAACCGTCACATGGATGGGATCGGCTTGAGGACGACCAAGATTAAAGTCAGGACTACTAGCGATCCTTATGTCGAAGCCGACGGCTATGAATCCGGTTATGGGTTCGGCCGATGCGACAGAGTGACTGCCGCATCGGCATAAGACGAAACGCCGGGGCCGCCAAAAGACGGCTCCGGCGTTTTTCTATTTAACTCGATCGAACGGGCAATGGAGCTCCGGTATCGAATGGGAAACCATTTACCGCCGGGCCCCATTGCCCGTTCGATCGTTAGACGAACTACTGAATTATGGAAAAGGTGAATACATGAACAGCGGGAAAAGCGAGCTACTGAACTACGTAATAACGACAAGATGCAATAGCGCAAAAGCAGCAAACCGTAAGACCCGAACCGCGAAACTATGGAATAGTGAAACTATTGAACATCGTACCGTTCGGTCCTGAATTTTGTCCGCAAGAGTCGTACGCTGCCGTACAAAACTGCGTTTTGCCCGGTAGCGTACCGCCGCCGAAGGCGGCGCTTGTTAGGGCTCTGCCCTAAAACCCGGCGCCTTCGGCGTTACGAAGTTACGTTCTTACACTATTGCATTATGTCGTAGATACACTGTGACGTAGTTGCGTTTTTATGTTGTTACGTAACCGCGCAGTTCCGTTATTCAGCCCTTACGTAGTTCTGTTGTCCGCTTTTTACGATAAAGAGTTATTAGCCAATATCTTCTTTTCGTTGATTTGGAAGGGTCGTCGTTCGTCAATCAATTATGAGTACGGCATATTCGGTCTCGCATTCGCGGGGCATCGCACAGTGCCGGACAGATGGGCTGAACTCCGACCCTGTCGTTATTCGCCTCATTACTTGTCAGCCAAATTGTGGCCATCAGGCTAACGAGACACACTTGGTCAGTTTGATTCAAGGCCTAGTCCCCCCGGATCGTTCAGGCGGGAGCGCGGGGTCGCTGGTGGCTGTTTTTGCCGATGGACATTATCTAGGGTGTGTCGGCAGGTTCGACTAGATTCCCATTCTTTGAATGTTCAATAGTATCGTTATGTTGCAGTTGCAATGTTGCGTAGTTCCGATATTTCGTAGTTACGTTATTCAGCTATGTCACAGTTCGGTTATTCAGCTTTTTCATTATTCACTATCTCGGTATGTACGAAACAATGCGTCGTAATTGAACCAAATGGGATGTCCGTAATCGACTCCAGCCATCCATCTTGCCTTGAGCTCTCAACCAAGACGTGACCCACAAGATAATCGAGAAGCGATCGGATGGATTCCGATTGAAAGATCGGTTTCGCTGCGCTATTAGGGCGAGGACATTGAATTGCGGTGGCCGCTTTAGATGAAGGGCGCTGTTAAACGTCGAACTGGGCTGTGGCAAGCGCCCCACACCTTCCGTATTTTGATTTTCCCTCTATTACGTTGTTGCGTAGTTACGTAGTCGCGTTATTACGCTATTGCACTGTTCAGCAAATCATCTTTTACGCTGTTCACTATTCCAGTTTGTGCGTAATTCAGCAATGTCGTAGTTCGGCAATACCACAGCTATTCACCTGCAAAAACATTGGCACCGCATGTCACCAAACTGTACGGCACGGTACGTGTCGCTGCTCTACGCTAGTTAAAGCATGAGTTAGGAGACGGCGCATGGGTGAATCGTCCCGTGAGAAAAAGCCAAAAAGGGCGCGTATAGAAGCCAGGAGCACCGTTGAGGAAGCGGAAGCCATTCGTGCATTGGCAAACAGCCTCAACATGAGCGTCACTGAGTACATTCTGTACAAGGCGCTCTACGAGACTAATGCCTCATCAGGATCAACCTTAAGGGATATCTGGGACGAGCTATTTACGATTTCGGCGCAACTGTCTGAGCTCAATTTAAACGCAAAGGCGATAGCGGGACAGTCACGCGCTGCCGAAGCGAGAAGGGTGTCTATGGCCATATTTTCGGCAATCGATACCGTCGAGCCATGTCTGATTGATGTCTGCGAGCGTCTATCGCGTGCAATCGAGGCTGAATATCCGACTGAAAGGAGACGTAATGCCCTTTCTTAAGACGCTCTCGGGTGGTGAAGGCAGCTGTAAACAGGTCGATGACTACTTGTCATTTGGACATCGAAGCGCTGAGGACCACGAAGAGAGAATGGAAAAATATCTTGCCGGAGATAAGTCTGCCTCGCGCTCCATGGCGTTCGGGCACTCTCCAGGTCTGCCCGATACCCCTTACGGATGGCATAAGGTAATGGATGCGACTAGAAAGAGGTTCGGAAAAGACAAACCTCCTGAGTGGTTTGAGAACAAGAGGCGGTCGAACCCTGACTTGGTCTGGAGGAACTACTATCAGTGGGTTTTATCGCCGGACCCCAGGGATCGCGCGTCGGCAGAGGAGGTTGGTCAGCTCGCCCAGGAATGGTGTGAGAGGGTTTGGCCTGCCGATCGGGGCTGGCAGTGGATCTGGTCTGTCCATGACGACAACGCAAGTGGTGTTATGCACGCGCACGTCATCCTTAATGCGGTGAACGCGAACAGCGGATTGAAGGTTCAAATTACGCCCGAGGACAGCGATTCCATGGCGCGCGTCGCACAAGAGATTGCCGGTGAACATGGCATGGGGATGTTGCCGGACCTGTCTGAACGCCGCAAGGCAATACGTGAAGGACGAAGGAAACCAACGGCTCAGTCAGTTCGCATGAGTGAGGCTGAGCGCTCACTTAGGCGCCGTGGAGGCCGAAGCTGGGTTGCGGAAATCAGAGACGCCATAGATAGGTCAATCGCAAACTGCTCCAACTGGGATGAGTTCGTAGAGAGGTTCGAGGCCGATGGCTTTACGGTCGAATGGAGCCGCAGGGGTATCGGCTATAGGCACCCCGATAGCGGCGGGCACGACAAGAAGGTACTTGCGTCTTCACTCGGTTTAAATTACGACGAGTTCGGCATTCGTGCCCGGCTGGGAATACCCGTCGATGTTGTAGCCGGGGATATCGAATCGAGAATCTCCAGTCGCAAACTGAGCGAGGCGAAAACAAAGAGCATTGGCTACACTCCGCAGAATAAAGGTTTTGACAATGCTCTTAAGTGGAGGATTGCATCTAAATCGAAGCGTGCCGGCATCGGCGCAATTAGTGCCGGAGTCAAAGCCCTGTCCGTTATTTCCGCAAATGGGTTCAGCTCCGTCACGGAGGTCGAGGATGCCTTCAGATCTCAGATGCTCAAGGTCGAGACTATGGAGCACGAGGTCCATGAGATCGAGTCATCGATATCTATTGCAGAGGAGGTTCTTGAGCGTTCTGAAAAGATCTCGTCTGCCAGGGCGAGACTTGCCGAGCTGGAGTCGTCCTTATCTTTTACGCCGGCAGACAGGAAAGAGAGAAACGCTCTTTTATCCCAAATTGATACCGATACCGCTTTCTGCAGCGCGGCATTATCAAAGATATCTGCCGGCGCGTCAGGGGCTGAACGCTATGCCGTAGAAGCGAGTTTGATCCTAGACGGGCTGAGAAATAGGCTGGGCGAGCTCTCCGTGTCGCTTGATGGGGCGCGAGCTGACGCCGAGTCGCTAAATGAGTCTCTCGTGGCAATCGAGGGTTTTATCGGAGCTAGGACCGTGAGGGACCTAAGGGGAGTCCCCTCGGTCGGTGAGTTTCTGAGAAGGTCAAACAGCCGGAGACTCAACGTGCCGACTTCAATTCAGACAAGAGACTCGATTGCAGTCGCGGCAGCATTGGAGTCAGCCGCCTCAAGGCGCACTCTTCAGGAGGGCAGTGATCGTTTCGAGAACATCGAGAGGGCAGCGAAAGCGCAAGTGTCCTCCGTTTACGTCCGTCCCGAAGCCGGAACGGTTTCCGAGAGAAAGAACACGGTTTAAAGATGAATACTTCTTCATTGAGGATTTACTACGAGACTGGATGTATCGACGAGGTGCATATGCCAGATCCGTCTTTTGAATCGGGTGTCTCACTCCAGCGCGAGTATCTCGATATTTCCAACCCCGACAACGGCATATTTCTCGATAGGAGTTATAAGATGCCCGGGGGCGATAATGACGAGTATCGCGAGCTGTGCGACAGGATGCTTGTCGTGAGCTCGGACGACCTAGCGAGGGCCCTTCTCGTCGAGTCCCATGGTCTTGCCCTCCTCACGCGCGACCCTCTGTCTGATTTCGATTGCGGTCTATCTATCACGCTGCCAGATCGCCTGGGCTTCAACGATGACGCCTGCCTGATGAACGAGGATTGGTATTTCGGCAACATTCAGAAGCTCATCGAAAAGGTAATTGCCATGGGCCCTACCGCGCACGCCGCGCTCGTCAACGGATTGGCGGCAGGCGTGGAGGGGCTTACCGTTGAGGAGGGCTGGGGCAATGTCACCCGATGAGCTTGTTCTCAGGGACTACCAGCAGGAGTGCGTGGATATCTGCGATTCTCTCGGGAGCGGATCGCATCTCGTGCAGATGGCCACAGGGCTCGGTAAAACCGTGACTTTCAGCAAAATCGCCAGGAAGGGCAGGGTTCTGCTTCTCTCCCATCGCGAGGAGCTTGTGACCCAGCCAGTTAAATACTACAGCTGCCCGGTCGGCATAGAAAAGGCCGAGCGCCACTCGCATGGCGAGGAGGTCGTCTCGGCTTCGGTCCAGACGCTCGTAAATCGACTCCAAAAGGAGTTTAAACCCGGCGACTTCGACATGGTTATCACCGATGAGGCTCACCATGCCCTGGCACCGTCCTATCGAAAGATCTACGACTATCTGAGGCCTCGCCTCCACATCGGGTTTACCGCGACGCCGAGAAGGGGAGACGACCGAGGGCTCGGAGCTGTTTTCGACGATATCGTTTTTCAGAAAGACCTGCGTTGGGGAATCGCCAACGGCTATCTTTGTGATATTGACTGCCGCAGGACCATCGTGGACTGGTCGACGAAGGGTGTACGCACCGGAATGGGCGATTTCCGAGTGAGTGAACTCGCGAAGCGCGTTGACCGCCCAGAGACGAATCGACAGGTCGCGGCTGCATACGATGGGCTCCATATAGGCCAGACGCTCGTATTTGCATCGAGCGTTCACCATGCCTATTCATTGGCTGAGCTCATTCCCGGATCCGTGGTGGTCGATGGAAACACGCCGGCGGATGAACGCCGACAGATCATCGATGCATTTACGGCGCGGGAGATTCCATGCCTCATCAACTACGGGGTATTTACCGAGGGCACTGATATGCCTCTTATCGAGACCGTATTGCTGGCCCGACCGACGAAGAACCCATCCCTCTACACACAGATGGTCGGGCGAGGGCTGAGACTCTACACCGATCCTGTCACCGGCTATCAAAAGAAGTCCCTTCGGCTTATCGACTGTCTGGGCGTCTCGGATGACAAGAGTATATGCACGCCGCCAACGCTGTTCGGACTCAACGAAAGGGATTTTCCCGATAGGGTCGGCAAGAAGCAGCTCGATGGCTCGCTTCTCGATTTGGGAAGAAGGATCGAGGAGGTGGAAGATTGTCCCTCCGGTTGGGTTCTCTCGTCGCGCAAGGTCAACGTGCTTTCTTCGACGGGGTCCATCGCATGGGTTATCCACTACAACGGCGATCGCAATATCGCCGGTCCCGGCGCGTCCGATAGAGGGTGGCAGGTCACGCTATATAAACCGGATCTTCTCGATTGCTGCACCGCGGACCTTATGAGGCTGGGGGAGACCCACCGAAGGTATTACAGGTCGCTTGACGTTGCCGAACAGGACATTCTCCTTTGGCTCGAGTCAAACTATGAGACCTCGCATGATAGAGCTCTTTGGGACCGCGAACGCGCGGCAAAATGGGCCGAAGATCCCGCCTCGGAACCACAGCTGACTTTTATACGGAGGCTCTTGGGCGACTCTGCAGGCGACCTGGATTTCGATAACCTTACCAAAAGGGATGCAACGATTGTCATAGAGTGTGCCAAGAGGCGTGTCCATGAGAAGAATCTCAAGAAATACGGGGCCTGTCCGCTCTGTGGCAGCGCATTGAAGGTATCTAAATCCGGAAAATCCATCGTCTGTGAGTCTAACAGCTGGGAGAATAGAGACGGATCGTTCGTACTTGCGTCCGGTTGCGGTTTCCAGGTCAAGCGTTTCCGCGGAGATGAGGAATATTCGTCTGAAAGAGCCATGGGGTGGCCGGGCGTTAAGGAGCATATGAAGGAGAAGAAGGGATGATTCCCCTTATAGGTCCATTCAGCGAGTTTGCGAAAAGGCGCTTCGATCGAAAATGTGAACGCGCCGCATTGAGCGTTAAACACTCTGTCGCCATAAAGATGGCGGTAGGCGTTCTCGTGACTTCCGTACTTATCTTCATATGCCTAGGCGCGGAAGTTGTAAGGGAGACTGTGATTACAAATACGGCTGAGCAGAAGGCGCAGTCAGAAGACGGTGGACAGTCTCTTGCAGATGAGAACCCGGACTATGCCGGCTGGCTCACCGTTGAAGGAACCTCGATCTCGACCCCTGTTGTCTCATACCGGCAAGGTGACCCGAAGGGCTTCTATCTCAATCACGGTTTCGATCGCACACCATCTTTCTCCGGTTGTCCGTACATTGCAGAGGGGTCGTCGCCAGAAAGCTCGAACATGCTTGTCTACGGCCACAACATGGGAATCGGATCTCTGGCGTTTAGTGCACTCCAGAATTGCTATCGAAAGGACTGTTTTTCAAGTATCGGTACTGTGACCTTCAAAGAAAAGGATGGCAAAGCCTCTTGCTATACGCCCTTATACGGCTTAAGGGTGCCGATGAGCTATGACTTGCTGCTCAGGTTTGATTTTGCTGGAGAATCAGATTTCGACGCCTGGCTCAATTCACTGGCCGAGTGCGCTAATGCGAAGTCGAGCTATGCCAGCTCTGACTCTGTTATCACGTTGGTGACATGCTCTTCTGCGATCGGCGGGAGTCGTTACCGTAGCGTTTTAATTTGCGAAAGAATGTCTTAAAGACGATGGCGGCTGAGCGCGACACAACCGTGCCCACCTTGATCCACGAATGGATTGAACGCAAGCAGTCCGAGAAAACTGAATTGGGGAGAAACCCAATGAATAAGCAGCACAAAGGATCTTCGTGGAGCCGTTCAGGGGCGTTTCGATGAAGTGCCTTGATGCCTACCTTGCCTGGTTCAAGCGGTGCCGGACCTTCATGGTGATTGACTCCCGCACTGCGGAGCCGCACGCCCGCCCGTCAGCTCGCCAACGGTACATGCTCGACCTCATCCGCGACATGTTCAACGTCCTACCGCACTATATGGACTACTGGGTCTCGCGGGCGGTATAGTCCGCTAAAATGGTGGCACCGTGGTATACAAGAGAGATAGGAGCCGCCATGCCGTCGAACATACCAGCAACCACCATCAGGATAGAGCCGGAGGTGAAGAGGGAGGCATCCGCCATCCTCGACGAGCTCGGTCTCTCCATGTCCACCGCGATGAATATGTTCCTCCGCGCGGTGATCCGCGAGGGTGGCATGCCGTTTGAGATGAAAGTTACACATAGGGTTGATGAAAGCGAGCAAGTAAATGACTGAGCTATACTCGCTCACATGCCCCATTCGAGGCAAACTGAAAAATAGCGGAAGAAGCAAAGATGGACTGACGCCTAATGAGGAATATCAACGTGTGAGGGCCATCAAATACCTAATAGCCTTTGGATACCCAAAGGCTAACTTTAGAATCGAAGTTGTCCAAAAACGCTTCGGTAACAATGGCCGGAATTCCTTCAGATGTGATTTCGTCGTTCTCGATGTTCGTGCCTGCGATGTGTCAAACGATGTCGACGAAGTCTTGAAGCATGCCGTTCTTCTTTGTGAAGTTAAAAGAGATAGCAGCAAAGAGTCTTGGGTTAAACAGACACAGGTTTCACCTATGCTCGATTTTGCAAAGCGCACTGATGCGGTCGGATTATTCTGGTCCAGCGACTCGGTCCGAGTGTTTTGGCATACATATTCAGGGAATAAAATCGAATCACACGAGGCTTCTCTTTCTGCACTACCTAAATTCGGCAATAAAGTCCAAATCAAGCCGTTGACCTATTCCTCAATCGGACCGTGCCCCTCCTTGTTAAACGTCTTTGCAAAAATTGAAGACGTTCTTCATGGCGCGGGACTATCCAAAGAAAGGCGATATGAGGTAATTTTTCAACTGCTGCTAGCTAAAATTTTCGATGAGCACGCCTTTGAGACGCGGACAGACGATCCTTTGGAATTTCAGGACTTCAATGCCCTTGGAATTAGTGCCGAGACTGCATACGGGAATGTGTCGTCTCTCGTAAAAAAGGCTGTCAATTTCTATCAGACCCACCTGCCGAATGAGATATCGGTCAAGTTGAACTTGGACAGCTCTACTCTTAGCGAAATCGTAGCAATTTTGGCACCATACAAAATCACCGCTTCTAACAGAGACGTAGTTCAGACGTTTTATATGAAATTTGCTAAAGATTTATACAAATGGGATATGGCGCAGTATTTTACGCCAACCAGGATCTCTGACTTTGTTGTCGAAATCATTAATCCCCAATTCGGTGAACTGACATGCGATCCCGCATGCGGATCTGCAGATTTCCTAGTCGGTACATTTAGATATGGAAAGCAATACAACCCAGGTTACGCTGATTCAGTGTTTGGGTTCGACAGCAGTTCAAATGCAGTCCAGGTCGCCGTATTGAACATGGTTTTAAATGGCGATGGCAAGTCAAATATCAAACAAATGGATTCGCTTATTTCGATATCGGAAATTTCTGGCAGATTCGACGTTGTTATATGCAATCCACCCTTTGGCGCAAAAATAGTGGAAAGAAGATCCGAGGTTCTTTCCAAATTCGACCTTGGGCATTCTATCAAGGTCGAAGATGGCCAACTTAAGATAGGGGAATTAGAAAGTAAGCAGGAGCTCGGTATTCTCTTTGCAGAAGCGTGTGTCCGGCTTTGCAGAAAAACGGGCGGCAGAATTGCTTTGATTCTCCCTAATGGATATTTAGGAAATACAAGCTCAAAGTTTCGAACATTCAGAGAGTGGCTACTGAGAAAAGTTAGCATCGCCGCAATTATCGCCCTTCCTCGCTTCGCATTTAAATCAAGCGGGGCCGATGTGAGTGCAAGCATCGTGTTTATGGATTCGCTTGAGCAAGAGGCCGAAAGCCTAAAGGACTTGGAGGACTCATCTATAGCTTTTCAGGTAATTGATAAGCTGGGTTGGTCTGCGGGCAACAAGCGGCAGGAGACTACCTACCTTCGTGATCAAAGTGACGGAGCACTGATGGTGGATGCTGAGGGAAACCTGATCGTTGACGCTGATTTTGAGAAGGTTCGCATGGGTGTCCTTAATTCGGCTGCGGCGCTTGATCATCCATGGCTTTTGACCGGTCGAAGAGATTGCTATACCGATGGAACCGGTTGGGCCATACCCCTTCATAGAATTTTGAACTCAGAAAGTCTTTCGCTTGATCCGAAATACTGGTGTGAGAAAAATCAACTCCATTTAAGGAGGATTCAGGAAAAAGATCACTACACGTTGGGTGATATAGCAGACGTTATTCAGGAGGGAATTTACGATAACGGCAAAAAGCTGAAGATCAAATCTTCTGAAAAATACAACTATATCGATATTTCGCACATTTCAAATGGCTCTTTTTGGCCAAGCGCTCTAATGGGTTGGCAACTGCCCTCGAGAGCCAAGCATCTTGCTCGTCCTAAAGATATTTTTGTTGGAGGCATTTGGTCATCTGTGGATAAATGGTTTATTGTCCCGGATTCATTGAAAAATGGAATCGTCACGAACGGTTGCAAGAGAATCAGAATGAAGGTTGGATCTGAAGAGTGTTTGACTGACCTTGTAGCCTATCTAACAACGGAAAGCTGGAACAGCCAAATGCGTGGACTTGCTACGGGGTCAGATGGGCTTGCGGAGATTCCCGATAACGCACTTCTGAATATCAAGATTCCTAAGCTATCAGATAAATCTAGAAAAAAACTCCAGCCTTACATCAACCGTCTCATAAAGGGAACGTCTACACTTGCAGACGAAGTGGCCAAGTTGAATGACACGCCTATGCTGGGTCAGCTGGACATTGAGCCAAGATACAGCCACATAAACCTAGTCTAGTTTCCCAATAACGTATATTTGAACTGTGAATACGACATACTATTTATAGCCCAGCAAAGCCAGTCCATATCCATGTACGTATCAATATGGACTGGCTTCAATTCATGGAATAACGACTTCGACCTTCAAAGTCACCTATGCCAATCTTTGTCTAACAGAGCCTAAATCTTTGCGTCTGCTCTTAGCCCCGAGTCTCAGCTACGGTCCGGGTATAGCGCCTCTACAATGCGCATATTCGTCTGGCCGCTAAATCGTAATTTATACGCCATGGGGTTTTAGCCCCTCACTCATGAGCACGCCAGCTGCTCAACCCCTATCTTCGAGAGGCCGTAAGTCTGCCTGGATCTTAGCGGCCGACGGAGTGGAAGGGTCGATTGAACGCTTTCCTTCCTCAAGAGTCTCAGGAGTGTGTTGGATGAGATAGTCAGCCCCCATCTCGTGCATCCTGGCGTCAAAAGAAGATTGGCACTTCCGAAGAACCTCATCAAAGAGGCGGAAGTCGCCCTGAGTCTGCGCGATCTCCATCCAGCTCTTGTATTCGTCCGCATTGCCTTCGTCAATGACGATAAGGTCGACTCCGTTTTCAATGCACTGCTTCATCATAATGAGGCGCCCGATTCGTCCGTTACCGTCTTGGAACGGATGCAGATGCTCGAACCTTGCGTGGAAACGGGAGATCGCCTCAAAGTCCTTTGGGCAGCCATCCCATTCGGCGAGCAGCTGCGGTATGGCGGTCGGTATTTCGCTCGGGAGGGCGACCTGTACCGAACTGTTTCTGATACGGTTGGGAATGTATTTGAAATGCCCGCTTTCCCCATTGCCCGCCATGGTCGTTCCCTTGTGAAGGATCGTCTCGAATTCAATAAGGAGTTCCGGTGTCAGTTCGACCCCGAGTGTGTCGACCATCCGGTCAAACATCTTGAAGGAATTCTTGGTTTCAATGATGTCGTCAAAGTCGTGGTCTCCGGTCACTCTATTCGTTGCATAGAAGGTGTCGATCTGATTGAGCGTGAAGGTAGATCCTTCGATCTTATTCGACTGGTAGAGGTACTCCGGAAGGATGACCTCATAGGCGGAGTTCGGCGCAGCCTTGAGCGTCTGCATCTTGTTTGAGGAGATAATCATTACTCATCCTTCGATATCAAGTGCTTACCTACTTTATATACTAGGATCTTTGCATGCCCGACAATAGCTTTGCAATTCCCCAGCAGGACACGCGCATCCAAATGCCCTACAACGGCCGTAAAAGAGATGCCCCTTACCGGAAGAAGGGCTTAGTTTCTTGTTTTTGCGCCCGTCATGGAGTATAAGTGGTTCAAGGTGATTTGCACCGTCAATGCGCCGTTACTCAAGGCGCCCATCAGTCCGCGATAGGGATGTAAGGAGACGGTGTTATGCCGAATGACCAATTGCGCTACTCAAAGCAAATATCGGATCAGGGCCGTGAACGCTCTGTAGAGGTGCGCCGGGAGCGCGCCGCCCTCAAGAAACGCCTCAAGGCAGGTGAGATAGCCCCTGCCGATGTCCTCAATGACAATGGCAATGTTGCGGCGAAGATCAGGCTATTCGCGTTCCTCAAGAGCTGCCCCGGCGTGGGGGCGGCAGGAGCGAGAACCCTGCTTCGCGCGCTGGGCCTTTCCGAGACCAAGACAATCCGCTCTCTAGGACCCGTGCAGAAGGCGCGAATAGTCGCGACATTGGACATGATCGCCAATGGTGTTCGGGTCGACCGCGTGGCCGAGATCATCATGTCTGAACGATAGAATAGAATCTGATAGGGGATTAGAGAAAGGCAACATCATGGATGAGAACAACCTCAACAATTACGACGGCCAGGGGCCGAACCTTGTACCCGATGGAAGCGATGACAACAAGTTGCCCCTGAAGCGCAAGGTCGCCATCGGCGCGGCCGTCGCTCTCGTCGTCGCGGGGCTCGGGCTCGGCGGCGCATGGGCGACCGGCGCCTTCGCCCCCAAGTCCGAGATCACCAAGATCGAGGTCAATGGCGACAGCGGCAAGAAACAGGTCTCCGAGAAGACCGAGCCAGCGGTGGATTGGACCGTAAAGATCGAGGCCGAGGGCGTGACTGCCGACTCCTCGCCCCTGATCACCCGCTACGTCTGCATCGACGGCGCCGACAAGGGCATCGAGTTCTAACATGCCACATCCGCATCCGACGCTATCGAGGGCAAAGGCAGCATCCAGCTGACCGAGGGCACCTGGGAGATCACCGCGATCCCCATCATCAACCAGGACGGCTCAATCACCACGCCCGCAGGCGGCGGCGAGCAGGCCGTTTCCGGCGAATCGAAGGACTCCGGCAACACCGAGTTCACCGGCGATACCAAACCCGCCGAGAACGTGACCCAGGACGACATCGACAAGGTTCTCGACAAGGTGAACGAGGCGGTCTCCAAGGGCGACGGCACCCTCACGGGGGATGCCGGCAAGGACGTGGTGAACAAGGTCACGGACAACGCCTCGAAGGCCCCCGCCGCCGACAAGGAGAAGGTCGAGGAGAAGAAGGACGCCGCGACAGATAGCGCCGTTAAGGCCGAGGACAAGAAGACCGATGCGGCAAAGCCGTCCACGGGCTCCGGCTCCGCGCCTTCAAAATCCGACTCCAAGCCCTCTTCCGGCTCGCCCAGCAAGCCGTCCCATGAGCATACATGGCAGGCGCAGTACCGCTCCGAACCTGTCTATACCACCGAGTATTACACCATTGTCGACCAGGAGGCATGGGACGAACAGGTTCGTAGCGGCAGTCATTTCCTGTTTTCAGACGGCCACATTTGCTATGACAGCATGGAAGCAATGAACTATCAGTTTGATACCGGCTGTTCTTATTCTGTAGTAGATGATTACAAAACCATCCACCATGAGGCCGTGACCCATCAGGGGACACGCCAGGTGCAGACCGGGACCAAACAGGTACTCACCGGCTACCGCTGCTCCGGATGCGGTGCTACGAAATAAGTCCGAAGCGGATAGATGGACTGGCTTCATGGAACCAGTTTTGAATTTGCTCCATGCCATATCGCTCCTCGGCCGATTTGGCTTTGCTCTGTTCCTTGTAATCCGTCCGGGACACTTCGGGAAGAGGACATGTCTTTATAGGGGAGTCGGGCTTTTCGTGCTACTTGGTGCGCTCCTGCGCTTGGCTCGCGATATCCTGCCATACCTTGTCGGCCTGACATAGGCCTTTCTCGCTCGTTTCGCATTTTTCGCATCTGTCTTAATGGGAAATGATTTGTCGGTATGTGGAGCTCTCTATCACGAGGTGATATATATGATTCAGACCTCGCCAGAAATACATGCTGAGGAATTGGCAAAGGTGGACAAGGTGCCATTCGAAAGCGACCTTTCCGTCCCAAAGACGGCAAGCAATGTAAATTGCCATGGTGCGGAATTTGCTGAATCGCCGGCCGACTTGCAGGCCACCCCTCATCTCGACTCACCCTATTCCGAGAGCGTTCGACTGGCTATGCGTCAGGCCGAGGCCCAGGAATACGGATTGGCCGAAGATGATTCCGGGGATGACCCGCTTAGGATACCGGACGATATACTTGCTGAAATGGGCATCAGCCCGGATGAGGTCGGACAATGAGTCGCTTTCGGGCGAGCGCACACGACACCGTCTGGGCGACCCTTCCCGGTAAGGATGAAACTTCCTTTTCGGTTCCCTGCGACTCATGAAGATGGGAGATTCGATAATCACTGTCATGAAAGAAGGGCCCCGCTCATACGAGCGGGGCCCTTCTACTTTATCGCAGATATGCGTTACATCTTGCGCTTGCGGAAGATCAGGAAGATGCCGGCGATGCAGGCCGCGACTCCGGCGGCAATAGCCGCATAGATGATCCAGTTGCCGGTCTGCTCGAGGTTCTTGCCCTCGGGGGCGTTCTCGATATCGATGGTCTGGTCGGTGTCCTCAAGGTCGGTCTCCTTGGAGACCTCCTTGCCGTCCGTATCGCGCTGCAGGCTCTCGAACACAACCGCCTGCTGGCCTGCAACGTCCGAGGCCTTGAACACCATGGGCACGTCCACGTCGAGGTCCGAGACGGTGGGGGTGAACCGCACCTGCCCGTTGGCGATGACCTCGTAGGTGCCCAGCGTTGAATCCTTACCGGACGACTCGGTTTCGGTTGCCGCGTTGTCGCCCTCTGCCTTATCGTCCTTACCGGTGGTTACGAGCTTCACCTGGTCGCCACTCAACTTCGTCACGATGTCGGCCGCATCCTGCGTCGCGCCCGGCACGGTGAGCGTGTAGGTCCCATCATCGTTCTTGGTGAGTTTGGCGCCCTCGGGGATGTTGACGAAGGAGCCCGTTCCGGTGACGTCGACGAGTGCCTTGGAGAGGTCTGTGCCGGAGGTGCCGGTATCGGATCCCTTCTGGATGCCGTTGCCGGCAAGGGTCGAGGCGTCTTTCACGTCCGTGAGCGTGAGTTGCGTGCCGTCTGCCTTCTTGTTGATAGAGGCCGTGAGGGTGTAGCTCTGGCCGGGGTGCAGACCCCTGAGGTGGACAGTATCGACGATTGCGACCTCGTCCTCGGGCTTGACCACCTTGCTGCCCTGGATTGTGGCCGCGGTGGTCTTGAGGCTCGGGGAGATCTCGACCGTCTGGTCCTTGTCCGTCGGGTCCTCGTGCGAGCCGATGAGGGTAGCGTCGACGAACAGCTTCTCGAAGACTACGGTCTTCGCACCGCCAAGCTCGCTCGCATCGAAGGTAAAGGTCACATCTTGGGTTCCGTCCTGGTCCTGCGGGGTGAACTTGGCCGAGGCGGCGATCTCCTTGCCGTCCGCGCCTTTCAGTGCCTCGCCGGTCTCGGCGTCCATGAGGGTGCCCTGGAGTTCGTATTCGGTGCCCGGGACGAGGCCGGTGTACTTGACGGTGTCGACGATGGTGGCCTTGCCGTCGGCTGTGACTTCCTTGTCGCCGTCGGCGCCATCGGCTGCCGACGTCTTGATCTCGGGCGGGACGACCTCGACGGTCTGCCCCTCGTCGGTCAGGTCCTCGTGGCTGGCGATGACGTTGCCGTCCGCCTCGAGCTTCTCGAACACGACGAGCTTCTTGTTGGAAAGGGTCGAGGTGTCGACCGAGAACATCACTTTCACCTTGCCCTCGGTGCCCTCGGGCTCGAAGGTCGTGGACGCCGTGACGGCGTTTCCATCTGCGTTCTTCAGGGGCTCGCCGGTAGCCGAATCCATCAAAGTGCCGGTCACGGTGTACTCGCGGCCCTTGGCGAGGTTCTTATAGGAAACCTCGTCTTCGACGGTCACGGCCTTACCGACGCCGATGGACTTGTCGCCATCGGCCGCATCGGTCGCGATTGTGCCGATCTCGACGGGCAGGAACTCGACCGTCTGGTCCTCGTCCTCGGGATCCTCGTGCGAGGCCTGGATCTTGCCGTCCAGATAGAGGCGCTCGAAGACGACGGCCTTGTGGCCACCAAGAAGCGTGGCGTCGAACTTGAACTTGACCTTCTGCTTGCCGCTGGATGCCTTGGGGGTGAACTTGGCCGTGGAGGTAATCTCCTTGCCGTCCATACCCTTCAAGGCCTCTCCAGTCTCGGCATCCATGAGGGTGCCCTTAAGTTCGTACTCGGTGCCCTTCTTAAGCCCCTTGTAGGAGACTGAGTCGACGATCTCAGCCTGGTTCGAGGCCAGGAGCTTATGGTCCCCGTCTGCGCCGTCGGTGGCGGTGGTGCCGATCTCGATGGGGTTGTCGTCAACCGTGCCGCGGTCGATCGTGTAGGCGTCGCGGCTCACGGACACCTCGAACCTGACGAGGTTGAGGCTGGCATTCGCTGTACAGCGGAGCTCCTCGAAGGTATAGGTGTCATATGGCAGCGCGCCCTTGGAGTCGTCTGCCGCGGTCTGGGCGTCCTTCGAGCCGGAGAACCACAGGCCGTTGTCGATGGAGAGCTTCGACTCGTCGACGGTGCCGTCGGCGTTCAGGGCGGCATCGTTGCCGTTGGTGTTCTGGGTATGCGGGCAGGCGGATGCCTCGGTCGTGAGGATGCCGTTCACGTCGGTGATCGCGATGTGGCTCTCGCCCGTGGTCTTGGACGTGATCTTGAACGGGACGCCGGCGAGGCCGGTCATATCCTCGCCATGAACCTTGTTGAAGGCGATATCCCCGCGCTTCACCTGCTCGCGCACGGTGGGGGCGTCCTCGCTGGGCTCAACGAAACTCGTTACACG
The DNA here is from genome assembly GCA_900541045.1 of uncultured Collinsella sp. GTDB lineage: Bacteria > Actinomycetota > Coriobacteriia > Coriobacteriales > Coriobacteriaceae > Collinsella. Next base: position 17,595 of record UQID01000003.1, read on the forward strand.
CTCTGTTGCAGAGTTGGAAGTAACTTGCTGAACATGAACCGTTGAATCCGTTAGTAGGTAGCCTTGAGGTGCTTTCGTTTCTTGAACGGAAACCGTTCCGATTGGGAGGGTGGCATAGCCATCAGTGCTTGTATATAGACTGTCACCAGAAACAAAATATGTATCCGGCTTATTTTGTGCGCCCAACAGAGACGTGCGACCCTTGGCATCGGTCTTCAAAACCCAAGTTCTTGTTGCTTTCTCGGGCAGGTTGTCCTGGGTGTAGAAGCCGTCGTAGTACTTGACGGTGAACTCCGCGCCCGCGAGCGTGCCGGCACCGAGCGGGGAGGCCTTGCCCGTCTCGGCATCGACCTTGGCTACCAGCATGTCGGCAGGGTCGTTCTGGGGCGCATCGGTGACGTTCACGGTGGCAGTCTGGCCGCCCGACACGTTCACCTTGTGGACCCCCTCATCAAGCGCATAGGACTTTCCCGCCTTGGTCTCCTTGACGTAGTAGGTGCCCGGTGCGATATCGATCACGTTGGAGTCGCCGGAGGAGTTGCAGGTGAGCGTGCCCACCTGCTGGGTGCAACCGGAGTCGGAGTAGACGCCGTAGGTCGCGCCGTCGAGCGAGTAGCACGGGTTGTTGTCGGAGATACCGGGGTTGGAGCTCGCCTTCTTGAGCTTCAGCTTGCCCTTGTTGTGGAAGGTGATGAGGCACTGGGTTCCGGTGCCGTAGTTGACGAGGTAGATCGTATCCTTGAATGACTGGGGTGCGGGCCCAGGCAAATTCTTGTCCAGATTCGCAAGGAACGTGCCCGCGTTGATATTACCGTTGTAATAGAGAATGGTCTTATAGCACCAGTTGCGAAACGCGGCGGTCGTGCCCTGCATGCCGTACGCGCTGGAGCTCTTCGTGAGTGCCGAGAGGGCAATGTGCTGGATGGCAAGCATCTTGCTATAGTCCAGCGGCGTGCCGTCGTACCAGTTGAAGTTCCAAAGGCCCTTCGCCTTCGCCTCCTCGAAACCCGGGCCCGTGGGGCCGTAGTAGAGGACCCTCGCCATACCGTCGAGGCGGTCTATCTTGGTCTGCTCACCGCCCCCTCCCGTATAGCACTTTGACCAGTCGCTTTCGATCGGAAGCTGCGCCTGGGCCGTTGAGGCGTCCAGCGGATGGCGTTTGGCAGGGTCGAGGCAGATCGCCGGCGTGCCCTCCGAGGTCGTCGAGTTGTACATGTAGAAGCCGCCGTAGTTCACGCGCTCACCGCGGGTGATCGTCTCGGACGATGCGGCATATGCCGCGGTCGGCGCCGGCACGACGGAGAGCACCTGGCTCGTGATGAGAACCGCACCAGTACCGATGACCGCACCTTTCTTGAGACGGGCGCCGATGCGGCGGAAGAGCTTGCCGGCGCACTCCTTTATCTTTCCTCCAGGTCGCATGACTGCTCCATTCTCTCGGTTACCGGAGAGGGGACGCGGGTTTCTGGCTGCGTTTACGGGCATGCGTCCCCATGGTCTAACGTACCGCCGGCATCGACGCTATGCCTGCCGATTTGGTGCCACGGGGTGACAGTTTTCGCCTACGGCACTCATTAGACCTATCGTTCTCACGCTACCGTGGGAGGTGTCCCCGTTGCCAGCATGGAACAAGTGTTCAGGTGAATTCGGGCCCGGTGAGATTGCTAGCGGTAAACTGGGTACTACAGAATGCCGGTCGGGTTTTTGACGACGTGAGCACAATGGCGCGCACGCGCCCTCGTCAACGATCAACCGGAGGAAAATATATGTTTGAAACTGATTGCAATGCGGGCGCCGATTCGACTCATCGCGAGATGACGGTCCGTCAATTCCTCGAGAGCGTTCCCGGGGTGGGGGAACTGGTTGTCGTCACATGCGGAGGGTGGCCCACCTGCACCGTACATATCGACTGTGAGGACTATTTTCGTATGCCCGCCGATATCGCCCATCGGAAGGTGCTGAATTCGAGTTTCGGATCGATCAAGGTCACGACTCGTGGACCGTTGCCCATGGATGTCCCTGTTCGATTCGTCGATTGTTAAAAGTGAGTTTGGGACAGAAAGCTGCTAGCGAGAATCAGGGCGTCAGGGAATAGGGCTGCTCAGGCCTCCCGTCGCTGAATTACCGCGACAACCGTGCTTTGACGCCGGATTTGGGACCGTTCGGGATGAACGGTCCCATCATTGTTTGGAGTTAAATCCGACGAGTGCGATGCGTCTTATTATCGGACTTGATCTCAGATCCGGTGTATTCAACTGAATCGAGGCTGGATTTCAACGATTTTGTGGAAGGGCCGACAAAGCCGGCGTCATCTTTAAAGTTCGGTCGCTCTATGCCCAATTTCACAAGTAGGCTATCGGACAAAGAGCGGTCAGCGAGCATAGGCGCTATCGTGGAAGCAAAATCGACCTGCATAGCCTCGGCATAGGATATAAGGGGAGTGGTTGCCCCCGCCCTAAACTCATCGAGAGAGGCGTAATAGGTTTCCTTCGAGGCATCCGTCACGATAAAGGGAATGATTCCGGCGCGCAGGCATTCACGAAAGGCAATAGCCCTTCCAACCCTTCCGTTGCCGTCCGGGAAGGGGTGGATCGTCTCGAATCGAACATGGAACCTGACGATATTCTCCAGGGACAGCTCGTATTTGTTATATTCCGAGACCAGGCGGTCGATTAACGAGGGGACCTCCTCTGGGCGCGCCGTTATGACGCTTCCAACCCCGTTGCCCAGGATCTTCCACTGGCCTGGTACGTCCATCACCCCGGCCATGAGCTGCATATGGATCTCCTTGATGAATTCGGGGGTCAGTTCCCTGTCCAGCGAATCGAAAAGGAAATCGAACATTTTCGTATGGTTTGCCGTCTCACGGACGTTTCCGGGGGTAGTCGAGTCCGCGAGAATGGTATCCCTGGTTTCGAAAACCGTCCTTGTCTGCCATTCCGTGAGAGAGCTGCCCTCAATCCTTTCATGGTTGAACACGAAAGAGACGATAGACGTCTCGTACACGCCATTTGGGATACCGTCTTCGCGCTCGGAGGCGGTCTGCTCGATATAGCTGCGGACAAATTGCCGCTGTAATTCCCGGCTCAGGGGCATATCAGTACGCGGGCTATCGGCGGGGTTCTTTTCCTTTTTGGTCCCAGCAAGCAAATTGAATAATTTGTTAAACATATATCCGCATACTCCGATAGACGTGCCGATTTCTAGGGACATTCTACCCCAGGTTGGCTTCCCTTCACGGTCGGTCTGTCACCCAATGGCACCAAACCGCCCGGCGCTGAGCGGATTGTCGTCTTACGCTTTTGATGGGGCCGAATGCCCATGGGCGACCATGGGCTAGTGGCGGGCTGGTCGCCACAAGGCCCCGACCAACTGGTGGCTACCGTAGTTCCTTTGGAGGATATCGAGTGTTGGACAACCTTTCACTTATGGGGCCCGACGAGGATGAGCTCTCCCTCTCGGCGGCGGTGTCTTCCGCGACCCTCCTGCCCGCCTGCGCATACTCGGCCTATTCCATCATCGTCAACATCATGCCCGTGATGGGCAAGCGGGCCGCCCTGTTCTACCTGACGCGAGGGTCTGTTGAGACCATCTGGATCCCCGTCGCCATATTCACCTTCGCCCTTTTAGCGCGAAAGGTCGACGACTGGCGCTTTTACGCACTTACATCCTTGTTCGGGATAGCGGCATGCGTGCTTGCATCCATGAGGCTGGATTTGTACCAGGCGGCCGTCTACGTTGCGGTGGCCCTGTGCTGCGGCCTGTCTGCCATCAAGTCGAGGGAGTGCTGAGATGAACTCCCGAAATAAAAAGGAGATTGTCCGCGCCGAGGCGAAAAAGGCGACTGGAAATGAAGGCCGGTCCCATGGCGACGGGTCTGAAACTGGCATCTCCACGCCCATCTCGCGCCGCGGGCTCTTCGCTGCCCTCGCGGTTGCAGCCGGGCTGGGCATCCTATCGAGAAACCAGGCATATGCCCTTGCCGCGCAGAATTTCGGGCGCGGGCAGTGGATCGGCAACAAATGGGTGAACGGCTACATCTCGGGCGCGATCACGCATCCCCATCTTCAACGCGGGGTCAACGATTACTTTTTCGGCAAGTCCACCAACAATGGCGCATGGAACGCCACTGCAAACGGCAGCCAGAAATTAATTGCAGAGTTCGCTTGCGTGGTGGAGTGTGACTGGTCTAACGAGCTATATGACCATATCGTGTTTCGCCCGTTCTATTACTGCGCCTCGCTTAGCTCGAATGGCCATCCCCTCTGGTATGGCTCCGAGGATGGCGATGACAACCGAAGCTACGTATTCCTCAATGGCAATCCTGTCGGATCGTTTCAGGGAAACTTGATTAATAGCGGTTGGAGCACAGGTTGGCTCGCCAACGGGTTCTATGAGGGGCCCGGGTGCGATACCTTCGTTCGAAGGCAGGCTGCGCCCCATGATGAGAAGGTCCTGGCCCGAATGGACATCTGGAATGTCTGGGTGAACGGAGTTCCGGCAAATAAAAACCCAAATGACATCAAGTTTCGCCGCTATGCCCCCAATAACGACATGTCCATCAACGTCGAAAAAATCAATATCGAAAATGACCTTACGCTTATGGGTGGCATTTTCAAGGTCATCCCAGTTACGGTGCCGGATCTGAGGCTCGATCTCATACAGGGCGGCTATGAGAACGGTATTCCCGTGGCCCGATACGAAAACGGGCGCGGAACATGCCTCTGGCATGATTATGACGGCGTCAACCAGAATTGGATGTTCTGGCCAAATAAATCTGACGGCCTCGGGTGCTTTACCTTCTGTATAGCGAACATGGTCGGACCGAATCTCGACCACGGCCTCGACAACGGGGGGCATACGTCTCCGACTATGGATAGGGGACATGCGGAAATCTGGCGCAACTCCGAGTCAACCAACCTCACAAACTCGTGGTGGGTTCATCATGAGCCGACCGTTACGAACGAAACAGATCACAAATGCTGGTTCATCACCTCGGACGCGGATGGCCAGCGACTCGACACATGGGGCGCTACAAAGGATAGTACCGATTGCGTGGCCGTTTCCAGTCCTGCCTGTCCCGGCGCCTGGGCGAAACAGGTAAATGCACAATGGATGATTGAGGAGGTCGCCTGCCATGGTGAGGTCGGTTTGTCCTCAGATGAGGCAAAGCCCGGCGATTCTCTAAAGATCCTCGGATGGCACAATAAATTCAAGGACGAGACGAGGTACATTCGCCCTGCCAGCTGGGTGCTTGGCGCCAAGAATGAAAACGCTCTTCCCGTCTATCCAATCTTCCGCCTATACATTAGCGACAGGGCAGAAGAAATTACCGAAGACAATGCGGTAATCATGGCATCGTGCCGAGTCGGTTCATGGGCAAATGGCAAACAGCAGACTGAGGCATACTCGCATCGCCATATCGGATGGCCGCATGGCGGTCAGCCTATTTTCAGCCTTGAAATGAGGCTTCAGGATTCGAATTACAGCGGATCGATTCATTATGCCGCGCAGCGGTGGTATGGCGACGCATGGGATGAGGGGGCAGACGGAAGTAAGGTCTGCGCAAACGGAGCCCATGACACCGAGGCGATGGGCCGGGTAAAGGTATGGCTTACCGGAGATATTGCCGATAGGTATGACCTTGTCGTTAGGACCAAGCTCCTCAACGGCTCGTGCGCCTGGAGCGATCCCGTCTATGTCTACAACTCAAAAGACAAACCGCTGACACTTGAGACGGCTCCAGCATGTGGGCTTGAACCCGACGGAAGCTCCAATACGAAGATTTCGGGTATGAACGTTCACCTTATTCGCAAGCCGACTGGAGCTCGTGTCGTGCGAGAGTTCAGTACCGATGAAAGCCTTAATATCACCGAAGATTTCGGATCTGGCTACCTATATGTCGCCGCCATGTTGGGGCTGCGTTTGCCTTCAAGAAACACCGATCGCATTTGGACCGACCGGTACCGCGGCACCGTCATCTCCAAACCCTGTCGCATCGAATCTGTTTGCGTCGAGTACTATGCGGACGGCATCGACGACGCTCACCTTGTATATCGTGATTCCAATGTCCATTCAGGTGACGCCTACGCACCTGTAGATGCGGCACTTGAGGCGGCTGGGAAGAAGCCCTGCAATCTCGATGCCCATTTCGGGGAGGATGCCGCCTCAGGTTTCACTGGATGGTTCAAGGATGCCGCTTTACTCAATCCAGCTGCCTCCCTTGAGATCCCCGAGAAGGGCGCATTGAGGCTGTATGGGCGCAACCGCTGCACATTGCGCATCGAATATGCGGAAGGATCGGTCGAGCCCGACACCGGAACCGTCTTCAAGAAGAAGCCGAGCGACAGGGCCGAGGTCGTTGACGGTGCACTTGGCCTGGTCGACTTTACCGGACGTAACGAGAAACACCGGCTTGACAAGATCGAACTGCCGGCCATCGGCGATGACGGGGTGGCACATGCGGCCTTCTATCGTGGTGAGTCGGTGACGTTCGCCGGGTCTGCCGACGTATTCACCAAGCTGGAGGACGGAACGTGGCGTCGCCTCGTCTTCAAGGGCTACATGCCCGATAAGGCTGGGGGGTCGCCTCTCTCGACAATCAAGATGGAACGCGACACGACCGTGTACGCAATGTGGGCGTATGCGGAATCGGACGGCGTCGCCACGGCAAAGAAGTAAATACGAACCGGGACGGAGGCGCGGCCTCCGTCCCGAGGCCGCGCATGTCCCTTACGGGAGGTGCGCGTAGATGAACGGTCTCGATGCTCGGAATGAGGACCGAGCAGACACTGAGAAAAATGGAACACCGATATCGAGACGCGGCCTGCTGGCCGCGCTGGCGATTGCTGCCGGGCTCGGCCTTGCCGGCCTTGCATACGCGGATACGGATGAAAGCCATGGCGCGGGGCGCGGCGGTCATTACTATTGGGGTGACTGGAATAACGGAGCCCTTTACAACGGTAACGGCTTCGGCTGTGCGACGCATTGGCTCGAATGGGATGCCCATGCAGGCCAGTCACTTCGAGTCGCGATGGCGGTGGAGCTCTCCTCCAACTATTCAAACCCCCTATACGAATGGTGTTGCATGCAGCCGTTTTCACAATGCGGCGACACGAATAACCTCAACACGCACAGGCTTTGGTACCCACGCTATCAAGACAACTATATTGAGTACTACTGGAACGGTGCCTACTGGAAGACCGAGACGGGACGCTTCGCGTTCGATAATACATTCCTAGGCGCGGGATACGGCCGCCACGATACCGCCATGCACACCTTTGGCTATCCCAGCTACGGATGGCTAGAGAGGAAAGGCGCGACGGAGTCGACCAGAACGCTGAGGGCGAACATATACCTTTTCAACATCGTCGTAAACGGATACAACGCCTTCGGGCAAAGATATGGCGCGGACACGCCGTTTGACTTCAACAACGCGGGCCATATCGCATGCGTGCAAAAGGGGATGAATACGCATGACGATGCGGGCGGGGACCTGAGCGTAAAGCTCGAGAAGATCGCCATCAGGAATCGATATGACCTATTTGGTGCAATTGTATCCCTTTCCAATCGCTACAGCGACTCTGACCTGGTGATTCGCGGCGATGGTTCGGGAGAGTGGTCGAGGCTTTCCCAGAAGAAGGACGGAGCCGGCACGACTGACGGCAACTTTGCCGTCGAGCTCGGCAACGCAAGTGATGAGTATGGCGACTTCCTGCACTGCCTGAAATCCGTCCGCTTCAAGGGCTGGAACTCAACCCTGTACGCCGAGTCGGGTCGAGGGATCATCTCAAAGGGACTGTCCGCAGATGCGTATCCCAATGTGGATTCCGGCTTCTCAAATGCCTACTTTGAGAAACTCTGGGTCTGGCATAATCCGCAAGCCTCGAATTTCTGCAATTTCTGGGTGACCGATAGCCTCAAGTCAGAGGAGGGTTATTCGCAGATCGTGAGCAATGAAACAGGGCTCTGCATCTCGCTCACAAAGTCGGTGAAAAGCGACGGCGCGGATGTCTGCCTATGGCATAGCGGCACCCGGAACGGCACCAAGGGTGTTTCAAGTGTCGACTGGAAAGCCAACGAGGTCGTGTTCGTGGGCGATGTCTCGTTCAAGGAGCCCTCGAATGACTCCAAAGAGATTGAGATAGGGGACCCGTCTTCGAGCTGCACGCCGATTGATATCTATAAAACCCTTTCCGTTGAACACCTCACGAGATTTATCCTGTGCGATTCGGATGCCGGCGTCCGTTCGGCCTCCCTCGATATCGTCGGTGGCGCCTCGCAGGCCCCCTGGGGACTGAATTGGTTCAAGGAGACTGCCGCCAACCGCCTGGTTGGCTTCCCCTGGGCGGCAGCCAACCTCATGAGAGGGTTCTATCTGAAACTGTCTTCTGCCGACGTATCGGGGTCGATCTGCTATTCGATTCTGAAGAGTGCAGATGGCGGCTGGTCGGAGACGTACAGGGACGGCCAATGGACCGAATTCTCCGATGAAACGCGCATCTGGGGCATCAAGATCTGGCTCGAGGGCGATGTATCGGATGGTTTCGATCTCTCGATCCGCTGCTGCACCGAAAAGACCGGTTGGGGACAGCGCCATGAGTCCTTCAAGGTCGATGCCAAGCATGCCCCCGAGATCACCTTTGCAGGGGAGAGACTTATCTCGTTCCAGGTGGAAGCGGTTCCGCGCCCTGTCGGTGCTATCAAGCTGCTTGCCGATTTTTCAAATAGCCTTAAGGTCCAGTTGCCGGACGATGCCGCAGGCTACGTCTACGCACAGACCTGCCTCGTGCGAAACGCCGCTTACGCGACCACTGATTCGCTGCATAGCGCGGCTGAGCGCTACAAGGGTACGGTGACCTCATCCACGCCTCTGTTTATCGGTGGCATCAGTATCTTCTACCATGCCGACGGCATCGATGACAAGTCCGTTGTGTTTACCGAGACGGCTCAGCCCGGACTCCATACAGCAAACGACGACGCCACGTCTGCCGCGATAAAATCGCACTGCAACCTCAACGATCACTTCGACGAGGATCCCGGCATGGGTCTTACGGGCTGGTTCACGGATAGGGGACTGACCGCACCCTACGGAGGATCCGAGCTGTCGGCGGGCGACGAGCTGCATCTCTATGCGCGCAACCGCTGCACCCTGCATATCGAGTATGCCAAGGGTTCCCTTGAGCCGGAGGAGGGCGTCGTCTACGTGTCCGAGCCCAAGGACGATGCCGCAACCGTGGAGGGCGCGCTCGAGCTGCCCGACTTCACCGGTTTGGCTGAATCCCATAGTCTGGACGGGATCGAACTTCCCGCCATCGGCGACAACGACACCGGTCACATGGCCGTCTACTATGGCGAGCGCATCTCGCTCGCGGCACCTGCTGACGCCTACCGCAAGATGGAAGACGGCACCTGGAGGCATATCGTGTGCGACGCCTACCTGACCGATAAGGCGGGGGGGGTCGTCCCTGCAGAGCATCAAGATGGTCCGGGACACCACGCTCTACATCAGGTGGCGCTACGCCGAATCGGACGGCGTCGCCAGCGCAAAGAGGTAAATATCATCTGGGACGGAGGTGCGGCCTCCGTCCCGAGCCCGCGCGCGTCCCTTTCGGGAGGTGCGCGTAGATGAAGGCTGACAAAAGCAATTGTGAGAAACCGGCCGACAAGTCTTTAATGGAAACCCCGCTTAGCAGGCGGGGCCTGTTCGCCGCCCTGGCAGTTGCGGCCGGGCTGGGATTGTTGGGCGCCAATGACGCGCTCGGATGGGACTACTGGGGCCAGAATGCCCGTATCAACCAGGGAGCCTGGGACACGTATGGGATGATTAACGGAAAGATCAACTGCTGCAGGGGTAGGTCGAATCCCGCAAATCAGTGCATGGGCTGGGCGAATGACTGGACTGAATGGTATGCCTTCCGCTATGCCTACGTCCAGATTCTTCGATACGCCCTGAATTTACAGGTCGAGTGCGACTATGAGAACGAGCTTTGGTTCCATCTCTCCTTTTACCCGCTGACCGCCTGCGGTGATGATAACTACAACCCAAACGGCAAGCGCATATGGTTTGCGTCTGATTACGATAACCTGGGCGCAATCAAAGAGGACGAGCAGGAAAATAACATCGTTACATTCGATGGCAATTTAACTAATGAAGAGCTTGGCGTCGGCACCGGTCGGCACAATACAGGCTGGAAGCACTATCAATACAATGAAACGGGGAAATGGTACAGGCGCACATCGAAAGACGTGACCCATAGATGGTGCGCGGACCTTAATATCTTCAATATTTACGTCGAGGGGAAATACCACGCCGAGACGGTCAATGCCCTGCACTCCCAAACCGGCTGGTTGACCTCGACCGTGGAGCATACATATCTGACCAACGAGGACATCCAGGGTATCGTCTGTCGCATCCATGCAGCAGACGACGACACTCTGAACTGGGACGTCGGAAATGCCTCTATTACAGATTCAACAGATATATACCAGCAGAAATTCAAGGGCAATTACAACCAGCTCTTTTTGACTGAGTTCTCGAAAGTCCGAGACGGTTCCTATTCTGATGATTGGGGTCCAGTTCCGGGCTTTCTCACGACGTTCAGACCGGCCCATGTCGCTGATGCGTCCTGTGCCGTCAATGCCCTAGGGGGAGGCCCTTGGGACGGAAAGGGGTTCAACCACGTCGCGAACACGCAGCCGTTCGAGATCAATAGGGCCGGGGTCGCTTCGAGGGCGAGCACCTGGTGGGTTACAAAGACGTTTTCCGAAGGAACGCCCTTATTCGAAGATGGCGCGGTCGCGATCATCAGCGACGCATCGGGGCTGTGCGTGAACAGGCCGAACGCAACACAAACAAGGCCATTTAAATTGAACCTCTTCCATAACGGCTACAAGGCGGGAGTGGCCGGAGACCGTGCCTCGGCCTGGGTTGTTGAGGAGGTCCCGTTTGCGGGATCGTTGACCTTGAATGACGGGGTTAAGGAGATTCAGTTCGGCGAGACGGTGACGTGCTCGGACCCGCTTCTCTCATGTTCACCCTGCAATAACTGGTCGGACGTCAAGGGCAATAATGGCGGAACTGCCGCATCGGACTTTTTTTACCGCTGGTACTGCGCAGACTCCGATGGCGTTCCCGATGGCTGTTCCGGGGCGACCGTCATAGGCTCATGTCATCTTTCGAACTTCGGCGATATGCCTGAATGTCCCGCCTATCGGCATGTCGGCATGAATATGTCAGCCAAAATGTGCATAGAGGCGATCTCGCTTCGCCTAGACGGTTCCCCCTGGCAAGGCTCAATCTGCTACAGCATGCTTGCGAAGGACGGCAAATGGAGCGATGTGGCCGCGGACGGCATTCAAGTCGGCGTTGGCGGCAAGTCCCTGCGCTGGAGTGCAATTAAGGTATGGCTTACTGGCGAGGTATCCCTGCATTTCGACCTTGAAATCAGGGCGTTCAACTCAAATTTGTCATGGACTGGGGGATATGTCTCAGGGCACGATCTAAACTTCGCGAGCGTCAACGGCTTTGGCGATTTGAAGGGTGTCAACGAGCTGCGCTGTGTTCAGGTCGATTTGATTCCCAAGCCAAAGGGCGCAACGGTGCTACGTGAGTTTTCGAAAACAGCGAGGGAGCTCAGCCTATCGGAGCAGGAGCTCGATTTAGTTTCGGGACGCTATCTCTCCTGCGTGGTCCAACAGGTGTTCCCCGCGGAATTGCGCAACGGTATCAACTTTGATTCGCCGCTTGTGCACCGTTTCCACGGATCGATATCTGCCGGACCCGTTCATGTCGGAGGCATCAAGGTCGTCTACCATGCCGACGGCATCGACGATGAGTCCATTGTGTTCACCGAGACGGCACAGCCCGGGGCCCATACGGCAAGCGCCGCCGCGACATCCGCCGCCCTTAAGTCGCACTGCAACCTCAACGAGCATTTCGATGAAGATCCGAGCACGGGCTTCACGGGCTGGTTCATGGACAAGGAGCTGACAGCCCCTTACGGAGGAACCGAGCTCTCGGCGGGCGATGAACTTCATCTCTACGGGCGCAACCGCTGTACCGTCCGTATCGACTATGCCGAGGGGTCACTTCGCCCTGAAGAGGGGGCTGTGTATCGAGGGGCCGCGAGCGACAGCGCATCCGAGGTTATCGATGCTCTCAGCCTTCCGGATTTCAGCAGGGGCGTTGAGGCCCATGTTATCGATGGCCTTTCGCTCCCCGCCTTAGGGGACGATGGTGCTGGTCACAAGGCGGTCTACTGGGGTGAGCGCGTGGCGCCTGTTAAGCCCAGCGGAGTTTACGCGAAGCAGCCGGACGGCACCTGGCGACGCTATGTCGCCGAGTGCTGGTTGACGTCGGCGGCGGGGGATTCCTCGATCGCATCAATCAAGGCGAAACGGGACAACACACTCTATATCAAGTGGTCCGTGGCGCAATCAGACGGCGTCACGAGTTCAAAGAGGTAAATATCAGTCGGGACGGAGGCGCGGCCTCCGTCCCGAGGCCGTGCATGTCCCTTACGGAAGGTGCGCGTAAATGAGCGTAAGCGAATTTAAAGACATCGCTGATGGTGCCTTAGTTGACCGTCGATTCTTGTTGGCTGCCACAATGACGGAGGCTGGGCTTAGCACTAGCAAGAGGACCCTCATGGGGCCCTCTTCTTGAGTCTGATTTAATAAGTGAAATAGCCCGGTCGCTTGTTGTGGCTGGGTGTCTTTTGAGGTTCGGCCTTCTTCTCGAGCTTCGCAAGGCCGTCCTTCAATGCCGCAGTGCCCGGCGTTTTCTCCGGGGTATTCTGCTTTAGGGGGTAAACTTCGCGCATATGCTCGAGTTGGTCGGCATAACGGGCGTTGATGAAGGGCGGCACGCCATCAGTCTCCCTGAACCCGTTATGGTCGGCCACGATCTGGTCGATGAGGTCTCTCGGGTAGGTTTTCGTGGCGTACGACTCCGTGACCTCGAATTCGGGCCCTTCGTAGGATTCCCATGCGTCGATACGCTCGATATGGTAAAGACGATCTGATTTCGAGCGCGAAACGGCAATCCACCCCTGGGCGTCGTCCGAACGCCATTCGCTCATGCCGCACGCCAGAAGGATGCGATTGGAGTTGCCGTTCGCGTCAAGATCATAACCGAGAGATGGATATTCAATCCGCTGGTTAAAGAAAAGGCTCCAGTCTGCACATGATTTGATGGCGGCGACAAGCTCGGTCAACTCGAACGCACGGGATGAGAAATCCAGCTTGGAGGAGGCGCCCTTCCCCCTTATCGACCAGTAGTAACTATGCTTTTCGTGAGCCCTGTCAATGTTCAGCCTTATTCTCTCGGCATCCATCTCATTGAGAGTGATCGCCGTTTTGCCCAAATGAGCCATCGGCACTTTGTCGCCGTTGAAGTCGGCATACAGGTCGACGTGAATCCTGTCCGACTTGCGGATTTCGTCTATGAACTCACCCACCTTAACAAAGGGCAGGACGGTGAACGAATCGGCGTTACCCCCGGTTTCCACGCGCGATTGCCTGCATAGGCTAACCACGGCATCTCGATATGAGGGTTGCTCCTGCCTTCCGTTCGCAGCCGTCATGCAAATCTGCTCGACGACCTGCCTGGGCATCTTGTGCGGGTCGGCGAGCAGATAGTGGTCGCTGAAGGCGAAACTCTTACCGAGTGTGAGCTCCTTGTACCCGGTCACAGTGAACAGGGACTCAAATGCACGATTCGGCCAGTTGTCGGGCCCTTCGTACAATGCGTTCAGACGCTTCGAGCAATCGATGAGGCCGAAGTTCATGTATGCCTCGTCCGGCGCGCGATCGCCCGCGTAGCTCCTCGCGATCCGTGTCATACGGCCCGCCAGCTCATCGACTGTCATCGCCTTTCGGTAAACCGGCCAGTCAGCGGGGGAGAGCCAGGTGCCGCTCACGATTTCCTCGAGCGTGTGAAAAGGCGAGAAACGGCCCTCGAATTTGATCTCCGAGGCGCTGGGGACAAGGGGCGTCTTGCCATCCCATTTGACCCCGGGGCCGTCCATAAGGCCGGCATCTACCGGATCGGCACAATGACGGTCTCTCAGCACCATGCCGTCCCTTTTCGCGGTATAGCTGAACAGGCCGTCCTCCTCGTTGAACCCGAGAGAAACCTCGCAGCCCTCAACTTCTCCGCTCCATACCCTCTCATACATTTCAATCTGCCCCTTCTATCGTTAATGCCCGAACTTGGGTCCGCGGCCGTTTGTCCTCAGGTCTTGTTGGCGACGCAGGCCCCCCGCCGCCAGTCCCATCCCATGGACAGCCGATTTCTTTGGAACGAACGCAAGGGAGCGAAGCTGCGTGCTCTTGAGCTCGCGGGCGCTAGCGTATGCGGCCAGGTTGAAGGTATTTTCCTGGCGCACCATCTCCCGCTCGATTGCAGCGGCAACGAGCGCCCTGTCCGAATACGGGTCGAACGCGGCGGCACAGGAGGCGAGCCTGGACAAAGCCGAGGGGCAATCTATAAAGGTCAGGGGGACCGAGTAGCGCTCCCTGCACCACCTGGCCGCGACGGCACGCGTAAGGCTCTCGCGCCACCCCTCGCCCTCTGAGGCGGTAAATGAGTTGAGGGATCGGAACCCGTTCTCGCGCATGATGTCGTTTAGATCCTCGGTCTCGATATAGCCGTCCTGCCCCACGACCGGGTCGTAGATGTCGTAGGCGTCTTGAAGGACCTGCCAGCCACCGTTGCCGATGGGCCAGGCCATCGCGAAATCCGTCGTCGTCCCGTTCATCGCCTGGAACCCGAGACCATGTACTGTGAAGCTGCCGCACCACGTGAGTCCGTAGCGGGCGCAATCATCTGCACCGGGCCTCACCGACGGGCCGTCATCCATGTCCCTCAGCCAATTCGGAAGCATGCTCGGGTCAAGCTCCTCGGCCATATCTCTCCCTCCGTCTGCATTTCTGATGCTCCAATCATCGTTTCGGAGGCAGTCGGGCGGGTGGTTATGAACAAGTGTTCCAAGTGGGTGTCACCTCATGGCACCAAGTGGGAGAGCGCCGGCATTTGCGGGACTTTATGCTTGAAGCATCTATTTCAATGGAGGGGAACACTATGGAAACATCCGATGTCTACACCCAGGTATTCCAGTCTCTCATGCCTCTTATTCAGATCGCCATCGTGCTTTGGGCGGCAGAGACAATCTTGACGATGCTTATAAAAGAGCATCGCAAGTCCAAGAAGAAGAAAGAACGGGAGAAACGCCGCTTTGAGTATCAGGACCGTCGTATGGCCAACGACGAGGAACATGCGAAGGTCACGCGCGCGATGCGTTATGACGTGCTGCGCCGGGATGGCTTCAGGTGTGTCAAGTGCGGACGTGGTCGCGAGGACGGCGTGAAGCTCCACGTCGACCATATCAAGCCCGTCTCACGCGGGGGAAAGTCCGTAATGGACAATCTGCAGACGCTTTGCGAGGACTGTAATTGCGGGAAGGGCAACAAATACGAGGAGTAGCGTATTTGTTAACAAAAATAGAGGGCGGGGCACATTACTGTATCAGCCCTCTATTTTTTTATCAGTTCAGCCCTCTAAGTATCCTTCTCATCGTGAATCACCGTAACGCGGCGAGTGCAGACTGCATCGAGATGCGAGCCGCTGAATACCTTTCGGTCGGGCTCTAGCTCGAAGCCGCCGTTCTCAAAGGGAGTGGCCATGCGCTCGAGGTCGGCATCGGTGATATCGTGCTTCGCCATAAAATCGTTAACGTCCATGCCAATCACCTATCCAAACCGGGTTTCCTAAGTGTCTTGCCGCCCGGTGAAATCATTCCGAGGAATTGATAGAAGCAATCACCCCCTGAATCAAAGGTGCAGCAAACTCGATGGGCCTGCTGTTCAAGCCCTGTATTCAGAAGTCTTAGTATTCTTCATCTTTCTGCCCCTCAATCCATTTTTGGACAGCGAGGCAGGCGAGGGCATTTGCCACGGTCCCATGCGGACTGTTTTCCCAGGCATATCCGATTCGAACCGCGGCATCGGCCAACTCGATGTTCGCAAGACAGTTTCGGTCATGATTCTTTTCAGTAAGCCATCGGCAATATTCGTGCATCGTATTCGTGACCCTGGTTCGAGAAACGGGCGCAGCGTCGTTGTACTCCAGGAACCTCATAACGCGCGGGGCATTGTAGACAATAACCTCGTCGGCGCCCCAGATGATCTCCCTGATCTTTACCTGGTCGTCAAAAAAGGAGGGAAGGTCTATCTGGTTGTCGGGTGCGACCCCATTGACCTCAGATGCCGCCTGCCAGAGCTCCTTGCGACTTGGCCTGTATTTCCCCTCATAGGCCAAATTACCCGCCCAGTCCACGATCGCGATGGCCGCGATTTCATCATCGACGGGGTTGGGCCCCGTGGTTCCAAGGTCCAGGCAGATGGTCTTCGGGGCCTGCGCCTCGAAATAGCCCGCCGCCGTGCCGTTACGCCGACGCTCCATCATGGGGACAACTCCGAAAGAGCGAGCGATGAGCTCGATTTCATCTGCCGTTCCGGTCACGCGAACATCTGCCATGAACCGCTCCTTTCGCACGCGGGCGAACTTTTCAGCCGTGTCTCGACTCTAGCACAACGACGATTGGGGCAACTCGGCACAGTCGGTGCCTCAGCTGTCATTAAATCAAGGCGAACACATGTTGTACGGCTGCGTACATGTCACCTACTGGCGGTTTTTCGTGTCACCATTTGTCACCGCTTGGCACCAAATGGCCCCTCACGGACGCATTTACGGGAACAGAATCTATCTCAGGGGCGGGAGGTTCGCCCTATCGTGTCGTCGGGGGCCAAAGACTCGAACCCCCAAACCGAAAGGAGCGCATCATGGATTCTGCAACCATGAACGCCATGGCCACGTATCTCGCGGCCAAGACCTACAATGTCCGCCGTGCAGCTGACGAGAAGCTCGGTGCCGTCATCTCCACCGAGATGATCATCCTCATCGGCCTGCTCGCCCTCGCCCTCGTGACCGTTCTCGCTGCCTACTCCGGCAAGCTCCAGGACGTCATCAAGATGGCCACCAACGTCGTGGGCGCTATCGGCACCAACAACTACAAGGTGCCGGCGTAAACGCGAATACGCCTTCCCCTTTGGCCCCGTCCCAGATTCTGCCTGGGGCGGGGTTTTCTATTTGAAAGGGAGGATGCTTGCCTTGGCATATCTTCCGGGCGAACGAATCTATTTGCAAAATCGAAATCAGCTCTCCTGGCGTCACCCTAAATCACCACCGGAAGCGTCCCCGCGCCAGTCTATAATTGAATAAAACCCTCCAATGCCGGGAAAGGCCCGGCCTCAAGCCTTCTTGCAGAGGGAGAGGGTAACTGAGAACAGTTTCCAAATGAATAGCGTGTACCTGACCGAGATCGGCAGCGGCACGGTCGAGCGCTGCCTGGACTCCAGGGGCCAGATGCACGTGCGCAACCAAGTGGGAAAGCTCCGTATCGACTCCGAGACCGGCGCCACAGAGATGGAAGTGTCCCGCGGGCTCAGCGATGCCGTCTACGTCGATGTGGCGACCGGCAGCATGATCCACGAGAACACGGTGGGCAGCATCCGCTTCCGCACCGACTCGACCGGTACCGTCATGGAACACCTGCTCTAGATGCCTATGGAATGTCGGGATAAAGAAAAAGCCCCATACGGGGCGGCCTGAAAAGGCAGTTTGTGACTTTTAAGCCGTATTTCGACTTAGGTACTGCGTTTCGAGCAGCAACTCACAATCCCTTTATATCACACAGGAGAACTCATGGCTAGGAAACTTAAAAATATCAACGGTCCCTGGTTTGCCGGAATCGACCTCGACGGCACGAGCGTCGGGTTCGTGGCCACAGACGAGTACGGAGAGGTCCTCTACCACAAGGGCCAGCCCGTGATGGGCACACGCTGCTTCAAGGAGGCGTTCCACGCCTCCGAGGCCCGTATGCCCCGCACCGCCAGGCGCAGGCTCCAGCGCGCCCGCGGCAGGGAGCGTGAGATGGAGCGCGTGTTCGCGCCGGCGATCGCTCCCACAGACCCGGATTTCTTCGTCAGGCGCAGGATGTCCTACAAACTCATGCGCGACGAGATCGCGGCAGATCCCGCCGCTGCCGCCTGGCAGGGGCTTCTCGACGGATACCCCACGCTCGCGCACCTCGACGTCGACCTCATGGAATCAGACGGCCCCCGAGACCCCAGGCTCGTCTTCTGGGCCATCGCCAACCACGTCGTGCGCCGCGGACACTTCCTCATGGAGGGCAACGACGTGACGTCCGCCAATTCAGACCCCTCCGCCCAGGTCGAGGCCCTCGTGCGCGAGCTCGACGCCCTGGGGGAGGCCTGTGGCGAGGCTATCGAGCTCGACGGCGGCGCGCTTGGCGGTATGGGCGGCTCCTGGACTGCCCGAGAGCTCCAAAAGGCCGTGTCCGGCGCCGTATCGGTGACAGGCGACGATATCGACGCCAAGATCGCCCGCGCGCAGGCAAAGGCGCTGGGCGACCTTGTCGCTGGCTACAAGGCGAATATGGACGCCTTCGCACTCGAGGGCGAGCAGATCGGAAAGATATCCGTATCCGACGCCGATGCGCTCGATGAGTTCCTCGCCAACTGCCCCGACAGGCTCGCCCCGACCATCGAGGCCGCGAGGGGCCTCTACTCCGCGTGGCGCCTACAGGGCCTTCTCTCGTTTGCACCCGGAAAGACCCTCTCGCACAACCAGGTGGCCCAGTACGAGGTGTACGGGCGCCAGCTGCGCACCCTGAAGGACCTCGCACTGAAATATATCGCCCATGCTGATTCCGAGGAAGGTCCCGACGAGGACGGGCTTGCCCTCTACAGGGACTTCTTCGGCGGCCCGAAAAGGTCCGGCCGCAGGGGGTACGACAAGGTGCTCGTGAAGAAGCTCGACGGCGCCAAGAGGAATTTGGGCTATACGGCCTACGACCTCAACGTGATTCCCTATGAGGAGTTCAAGAAGAGGGTTGAGAGGCTCTTCAAGGGAACGGATGCCGCAAAGGACCCGGCCTACATCGATATGGTCGCCGCTCTCGGAGAGCACAGGTTCCTTCGCCGTATCCACACCACGGACAACAGTGCTATCCCGTACCAGCTCCATGCGGAGGTCGTGGGTCGCATCATCGACGCGCAGGGCGGCTTCTACCCTTGGCTAAAGGACGCAGGCCCCCATATCCTGAAGGTGCTGACCTCGAGGATCCCCTACTACGTAGGGCCCTTGGACTCCTCGGCCGCGCCCGTGGACGCCCACGGCAAGGCGAGGTTCTCGTGGTCGCGCCGTCTTCCCGGCCATGAGCGCGCCTTCGTCGCACCCTGGAACTACGAGGAGCATATCGACACCGATGCGGCCGCAGAGGCATTCATCCAGCGCATGACGGGCAAGTGCACCTACCTGGTCGATGAGGACGTGCTCCCGGCGAACTCCCTCATCTACGAGCGCTTCCGGTTCCTGAACGAGCTGGCGGGCATCCGCTACACCGAGGACGGCCAGGACTGGCTGCCGCTCGATGCGGCGATGAGGGCGGCCGTGGTCGAGGCCGCATCGGACGGCTCGGTCATGACCCTCAGCCGAATCGCGAACATCCTCTCGCGCGACTTCACGATGGCGCACCCGCACGTCAAGGGCGTATCCGATGCCAAAAGGATGACGTCGCGCCTGTCCGTCTCGGCCTGGATTGCAGGCCTTCTCGGCGTGAAGTCCTTGACGGCCGCCCAGAAGTCCATGGCAGAGGACATCATCCTGTGGAACACCGTGTTCGAGGAGCGCTCCATCCTGAAGCGCAAGGTCGCCAAGGAATACGGGGATATCCTTGACGAGGGCGCTATCGAGGTCTTTTGCGCGAAGCGCCTCAAGGGCTGGGGCCAGCTCTCCGAGCGCCTGCTCACCGGTGTGTGGGTAGACACCGCGCGCGGCGACATGTGCATCATGGACGTTCTCGAGCAGGGCGCGCCCTACGGCAGGTTCCGCGGCACGTCCATGAACCTGATGCAGGCCCTGAGCGACACCGAGCTCGGCTTCCGCACGAGGATTGACGAGGTCAACGCCACCGCGCTGGAAAAGGCCGGTGAGCTCGGCATCGACGCCCTGCCCGGGTCCCCCGCGCTTCGTCGCGGCGTCTCGCAGGCCATGAAGGTTATCGAGGATATGGCTTCGGTGGCTGGATGCGCCCCGGCAAAGGTCTACGTCGAGGTCACGAGGACCGCCTCGAAACAGCTGAAGGGCAAGCGGTCGCGGAGCCGCGCCCAGGAGATCGAGGCCGCGCTGAAGGCGCTCGACGAGGACGCGCGCCGCGACCTGGATGCCGCCAGGCTCCTGCGCGAGCTGGGGATGTTCGACGAGAAGGAGATCAACGAGCGCCTGTACCTCTATTTCCGACAGGCGGGAAAGAGCCTCTACTCCGGCAAGCCCATCGATATCGCGCGCATCGCGTCGGTCGACTACTGCGTCGACCGTATCCTGCCCAGGTCGGTGCGCAGGGACGAATCGCTCGACAACAAGGCATTGGTCCTGTACGCCGAGAGCCTTGATAAGAAGGACTCGATCCTCGTGCCCCAACACGTGCAGAGGAAGATGGCGCCTTTCTGGATGCACCTTCGCCGCGCGGGCCTCATGACCGAGCGCAAACTCAATACGCTCATGAGGACGCAGATCTCCGAGAGAATGCTGAAGTCGATCGTCGGGCGCCAGCTGACCGAGACGAGCCAGGAGTGCAAGCTCATCGCCGCGGTCCTCGAGGCAACCTACACGGGCGTCAAGGTCGTGCCGGTGAAGGCCGGGGTCGCCAGCTCGGTCAGGAGGCGCGCGGGAATCCCGAGAAGCCGAAAAGCAAATCGCTACTACCACGCCCACGATGCCCTCATCGCCCTCACGACCGGCAGGTTCATCGAGACGAGGGCCCCCATGTGGTCGAACAACAGGGCCTTCTACGAGCGCATTATGCGCGATATCGAGGCGCAGGAGCGCCGGGGCGGGGCGGACTCAGAGCTCGATTTCTTCTCCGGCGGGTTCTTCCGCAACCTCGTCGACTACGGCACGGCAGAGGTGCTGTGGGATTCCGACTTCGAGCGAGAGAGGCTCGTCCGCGCCTGCTCCTGGAAGAACCTCCGCGTGACGTTTGCCCCCTACGAGGAAGGCGGCGCCTTCTGGAAGCAGACCGTCTACTCCCCGCGCGACTCCAAGACGAAGCTCATCCCCGTGAAGGGCGACCGTGATGCTGCCCTGTTCGGCGGCTACTCAGCCCAGACGTTCGCCTATTTCATGATCTACGAGACCGAGGGCAAGAAGGGAAACCTGTTCAGGTTCGCCCCCGTGCCCACCTCCATCGCATCCAAGGCGACCGATTCGCTCACCGAGCTCTATGCGCGCTCGCTGTGCCGTGAATCCGGTGAGAGATTCGTCCGCGTCGTGCGCGACAGGATCCTTAAGGAAACAGTGTACGAGGCATATGGGGAGCGCTTCAGGGTCAAGGGGCTGAAGACCGCCGGCCCCGTGCGCCAGCTCGCCCTCGACGCAGCCGACACCCGACTGCTCAGGATCGTCGAGCGCATGGTCGACGGCGAGCAGCCGAGCCCCAGGCGCGATCTTGAATCCGATGCCAAGGTTCTCTGCCGGCTGTGGGCACGCCTTCTCGCGCTCGCTCCGGCAAACTTCCCCCGCGTCTCCAAGGTGCTCAAGCTGGGTGCCCTGAAGACGCCGGAGGAGGCGTTCGCCGATACGGAAGCGGACGATCTCGCTAAGACCGTCCGCGCGGTAGCGGAGTCCGAGGTCCAGGTCGTGGAGCTCCTCTCGGGAATCAGGGGCACCGCCGACGTGAGGCCCCTCGGCGGCAGCGCGTTCGCGGGTACGCTCTCGATGACCTTCGATAAGATCATCAACGACCCCAAGGCCGGTTTCGCTATCGTTGACATTTCGGCGGCGGGCCTCCACGAGAGGGTATCCACCCTTGGGTAAGACACTCTTTTTGGAGAACGCCCGGAAACTGCGCTATGAGGCGGGATGGGTCGCCGTTCACCGTGACGGCGACCCCCGGCCCGTCCTTTTGCGCGCCGACGAGCTCGACTGCATCGTTGTCGACGGGAAGGCCGCGTTCATATCGACCTACCTGCTCGATGAGCTCGCGGCAAGGGGCTGCAGCGTCATTTTCACCGATAGCCGGCATATGCCGGCATCAATCCTGATGCCGCTAACGGCAGCGACGATCGATACGAACGGCAAAGTCCTCTCACAGATGTCCTGGGGGGCCTGGCCGCGCAAGATGCTGTGGAAGAGGATCATCGAGTGCAAGCTGGAAAACCAGGCCTCTGTCCTCGAAGGATCAGGCCACGACCTGGAGGCAGAGCTGCTTGCATCCTATGCGGGAGAGGTCCGCGCCGGCGACTCGACCGGGCGCGAGGCCGCGGGTGCGCGCCGCTATTTCAAAGCGCTGTTCGGCGACGGTTTCGTGCGGGTACCGCACGCGGATGCAACCAATAGCGCCCTCGACTACGGTTATTCCATCCTGCTCTCGCATGCAGCGTGCAGGATCGCGGCGAAGGGCTACCTCAACCAGGTGGGAATCCACCACCACTCCAAGACGAACCCCTACAACCTCGCCTGCGACCTCGTGGAGCCGTTCAGGCCCTTGGTCGATCGGAAAGTCGAGCTGGAGCGCCCCCGCGATCTCTCGCCTTCTGTGAAAAGGCTCCTTGCGTCCACACTCGCGGACAGGATTCCCTATGGCCATGGGAGCTACCGGGTGTCGGACGCCATCGACCTATGGGTCGACGGATGCCTTCGTGTGATGGAGGGGGCTGGCGATGCAGATGAGATCTCGGCGCCAGGAACGCCTTGATGGGGAACGGGGGAGGATAAGGTTCATGAGGATAGTCGTAATGTATGACCTACCCGTGGCCGATGCCCAGGACCGTCATGAGTACTCGAGGTTCAGGCAGTTTCTTGTCGGGGATGGCTATACGAGGCTGCAGAATTCCGTCTACACCCGCCTGGCGGTCGATACCAAGAATGCCGAGGCTGCCATCTCTAGGCTCAAGGCCAGCCTTCCAGAAGCGGGGCTGGTGCAGGTGCTCAGGGTATCCGAGGCCTCCTTTTGCTCAATGCTCACGCTATGCGGAAGCCCGTCTGACGAGGGGCATTTTGTTACCGGAGAGGACTTTATCGTCTTATGATCGTCAAGCTCGAAACAGTAGGGGAGACAATCGATTTTCCGGATGGACTTGGAGTCATATCCTTCGATGAGTTCGACGAGCTATCTCGATGCGCCGAATCGCTTTTGGGAGAAGGGGAACCCGGAATCGCCCTATACCGAGGGGAACGAAAGCTCAAACCGAAGGATATCGTCCTTATCGACAGCCTGATCGAGCTCCCATTCGATGACCGGAGGTTAACCGGCGCCTATACGTCAAGGATGGCGTCTGAGATCGAGGCCTGTGAGCCTTTGGCAACCAAAGCGCATGAGATCGAGGCGTGTATCGAGATGTTGATCGCGGAATTGGGGTATTCCCTTCGAACGGATTTGATAGGGAACACGGAACGGGATATCAAATCGTTCGCCAAATGGCTTTCGCTGACACCCCGCCGCGAGCCGGCCACTACCCTGCAAAGAAAATTCTTCTCCTTCATGGATTACGTTTGCGATACGAGGCTGAATCCGTCAATTGCTGTAATCGCCCTCATCGACAAGCTAAATCCGGCCGAGGTCTTGGAATTAACTCGAAAGGCGCGCCATGAGTGTCTGGAGATGCTGTTTCTCGAATACCGGGAGGTAGACACTGCCAATCTCGGGATCCCAGTGTGGCATATAGATAGAGATCGGGTCCTCTTCTCCCGTAACGTCTAAACCGTTAAACTGGTACATGCACCTTGAAATCTCAAATAAGGCTTACTGCTTGATAGCACGGTTTTCCGATGATCCGCCAGCTGTCAGGTTTTTACAGAACTCACGCTATCATCCCTTTTCCGGGCGGAAACTGGATGGTTTCCAAAAATCGTCGGAACCCTTTCTAATCTATTAATTAACTATTCAGCTTCAGTAGCTGCTCTTTTGCGTCGCTTACCGGCCGATGTCTATTCTCCGGCTTCGTAGGTACCGCGCTTCGAGCTGCTACTTACCTATTATACCCCTACACCAACCCTCCACGGCGGCTTCGTAGGTACCGCGCTTCGAGCTGCTACTTACCGGAATGCCTATGGCATTACAGGACGTATGTGCTTCGTAGGTACCGCGCTTCGAGCTGCTACTTACCTCTATTAGTTTCTGAAAAAAGATTGAATATGCTTCGTAGGCACCGCGCTCCGAGCTGCTACTTACCGCTCGTCATCATCGATACGCTGCAAAAGGTGCTTCGTAGGTACCGCGCTTCGAGCTGCTACTTACCCGCGAAGGGCTACAGGAGCCTTGATGCGTAGCTTCGTAGGTACCGCGCTTCGAGCTGCTACTTACCCCGAACACCACCCCACATACCAGCCGCCCCGCTTCGTAGGTACCGCGCTTCGAGCTGCTACTTACCCTGCCAAGACCGTGGTGAACCGCCTGAGCCGCTTCGTAGGTACCGCGCTTCGAGCTGCTACTTACCTTCCCTATGCGTACTGCGAGCACACTGCCGGCTTCGTAGGTACCGCGCTTCGGGCAGCTACTTACCCTACTTTGCATCATTCTCAGGATGGATATTGCTTCGTGGGTACCGCGCCTCGAGCAGCTACTTACCGCACAACTTTGTTCGCATCCACGCTCACTAGCTTCGCAAGTATGGCGTTTCGAGAGAGACTCACTAAGCATAAATATGGACTTTCCCACTCTTATGCTTCGCAGACACCGCACTTCGAGCAGATACTTATATCGCAAGGCAGTCAAAGCCATGGGCGTACATGTTTTGCAGGTATCGTATTTCGGGCAATTGCTATTTCGGGCAATTGCTTTACAGACGCGGGAATTAGCCGACACGCCTAATGGCTTCGAAGGTTCTTCGATCGCTGCGATTCACAGCTTCGCCCTGGTTGATTGCCGTCTTTCGCGCAATCCGATACGGCTCTCGTGGCAACTTCTTCGCGACCACTTCGGTTTCGTAGATCATCCATTGCCACGACCCCAGGTCGAATGGATAGGCGTTTCAATCAAAATAGTGTCACCGCTTGGCACCAAATTAGCCTTATTTTGAGCAAACACGACTACAAAATTAAATATGAGTACCTATGCCTATATCGAGGAGGCTCCCGTGTCTTTTGGCGTCAGATTGGCGACCACATTAGCCGTCGGTTGCGGCTTTTGGTGCGCCTCCCATCTTTACCAACGCTGGCGCTACGCTGCACTGGAGCATGAAGACAAGACCATGCTCCAAGCACAGCCCGGAGATACCGATAGGGATAAATGGATAGACGCCGTGAAGAGGGAGGCCGTTAACTACGGCGTCAGCCCCTCAACACTTATTTCTCTGGGTAGCGCAGGAGATATCGATGCGGAGATGTCCCAGCTTGGAGACACCGGAACGTACGCACGCCGCCACAACCCACCGCTTGCCTCGGAAATCGTTTTTGTCTACCCCCATCTGCTTGCAGCTTGGACTGGATCGCTCATCTCGATTCCCTATGCCGTCTTCCTGGCAGCCTCCGTGGCACTTGGCCAGGAGGATATGAGATTCAGGCTCGCGCCGGTGCCCATGCTGTTCCTTTTTGCGGGCGCTGGCGCTGTGTCATCCCCCTGGGGACCATATGCGTGGGCGGTATTTACCATTCCCTGCGCTGCAGTATTCGCGCTGATCTCCTTTGCCATGAAGCGCATCGCCGGGATCTCCTGGCACGCCGGCGACTATCTCACGCTTGCCGTCGCCCTTATGGCGGCGCTATCCGTCGGGACCGTGTTCGAGTTTCTCGCTATCCACCTTGCATGCGCATGCGCCCTGGAACTCGCTATCAGATCCATCCCGGCCTGTGCTCGCCTCAAGAACAACGTCCCCTACAACGCCGTGCTGTCGGTGAGCCTGGTCGGGGCGACACTAATCGCAATCTTGAAAGGTTATCTGCTATGAGGTCTAAACGTACGGGGCTCAGGGCCGTCATGGTGACCCAGCTCGTCCTGCTCCTTCCCATCATGATCGCCATGCTCGCACTCGTCGTGGATTGCGCCAACCTGAGCAGGTGCAAGGCACTTGCGTCCTCTGCCGCGTCCGAGGGCGCCCGCTATGCCGCGGCAAATCCAGATCTGTCCGATTCCGAGGTCGAGGCATACGTGAGGGGCGCTATCGGGCTCGATGACAGCTGCACCGTGGATATCGTGCGCGAGGCGATTGCACCCAAGGAGGTGACGCTGAGGGTAGGGGATAAGTCCAGGGACTCCTCCATCGAGCGCAAGTCTGTGACGGTCAATGTCCAGATTCCCTGCCGCCGCGTCTTCACCCTGGCTGTCTTCGACGGGCTTGCGGGCATCGAGCCCGAGTCTTCCTCTGCCACCGCGATCTCATCGGAGGTGATGTGATGGTGCGCAACACCCGGGCGCTCAAGGCGCTCATCTCCACCGAGTTCATCTTCGTGTTCCCTATCGCCCTCACCGTCGTGCTCGCCATCATGGGGTTCGGCTTCACGGGCTACCAGCGAGCGAGAATCGACTATTCGCTGGCGCTCCTCGCGGACCGGCTTCCCGCGGGGTGGGACTCCATGAACGCGGATACGCTCGTGACAGAGCTCGTGAGCACCTCTGCTGGCGTGGACCCCGACTGCCTCACGGTGAAAAACGCCTCTGTGACACTCGATTCCGATGAGAACCTTGGACAGGGTAGCGCCGTGGCAAGCGACCTGGGCACCGAGAACCTCAGGACCGAGGACAGGACCGTGACGGTATCGGCTGAGATTATCTACGACTACCCAGCACCCTACAACGTGTTCGGAAAGAGATCCGTGCGTAAGATCACACGCTCCTACATCAGCTATTCGGACTGGGAGGTCATCTAGATGAAGTGCCGCACACTCAGGGGGAGGGGAGCCCGCGCGCAGCTCACGACCTTCTTCGTCGTATTACTCATCCCCCTTTCCCTTCTCATCGCCCTCGCGGTCGACCTCGGCGGCGCACTCGCCTACAGGACATGGCAGGGCTCGCTTCTCGAGAGCACGCGCCAATCCTGTTTCGGCG
Organism: uncultured Collinsella sp.; assembly: GCA_900541045.1. Taxonomy (GTDB): domain Bacteria; phylum Actinomycetota; class Coriobacteriia; order Coriobacteriales; family Coriobacteriaceae; genus Collinsella. The sequence goes on from UQID01000003.1 coordinate 44,723, forward strand.
AAGCCAACGCCGTCAAATATGCGGAGAACCCCGGCGAGGAGGCGCGCTCCGAGGTGCTCGAGATGCTGAAGGCAAACGGGTATACCGGAAAAGCCACGGTCTATTATGTCGAGGCACCAGAGGACCTGTGTGGAGCGGCAGACCGATATGCCGGCGTCTACGTTATTTTGGAGGGAACCTGGCCGTCGACATTCGCTAGGTTCGCGGGCATCGACGAACTCAAGGTTCGATCCGATGCGGTATGGGCGCTGCATCCCTATTCATCCACGACGGTATGGCGCCCCGCCGACACCGGGAACGGCTGGTGTGAGTACACAATCGACAAGGACGGAAACGTTTCGACGAAAACGGGCGTCTGCTCGATCGACGATGCCCCCGAAAGCCTCTCCAAGGCCGTGAGGGACATGCTGCCCACCTCATCAGGCGGTACCGAAAGCGCAGATGAATCTGCGTCCGACGACGCTGAATAGGCGCCCTCGCCGAACACCCTAGATTGTCACCCAATGTCACCAAATCGCCCCGCACGCACGTCCGCGCGGGGCGATTCTTTATGTGTCGGAATAGCACGACAGATCGGAGGACCCTTGGGTCTGATGTACGACCTGATGCGCCAGGGAAGATATGACCTCATGCCGGCGCTGCTGACGTCGCGCGAGGCGGCGGACGCGGTCGGAGTCACCCCTAGGACCATCGAGAGAATGTGCGCGTCGGGAAAGCTCGAGGGCGCACGGTTCGGCAACCGCTGGCGCGTCAACCGAGACTCGCTGCTCAGGTATTCGGGGCTCCTCGGTCCCGGGAAGGAAGTCAAACGATGAAGAAAAGGACCCCGGAGGAGATCAGGGCTGAGATCGCCCAGGTCGAGGCAGAGGAGCGCGCGGCCTTGGATGCCGGTCGCATGCGCAGTATAGATAGGCTCCGCGGGCGCAAGCAGGCGCTCGGCCATGAGCTTGAGCGCGCCATGGCGCAGGAGGCCGCCATGGGGGCGACCACGTCGACGCAAATGCCCGCCACGGCTCCCAAGACCGCCCAGAGCGGCCAGAGGACCACGGCAACGGCGGGAGCCGCGACCGCACGCCGACAGCGCGGACAGGTACCCGGTGGAGCCCGCAAGGACCGCAGGCTCGCAGCCGTCGCCGGCGTGGCCATCGCCGTCGCCGTCGTGACAGTAGGATTCTCCGGCTGGCGCTGGACCCAGGCACAGGGCGAGCTGACGCGCCTCGAGCAATCGACCGTCAAGGTCGTCACCGTCACGCGCGACGTCGCCCCCGGTGAGGTTATCGCGTCTGCGGACCTCACGGTCGCAAGCGTGCCCAAGGCGTTTGCGCCAAAGGACGCCGCTAAGAAGGTATCCGATGTCGCCGGGCGCCAGTCCGTCACACAGCAGACCTCGGGTACCGCCGTATCGCTTTCATCGGTCTCCGGCTCCAAGAAACCCGCCTCGATCACCACGGCCGTGACCGAGGGCCGCGTCGCCTACACCGTCGCGCTCGACAGCTCGACCGGCCTCTCGCCACTGCTCGCCGTCGGCGACAAGGTCGACGTCCTCGCGAGCGTGAACGATGGCCAGGTCGTGACGACCGAGCGCATCGCCGACTCCATCCGTGTGTTGGCGCTCGACGGAAACCTCTCGGGCACCAAGTCTGACGGTTACTCCAATGTCACAATCGAGGTGACCGAGGACCAGGCCCTCGCACTTTCGAGCGCAAGCGGCATCAGGCTCGTCGCCCTTCCCGAGACGGGGGAGACGAACAATGCTGAATAGGGACCTACTCAAAATCGAACGCGACGCCGTACGCCAGGCAACCGGGGTCCTGACGGCGGCCAACGACGCGACCGAAAGCAACGAACAGAGGGATACGCGCGCGCACGAGCTCCTTGCCGATATTGTCGATTCCATCCCCGAAGGCTCTCGTCTGGATGACAACTCCTTCGAGGCGGTTATTCAGGCCGGCATCAACGACCTGTACTATCTTGGGCCCATCGAGGAGCTGCTTCCCGATACCTCGATCTCGGAAATCATGGTGAACGCCCCGGATGACGTCTGGGTCGAGCGAGCGGGCATGCTACGGAAGGTCCCGGTGACATTCGAGGACGACGAGCATGTGAAGTTCATCATCAACCGAATCGCGTCCGCCGACGGTCGGCGTTGCGACGAGGCACAACCGCTGTGCGACTGCATCCTCAACCGTCCCGGTGCCATCTTCGACGGCTCGCGTGTGGCGGCGACGGCCAAGGGCATCGCCGTCGACCACAACATCCTCAATATCCGAAAGTTTCGACCCGACGCCGTGGAACCCGAGGACCTCATGGCGCTCGGCACCTTCGACCAGCGCATGCTCGAGTTCATGGAGGCCATCGTTCTCGGCCGCATGAACGTCGTCATCGCCGGCGGAACGGGTTCGGGCAAGACGACGCTACTCAACGCCTGCTCCTCCTTCATCCCGGACAACCAGCGCATCGTCACGATCGAGGACGCACCGGAGCTGCGCCTCCAGAAGCCGCATGTCGTTCGAAAGACCGCTCGAAGGCCCAACATCGAGGGCGAGGGCGAGATCACCATCCGGCAGCTCGTCATCCACGCGCTGCGCGAGCGCCCCGACCGCATCGTAGTCGGCGAGTGCCGCGGCGGCGAGGCGTTCGACATGATCCAGGCCATGATGACCGGTCACGAGGGCTCGCTCACGACCGTCCACTCCTCCAACGCGCGCGAGGCCACGACACGCCTGCGCTCGATGATCCAGCAGACCGGAACCGAGATGCGAAGCGAGCAGATCATGGAACTCATCGCCTCGGCGATCGACTTCGTCATCTTCGTGAACCGCTTCGACATCGACGGCTCGCGCAAGATCACCGAGATCGCCGAGGTCCAGGGCATGCAGGGCGACGTCATCACCATGGGCACCATCATGCGCTTCGAGCAGACGGGCTTCTCCGAGGACGGCAAGGTCCTCGGCGAGTTCATGCCGACCGGCGAGCGAATCTCCCCGGCGCACCGCGAGAAGCTCTTCGCGCGCGGCGTGTACGTCGACGATGATTTCTGGTTCCGTCGATGAGCGGGCAGATTTCCCCGGCGGCCCTCATCCCCGCGTTGCCGGCGATATTGATGGGGATCATCCTGTTCCTGACGGCCAGAAAGCTTCGTGTCGAGCGCGAGCGAGCCGAGACCGGCCCCATCCCGGAGAATCCCTCTGACGAGGCCGGCGCAAATCGTCTCGTCGGTGCCCTTCGTCGCGTGTGCCAGGGCGCGGCGCCCCAGCTATCGGTCTCCGAGGCCGCGCAGATGTGGGCCGTCGTCGCGTTCGCCCCGTCGGTGTTGATTCTCGCCACCGGCTCTGCGGTGGGTGCCCTGGCGGCACTCCCGCTCGGTATCGCAGCCTTCCCGATTTGGATGAGGCTGAAGCGCGGGGCGGAGCAGGGGCTTTTCGAGGAGCAGCTCGGCGAGGCGATGCCGCTCATCGCATCGAACCTGCGCACGGGCGCCTCGGTCGCGCAATCGGTGGCCCCTGTCGCCGAGCATATGGCAGAGCCGCTGAAATCTGAGTTCGCCATCCTCGAGCGCGACCTGCGAAACGGACGACCCATCGCCCAGGCGCTCGATGACATGGCCAAGAGGACGGGGAGTTCGAACCTGAAGCTCTACTCCACGGCCGTCTCCGTATCGCAGCAGACCGGCGGCTCGCTCTCCGATATCACCGAGCGCGTGGGCGAAGCCATCAGGGCGAAGGTCAAGGCCAAGCGCTCGGCAGAGGCAAAGACGTCCTCGGCGCGATTCGAGGCCAAGCTCGTCGGCTTCGCGCCGGTCGTCATGCTGCTGCTCATGTCGCTGAGTTCCGAGATTCACCGCGAGTTCTTCATGACGCCCGCGGGGTGGGCGTGCCTTGCCGTCGGCGCCGCGCTCGATATCGTCGGCTTCTTGGTCCTCAAGCAAATCAGCAACATCAGATACGACTAGGGGTTCTCAGATGTTCGAAACGATAACGACTGGCTTCATATTCCTTCTTCTGGGTATCGCCGCGGGCCTCGGCGTGGATATCGCCCTCAAGCGCATATTCCAGTTGGAACCGCCGGTAGAGGAGGAGGCGTCCGCGACGCTTCCCGGAATCGCCGAGAAGCTGTCCAGCGTCGTGTCGAGGCTCGCGCCCATCTCCCGCTCGGTCATGGACTCCACGCGAGACTCCCTCGACCGCGCGGGCCTCACCATGCAGCCGGCGACCTTCTGGGCCTTCCGCGTCGCGAGCGCCGCGGGATTCACCGCCGCCGGCCTCATCGCCTCGATCCTCATCGGAGGCTCCAAGGGACTCGGCATCTTTGCCGCGATGGTCCTCATGGGCCTCGCCGTTCCGCAGCTGTGGCTCTTGAACGAACGCGCGAAATGGCGCGACGAGCTCGACAGGCAGCTCCCCGACGCACTGGACCTTCTCGCAATCTGCATGTCGGCGGGTTCGTCCATCGACTTCGCCCTCCATACGGTCGGCAGCAGGATGGATGGCGCCATCGCGCGCGGCTTCGAGCGCGTGGCCAACGAGGCCAGCTTCTCGTCGCGCACCGAGGCGCTCCTGCGTTTCGCGGAACGCGCGCGCGTGCCATCCCTCACCATCTTCGCGGCATCGTTCGCACAGTCCGAGCGCGCGGGCGGCTCACTTGTCGACATCATCCGCGACCAGGCCGAGACGGTCCGAGAGCAGCGGCGCCTGAAGGTCGAGTCCGAAATCGAGAAGCTGAGCTCAAAGATGCTCTTCCCGATCATCATCTTCATCCTGCCAGTGTTCCTGATCGTCGTTCTCGCGCCCGTGGTGGCGCAGATCGCCCAAACGTTCACCTCCCTCATGTAGGAGACGACCCATGAGCTATGAATACGATATCCCCTGTGTGGCCACGACAAGGACCGGCACCGAGGTTCCGCTCTCCCTGAAGATCGCCAAGACCTTCAGGGACAAGGCGATCGGGTATATGGGAACCAAGTACATCGACAAATCCACCGGCATGGTGTACGCGAGGGGAACGTCGCTCCATACCCTGTTCATGCGCATCCCGATCGATGTCTGCTGGATAGGACGCTTCGAGGCCTCGGATCAATCCTGGCCGGTGGTGTCGCTCGACTCATCGGTCGCCCCCTGGCGCATCCTTTTCGCACCGCGGGGGGCAGTAGGCGGCATCGAGGTCGCCCCTGGAACATTCACCGAGTCCGACCGCCCACTCTCTATCAGGAGACTCGATTGAATCAGACTAAGGTAGCGAAGACCGTACACTGTGCCTCAACAGCGCTCGCCGTCCTGCTGTCAATGGCCATCATGGCCTTAATCCCCGCCATCAGATCGGCAGGGACGCTGGATACGGACGGATGGTTCCTTCTCGCCTCGGGGCGCGTAATCGTCGAATCCGGCATCCCGGTTACAAACCCCTTCACCGCAATCTCCGGCCAGGGCATCGTGCTCCAGCAGTGGCTCCATGACGCGTGGCTCTATCTGTGGTGGAAGGCCGCGGGCTACACGGGCGTCGCCGTGTCCGTGGCGGTACCCGCCGCGCTGGCCCTGTGGGCCTATACCGGCACCGTCTCCAGGCTGGCGCAAAACCCGCGTTACCCCTGGGCGCCACTGTTGATCAGCGCGGTCGGGTTTGCCCTCATGACCTCATATCTATCCGTCCGTCCATCCCCTTGGACGGCGGCGCTGCTATTCGTCACCATCTCTACGTGTCAAGAATGGCGACGGGGATCCAGTTCTCGTTGCCTTCTGGTACTCCCGGTCGTGTCGCTGCTGTCTGTAAATCTGCAGGCGGCGCTTTGGCCCTTGCCCGCCGCTGCCGCCGCGTGCTTCCTGCTCCCGGAAGAGGGCGAGATCTCGCTCGGCGAGACTGGCGAGACAGTTCGCTCATGGGCGCGGTCCAGGCTGCCGCTACTTGCGGCGATTGTAGGAATGGCTGCAGAATCGCTTATAAACCCTTATTTCATCGATGGTTCACTCTATGTGATCCGCTCACTCGGGGCCGCGTCTTACGGCGGGGTCATTCTCGAGCTGAAGCCGGTGTGGGCGATGCCGGCGGCAGCCCTGTTCTGGGGCGTTGCCATCTTTGCGGCAATCACATCGTGCGTCCTCGCACGTCGGTTCCCGCCAAGATGGCTCATCGCCTTTTGGCTGGCGGCCTCCATGGCCGGCGCGCTTGCCGTCAGGTGCCTCTGGATAACGTGGACGGTCTCGTTTCTGATTGTCGCCGCATCCGTCGGCCAGGGCGACGCAATCAACCCACGAGTACATCGTCTGCCGATTGCCGGGAGAGCCGTTATGGTCCTCGTCCTAGCGTTCTCCATCGTCAATAGCGGCCTTAACTCGCTTGACTCGGAAACCCGCTGGGTCGAGACCGGATGGAGGGGCATCGACTCGGATATGGCACAAATCGTCGAGGCCCTGGGCGACAACCCGGGTCGCATATGGTCCGAGGACGCCACGGTGATGAACTACCTAGAGTGGGCGAGGGTTCCCGTGACCTACGACATGCGTCCCGAGATCTGGTCTGAGGCGATCTCCGGCGACGGCAGGGCAAACGACTACCGCGCATACGTTGACAGTCTGGAAGGGTGCTACGGGGTCCTTAAGGAGGATGGCTGGACGTGGGCGATCGTGCGGGATTCCAAAGCAAAACGCTTTGGAAAAGCCTGCCCCGGCGCCGAAAAGGCGGCGAGCGGCAGGGGATACACGCTCTATCGGTTATGACATGAGATGGATTGATGGGTGGTAACGCATGAATAGCGTCAACGTCAGCAGGAGGGCTGTTCTGGCCGCCATGGCCTCGCTAGCCCTTACAGGATGCGGAGGCTCAAAGAAAGCAAATGGATCGGACAATTCGAAGAAGAAGAATAAAGATTCCGAGAAGAGCGAGGACGAGGCGTTCTCCTTCGGAGGCATAGGGGACACGAGCTCATCCGATGCCTCGAGGGGATTGACGGTCGATGGCGTCTACAAGAGGGTCGCCACGGACTCAAGCGGCAAGGAATACCGGTTCCTCCTTGTCGGCATGACATTCGAGAACAACCTCGACCATGACGGACGGGCACCGGTGTCCTACGTCTCGTGCTACCAAAACGGCGTGAAGCTGTCCCATTTCACGAAATACAGCGACCCGAACGCCTCGAAGACACTCGAGCCCGGCTACTCGATTTCAGTCTGTACCGCGTTTCTGCTGGAAGACGAGGGCCAGCCCGTGAAGGTGAAGATCAAATCATCGAACTCGTCGGATTACGTCTACGAGAACACCTTCCCGATCTCTCACTTGGACTACACGGCCCTCTAGGGGTCCTCTCCGGCGCGCACGATATAATAGCCATCACCGTCTTTGACGATGAAGCGGTGGACCGGCCTGCCCTTCCAATCGATCTCGACACTCCAGATACGGGCGAGGCTACCCGCCTTGCGCCCGGGACAGGGGACAGATGCGCCCGTTGAGCGGACCTGGAACCTACGACCGTCGGAAAGCTCGATCCACCTGAACTTCGGCTCCCTACCGGGCCTCTCCACGACGCTGACAGTAACGGGAGTCATTTTCGCTCCAAAAGAATCTCATGACCATATGAAATTGGAAAGCTGGCCGCCGGACACTGCTGCGCAATCATGGCTATTCCGGCCTAAATACTGGCAGGTGATCATATATGCTCGCAGCATCATATCTAGTCAGCAGCAGGACAAGTATGCTCTCTGATCTATTCTTTGCCATAACCGTTCGGCCCATTCTTACAGGGGTTTCCATAAAGTAAGAATCCCACTGTTGAAGCTCTCGCGCAGGGCTGTTTGGTGCCATCAGGTGACACTTCAGTCTGTATCGCAAAGGCTTCAAAACATCCGGCATGCACGCTATGAGATATGAGACAATAGAACACGCGTTCGTTAGTTATTGGCATGAGGAGTCGGCGTGGGGAAGAAGTCAATCAGACTTGTGACGGCACTGGTCGAGTGCCGGCCGGACGGAGAGTACGTACCGTGGGGAATCAAATGGTACGACGGCAGGATCTTCCCCTTCACAGAGGTCGGTTGGCACGAACCCCGGTCATGGGTGATGGGGGAGGGCCGTGTGTGCGAGAGCTGGCGCGTAAAGATGGGAGACGGTACCCTGCGCGACATCTGCCACCACGGCAACAGCTGGTATGTGGTCCATGATCCGGAAAATGACAGACCGGATGAAGGATGGTCTCCGTAACCGAGATATCGTATTGGCAATAGCCGAACTGTGATATGACTCAACTACGTGACAATGTAACTACGCAATAACGCAACTACGGCATAGTGTAACGATGTAATAGAGTGATTGTGTAATGCCGTAACTTCTTAAAATGCAAGTATTCATTAACGTAATTTCGCAGTTATCAGCACCATGATTTTCCATAGCTATCCTGGGTGGCCTCTTTCGTTACAGTTCACATTACATGAACGATGGAAGATCAATACATTTATTGTGCACCTCTGCGGTGATCGATGTGCTAGAATGTAATACACGTTATACGCATGATTGGGAGGTGCGTTATGGCCACTGCTACCGCGGCATTGAGGCTGCCCGAGGACTTAGCAATCAGGTACGACCGTTTGGCGAAATCAACGGGACGCACGAAGACTTTCTACATGACAGAAGCGCTCGCCGCCGAGATTGACAGGCTGGAGTACGAGTACGGCTTAATGAAGAAGGTCGAGGATTATAGGGCCGGCAGGCTTGAGACTGTGACGCTCGACGAGCTGGAGGAGAGCCTTGGCTTGGCGGATTGAAGTCGATAAGGATGTCCAGCGATCAATGAGAAAGCTGGACAAGCAGATCGCCAAAAGAATTGTGGCAAAGCTCCATGAGATTTCACAGCTCGAAGACCCGAGGAGCATGGGAAAGGGCTTAACTGAAAATAAGTCTGGTCTATGGCGCTACAGGGTCGGAGACTATCGGATAGTTGTCGATATCGAGGACGATGTTCTCGTCATCCTTGTTGTCGATGTAGACCACCGAAGCAGGGTTTACAGGACTCGCAGGTAGGCTGGTCGACACCGCTAGCGCAACGGGGAGGGTTTTTGACCCTCCCCGTTTTTACGCTTGCCAACAGGGGCGGCCGTCGTAGGGCCCGCCGTCTGGATGTCGGTCGTACTCCCGCGGCCCCGTTTTCAGCAGCTCCTTGGCGCGAGCACGGTCGTAGCGCACGTCCCATTTGCTGCAGTAATACCAACTCGAATCGCCGTGGCCATAGGTGACGGGCTTCCATCGCGTGTCGACGATCGGGACGAGCCCCAGGACACACCACCGATAAGCCGTGTTTTCGATGTAGCTGTCCTGCAGGTTGGCCTCGCTGATGGTGTCGATGGTGCCGCCCCAACGGCATAACGTAGCTACGTGATAACGGAACTGTGCAATATCGTAACTATGTAATTTCTGACTAAATGAATTTCCTAACAAACGAAAAGCCCCTGATCAGGGCAGGGGCTTACGGATTTGTGAGCTATTAATGTCGCGTTGAACGCTTTCTCATATCGAGCGATTTCTTAAGGTTTTCCGTACCGGCGACGCTATGGCCCAAAAGGCCATCGAGTCCCGATCTCAGCGCCGCTACATCTGCCGCCGAAGCCCCAGCACGCAGGATCTTCGAGTCGAGCAGCGATCTCATGAAGCGTTCCGGAGTCTTTTCCGAGATGATCGCCTCGACCTCCTTGGAGATTCGGTTCGGATCGCGGTCAACGGGAACCGTCGGCATCTCCTTGGATGAGACGGGGTGTGCCCCGTTGTTCCTGAGCCAATACCTGAACTCGGTATCGACATCCTCGGGAACCTCGACCTTGATCTCGTTAGTTTCCTCATCGATCACGAGGGCGCCGTAAAGCGAGTCGCGCTCGGCGTTCTCGACCATCCCCTCGAGCTCAAGGATTCCCATAAGGATCGGGAGCTCCATCAGCCTTTCATGCCCGGCACTGTAACTCCCGATTACCTTGGCATCATCGTAATTACCGGGGAATTCGACGGAATATCCGTTGGGCGAAAGCTCCGGCCATCCGAGCGCAAGCGATGCCTCTACCTCATGCGAGACATGGGCCACGGGAGAGATGCCGCCATATGAGAAGGGCTGTACGAAAACGCCCTCGCGGCCTTTCGGGTCCCTCGTGAGTTTGAAACAGACATCATGGGGCCGACTTGGACGGTCACTGAACTTGGGCGCGTACTGTACGCTAAATAAGGCGACGTAAGGTTTCCCGTTGTCATCCACAAGATACATATCAGCTCCTCCTAATATTCATTCGCTTGACCGCAGCGTTTTCGTCTAGCTCGATGCCGCGGGCGGTCTTCTGAGCGCGTTCCGCATCGAAGGCCCTGACAAGCGCAGGCGCATACTCTTCCGCTAGCGATGCGGCCTGTAGCTTAAACATACGGGAGATGACCCCGGCATCCTACTTCGCTTGCTTGCCTGCGAGCGCGATGGCGGCCTCGCAGATCTCATTGGTCGTCGGCTCCCTTCCACCGAACTCCGCGAGCTCATTTTTCACGGTATCCAGCGAGCCGCCGTCATTTCTGGCATAGGCGGCGATATAGGCCTGTTTGAGCGCCTCGACCAGTCTCTCGTCAGCCGCAATCCCGGTGTCGGTGCCACCGCCATCTCGATAGTAGGCCGTCGTGGCCCCCTCAATCGATTCGGCGAGACTTTTCCCTACGTTCATCCCGTCTCCGTTCTCATTCAACCTCAATCGGATCCATAGCGTCCAGGCGGCTAGCGCCTTTGGAGGCCGACTGTGGCTGTCGTTTAAAATCCATGACCGCTCGTGTGGGGATGTGCGCCCCCATCGTGTCCCCCGACACTGACGGGAGACTCCGCAATGGCAGGGCCGTCCTCGTCCTGGTCACCATCTACGCCTGACTCGTCATGGCCTTTTTTCAGCTCCTTCTGCTCCAGCTCGGCAAGCTCGCCCTGCAGCTTCTCGAGATTCTCCTCACCGTCCCAGGGCTCGACAACGATTCTCATGGCATCCTCAAGCTGCTTGTCGGAGCGCTCCATAAGGGCCCTTGCCTGGTCTAGACCGCCCGCCTCCTTCTCGATAATGCCGTCCATCTGCTGCAGCACGGTGTGTGAACCGGAAGTGGCCGACGGCAGCATATGGTTCGACCAGTGCGCGTCGGCCGCACCCTTGACCCTAAGGCCGATGAAGGGGTCGTAACGGAAGGTGCCGTCTCGCTCGAGCAGCGTCTGCTCCTTCTTCACGACAATCTCAAGACCGCGAAACTCTCCGATTGCCCTGACTGGGCCGATGGGACAATCTCCGGCAGCCCCCTGAATCATGCCGATCGCGCTAGCTCGATCTAGCGCCGACACGCCTCCGACCGAGACCCTTACGATATCTGCGCCCTTGTCGAGCTCCCTTTGCCTGTTCGCAGACTCGAGGACATCGTGGTCACGTTCGAGCAACTCGAATCGCCGTCGGTTGCAAGCGGCTGAAGGCTCATAACGAGATTCGATTTGGTGGCGCATGTTTGCCACCATCTCGTCATGAGACTGCTTGAGCATGGACTGTGCCATAATCTCGCTTCTCAGCTCTTGGATCCTCTTGATATCGGGGTTACCCGACGCCACGGCGGCAAGGTCGGAGTAGGTGATTCTCGTCTCATCGATGTCATCCATGCTGCGCACGGACGGCTTATTCGAGAAGACCTGCCCGATGAAGCGCTGCTTGTGCTCGACGGTGGAGTAGAGGAAGGAGTCGAAAGTTCCCTGGGCGACGTACTTGAAGTCCCTCACGCTCTCGAAAAGGTTTCCCTGGCGCCTGATTCGACCAAGGCGCTGCTCGAAATCGGAAGGCCTCCATGGGCAATCGAGGTTATGGATGGCCGCGAGTCTCGTCTGGACGTTTGTGCCCGTGCCCAGCTTCTCAGTCGAACCCATGAGGACGCGCACCTCGCCCGAACGGACCTTCTCGAAGAGCGTTTCCTTCTTCTCCGGGTCGTTGCCGGCGTCGCTGACGCACGCAACCTGCTCGGAGGGGATTCCCGCCTCGATGAGGCGTCTCCTCATGTCGTCTTGGATATTCCATTTCCCCGAGGCCGGGGTCGAACGGTCGCAAAAGACGAGCTGCGCGCCGCGCATGTCGGCCGTCTCCTCCCAGATTTTAAATACCTCGCGAGCGCATACCTCACATTTGCCGCCCTCCATCGGCTCAAACTCGGGGTGAATCAGCTTCGGGTCGAGCGCGACCTTCATGCCGTCGCCCGTGATCGCAAGCAGGTTATCGTTGCCGTCAGCATTTCCGGCACGGACGCGTTCGCCGCGGATGCCGAGCTTTTTGACTTCCTCGAGCTGCTCAGGCGTGGCGGGCACGGTGATATGGATCTCCTCGCAATCGGGGACCTTGAGGTTCACGGTCTCCTGCGTGACGATGTCCGCAAAGGTTCGGTAGGCGCTCATGAGCTCGGGGAGGTTGTGGAACTTCGTGAAGCGCTGTTTCAGCTGGAAGCCGTTGCCCTCGGGCTTGATCTCCATCGAGTCCTCTATCGTGCCGAACGTGAACGCCCAGGACGGGAAAGATGACAGGCCCTGCCGTTCGAGGAGCTCAGGGGCGAGATAGCGCTGCATGTTGTACAGCTCGCCCATCGTATTGGTGACAGGCGTGCCCGTGGCGAACACGATGTTGCGTCCATGGCCGATTTCACGAAGATAGGTGCACTTTTCAAGCAGGCTCTCACTGCGGTTGGACTTCGAGGAAGTCATTCCCGCAATAGCGAGGCCATACGTAGGGAGATTCTTATAGTTGTGCGCCTCGTCCACAAACAGATAGTCGAAGCCGATCTCCTCGAACGAAAGCCCTTCGGTCTTCGGAGAAGAATGGAGTTTCGAGAGCTTATCGTTGATTTTCTTAACTTCCTCCTCGAGCTTTTTAACCGAGAAGGTTCCACCGTTTTCTTGCGCATCTTCTTTGGCCCGCAGGAATTCCATCCTTCGGCGTTTGAGATAGACCTCCTTTCGCTCCTGAGAAAGGTCGAGCATATCGAAGCGCGAACTCGATACGATCACGGAGTCCCAGTCCCCGTTTGCCGCGCGGCCGAAGAACTCTCTCGCCGCATCCGCGGAATCCGACTCGGATTTACCCATATAGAGCACCCTCGACCCCGGATAGAGGTAGGCAAAGTCCGATGCCCACTGTTCGGTCAGGTGCTTCGGCACGACGACAAGCGGCTTGTTGGCTCGACCGAGACGCCTGGCCTCCATGCACATGGCGATACCCGTATAGGTTTTTCCGGCACCGACGACATGGGCCACAAGCGTGCCCTCATCTGCCTGCCCGGCTCGCGCGACGGCGGCACGCTGATGCGGCCTCATCTCCACGTCGGGATTCATACCGGGAAAGGTGAGGTATGAGCCGTCATACGTCCTGGGCGCCAATCGGTTGTACCTATCGTTGTAGATTCTGCACAGAACATCTGCCCGATCCGGGTCTGCCCACACCCATTTCTCGAAAGCCGACGAAATCAAGCGCCTCCTGTCCCATGCGGCCTTAGTCCCCTGGGGGTCGGGAATCTTCTTGCCCGTGGACGGGTCGGTCCTGTTCAGCTTCGTCTCGCTGCCGTTGAGGACGGCCGAGATGACCTTGAGCGGCGAATAGCTGCTGATGCCGTATCTGGCCAGCACCTCGAGCGAAAGCTCGGTCGCGTTTCCCGTCAGGCGCCATTTTCCGGTACGAGGCTCATGGGCAACCTCGAATTTCCTCTGCTTTGCCGCAGTCATCTCGCCATCAGTTAACTCGAGCTCCTCCTCGATGAAGCTCATGACGAAGGAGGGGGGAATCCAGGGAGAACCCAGGGTCGCCGCAATCTCCCCGGGACCCAGTTCACGTGGAAGCACGGCTTTCAGTTTCTCTTCGCAGGTGCGCAGCGCGGCGAGCCTCTCGACATCCGACTCGGTTAGGCCGAAGGCCGCCATATGTCGCTCGCGTCTAGCCCTGTATTCGGCAAGGTCATCTGGATTAACAAGTTCTTCGTGGGGGATGGGCTGATTGACGACGCCCAACCAGTCGACATGGGAAGTCCTCATCACGGCATCCTCACCAGCCTGGCGATAGCCGAGCGAGATAAGGAATTCGGCCGGCACGGGGTCCGCCTTCATCGCAGCCGCCAAAACACTCGATAGGGGCTCCTGCTCCGACTTTCGGGAAACAGAGATCCCATACGCGCGTGCCAGGTTTTTGATCGGATAGGGGGTCTGATACGAGTTGTCGGCATCGGCACGCCCAAGCGCGACGGCAAGGACATCGGGCCCCACGCGAGGATCGGTGGACAATCGCCAGAGAACCTCCTCCGTGTTCATCCCATCGGTCGCGAAATCCCGTTTACTTGCCAGATATCCGAGCGATCTCTCGACAAGCGCCGCGATGAGCGGGTTCGATATGGCCGCGCAGCCGTTCCTGCGCTCGGTGGAGACGCGAACCCCCTCATCGAGCTCTCCCAAGGCGGCAATCAACGCCTCCCCGGACCACGTACTGAATGACCTGTCGCGCCAGCTGTCGGGGAGGCTGCCGACATGCGCCGAGGCGATAACGGCACGGTCGGCCGTCAGGGGATGGACGCAGGTATCCCACAGGCCGCTTTTGGTGAGAACGGCAACGGCTCTCGCCACCTCCTCACTCGTCTCGGGAGTGCGGGCGGGGGGAATCGATACCGACTCGAGCCAGGAGCTTTCCCCGGCGTCGACCCGATCGCTCTCTATCTTCTTTTGCATCGAATGGATCGCATCGAGCTTCTCGCCGATATCGCCGGAAAGGTATGCCTCGGCGCTCTCGATCCTCAACGTGATCGGATCGCGGACGATGAGGTCGCCGAGCCTTTGCTCGGCCTCGTCGACACCGCAGCCGAGTAGTCGCCCGATGAGCGCCAGATCGACGTCGCCCGTCCGGTCATATGAGACGGCCAGGGCATCGGCAGGGGTCTCCGAACGGTCGGGGAGGGGTGCCTGGGGGCGCACCGTGCGCTTTGAGAGGATGTCGGCCTTGCGGACGAAGTTCTTCTTGGTGTCCAGCACCTCGAGACTGAAGAGGTTGATGCCGAGCGAGCAGTCGTGATAGCCCTTCATGGTGAGGACCCTGCGGTTCTTCGGATCATTCAAGCGACCGTAGCGCTCTGCGAAGCGGTCGTAGCGGTCGCTGAGGGCCTTGATTCCAGATTCGATTGCGGCGTCGGTCGATTTGGGGTCGTGCTCGAGCGAGACAAGCGCTCGAGCGGCATCCCTGAGCTCAAGCATTGCGCGTGCGCGGTCCTCTGCCCCGCGATCCGCGAGACGGAAACGCTCGACCGTGTCGCCGTTGCCGTACCAGATCGACCCGCCGTCGCCCAGCGTGAACTCATAGAGCGCCGGATTGGTGGGGACCTGCGCGACCTCGGGAGCGGCAGACCTGCCGGACATCCCCTCAAATGTATGAGAAATCGCACCGATGGCCTGATTTGCCAGGGACTTCCTAGCGCTATCGGCGATTCCCGTGGCGTCCAGGCCACTTATCAATGCATATCCGGGGCCGTATGCGGTCATCTCCGAGCTCTGCTCGCCGACGGCCATGGACGGGTTGGAGGCAAGCAGAGCGTTCACGCGGAAGCCGTCCGCGTTCGTCTCCGTACGGACCCAGGCCGGCGCGTTGTCGTGCGTGATTTCCCGCGCCTCGGCGAGCTTCCTCAGGACGATGAGGTCGCACAGCGCGCTCGTACCCGCCTGGCTCTCGAAAGTCTCCTTGGGGAGCCGTGCCATGCCGACAAGATCGCACTCGCGAGCAAGACTTTCACGTGTGGCCTCTCGGGCCTTGTCCATGGTGTAGCGGCTCGTCAGCACAGCGACGATACCGCCGGGGCGCACGGCGGCCACGGCCCTCTTAATCATGTAGTCATGGAGCGGCACTCCGTCGATTTTTATCGCGTCTGAGTAGGGGACGTTACCTATGGCGGCATCAAACGAACCCTCGGGGATCTCGCATTTGGCGATATCGGCGGCGACGATCATATGGTCGGGGCAAAGCACACGCGCAAGTCCCGCACTCACGGGGTCGATTTCCACGCCGGTCACATGAACGTCCAAGCCCGCGGGGACGCAGCGCATGAAGTTGCCCGTTCCGCAGCCCGGCTCCAGAATCTCGGCTGTGCCCTCGTCACAGATACCCGCATCCCTCAACGTCTCCCAGATAAGTTCCACGACAGGGCGGGGGGTGTAGAAGGCGGTGAGGACCGTCGCGCGCTGATCGGCGAACTCATCTTCACTCAAA
Source organism: uncultured Collinsella sp. (assembly GCA_900541045.1). Taxonomy (GTDB): domain Bacteria; phylum Actinomycetota; class Coriobacteriia; order Coriobacteriales; family Coriobacteriaceae; genus Collinsella. Next base: position 60,958 of record UQID01000003.1, read on the forward strand.
AGCTCTTTCAGATCCCGTGATACCTCGGCCCAGCCACCGGTTGGGTTTTCGGCAAAGGCGTTCGCGGCACCGCCCCAACCGGAATAGGCCGAAATGGCGCGTGCCTCCTCGAGAGTGGCGTCTCGCCCCTCGTCCATGGTCGCCTTGAGGGCGCGTAGCGCGGCGACATTGAGCCTGGCGCGCTCCAGTGGCGAATGGCCGGCCTGGATATCAGGGTTCAGGTATTCGGTGTTGTGGTGAGCGGCTAGAGTGTGAGCACCGTCTCGTTGAGGGCGATCTCCTCGGCCATCTTCTGGGCGCTGTTGGCCTTGCGGATGTAGTCGTCGTACCGGCACTCGGCCATCGTGATCTGCGCGAACTCCGGTGTCGCCCCGCAGCTCTCCATGCAGCTGTCCTGCAGCTCCGCGAGTCTCGTCAGGTAGTTGTGCTCCACCGCCTTGAGATACTCCTCCGTCTCGCCGGCCGCCTCCATCCTGGCCAGATCCTCCGGAGCGTTCTGCTCCATGAAGGAATACCGGAGACCCCTCACGCCCTTGTACGGGTTCTTCAGCACCGACATGCGCTTCCTCCTCGAAATCATCCTTGTGGGCGAACTTGTCGCCTCCCGCTTGGCTTACATAAGATTCCTCTTGCGCCCCAAAGTCAAGGGCCAGGCTTTGCTGCGCTTTTACGTTATCGGTTTGTCCTTCGGCGGGCGCCTCGTAGATCGATGAATCATCCATCGCGAAAAGGGAGATTTGCCCCTCTGCCGCAACAAAGCGCCTCGACGCTCTCCTGGCCATGGTGCTACGCCCCCTTTCGAGAGTTATTGGAGGTTCCGCGCGAACCGGAATCGAAGGAGGCGAGCATGCTCTTTAGTCGCTTGGTCGTCATAGTTGCTGACTGGCCGCGCTCGGCCCGGTCACCCTGCGAGGACCGCGTTCTCGGTTTGCACTCGAATCCCGCCTTCTTGAGGGCGCGGTCGATTCTGCCCGTGGCGCCTCTCACCTGGGCACAAACGCGCTCGATACGCGCGAGAAGCAGCTCGGTATCCTCCATCGGGACACGAACCTCCAGGCCGTCATCGATCCCGTAGCGGCGAAGCGTAACGTGGGAAGCCATCGGATCCATGCCCTCAAGGTCGACGTCTTCGGAAGCCTTCGAGACCGCATCGAGCGCAACCGCATCCCCCTCGACGACACTGATCGGTGCGGCGCCGGGGCACGAGGTGAGCCCTATATAAGCGGAGGCAGGGTAGACCGTCTCGGGAACGAGTTCGCAATCGAGAGTCAATTCATCGTCCACTCGTCTGGCGAAGGGAACGAGAATCTCGAACCCGGCCGGATGCTCCTTGATCTTTCCGCCCAGCATATCGGCGCGCTGCCTGCTGAGGACAGCCGATGTATCGGCCTCGGGATGGTCGAGCTTGAATGCCGCAAGAGCGAGAATTCCCCTCGGGCCCAGTTCGGAGTGCTCGGCCATGGCGTCGAGAATCGTGTCCCAGCCGTGCGGATGACCCAAAACCGCCGCGAGCATCTCGATAGGCGCTTCAATGTGGCTCTGTTGCATTAATTCCTCCCCGTCTCAGTCAACTACCCATCGATGATGGGGGAGTGTGCCCATGTCGCCCGGCGCGGGAACAAGTGTTCACCGCGGCAAGGCAGATAAGCCTTTAGCCTGACGCCCTATCGGCGCCAGTATCTGTCGCCTTCGGAGCCGATGCTATCTCCGCGAGTCTCGTTAGCCCCGAGGCTATCTCGACCGCGTCTGCGCCCAGCAGCCAATCGGCGGGCACACCGAACGTCCTCGAGAGGGCCTTGAGCGAGACGGCGGAGGGCAGCCTGACGCCCGTTAGCCAAAGCCCGATCGAGCGCGACGATTGGCCGATCGTGTCCGCAAGCTCATCCTGGCTGATACCCGTCATCCTCATGAGGGCGGCAAGGCGCCTGCGAAATAGCAGCAGGGACGGTTCGGTTGTGTACGGTCCGGGCGCGTTCTTCATCTCAATCAGTACGTCCCGACGTTGAAGCCCTCGCCCTTGGTGTAGTCGACGGTCACGGGGATCTCCGTCTCGTTGGGGAAATAAGCTCGGATGATCCAGTAGGGGATATCTGAGCCATCGGGGCCCATTCCCGTGTTGACGCCACTCGACTCGATAAGGGTCTTCTCGGGAGCGCCGTATTCAGAGGTCAGGGAGGTGAGGTACCTTGCGACCACGTCCTGGAAGCCAGTCTGGGTCATCTCCTCGGGAAGGTTGTCGGGGACAGCCACGATCGATGGATCGACCTGAATTGTCTCGCCCTGCCCGTCCGTGCCGCCGTTCGATTCGCCATCCGTGTCGTGACCATAGGTATCGACTGCACCGTCGGAGGCAGCCGAGGATTCCACTGCCGAGTTGTCATCTGTCCTGCCTGTGGGCGGAAAGAGCGCGAACGCGACGTTGATTGCGATGCAGACAATGATGATGCCCACGCAGGCGAGGATAATCCCCTTCGAATCCAGCTTCTTTCCCTTTTTGTACATGACGAACATTCCTTTCCCTTGCTCGCTATTTGAGTTCGACTCCGCCTATCCAACCCCAGTAGACGCCCGATCCCTTGCCGTAGAAGGCAATGAACTCATCAAGCGTCTTAGTGGTAATCGCGCCCTCGTTGCTCATGACCTTGCCGTCACCGATATAGATGCCGACATGGCCATAGAGAAGTCCGGGGGTGCCGGTGCCGGGGTGACTCGCGTCGCCGACGATCATGCCGACCTTGAGGTCCGCAGGGTTGTTGCTGTGGCACCATGCCTTGACCATGTCGCAGGCGTTTCCACCGTAGGTGCCGACACCCGCCGCCTTGAATACGTTTGTCACCCACGCGGCACACCAATTCTGGCCAGGGGAAGGCGTGGACTTGCAGGCGTCCACGACGGCGAGCTGACTGCCCGTGGCCCCCGCGAGTCCCTGTCCCGAGCCGCCGAGGGTGCCGGATGTGATTGCGTTGTAGAAGTACAGCGCGTTGGTATACCTCGATTCCCAACCGGAAGGCTTGCCTCCCACCATGGCGCAGCGCTCCCACCCCATGGCGTAGTTTTTCGTCGCGGCCTCGAGATCGGTTGAGTCCTTGAAAGTCTGGTAGGTGTATTTACCGTCGGCACTGGAAAACGAGCCCCATTCGTCGTGATCGGACCAGAACTCGAGCTGGACATCAAGGTCATACCAGTTCTTGCCCTTCTCCTTGGCGAATTGAGCCAGGCGAAGGCGACGCCCTCCGTCCCATTGGCCTATACCGGTCGCCTTGTTATAGACAGAACCCCTCGCAACGATCTCGTCGTTTGTTTTCGGACTCTTTCCGTCCAGCCAATAGGCATGCGAACCCATTGCCTGGTCCGCCATCGGGTAAATCTTATGATTTGAAGATCCAGCAGACTCATGGCAGTAGTTGCCCATGATGGCGGCCGCGTGGATGTCGTCACAACCGTGGTCCTTGAGGTATAGGTAGATGGTGAGCTCGTCGCCGTCCAGGCTGCCGCCGTTGCTTGCGCCTCCCGCCTGCTGACCGAACTGCACGAGCCCGAGAGACGAGGCGAGGATCGCACCCATAAGCAGAAGGCCGCCGAGGGAGAGCAGCGAGGCGAATAGGGCGATTCTGTTCTTCCATTCCCTGAGGGAGAGAAGTTGCTTTCTGCCCTTACGGCCCTTGAATAGCTTTCGGGAGAGCTTGCCACCGACGGCGCGCCCCGCCTTCTTACTAAGGGAAGCCTGCTTGAGGGCGACCCTCCTCTTCCTGCGCAAAACCATCTTGCGATGGTCCTTGAGCTTTTTGACGGCGGTCGGGTCCTTCTTGAATGAACCCGGACGGCGCTTCATAAGGATGTCGAGCTCGACAGCATTGGCGCGCTTGAGTGTCTTGGAAGCGCTACCGGAAACCGGGGCGACGGGGACCGTAGCCACCTTTTTCGCGAGCGATGAGGATGCCAGGAGCTGGGCCGAGGGCGTTGCGCCCGACACAGCGGCCCCGCGTCGGGAAGACGAGGCCATGCCGGAGGGGGAGAAACCCGATCCCTCCGATGTATCTGTGCCGGGCGCATCGGCTTCGGATGCCCCTGCCATGGATGATTTCGCGACCGACGCGAAGGTGCCGCCGTATGAGGCGGCGCCCGCGGCAGCGGATGCCGCACGCGAGCGCGTCGATTTCTGGGCGCTGAGACGAGAGAAGACCGAGGAGCCGGTGCGCGACCTGCTCGGTCGCGGTGAGGACCCTTCCCATGCGGAAGTGCGCCGCGACTCGGCTTCGAGCACGGCGGGCGCGGTGCCCGTACGCCGACTTGCGGCGGTACGGGCATCCGCGTGGGCAAGGTTCGAGCTATATCTCGTCGAGCGCGGTTTCATCTACTAGCCCACGAAGCCGGAACCGTCGGCATACTCGTTGAGGCCCTCGGGGCTGATCTCGTCGGGGCTGGCGAACATGCCGCCAACGTCCTCACCGCTGTCATTTTGGTATTTCAGCAGAGTAGACATGGCATCGGAGACCGATGCGCTGCCAAAACGCTGGTCTGCCGACTTCTGGGGGGCGACAGCCGCCTGGGAGGAAGCCTGGGCGCGATGACGCTGCGCTGCACGCTGGTTCGGATACATGCCGTTGGGCTGCGCGAAGCTCGTCGCGGGGGCCTGCTGGGCAGGGGAGGAAGGCGCCGGCTGCTGAATGGCTTGCGTCTGGGTACTCGGACGAGGCGCCGAGTCCATCTGCTGCTGACGGACGCCGTTTGACCAGGAGCCCGGCTGCGCATTGAGGTCTTCGGCAGGCTGAGCCTGCTCGGGTGCGGGCGCAGGCTCAGACTTCACCTCGGCCTCGAGCCCGTTCGCGCGCTCCGACATTGCCACGAGTGCCGGCAGCGTGTAGCCGACCTCGGAGCCGGAGAGGGCCACCGCACCGTTCGAGAAGGCGATGTCGCCGGAAGGCTCGGTTCCGAGTGTGATTCCAGCGGAGGAGAGCGCAAGCGCGAAGTCGTCAAAATGGGTGTCGCTCTCGCGGGTGAAGACCTGATCGATTGCGTTCAGGACGAGGTCCTTGAGCTCCGATTCGGCCTGTGCTCGCAGCTCCTCCTCGGTCGGGAGTCGGCGGGTGTTGAAGCGCGAGAAGTCCGCGCCCTCCTGGAAGTCACGAATATCCATATCTTCCATCCTTTCCTTATTGGCGGTAACCGTGTATCGGTTGCCGCCGCCGTTGAAACCAAATTGGCCACCCGTAGGCCGTGTACCGGGTCGTGGACGCGATGGGGGAGCCATGTGCGCATGTGACGGAACGTTACGGCCGATTTCATCGCGCCTGGAGCGTGGAATCGAAGACGGGGCGTCCTCAGGCTCGTCTAGTGAGGCGACATCGGGTTTCGACGCCGGCTTCACCGCCCGGCGCTTGATGTCCGCGGGACGGGTCGTGCAGATGTCGTAGAGCGTCGGGCAGGTCTTCTGGTCGATCTGGAAGTCGAAATGGACCACGCGGTTCTTGAAAACATAGAGCCCCTCGCCGGGATGGGCGGTTGCCAGAACCTTCGTCTGGCTCTCGGAGAGGTTGAACAGCTCCTGGAAGTCGGGGAGGAGGTCGCTTGTCTGCTGCAGAATCGTCACAAAGGGCGAGTTCTGGAACATGTAGCGCGTCTCCTCGCTGTTGAGGACGCGTGAGAGGTTCTGCGTGATGGCGTTGATGTAGAAGTCCCATTTACCGCCGCGCGTGAAGAAGCGGTCGATCTGGCTGCGGGCGTAGGGGCTGTCGAGCAGGAGCTGGAACTCGTCGATGATGAGCCAGGTTCTCCTACCGGCACGACGGTTCGCCGATACGCGGACCCAAATGTGATCGAGGATGATGAGCAGCGCCAGCGGCTTGAGCTCGCTGGATAGCTCGTGCAGGTCGAAGCACACGAGATTCGACTGGAGGTTCACGTTCGTCGGATGGTTGAACAGCGACAGCGTGCCCGTGACGTAACGGCGAATGAGCTTTGCCAGGTCGCGGGCGTCGCGCATATCGGAGCCCTGCTCGGACATCAGGAAGTCATAGATATCCTGAAGCGTCGGCAGGTTCTCGGGGCGCGGATCGTCCAGATACCGGTTGTATGCGTATGCGGCCGCGGCGTCGAGGACATTGGCTTGGGCATCGTTGACGCTGCTGGCCATCATGCGAACGAGCGACTGGATGAAGGACACCTTCGCGGGCACGGGGGAGGACTTCGTCTCAGGATCGTCCGAGCCGTAGGCAAGGGAGATGTCGAGCGGGTTGATGAAGTCGCCCGAGTTCTCGGCGATGCGGATGACCTGGCCGCCCAGATACTCGGTGGGCGTGACATACTCGCCCTCGGGGTCGATCGTGATCACGTCGTCGTCCGGATGCTTCAGGTGCACGGGGATGATGCGCGTGATCTTGGAATTGAACGACTTGCCGGATCGGGGCTGTGCCAGCGTGAAGCTGTTCGTGTGCTCATGGGACACGGGGTCGTAGACGATAAACGAGCGGGTCTCCGCGTTGAGGCCCATGATGTTACCGCCCGGATCGTTCATTTCGGCGGCGACGAACATCAGCATATGGGACAGGGGGTCCGTGGTCAGCGTTCGCTCATACGGGATGTAGGGGGCGCCGATCGGCAGAGCGGTCGAGAAGGACTCCTCGCGAAGGGCGCGCCATGAATCGGGATAGGGCTTCCTGTGCGTGGAGAACACCTTCTCCACCTCGCGGCAGGCCTCCTCGAGCTCGGTCTCCGTGCGCCCCTGGACGGTCACGACGGTCGTGACGCCAAAGGCGTGCATCTCCGCGCTCTCGAGGTCGTCTCGGAACGCCTCGGCGTCCTCCTGGGCCTCGCGCATCGCGGGCGGCATGTTGTTCTGGTCGACGAAGTAGCCGACCTCGGGACGGCTCGTGTTGAACTGATAGGTATTGTTCTCCTCGGTGATCTCGTGCAGGTGGTTCTCGGCGGCCGAGATCGCGGCAGAGAACTCCCAGGGACGGATGTGCCACGCGACGGTAAGGTCGTAGGGCAGTCCCGTCAGGTCCGAGATAAAGGAGTCCTTCATGGTCTTGCCGTAACCGTCGAGGGTTACGTCGTAGGTCTTAACCCAGCGACGGCCGACGATCATGCGGGGGTCGCCGCGGTAGCCGTCTGCGGTGAGGACGGAGGAGGGCGCCACGAGCTCGCGGGTCGTGAGGCCCACAGTCCCGGATAGGCGCTCGAAGTTCGCCGTGCCCGGAGTGTCATCCTGGCGCGTCATGGTCTGAATGATGTCGAGGCGCTGCTGGCCGTCGAGGACATGCGCATCGGACCCGAGGTCGCGCATGAAGCGCAGGAAGGAATCCGCCTCCTGGGACAGCCGGGGCACCGCACGCTCCAGCGTGTCAGCGGACACGGCAATCGTGATAATGCGGTCGCGGCGCACCGAGCGGGAGGACTTGGCAAGCATGGAGCGGGTCCATGCATTGTACTCGCGGCGCAGGACGTTACCGCGCTCATCGCCGGGAACCTCACGGAAGAGCAGGTCGGATGCGAACTCCTCCGGGCTCACGCGCTTGTTCATGATGAAGATGCCGAGGCGAACCGTATGGTCGAGCGAATCGAGGTATCCCGCCCACGCCTCGCGCACGAGATACTGGTCCTCGGGTCGCGCTCCCTGGTAGTTGACGTCATCGACGCGTAGGGCGATGGAGTAGGTCTCGCTGTCGATGCGCATGACGCCGTCAACCGTGAGCAGCTCGTAGGGGACGAGTTTCGTGGTCGACCACTTAGGCTGGACGAGCTTCACATCGGTCGAGAGCGCAGTGTTTACACCGAGCTCGGCCTGTTCCTCGTCTGTCGCCCAGGAGGAGCCGAGGGGGATGGATGGCACGTCGGTGCCGTAATTCGCGACATACTTGTCACGTTTCTTCTTCAGTTTTTTCAGGCGTTTGTCCATCTGGCGCACGCCCTTCTGCCAACCGGCCTCGAGGGCGCTCGCGCGGCGCTCCTCGGCCTCGGCAATCTCTCGGTCGAGATCGTCAATAGTCAGTTTGCTCATCTAGGGTTTCTCCCATCGTTTCTCACGGAGGCCTCAGCCATCGCCTGGGCGATTCCCGCCGGCACGGCCTCCTGCTCAAACTTCCTCGCCTTCCTTGCTGCCTTTTCGCGGCGTTTCTGCTCGCGCACCTCTGCCTTCGTCTTCTTCGGAACGGCCACCTCGAAAGTCGGGACAGCGAGCGTGAGCTGATCGGGCTCCGTCCTGTCCTTCAGCATGAGCGGCAGCCATTTCTCCGATTTCAGGCCGTGGTGCGAATGGAGGCCGATGACGCCGATGGCAACGCACACCGGGATCGCCATGTAGGTGACAATATCGAGGCTCCAGCCCCATGCGTAGACGCCGTATATTCCGACGGTCACGACGGCAACGGCGGCAAGTGCCGCTATGGCCGAGCGCTTGGAAAAACGACCAAAGATGTTTCTCGCGACATAGTTGTTGATATCGTCGCGCACGAATGTCTCTGCCATTTCACTACCTTTCCTAGACGAGGCCGAACAGACTGTTGGCAACGACCTTTGACTTGTTCACGATTTCAGTAATGCAAAGGACGGAGCACATCGACGGGATGAGCGCGGCCGCGGCGCCCCCGAAACCATTCAGGGTGCTTGTATCAGACGTGATAGGGGCTATGAGTTCGGTTGCGACCGTATTGATAAGTGGGATCATGCCAATCGCGATGACAATCATCACCGCCTGGAAACAGACCGCGGCGAAACGCTTGAGATAGCCGACGCCCATGGGTCTTGATTTGTCGTCAGCAAAGAACGCTAGGCAAAGGGGGCTTGCGGCGGCCCTTAAATATATTTCGCCGACACGCACGAAGATTGTTGTCAGCACGGTGAATAGGCAGGCGACGCAGGCGACAAGGGAAACGATGGCAAGGATGAGAAGAATAAACGAGGTACCGGCCTGTGCGTAAGTCAGGGCGTCGAATGAGCTGGTTACCTGTTCCTTTATTCCAATGGAGTTGGTCGTGTCGATTCCCATGGATGCAAGCGTGTTGTTTACGACCCCGACAAGGTGTTGGGCGAGAACGTATACGGCCGCACAGATGTCCATCGCATGGACGATGAGGGTGTAGCTCACTGCGAACATCATGACGACGAATGCGAGGCTTGCCATGATGTCGACGCCTGCCATCTTGCGACGGACATCCAGCTGGTGCATGAGGGCGACACCGAACGTCAGGCCGAGAAACGCCATGGCATAGGGCTGGAAAGCGCCTTTCGAAAGCTTCGACGCCATAGTGTAGAACTGGCCGAAAGGACCATTGGTAAAGTCGGATGTGAATGCAGTGCTCGCCGTAGAGGACACTAGCGAAATGCACCATTCGGCAAGGCTCGTGGCGCTTTCCGCAAGCCCACGGCAGAAAGTCCATGCCAGGTTTTCGGCAGCATATTTAAAGAACTTAAAATCTAGGGCAAAATCCGGGGTCTTCTTGCTGATAAGTTGGTTGTCCAGATCCTCTGGATCTTTTGACTCAGAACCCTGCGATTCATGCGGCTTATGGTTGTCGTTGGGACTTGTGCTCGTCGAAGCAGACGCGCCCTTTTCCCAACCATCAGGAGCCCAGGACGGTTCGAAGTTTTTCTTAAGGTCATCGCCCTGCAGGCTACCGTTATACTTCTTCATTTTGCTGTGGGATTTATCGACAACTTTGCCGTTTTTATCGTAGTAGACAGGACCCTCGACGGTACTTCCGTCTTTGGTGGTCGTTATGGTGTAGCCAATCTTGTAGGCCTTAATGCCGCCATGCTCGAAGGAAACATACTTGTCCTTATCGATGTCACTCCACCTGATTGTAATTTGCGTGCGCTCGGGGTTCATGTTGTCAACACCAAGGTTGACATTCCACTGACCCTTTTGAGCGGCATAGGCAATCGTCGCAATGGCGCATGCCACAACGAGCATCAAGACGCTGACGGTAGCAAAACGCAAGACACGATCGCCAAACGAAGTCGGCCTTTCATCGTATTCAAATTCGTCATACGGGTCTGTTGGCCCGGGCGACGCAGCACCACCGATAGGGGAGCCGGCCGCGAAGGCGAGCAGCCTCTCTCGGATCTCCATTATCCTAGGATGCCGTTGAACAGCTGGGAGATGATATGGGAGAAGCCGCAGCCGGCGATAAAGACGCCAGCGAGAACCTGCCACCACTCGGTACCGTGGCCGGGGCGCCCCTTAGTCTTCTCCTCGAGCAGATTGTAGACACCCCACAAGGCAAACAGAGAGCCGCCAGCGATCATGACGTTCTCGAATTTGGTAACGAGATCAGCAAGCTGTTCCATTGAAGATTTCCTTCCCTTAAGGATAGTTGATACCTATTCACGCGCCCTTAGGCGTCGATGACGATGGTTTTGGGGCTGGTGCGGTCTATGAGCACGACACCCTCCGGTGTTGGCACCTCAGATTTCTCTGCGTGCCGCCTCGCGCGCGCCCACTCAAGCATGTCGGTCTTGCCGGCACTGAGATATTCCTTGCGCCTGGGGTGAATCTCGGGATCGGCCTTGAAGTCGCGAAACCACATGCCCTGCTTGTAATGGGTCACGCACTCGTCAGGGGACAGACCGTCCTCTTCGTTGAAGCTGTAGAGCTCCTCGGGGCTCATGAGCGGAACCTTGACGTATCTCGTGCTCTCCTGGATGGACTTGCCGCTCGCAGAGTTCGAGACAGAGTAGTCCGTGAACTTCTTCGTGGTGTTGCCCATCTCGCGCGATATCTGCTCACAGTCGGAAAAGAGGGAGGAACCCATGTACATAAAAATGGCCGAGTTTGCTCGGATGGATTCCGACTGCTTGCCATATCTTGCCTCGAGTTGCTTGCCGTCCTGCACGATTGCGCAGAGGTTGATCCAGAACTTACGGCTTTCGGCGAAAAGCTTCTCAAGGTCGGGGATCTTGCCTATCTGGGCGAGCTCGTCGAGATAGCAATAGAGGGGAATCTCAAGATGGCCGATTCCATTCGTTGACCCGATATCCTTTGAGATATCGAACAACTGGTTCAGGGCCATCGCGGCGACGAAGTCATAGGGGCCGCCGCCGGACTTGATGCAGAATAAGATGGCGCGCTTGCGCTTGTCGATAGACTGGAGGTCGAGCTCGTCACGACCCAGCATCTTTCGAATCGCGGGGTTGTTGAGCCTTTGCAGACGAGCGGCACACGAGGACACGACCGCCGCCATCTGCTCGGGAGCGCCGGCGTTGGCCTTGAATGTGCGGTAGTTGGTGAGGACCGAGTTCTCGGGGAGTGACTCGTCATCCAGTGCGTCCTCTCCGTAGGTATCGATGATGTACTGCGCGAACCCATCGAAGCCGTCGCGCTCCCGGGTGCCCTCGAAAACGAGGTCGAGCTTGTTGATGCCCTCGGCGCCGTCGGCCTTGGCCATCGCGAGGTAGTCGATGATGCCGGGAAGGGTGCAGTCGACGGTATTGCCGTTGGCCTTGAACCAGAAGACGAACATACCGCAAACGCAGGTGTAGAAGTTCTTCTCCATATCGATGAAGAACTGCTGGTCCCCGTGCGTGTCCTCGCCCTTGGTGTTCGAGATGAACATATTGACCAGGGAGTTGATGGACGTGACGTCGCGGCAGTTGATAAGCGGGTTGTAGGGGGTTGAGGCCAGGATATGCTCCTCGTCGCGCAGGTCGATGACCTGCACGTCATAGCCGTTCTTCTCCAAAAAGGCGGCAGATGCACGGAACAGCTCGCCCGAGGGGTCGGTAAAGACCATGTTGCCGTTCATCTGCATGATCTGATTGGTCACGAAACGGTAGGACTTGCCGGCGCCCGATCCGGCCATGATGAACATGTTTCGGTTTGGCACCTGGCTCTCGCGCCTGATCGGGTCCTTCTTGTCGTTGACGATGGATGTGCCGGCAACCTTGCTGTTGAGCGAGAGGATGATATTGTCGTCCTCGACCGTCTCGCACCATTCGGGAACCGGCCATTCGGCCGTCGCCTTGTTGTGCGAGTACAGCAGACGCTCCTGGGCGGTCGAGAAACGCTGGGATCCATATTGCTTTGCAGGCGAGATGTCCTCTCCGGGCGCCTCATGCTTAAGGAGAACGGCAAGGGCGATTGCGAGGGCAGCGGCGACTGAGGCCAGCAATGGGACCCCGCCGAAATAGATGCCGAGGGGCCGGCGGGATGCCGCCCACGCGACGAACGCCACGACGTCATCGGACGTCTCGATACCGCTTGTTCCGAGCATGACCTTCTGGACCGTGAGGTTCACGATCCAGAAGGCGGCAGATCCCAGCACGGCGGCTCCGACGACCTTCGTTATGTCTATCCTTGGCAGCTTCATCGGCTACCTCTTGACCCGCTTGTTGAGGGTTCGGGAGTGCGTGGCCGGACGATTTTGGTTGCCGATTTGGTGACGGTTGGCCTTGCGGTCGGCAGCGTCGCGCATGTTGACGGCGCGGATGACCTCGTGCGAACCCATCTGCTTGGTTCGTCCCTGGCGCTGCTGGAGTCTGACCGACCCCTCGAAGGCCTCACGGTCCTTCAGCGTCTCGATTTGGGTATGGCATCGGACGATGGCATCGGCACGGTCCTCACGAAGCACTCCCTTGTCATCGCCCTCGCAGATTTGGTTCCCGATTTTTGCCGTGTGTCCGTGGGGATCGGTAATCCTGAAGGCTCCGGCCGTGGAAACGGCGGCAGTGTATACGACGCCGTCCCACCCGGTGAATTTACGCTTGTACATGCCGTCGTTCTGGTCGAGCTTCCAAGACTCCCCCAGGTATTCGATATTCTCCGGTGCGGGCGGGAGCCCTACCGGGGGCAGGCCTACAGCGGGTAGCCCGATTGCCGGAAGGGCGGGGTACTCTTTTGGCTGGGAAGACGACTGGATATCGTTTGGATTGGCGGGCATCTGGACGCCGCTCTCGACCGGACCCCTCATCGCGTTGTCCACATCGGCATTCGAGATCAGTTTCCTCTCGATTGCCGTCTCAATACAGGCGGCGAGCGCCTCCTGGTCCTTCATCTTGTATTCGATTGCGAAATAGCCAGTCGCCGGGTCCTCGAAGACAGCGAACCCGATGCGGTGCTTTCGGCAGATGTCGGAAAGGAGCGACAGGTCGCTTCGGTCGAGCGCACCTTCCTTGCCGAGGTTGACGAGTTTTATGACGTCGTTGCGGTCGCGCCTTAGCGTGTGCTCTGTAACGAGGCCGTAACGGCCGAGTCCATTCACATGGCTGATCGCGTGGTTCGCACCGCGACCGGCAACCCTGCCGGCACCCCCGGCAACCTTGCCGGTGCCGCGCGCCAGCGCTCTCATCGTGATGATGAGGACTTCGCGTGCCGGGGGCAGGACAGCCTGGCCGAGCATCAGCAGAACACGCATGGCCTCTTCATTCTCTCCGGGCATTACTGTTACCTCCTTCCGGCGACGTGTAGTTGGGGCCGCACATAAAGCGGCCCCAACTACAGTTTTCGCCATATAGGCCACCCGTGCCGAGAGGTTTGGTGCCACAGGGTGACAATTTCTTTAATTAGCTATGCCTGCGCGCCCCGGGTCGTTTGACATGCACGCCCGGTTGCTTCAGGCCCTCGGTAACTGCAGTCGTGTGCTGATATAGACGCCTTGTAGCCAAGACATCGGCAAGTGCGGTATGCGGAGCGCCCTCGAAGCTGTATCCCATGGCATCTGCCGCAGAGGTGAGCCTCCATCTTGAATGGGACTCTGAGAATGGGCCGTATACGCGCCCGAATTCCTCCATCGCATCGACAATTTCCGCTGTCTGCGGAATGATGACGCCTTCATGCTCGAGGAATCCAAGGTCGAAGCCGACATTCCATCCGACGATCTTCTCCGCGCGGTCGAATAGCGACTGGACGGCCTCGAGATAATTCTTAAAAGGCTTATGGTTCGCCACCGAGTCGGGTGAGATGTGGTTCACGCGCTCTGCGGCAGGCCACTCGGTCTTATGCTGCGGCTTGACACGCAGATGGACCGACGAGGGCGAATCCTGACCCTCAATATCGAGAACCATTGCCAGGGTCAAGATTTCATCGCCGTCATAAGGGTCGAGCCCCGTCGTCTCGGTGTCAATCGTCATGCACACGATGGGAGAGTCGAAAGGTACCAGCGTGATGCTCAACTTGCCGCCCCCTATGCCTGTCCGTAATGGAAATAGGCAGTACGATTGGAGGCCGTGGTATGAAGGGCGCCCTCGGTACCGCCTCCCAGCTTCCTGCTGATCTGCGCGATGAGGTTTTTCGTGCCGGGCATCTCATGAGCTCGCTCGGTCTTGATATCGCTCTTTTGGACATAGCCCTCGTCGACAGACTCGTCCCACTCGTCCTGGGTCGCCTCGGTGTAGAAGACCGGCGCCTCGGGGTCGTTTTCGATAGCCTGGGAGGCAAGCGTATCGATGTGGCCGGTATTCCCCCTCACTGCAGCGTGGACAACGTCGTCGGTAAGCGCGCCGCCATTCGCGATGTACTCATAGAGGCTCTGGTCGGCCGGGTCGGGAATCACGCGCCCGAATTGCTCGTCCGTGACATAGCCCTCGTCGCCGATCCTGAACTGGCCATAGGGCCCCGCCGGCCATGACATCGCGATACGTGAGAGCTCCGTGTCCGCCATGACATAGAATTTCATGACGGCGAGCTTCTCATCTCGCGAGATATAGTCCTGGACGGCAATAGACGCCTTCGGGTTGATGTGGGTTCGATCCGAAGGCGAGAGTTCAAGGCCGCGCTCGATCTCATATTCGGCCTGGGCGGTGGAGGCCGTAAAAAGGGCCCGTGCGAGCAGCCAGGACTTCTGACCCGCATACGTGTCGGGGACGATGCCGTCAAGAGCGACCTCGGCCACGGCCGAGAGAAGGTTCGGCTCTGCCATGATCGCACCGAGCGTGGCGACAGCCGGCCACTTAAGGTATCCCTCGCATTGCTGCGGGTCCATGATCATTTCGCGCGCGGCATCGAAAACGCGGTCGAGGTCGAGCAGGCCCAGCCCGGCCGCACCCGCTCTATCCAGTTTGTCCATACGGCTCTCCCTTCGGTCATAGTTCCGTTGGTTGTATCGTCCGCCCTTGGGCTTGTCGATGAGAGCCGTTGAACAACTGTTCCTAGATTTTGGTTAGTTAATGTTTAAGTGATCGAGCGTGGGGGAGGGTCACGTCGCGCTCCATCGACACGACTCCATCGGGCGATGCCGTGCTTTTGGTCGCAAGTCGAAGCGAGTCAATGATCTTATTCGTGCTGGGACTGCAATCGACTCTGTGGGGGGCCACGCTCAGCTCTTCATACTGATCAAGGATCGCGTCCACCTTCCGCGACTCGTCGAAGGTCTGGCCGCGGTAGAGCTTAAAGTCGTGTCCGCCGATGCTGACGAGGCCGTCGGACATAAGAGCAATGTCTTTCGCTTCAATCGCCGGCACAATGGCGAAATTTACGCCTGCGGCGATGGCAATATCCTTGTATTCATTGGGAATGACCATCTCGCGAAATTCGGCCAAATCTCTCATCGAAAGAAATGCATTAAGGTCAACTTCAACGGCGTCATATCCACCCCGTCCGGCGCCATCTATAACAGAGCCGAATATCTCCGAGTCCATGAGAATGCCAGGCAGCGGATCCACACTTGACCTCTGCATGTAAACAGTGCGATCTCCTTGGGCGGGGGCGTCGAGGTTAACGGTCACGTCGGACCAAAGTTCACCAAACGAGTCGGAACCATCGGTCACATCGAAGGCTTGGATGCAGAGTGTATCGTTCTCCTCGTAGAACTGCTTCACGAGCTCAACGGTCTTCGGCTCGCCGTCAACCGAATAATTGACCTTGATGCCGCCCTTGGTGGTTGCATCTACATAGAGGCTGCTGTCCTCGATGCGCTTTTTGAGGTTCTCCCTATAGGCGACCAACGATCCCGGGAGCGCCTGAATTTGAGATAGGCCTTTTTCCAATTGGTCAATATCGACAACGACCGGCTGCTCGATTTTAGGGAACGGACCCAGCTTAAACGCTTTCATCGCATAGTCGCTTCGGTCTTCCCTAGCCGTCATAACGAGGGCGGCGTCGCTTGGAAACAGAGTAGTACCGTCAACCCTAACGATCCTGACGGTATCTCGCCTTGTCGCCGATGCCACAGACTGAAGAACATGCGACGAAGCCTGGTCGATATTTCCGAAAACGATGGCACCGCCGCTTGCGGCAGAGATTACACCCGGCCTAATTGGGCGCCCGCCGCCGATAATACCTGCGATGCTCGCTGTCCCGATATCAGAGATTACGGCAACGTTACCCTTCGCACCGACACCGGCAAGGTCCCTCATGAGCGTCGCCTCATCGCTTTCGCCGACGCGGAAGAACGCGCGAAGTGCCTCCCCCGCACGCTCCGGGCTATCCGTCTCAATTAGGATGGGAATGCGCGTCGCAAGGGCTTCGGCCACAGTAGAGACTGCAGCGGGCGGGTAAACCGGACTCAATTGATCTGGTTCAGCCGGCATAGACCTTCCGAGAAGATTCTCAGGATTTCCCAATGAATCTGATGAAATCGAGTCCAAGACCTGAAGGCTCGGATGAGCTGGCCTCAATCCGCGGGGAGTTGCCGCGGAGACGACTCCCTGGAGATTCAACTCATGGCAGAGATTCTCGACTGCAATGGTGCCCCGACACGACGTCACGTTACCGCCGAAGTCCAGCGATCCGAATAACAGCTTATCCTTGATATACGTAGGATCGAGCCGCCCCGAGGCGCTCAGGATTCCAAGTGCGATGGGCAGCGCGAGAGAGCCTGCATCTCGGATTCGACCCGAGAAGGCCCTGCTATAGGCGGGTGAGGGCATGACCTCGATAGAACCGCTTTCTCGTGGCAAGGTGTATCCCCGCGCCTTGAGTGCGCACCTGACAATGCCCCGCAACTCAACGGCGGCGTTGTCCTGAATGCCTAGAATGTTCATACCGGGAATTCCCGGTTTGAATTCAATCGCGATGTCAATGGGTACCGCCGAGGCGCCCTCCACAATGGCGCCATGGACAACTGTACGATTGCTCATAACTTGCTCCATTCCTCAATGGTCCTGAGGTAAGTTTGATGGTGGACCGCACGAGCATGGCCTCAATGAACAACTGTTCAACCGGTTCAGATGTGATTTTGTCAATACAGTACAGGGCTTTCCGATAGCAAGATGGGCTAGATAAGTGATCAAATCGGCAAACAGAGAAACGGGCCGTAATAAAAATAGATTGTTTGCACCGAATAAAACTATCGTTAGCCAAATTTGGAATCCGCTTTTATCCACACTTTTCGTTATATTTCTGCATTTAGTTTCGGTTTTAAAAATGGACTCATAATCCCTGGGTTCTGGGTTCGAATCCCGGAGGGCCCACCAGCATCTACCAGCGGTTTCTCTGATTTCCAGTCAATCGGGGAAACCGCTTTCGTATTTGTTTTTCCTTCTCGAATCCTCGTGTTTCTTCTGTCTATCCATAACTATCCACAACTGCAAAATGCAAAAAAAACTTCATTGCTAGGAACTGCACAGCATCATATTGGATAGCCGGATTCAACTTAAATGGAAAGGTATTGATTTAACGTAAAGATAATTCTAATACATACACATTTTGGGACTGTACCCGAAACGAACGGGTATAATCGACGTATTACATCGTATTACGTTGATTGGAGTAACCATGGCCATGAGTGCGACCGCCATTAGGTTCGACGAGGGAGAGAAGGACTGGATCCAGTCCTATGCGAGCGTCCTCGGCATGTCCTTTTCTGAATTCGTGAGGAGTGCCGCCCTCGAGAAGGTCGAAGAGGCAGCTGATATCAAGGCATACAACGAGGCGTTGGTAGAAGATGACGGCACCCGCTACTCGATGGATGACGTCATGCGCATGGCCATGGAGGCCGAATGAGCTTCAGTGTCGAGTGGTCCAAGGCTGCGGCCAAGCAACTTGTCAAGATCCCGAAAAAGCAAAGGCTCATCGTCCTGTCCTGGGTCCAAGAACATCTTAATGGATGCGAAGACCCACGTCTCGCACCGAACGGAAAACAGCTTCAGGGCACCGACTCCGGTTGGCGCTGGCGCGTCGGGGTCTACCGTATCCTGGGGAGGGTCGAGGATGGGAAGGCCGTCGTCGAGGTCGTGAGGGTCGGCCACCGCCAGGGCGTCTACAAAAACATGCCGCGGATATAGCCTTCGCAGAGTCAGGCTGCCCGTCACGGCTTGGGCCGGTTTCGTGGCGGACGGCCCATGGGACGCGCCCGCGGGGCGCCGCCGCCGAAAGATTTTTCCAAAATTGTCCTTGCATCGCCGTCCGAGTTCCCGTATAGTACTTCTTCGCACGGGGGCGTAGCTCAGCTGGGAGAGCGCTTGACTGGCAGTCAAGAGGTCAGGGGTTCGATCCCCCTCGTCTCCACCCGAGCATTGAATGAGGCTCCAACGCAAGTTGGGGCCTTTTTTCATATAGGCACACAAGGTCAAAGGCGGCACCATGATCCTCCTGGTCGACAAGATCGAAAAAAGCTTCGGCGCGCGCGTCCTCTTTAGCGGCGCGTCTTTCCAGATCAACCCCGGCGAGCGCTTTGCGCTCGTGGGACCCAACGGCGCCGGCAAAACCACCATGCTCAAAATCATCATGGGCATCGACAGCCCCGACGCCGGCCAGGTCCAGTACGCCAAGGACTGCCAGGTGGGCTACCTAGAGCAGGAAACCAACCTGGAGCACAAGGACACTAACATCCTCGCCGAGGTCATGGCGGCGGCCAAAGAAATACGCCGCATGGGCGAGCGCGCCAACGAGCTGCAAGCCCAGATCACCGAGCTCTCCGAGCAGGGCAAGGACGTCGATGCACTCCTTAACGAATACGGCCAGGTCCAGGACCGCTTTGAGCACCTGGGCGGCTACGAGCTCGAGAGCAATGCTCGCAAAATCCTGTCCGGCCTGGGCTTTAAGGTCACCGACTTTGAGCGCCCGTGTTCCGAGTTCTCGGGCGGCTGGCAAATGCGCATCGCGCTCGCCAAACTCTTCCTGCGCCATCCCGACCTGCTGCTTCTGGACGAGCCCACTAACCACCTGGACCTCGAGAGCGTCCAGTGGCTGCGCGGCTTTATCGCCAATTACGACGGCGCCGTTCTCATCGTCAGCCACGACCGCGCCTTCATGGACGCCTGCGTCGACCACATCGCCGCCCTCGAAAACCGCCGCGTAACCACCTACACCGGCAACTACAGCAGCTACCTCAAGCAGCGCGAGGACAACCTGGAGCAGATGCGCGCCAAGCGTGCCGCGCAGGAGCGCGACATCGCCCACATGCAGGTCTTCGTCGACAAGTTCCGCTACAAGCCCACCAAGGCCGCCCAGGCGCAGGAGCGCATCCGCAAGATCGAGCAGATCAAAAAGGAGCTCGTCATCCTGCCCGAGGGCCACAAGCACATCGACTTTAAGTTCCCCGAC
Source organism: uncultured Collinsella sp. (assembly GCA_900541045.1). GTDB lineage: Bacteria > Actinomycetota > Coriobacteriia > Coriobacteriales > Coriobacteriaceae > Collinsella. The sequence goes on from UQID01000003.1 coordinate 80,375, forward strand.
CCGCCGCGCTCCGGCGACATGGTCGTGGGCCTGGAGGGCGTGTCCAAGTCCTACGGCAACAAGCACATCTACAGCGACATCGACCTCAAGCTCTACCGCGGCGAGCACGTGGCGCTCGTCGGCCCCAACGGCGCCGGCAAGTCCACCCTCATGAAGATCCTCGCCGGCCTGGAGCCGCCCACCACCGGCACGCGCGACCTGGGCACCAACGTGGGTGTGGCCTACTATGCCCAGCACGCGCTCGAGGGCATGACCGAATCGAACACCGTCCTGCAAGAGATCGACACCGTCACGCCCAAGTGGACCGTGCCGCAGCAGCGCAGCCTGCTGGGTGCCTTCCTGTTTAGCGACAACGACGCAATCGAAAAGCAGGTACGCGTCCTCTCCGGCGGTGAAAAGGCGCGTCTGGCCCTGGCCAAGATGCTCGTAGCCCCCGAGGCGCTCCTGTGCCTGGACGAGCCCACCAACCACCTGGACATCGACTCGGTGGACATGCTCGAGAACGCCCTGCAAAACTTCCCCGGCACCATCGTGCTGATCAGCCACGACGAGCACCTGGTGCGTGCCGTGGCCAACCGCATCATCGACATCCGCGACGGCAAGGTCACGGTCTACGACGGCGACTACGACTACTACCTCTACAAACGCGAGGATCTCGCTGCCCGCGCCGCTGCCGAGGCGGCAGGGGAGAGCGCGCCGGCGGCGAGCAAGAGCACCAAGCCTGCCAGCGCCGCCCAGGCCAGCAGCACCGCTGCGGCCCCCAAGCCGGCCGAGGGCAAAAAGACCAAGGAGCAAAAGCGCGCCGAGGCCCAGGCCCGCGCCGCGCTCAACAAAAAGCTCAAGGGCGTTCGCAACCAGCTCAAGAAGATCGAGGCGGAGCTGGACAAAAAGCGCGCCCGCTATGACGAGCTTATGGAATTGATGGCAAGCGAAGAGCTTTATGCCGATCAGGACAAGTTCAACGCCGCGCTGGGGGAATATAACGGCCTTAAGCAAGAGCTGCCCAAGCTCGAGGACGAATGGCTGGAGCTTTCCACCCAGATCGAAGAGGAGACCGCGCGTGAACTCTCGTAAAGCCGCTGCCGTGGCGATGAGCATCATCGCCATCGCCTGTCGCATCTGCGGCATCTTTATGAGCGCGATGACCGTGCTGCTGTGCTTTAGCGGCCTCACCGCCAAGCTGCAGATCGTGGGCTTTGTCGTCGAGCTTTCGCGCGCACTGCCGAGCGCCATCGCCGGCTACGGCGTCATCACGTCGCCCTTTGGCGGTGTGTTCCGCCTGGATTACGCCATCGTGGCCGTCATCCTGTTTGTGGCCGACTACCTGCTCACGCGCGCCTCGCACCGCGTCCGCTAGGGGAGTGACATGTCCTGCAGCTACCTCATGAACCTGCTCGCCAGCGCCTTTGCCGTCATCGTCGGCATCGTGATCCACGAGAGCGCGCACGCCGCCGCGGCCTGGGCGCTCGGCGACAAGACGGCCCGTTCGCGCGGGCGCGTCTCGCTCAACCCGCTCAACCATATCGACCCGTTTGGCACCATTCTTCTGCCGCTGCTGATGCTCGCCGCCGGCGGCCCGGTGTTCGCCTTTGCCAAGCCCGTGCCCGTCTACCTCAACAACCTCAAGCACCCCAAGCGCGACGAGGTCCTGGTGAGCGTGGCCGGCCCCGCATCGAACATCACGTTGGCATGCCTTGCCGCCGCCCTCATGCATGCGGCATACGGCAACCTCTACGCCAGCATGTCCTTTGCCGTGGCCTCCCAAATCATGAACTTCGGCGCCACCTTTATCGTGGTCAACCTGTCGCTCGCGTTCTTTAACCTCATCCCGATCCCGCCGCTCGACGGCTCGTCGATTATCGTGCCGTTCCTCAAAGGCAAGGCGCTCGCCAACTACTATCGTTTGCAGCAATACGCCATGCCCATCCTCATCCTGGTCCTGTACCTGCTGCCCATGTGGACCGGTATCGACGTGATCGGGCGCTATTTCGACGTTACCGTGTATCCGCTGGCCGAGTGGCTGCTCAACTTCGCAATCGCCGGCATCTAAGGTAAACTTACAGGTCGACCGTGCAAAACGGTCACAGCATGCACCCAAACCGCGCCGCGAAGGCGCCGTCAAAGGAGGTCGAAGATGTCGTATCGCGTGTCGACGCAGGTCTACAGCGGACCGTTCGACCTGCTGCTCCAGCTGGTAACCCGCCAAAAAGTTGATATCGGCGCCATCTCGATCAGCGAGGTGGCCGAGCAGTACCTTGCCGAGGCCGAGCGCATCGAGGCGCTGGACTTGGACGTGGCGAGCGACTTTTTGCTGGTCGCGGCAACCCTTCTGGACATCAAGGCCGCCTCGCTGGTGCCCCAAGAAGCCCCGAGCAAAACCGTTGACGATGACGAGGACGACGAAGACCTCGAGGAACTCAGTGCGCTCGACGGCGACGCCCTGCGCGAGGTCCTGATCCAGCGTCTGATCGCCTACAAGCAGTTTAAGGGCGCGGCGGCGGCGCTTGGCGCGCGTATGCAGGCCGAGAGCCGCATGCATCCGCGCGTGGCCGGCCCCGACCCCGAGTTTCTAGGCCTTATGCCCGACTACCTGGCCGGCATCACCCTGCGTGGCCTCGCCGTCATCTGCGCCGACCTAGCCGGCAAGCGCCAGACCTTCCTGCTGGAGGCCGAGCACGTGGCACCGCATCGCGTGCCGCTCGACCTGACGGTGGCCTCGGTCGACCGCTTTACCATGGCGCACCAAACCTGTACCTTCCGCGAGCTGCTGGACGGCGACGCCACCACCGAGCAGCTCGTCGTCACCTTCCTGGCCATGTTGGAGCTTGCCAAACGCGGCTCGCTCACGCTGAGCCAGGACGAGATCTTTGGAACCATTCAAATCAACCGCGTCGAGGGCGCCGAGGCATACGTGCCCGGCGAGGGCCCCGAGCTCACCGAATAGGAGCGCCAACCATGTCAACCCTTTCCACGCTGGAGGCAAACAGCCTCAAAGGCGCCCTCGAGGCGCTGTTGCTGGTGTCGAGCGACCCCGTGAGCGCACCCGCGCTGGCAGGTGCGCTGGATATCGCCCCGGGCGAGTGCGCGTCGCTTTTGGCCGAGCTCAAGGTTGAGTACGAGGAAGCCAACCGCGGCTTTCAGCTGCGCGAGGTCGCCGGTGGCTGGCGCCTGTTTACACACCCCGCCTACCACGACGTGGTCGAGGCCTATGTGCTGAGCTGGGACACGCAAAAGCTGTCGCAGGCGGCGCTCGAGACTCTGGCCGTCATCGCCTATCACCAGCCCGTCACGCGCGAGGTGGTCAAGGGCATCCGCGGCGTCAACTCCGACGGCGTCATCGCGTCGCTCGTGGACAAAGGCCTAGTGCGCGAGCTCGGCCGCGACCCCGAGCGCGGTCAGGCCATCATCTACGGCACGACTAACGCCTTCTTGGAAAAGTTCGGCCTGCGCTCCACCCGCGACCTGCCCAATCTGGAGCAGTTTGCTCCCGACGAGCAGTCGCGCCAGTTTATCCGCGAGCGCCTGAGCGGCCGCAGCATTCAGTCCACGCTCGAGGAGCAGGCCGAGGACCTGGACGAAGAGCGCGAACTGATCGATACCGATGTTGAGGACACCGATGACGCAGGGCTTCTGCCCGCAGGTGTTACCTCGGAGGACATGCATGACGAGGACTAACGAAGCAGGGGAGGCGCGCGTCGCAAGCGCCACGGACACCGCAGCGCCCGTAGGCGATGCCCAGTCCGTCTACCCGCACATCATGCGCCTGCAGCGCTTTTTGGCGCGCGCGGGCGTGGCGAGCCGCCGCGGCTCGGAGGACCTGATGACCGCCGGCCGCGTGACCGTCAACGGCCAGGTCGCGACCGAGCTGGGCACCAAGGTCGATGTCGACCGCGACCACATCGAGGTCGACGGCATGCCCGTCAAGCTCAACCAGGGAGCCGTGTACCTGATGCTCTACAAGCCGACCGGCTACCTCACCACCATGAGCGACCCGCAGGGGCGCCCTTGCGTGGCCGACCTGGTCCCGCGCGACCGCTTTCCGGGGCTCTTCCCAGTGGGCCGCCTGGACCGCGACACCACGGGACTCTTGCTCTTTACCACCGACGGCGACCTGTCGCAGGACTTGCTGCACCCCAGCAAGCACGTCTACAAGACCTACCAGGCACTCGTGGACGGCCAGCTGTCCGACCGCGATCTTGCGCCGCTGCGTCGCGGCATCGAGCTCGACGACGGTCTGTGCCAGCCGGCGATCTGCCGTGTCATCAACGCGCGCAAGGCCGAGGCCGTGGCCCCACAAGGCGTTAAGCCCGGGACCACCGCCGTTGAGGTCATCATCCGCGAGGGCCGCAAGAACCAGGTCAAGCGCATGCTGAGCAAGATCCACCACCCGGTGATCCGCCTGCACCGCTGTAACTTTGCCGGCCTGGAGCTCAAGGACGTGGCCAAGGGCTCGTGGCGCGAGCTCACCGACCGCGAGGTACAGATTCTCAAGGCCGGCGGTATCCCGCCCAAGCAGGCCAACTCCAAGCGCGGCGCCGCGCCGGCGGCCAACCCCGCGACCCGTACGCGTCACCACGGCAGCCACGGCTCCGCGCCTAAGCGCAACACCTACCGCGAGCGCTACACGGACTAGCCAGTCCGCCAAGCCGCAGCGTCCGCGTCCCATACCAGCACGTCAACCACCGAAAGGAAGCATTACATGATCGTCGCCATCGACGGCCCCGCCGGTTCCGGCAAGTCCACCATCGCCAAGGAGATCGCCCGCCAGCTGGGCTTTAACAAGCTCGACACAGGCGCCATGTATCGCGCCGTTACCTTCGCCGCGCTCGACCGCGACATCGACCTGGACGACGAGGCGGCCATCGATGCCCTCGCCGAGCAGATCGAGATTCGCTTTACCAACGGCACCGGCGAGGACACGCGTCTGACCATCGACGGCCAGGACGCCTCGGCTGCCATCCGCACCCCGCAGGTGGACGCCAACGTGTCCAAGGTCTCGGCCTACCCGGGCGTGCGCGCGGCCATGCTCATCCATCAGCGCCGCGCCGCCGAGGACCGCGATATCGTGGCCGAAGGTCGCGACATCGGAACCGTCGTGTTCCCCAACGCGCAGGTCAAGGTCTTCCTGACCGCCGACCCGCGCGAGCGTGCCCGTCGCCGCGTGCTGCAGCGCCACCAAAACGACGCTCAGCCGCTTGCTGCCGAGCAGCTCGAGGCCGAGGTCGACGAGACCCTCGACGCCCTCAAGCAGCGCGATAAGCTCGACAGCAGCCGCGAGGTCGCACCGCTCGTTCCCGCTGAGGACGCCGTGCACGTCGACTCCACCGCCCACACCATCGACGAGGTCGTCTCGATAATCGAGGACCTCATCAACCAAAGGAGGTAGCCCATGCGCCTGTTTAAGCAGACGCCCGAGGATTACTACAACGCCCCCTACGCCGAGTTCCCGGCGCTCATCCGCGGCACCGTCGCCGTGGTCATGGGCATCCTGTGGGTCTTCTCCAAGCTCATGTGGCGCTGGAAGGTCGAGGACAGCGACCTGCTGTTTGAGCGCCAGGAAGGCCGCGGCAGTGTGGTCATCTGCAACCACACCTCAATGGCCGAGTTGCTGGCCGTGGAGACGGCGTTGTTCTTTGGCGGCCGCCGCATCCGCCCGATCTTTAAATCCGAGTTTGCCAAGACCAAGATTGTGCGCTGGGCCTTTAGCCGCGTGGGCGGCATTCCCGTCGAGCGTGGCACTGCAGACATGAAGTGTCTGCGTGCCGCCCAGCATGCGCTGCAGCGCGGCGAGGACGTCTTGATCTTCCCCGAGGGCACGCGCATCCGCTCGCGCGAGATCAAACCCGAAGTCCACGGCGGCTTTGCGCTCATCGCTCAGATGGGCAAGGCGCCCGTCAACCCACTCGCCATTTGTGGTTGGTCCGATATTACGCCTAAGGGCAAAAAGCTCATGCGCCCCAAAAAATGCTGGATCCGTGCCGGCAAGGCCATCTCGCTTTCCGATGCTCCGGCCGAGCTCAAGCGCAAGGAACGCCTGGCATGGTTTGAGTCCGAAGCCATGAGTCGCGTCTACGCCATGCGCGATGACCTGTGCGCCGAGCACCCGGGCAGGTTCTAGCCATGGGCGAGTATGTCATGAACACTGCCGAGGCTGTGACCGGCAAGGCAGACGCCCCCACCATCGAAATCGCCGCCCACGCTGGCACCTGCTACGGCGTGCAGCGTGCGCTCGATATGGCCCTGGCGGCTGCCCCGCAGGCGGGGGAGAACGCTCAGGTCCACACCCTGGGCCCGCTCATCCATAATCCCATCGTGGTGCGCGAGCTTTCCGAGGCAGGCGTCGGTCTGGCCGAGACCCTAGACGACGCCGCATCGGGCACCGTGATCATCCGCGCGCACGGCGTGGTGCCGCAGGTGATCGAGGCCGCTCGCGAGCGCGGTCTCGACGTGGTCGATGCCACCTGCCCCTACGTGAAAAAAGTCCACGTGGCGGCGGAGCGCCTGGTACGCGAGGGCTACCGCGTGATCGTCGTGGGCGAGCCGGGCCACCCCGAGGTTGAGGGCATCCTGGGCCATGCCGGCGATGACGCTCAAGTCGTGAGCTGCGCCGCCGATGCGGACGCGCTGCCGCTCAAGGGCAAGGTTGGGCTCGTCGTGCAGACCACCCAGACCGCGCAGAACCTGGCCGAGGTCGTGGCTGCCATCACGCCGCGCGTGCAGGAACTGCGCGTGATCAACACCATCTGCGCCGCCACGAGTGAGCGTCAACAGGCAGCAGCCGCACTTGCCAACCGCTGCGACTGCATGGTCGTGGTGGGCGGCAAGAACTCGGGCAACACCCGCCGCCTGGCGCAGATTTGCGCAAACGCCTGCGAGCGTACGTATCACATCGAGGAAGCTTCCGAGCTTCAGGCCGCGTGGTTTACCGACGCTCACCACATCGGCATCACCGCCGGAGCCTCCACCCCGCAAGAACACATCGAACGCGCCGTCGAGCGCATCAAGGAGCTTTGCCGCTAATCATGGACCAGACCGTACCCGCATACGCCGCTGAGGTGGCCGATTACGGGCGCAGCCGCGACCCCGAGCCGGGTGAGGGCGCGCTCGTTAAAAACGTGCGCCCCGAATCGCCCGCATGGGATGTGGGTATCGAGCCGGGCATGCGCGTGCTCACGGTCAACGGCGAGCAACTGACCGATATGATCGTGTGGCTCTGGGAGGCAGATGACGACACTGTCGAGCTGGAGGTATTCGACCCGCGCGACGACACCGTCACCCCCGTCGAGCTTGACCGCTTTCCCGGCGAGGACTGGGGTCTGGAGTTCGATGGCCCTATCTTCGATGGCATGCGTACCTGCGTAAATGCCTGCGTGTTCTGCTTTATGACCATGCTGCCCAAGGGCGGTCGCTCCACGCTCTACATTCGCGATGATGACTACCGCTTGAGCTTTTTGCAGGGCAACTTTGTCACGCTCACGAACCTCACCGACGAAGATGTTCAAAACGTCATCCAACGCAACATGAGCCCCATGAACGTGTCGGTCCACGCCGTGAGCCCCGACATCCGTCGCCGCATGATGGGCCGCAACGCCCAGCGCGGCATGGACGTGCTCGAGGCCATCATGGCCGCCGGCATCGAGATTCACGCGCAGATCGTGCTGTGCCCCGGCATGAACGACGGCGAGGAGCTGGAAAAGACTCTGCGCTTTTGCGAGGAGCACGAGCAAATCACGAGCCTGGGCATTGTGCCGCTTGGATTTACCAAGCATCAGAACCGTTTTAGCTGGTCCTACAGTGACAAGCCCGAGCTGGCGCGCGAGACTATCGCCATGATCCGGCCCTTCCAGGACCGTGCCTTCGAGCGCTTTGGCCGCCATACCTTCCAGATGAGCGACGAGTTCTACCTGGATGCCGGCATCGAGCCGCCTGAGGCGGACTTTTACGACGGCTACCCGCAGTACTACGACGGCATCGGTATGATTCGCTCCTATCTGGACGAGACCGACAACGTGCTCGCCGCCGATGCCGAGCGCCTGCGCCGCGTTCGCGAGGCAATCGCCGCCCGTGACCAGCGCCTGCTGTGCCTTTCGGGCGCCAGCGCGCGCGATACGGTAGCGCGTTTTGTGGAATCGCCGCAGGGCCTTGCCGGTACCGTCACGGCCATCAAAAACCGCTACTTTGGCGGCAACGTGGACGTGACCGGCCTCATCGTCGCCTGCGACATCTTGGAGCAACTGCCACAGGACCTATCGGGGGTTATGCTCTTTGTGCCTAAGCTCATGTTCAACGCCGATGGTATGACCCTTGACGAGTATCATCGTGACGAATTACTCGCAAGCCTTACCGGTCGCGGCGCCGAGGTTCATGTGGTGTCGACCATGCCGCATGAGCTGCTCGATACCCTGGAGCACATCCTTGGCATAACGCCCGCCAATTCAACTATTCCCGCTGAACCTACCCATTAAAGGAGAGCAGATGAAACCTATCGTCGCCGTCGTCGGACGCCCCAACGTGGGCAAGTCCACGCTCGTCAACCGCCTGGCCCAGACGTCGGACGCCATCGTCCATGAGTCCCGCGGCGTCACGCGCGACCGCTCGTATCACACGGCCGACTGGAACGGCCGCGAGTTCACCATCGTCGACACGGGCGGTATCGAGCCGCTCAAGAGCGATGACGTCTTTGCCACGTCCATCCGCGACCAGGCCCTTGCCGCCGCCGAGGAAGCCGCCGTCATCCTGTTTGTGGTCGACGGCCGCACCGGCGTCACCGAGGAGGACGAATCGGTCGCCCGCATGCTCAAGCGCTGCGACAAGCCGGTCTTTCTGCTGGTGAACAAGCTCGACAACCCCGATCGCGAGAATGACAACATCTGGGAGTTCTATTCGCTCGGCATCGGTGAGCCCACGCCGCTCTCGGCCCTGCACGGCCATGGCACGGGCGACCTGCTCGACGACATCGTGGCCCTGTTGCCCGAGGAGGAGGACGAGGTCGCCGACGAGTTTCCCGATGCGCTGAACGTGGCCATCATCGGCCGCCCCAACGCCGGTAAGTCCTCGCTGTTCAACCGCATCCTGGGCGCCGACCGCTCCATCGTGTCCAACATCGCCGGCACCACGCGCGATGCCATCGACACCGTCGTCGAGCGCGACGGCAAGCACTACCGCATGGTCGACACCGCGGGCATTCGCAAGAAGAGCACCGTGTACGAAAACATCGAGTACTACTCCATGGTCCGCGGCCTGCGCGCCATCGACCGCGCCGACGTGGCGCTGCTCGTCGTCGACGCCTCCGTGGGCGTCACCGAGCAGGACCAGAAGGTCATGGGCCTTGCCATCGAGCGCGGCTGCGCCATCGTGGTGCTGCTCAACAAGTGGGATCTGCTCGACGACGACCGCAAGCGCGAGGCCTGCATGGAGACCGTTGACCGCCGTCTGGGCGTCATGGCTCCTTGGGCCCAGTACCTGCGCATTTCGGCCCTGACCGGCCGCAGCGTCGAGAAGATCTGGGCGATGGTCGACGCGGCCGAAAAGACGCGTTCGCAAAAGATCACCACCTCGCGCCTCAACACGTTCCTCACTGACCTGCGCGAGTTTGGCCACACCGTGGTGGACGGCAAGCGCCGCCTGCGCATGCACTACGTGACCCAGACGGGCGTCAACCCGCCGACGTTTACGTTCTTCGTCAACCACAGCGACCTGGTCAACGACACCTACCAGCGCTACGTGGAGAACCGCATGCGCTCGACCTTCGATTTTTCCGGCACGCCCATTCGACTCTTCTTTAGGAAGAAGGAGCAAAAGGATGCATAATCCGATTCTGCTGACCGCCATCTGCGCCGTGGTCTCGTTCTTTATCGGAGCGATTCCGTTTGGCCTGATCCTGGGCCGTGTGTTCAACCACACGGACATTCGCAAAGCGGGCTCCGGCAACATCGGCACCACCAACGCCTTGCGCGTAGCCGGCCCCAAGGTGGCCGCGCTCACGCTGCTGCTCGACTGCCTTAAGGGCGCCATCTGCGTTCTTATCGCCCGTCCGCTCATCGCGAACGTGGGCTATGGCTTTCCGCCGAGCATCATGGCGCCCGGAGCCCCCGGCGACTGGATGCTCGGCGTCATTTGCCTGGCAGCGGTGTGGGGCCACATCTTCTCGCCCTACCTCAACTTCCACGGCGGCAAGGGTATCGCGGTCGGTCTGGGCGTCATCCTCGCCTGGTACTGGCCCATCGGACTTTCGCTGCTGGGCATGTTTATCGTGGCCGTCGCCATCACCAAGTTTGTGTCCGTGGGCTCGCTTGCCGCGGCCATCGGTCTTCCCATCGCCGCTTGTGCGGTCTTTCCGTACGGCAGCCTGGGTCTCAAGTTTTGCATGGCGATGATCGGCATCACCGTGGTGTGGGCGCATCGCGCGAACATCAAAAAGCTCATGACGGGTAAGGAGTCCAAGCTCTCGTTTACCAAGCGCGTCACCGAGCCCGACGATAAGTAGGAGAGAGTCATGAATGTTGCGCTGATTGGCTCAGGCTCCTGGGGAACCGCCATCGCCGGCCTTGCCGCCGCGCGAGCCAAGCGCGTGGCCATGTGGGCCCATAGCGAGCAGACGGCCGCCGGCATCAACGGCGAGCACCGCAACCCGCGCTATCTGGTGGACTATGAGCTGCCCGGCAACGTCGTCGCCACCACGGACCTGTCGCAGGCGCTCGACGGCGCCGAGGCCGTCATCTTTGCCGTGCCCTCCACGCACCTGCGCAGCGTATGCCATCAGGCGGCACCCTGTATCGCCACCGACACCCCGGTACTCTGCCTCACCAAGGGCATTGAGCCCGAATCTGGACTGCTCATGAGCGAGGTCATTTCAAGCGAGATCGGCAACGAGGCGCGCGTGGCGGCGCTCTCCGGCCCCAACCATGCCGAGGAGATCTGCCGCGGCGGACTTTCTGCCGCCGTCATCGCCAGCGAAGACCCTCAGATAGGGGAGACCTTTAAGGACCTACTCCTATCCACGGCCTTCCGCATTTACCTGTCGCAGGACATGACCGGCGTCGAGGTTTGCGGCGCAATGAAGAATGTCATCGCCATCGTGTGCGGCATTTCCGCCGGCTCCGGCGCGGGCGACAACACGCTCGCTCTCATCATGACGCGCGGCCTGGCCGAGATCAGCCGCCTGGTGCACGCCCGCGGCGGACAGGCCATGACTTGCATGGGCCTCGCCGGCATGGGCGACCTCATCGCCACCTGCACGTCGGAACATTCGCGCAACCGCACCTTTGGCTACGAGTTTGCCCACGGCGTGTCGCTCGACGAGTACCAGACGCGCACGCATATGGTGGTCGAGGGCGCCGTCGCGGCCCGCAGCGTCAGCGAGCTCGCCCGTTCACTGGGAGTAGACATTCCGCTCACCTTTGCCGTGGAGCAAACGCTCTACAACGGTGTTACTTTGGACAGGGCGCTCGAGATTCTTACCGACCGCGTCCCCTCTCAAGAGTTCTACGGACTCACCGACTAGCGCAGAAAGGCTACTACCATGGGTTCCATCAAAATCGCTCCGTCTGTCCTTTCGGCCGATATGGCCAACCTCAAGGGCGAACTCGACAAGATCGCCGGCGCCGACTTTGTGCACTTCGACGTCATGGACGGTCACTTTACCGGCAACCTCACCTTTGGCGTTGATATCCTCAAGGCCGTCAAGCGCTCAACTGACGTGCCGGTCGACGCGCACCTGATGGTGTCGAATCCCGACGAGACAGTCGATTGGTATGCCGATGCCGGTGCCGATATGATCACCGTGCACTACGAGGCCTCCACGCACCTGCACCGCACGCTCACGCACCTGCAGCAGCGCGGCGTTAAGGCCGGTGTGGTGCTCAACCCCGCCACGCCCGTCTGCGTGCTCGAAAGCATCATCGACGTTGTCGATATGGTGCTACTGATGAGCGTGAACCCTGGCTTTGGCGGCCAGAGCTTTATCCCGGGCACGCTGCCCAAGCTCCACGAGCTCAAGGCCATGTGTGAGCGCCACGGCGCGTCGCCCATGATCGAGGTCGACGGCGGCATTTCTTCTAAGAACATCGCCGAGGTCGTCAAGGCCGGCGCCAACGTGCTCGTAGCCGGCTCCGCCGTATTTAAGTCCGAAGATCCCGCCGCCGAGGTTGCGCTGCTACAGAAGCTGGGCAATGAGGCCGCACAGGAGGCATAGACCCTTATGACCGCAGGTCAAAACCGCATACCCGTGAATCTTGACTACGCCGCCTCGACGCCCATGCGCGCCGAGGCGCTCCTTGCGCAGCGCGAATATGACGACAGCGAGCTTGCCGGCGTCAACCCCAACTCGCTGCACTCGCTTGGACGCAAGGCCGCCGCACGCCTGGAAGTTGCCCGTCGCGAGATCGCCCGTAGCTTTGGCGCACGCGTCCGCCCGTCCGAGATTATCTTGACCAATGGCGGCACCGAGGCAAACCAGCTGGCGCTCCTCGGACTTCCCGAGGGCGCCCGTCAGCACGACCGCAAGCGCAACCGCGTGATCGTATCTGCCATCGAGCACGATTCGATTCTGGACAACCTGCCGCTGCTGCGTGCCGGCGGCTTTACCGTCGATCTTGTGCAGCCCTGCCGTGCGGGCTACATCGAGACCTCCGTGCTGAGCGACTTGCTTGGCGATGACGTCGCGCTCGTGAGCATCATGGCCGCCAATAACGAGACCGGCGTGGTGCAGCCCATCCGCGAGCTGGCCGCCGCCGCGCATACCGTGGGCGCCCTGTTCCACACCGATGCCATCCAGGGCTACTTGCATATTCCGCTCGATGTCACCGAGCTGGGCGTCGATGCTATGACCGTTGCCGCGCATAAGATCGGCGGCCCTGTGGCATCCGGCGCGCTCTACCTTAAGAACCGCACGCCGCTGCGCCCCCGCATCTTTGGCGGTGGACAGGAAGCCGGCCGTCGCGCCGGTACTCAGGACCTGCGCACGCAGCTCGCCTTTGCCGCTGCCGCCTGCACGCTGACGCCCCATGTGGCCGAGGAGCGCGAGAAGCTGCAAGCCCTTTCCGACAAGCTCTACGCCACGCTTACGGCCCACCCGCGCATTCACGCCACCATGGGTGACTACGCGCAGGCCGACCGTCTGCCCGGCATGGTATCGATCTATATTGACGGCATGGACTCCGAGGAGCTCATCATCAAGCTCGATGCCGCCGGCTTTGAAGTTTCGGCCGGATCGGCTTGCTCGAGCGGCAGCATGGACCCGAGCCACGTGCTCAGCGCCATGGGCATTGGCCGCGAGCAGGCTCTGGGCGCGCTGCGCATCTCCTTCGATGACCGCGTGAATCCGAGCGATCTGGACGACTTTGCCCAGACGTTGCTCTCGATCGTAGGTGGCGCATGATCGTTTCCGAGCTTGAACGTGCGCTGCTCGCGCGCTACCCCAAGACGGACGCCGAGGGCTGGGACCACGTAGGCTTATCCGTGGGCAACCCTGCCGCCGAGATTACGGGCGTGGCCTGCGCACTTGACGCAACCGAGGCCAACGTGCATCGCGCTCTCGAGGCCGGCGCCAACGTGCTGCTGACGCATCATCCCATCTATATCAAGGCGCCCGAGGCCTTTTGTCCGGCCGACTCCGCGCGTCCCCAGTGCAGCGCTGCACTGTACGAGGCGGCTCGTTGCGGCGTAAGCATCATCTCGCTTCATACCAACCTGGACCGCTCGCACGAAGCGCGCGTTCGCCTGAGTGAGCTGCTGGGCGCTGAGCCCATGAGCTCGCTGGAGCATGCGGACGAGCCTGCGCTCACCGGTCTGGGCGCACTCGCGAACCTCCACGAGGCCCGCAACCTGCGCGATCTCGCACACCGTGCCGCCACGGCCTTTGGCAGCGACCCGCGCGTATGGGGCGAAGCCGAGCATCCGTGCCGTACCGTCGCCATTTTGGGCGGCTCCCTGGGCGACTTTGGAGAGCTCGCCATCGCCGCGGGCGCAGATGTTATTGTGACCGGAGAGGCCGGCTACCACGTGGCGCAGGACCTTGCCTTGCGTGGCCTGAGCGTGATTCTGCTCGGCCACGACCGCTCCGAGGAGCCGTTCGTGGATATCTTGATGAACTCTGCAGTTGACGCAGGGGTCGACCCCCCTCATACGATTAAAATACTGAACCCTTGCCAATGGTGGACTGTGACAAAAGGAGAGAACTTATGAGCGCCGGCGCTACGCTACTCAAGCTGCAACAGATCGATTTGGAGCTCGCCCGTAACAAGAGCGAACTTGCCAATATGCCGGAGCTCAAGGAGCTCGCTTCCAAACGTAAGACCTATGTGAAGCTCAAGTCCGAGATGACCAAGCTCTACGCCCAGCGCAAGGATCTGGACATTGAGCTCGACGACCTCAACACCACCGAGATCCAGACCAACAACGCTATCGAGGCTGCCAAGAAGCGTCACGTCGATGGTTCTGATTACCGCGAGGTGCAGGACCTGGAGAATGAGCTTGCCACCCTGGCAAAGCGTCTGGACAAGATCGAGCACACCCGCAAGGACGTCATCGTCGCCCATAAGGAAGCGCTCGACCGCGAGGCTCGCGCGCAGGCCATCATCGCCAAGTTCGAGGAGGGCGTGAAGGCCGATACCAAGGCCGCTCGTGCCAAGGCCGCCGACCTGCAGGCCCAGATTGACGCCGCCACCAAGGAGCGCACTGCGCTGGCTGCCACGCTGCCGACTGACGTGCTCACCGATTACGAGCGCCTGCTCAAGCAGTTCCGCGGCCTGGCCGTCGAGACCATCAAGGGCAACACTCCCAGCATCTGCCACACCGCGCTGCAAGCATCGTCCATGAGCGACCTCAACCACGACGGTAGCGAGATCGCGCACTGCCCGTATTGCCACCGCCTGCTGGTGCTTCCGAGCAAGGAAGCTTAAACGATGGCGGCGCCCAATAATTCAATGCAACTTGAGGGAAAAACGATCCTGCTGGGCATTACCGGCGGGATCGCCGCCTATAAGTCGTGCAATATCGTGCGCCTGCTGCAAAAACGCGGCGCGCGCGTCAAGGTCGTTATGAGCGAGCATGCCACGGAGTTTGTGGGCCCGCTCACCTTCCGCGCGCTCACCAATGAGCCGGTCGCGGTAGGTCTGTTCGATGACCCCTCCGACCCCATCCACCACATTTCGCTCGCGCAGGAACCTGACCTGGTGGTCGTGGCGCCTGCCACGGCAAATATCATCGCTAAGATGGCCAACGGCATTGCCGATGACCTCATCTCCACGACGCTGCTCGCCACGCCGCGACCCATTGTGATCGCGCCGGCCATGAACAATGGCATGTGGAAGGCGCCGGCGACCCAGGCCAATATGGCCACGCTGCGCGACCGCGGGGTGCACGTAGTTGGCCCCGGTAGTGGCTACCTTGCCTGCGGCGACGTCGACACGGGACGCATGAGCGAGCCCGAGGACATCGTCGAAGCCATCTGCGAGGTGCTCAACCCCGTGCCCCAGGACCTTGCAGGCAAGCGCATCGTGATTACCGCCGGCCCAACGCACGAACCGATCGACCCTGTGCGCTTCATCGGCAACCGGTCGTCGGGAAAGATGGGCATCGCCCTGGCAGGGGAGGCCGTACGCCGCGGCGCTGCGGTCAAGCTCGTGCTGGGACCGACGTCGCTCGGTGTTCCCCTCGGCGTGGAGTGCGTACGCGTGCAGACCGCCGCAGAGATGCTGCAGGCGGCGCTGAGCGCCTTCCAAACGGCCGATGGGGCCATTTGCGCAGCGGCTGTCGCCGACTACACCCCCGTATCCCCCGCGGACCACAAGCTCAAAAAGGCCAACGAGCGCTTGGATCGCATCGAACTGATCGAGACGGTGGATATCTTGGCCGAGCTTTCGCGCCAAAAGGAAGAGCGCCGTGTAATCGGATTTGCAGCCGAGACCGATAACGTCGTGGAGTACGCTGAGCGTAAATTGGCGCGCAAGGGTTGCGATGCCATTATCGCCAACGATGTCTCGCGCGCCGATTCGGGTTTTGGAACCGACACCAACAAGGCCTGGATTGTGAGCACATCGGGGACGCAGGAACTTCCTGTGCTAACAAAACCCCAGCTCGCAGATACAATTTTAGACTTGCTCAAAAATAATTAAAAAAGTTCTTGCACAAGTCCAAAGTTTCGGGTTAATATACTCCCTGTTGCGAGCGAGAGCAGAGCAACAAACAAAAGCTTCGGGACGTGGCGCAGCTTGGTAGCGCACTTGACTGGGGGTCAAGGGGTCGCTGGTTCGAATCCAGTCGTCCCGACCAGAAGTTTGCAGGTCAGGCACCTAGTGTCTGACCTTTTTTGTTTTAAGCAATTGCTTAATTTTGATTAAGCAACAGGGTGCCAAAAATCTACCTGCGCGATAATCGCCTTTTGCGGTTACTTGTGCGTTTTGCACGCGCTTGAGCCGATTTATTAACGCGATATGATTCTACATACGCGCAGCAGGTACACGCCAAGAACGGGCTGTATTTATCGCGGCGATATACACCGATATAGCCACTGTAACGAACAAGCGTGTCGCTGCATTTATTCCAGTAGTTCACTTGACCGGTGGACAAGTGAGCTGTTGCAACGAAACGCCAAGAAGAATGGGCTCTATACGAGGACGCCGCAGGGGTAATGGCGGGGGAGTGCTACGGGCGCCCTGAGAGCCGCTGTATGACCCCATGTCTCCTTAACTCGATAATTTGTGTTTCAAGCCACGAATCGGTCGAGCAATTGCCAAAAGAAAGGCCCATGCAGGATTGCACGGGCCTTACATCAGATCAAATTTGAGCTAGAAGCACCAAACGGGGCAGACGCAATACGAGTACCCCGCGTAGTCGGCGTACGTCGGGTCGCCGCTGCTGTCGACATTTAGGAAGTAGTAGGAGTTGCTCGGATTCACCGAGCGCTCCCACCAACTGCTGCCAATCTTCAGACAGGCATTAACAGAATAATTCTCCGTCACCTTGCCTTTGAAGGCCTCGTACTGGGTGCCCTCGGAGGAAGTCCAGGGATAGGATGCCCAATAGGAGGTGGGGGGCGATCTCAGAGTAGCTGAGCAGGAACAGCTTGTCCGAGGTAGCCGTCACGGCGGCGTACTTGTTCTCATCACCGCCCCCGACATTGTTCGATAGCTTTTTGACGGCCTTCACCTTGGACTGGAAATCGGAGGGCATCAGATTCCAGATCTTGCCGGAGTTCATTTTCTGACGGAGTTCAGACTTCTCCCAACCGCCGGCGTTGGTGTCAATCGCGTTCATGGGGGACCAAATGCCCGTCGTGGTGGTGAGGAACGTGAGGCCCGCCTTGCCGGATCCGCCTGCAGGGTCATCATGATTGATGCCGATAATGCGGTAAGTCAGCGTCTTGCCATCGGTGAGCTTCATCGAGATCTCGGTGCCGGCATCCATCGCGGTCTTCGCCTTGGCGTAGGCGGGCGACGCCTCGCCCTTGGCGGCGATGTCCTCGGCAACTGCCTTCTGCTCACCGAGGGTCCAGTCCTTCGCGTGTCCTTCGCGTCCTTGGCGAGCGCCGCCTGGACGGTCGCGGAACCCGCGCCGTTACCGCTGCCGGAACCGCTCGGTTCCCAAGTCCCACCTGCTGTCCCGTTTACCAATACTCCCGCCACCGTGTTGAACTGGTTCCTGATTGCCGACGAGACCCAAGGGCCGGCTATCATCACAACCAGGACGATAATCGCGATGACCAGAACGTACTCGATGGCTCCTTGGCCTCGGAGGCGGGTATTCCTAGGAGATACCCACCCCCCGAAGGTTAATTGCCGCTGCATGCATATGCGACACTCCCTTCGCATGGGGATTGATATTGCATGCAGAGCGTACGTTAAAGCGAACCGACTAGCTCGTAACGTGCCGCTGAGGCAACGGCGGCACGGGTGCCCGCGCCACATAAACTGCTTGCCGTTTTGTTTCTTCAGACCTACTGCCACGCCTTCGGGAGGATAACGCCGGGGGCGCAGTGATTGAAGTCACTATGATTGGCATAGGTTGGGACATTCCAATCGGAACAGTCGAGGTTTAGATTTTTGCAATAGCTAAACATGCCGAGCATATCCATAACATCTGAGGTCTTCCACCCTGGTCCAAATTTCACGCTTTTCAGCGAACTGTCGGTGGAAAAAAAGAGACGTAAATCGCCGGCTTTCCGCGTCGACCATCCGGAGATGTCAATCTCCTCGACCTTGTAAAGGTTTTTGAGCGCCGAGTCGAATTCGACGACCGAGGACGTATCCCAGCTTGAAATACTGAAGGAAGTCACATTGCCGCAATACGCGAATGCGTGCTGCAGATTTGTGCAGTTCGACATGTCGAACTTTGCCAGATCAAAGCTCTTGCAGTTCTCCATGTACTGAAAGCAAAATGCCAACGAGTTGATTTCTATGCCATCGTCAATGGCCTTTACGGCCACGATATTACTTCTGTTAGGCCACCAGGGGGCAGTCGTCTTGCCGTCGTTTCCCACGGTCGCGGTGGCGTATCCATTTTCGAACCCCGTATACACCGCCGTCACGCGGCGGCTGTTGAGCATGTCACCGACTCTGGGGACCCCGCGGCGCTTGTAGAACATGAGGCTGTGGTCGTCCTCCGAGTACACGGCGAACGCTATCCCGTGAACGGGGTCCACGATGTCGGCGTCGGTCAACGACCCGTTGCCGCCGCCCGTGCCGCCCGACTCCCAGCTCCCCTTTGAGATTCCGTTGCCGAGCGTCCCCGCCACCGTGTTGAACTGGTTTGTGATCGCCGACGAGACCCACGGTCCCGCGATCAGCACCACCAGGACGATGATCGCGATGATCAGTACGTACTCGACTGTCGACTGCCCCTTCGGGCGGCGGGTAAATCTGGGAGATACCCCCCCCCGAAAGGAATTTCCGCTGCATGCATGTGCGGCTCCTCTCGGATTGCTTTGGCTGATGCTGCAGAGGATAGACGCGATTACTAAGGATGAGTCAACAATGCCGCAGCGGCATTCACACTAAGAGGGTAAGGCGTTCGGAGTGACATCCCGTTCCAAAACGTATACTTGATTTAAGGCGGAGTGGAATGTGGGCGCGCAAGGAGATGCGGAATCGATGAGAGCCTCAAAAAAACTACTGCAGTGTTATCATCTTTCATCCTCTCTATTCTTCCATTTCTGATTCTATGGGCGGCTTGGTCAGTCCTCCCTGATACAATTCCCGCTCATTGGAGTGGGGGTGTGGTTGATCGATGGGGTAATAAGCTTGAATTGCTGGTTGTTCCGCTGTTTTCTCTGATTGGTTCTATTGCAATTTCTGTGTACCTTATTGTTTCCACGCGGCGAAGAGAGTTCGCGGATTTCTCTGCTCGAATGCGACGGGACTTTGTTGCGTGCTATATTTCTAGTCTTCTTTTATCGACAACCTGCTCAGTGATAATTGCCGTTTGGGTTCAGTTGATTCTTACGCAAAGCACTGCGGTTGATGGGGGACTTGGACTATCGATCCTGTATTCCCTTCCCGGGCTATATGTGATCTTGTGCGCTTTGCCGCCTTTTTATGCGAGCGGCGAGAGCAAAAAGGCAGAGCGCCTGATAACAGTTCTTATTGGCTGCGCGGAGATTGTTCTTTGTGGAATAGTGCTTGAAGGTTCGGCTGCCTCTTATACGATGATTGGACTGATGATTCTGTTCTGTGCGTTTGAGATTGTGTCACAGGTAAGGGATAGCCGGTCCTTATGAGTTGAATTACGCGCGTGCGGATATAAAGGTTGGCATGTTAAGCTGGTCGTTTTCTCGTTCTGGGACATTTGCAGTAGGATGAGTGGGACTAGGCGCGCTGCGGTGTGATGGTGACGGTTGAGACTTGTATCGCTGCAAATCCGCTGATGCACATTTTGCTATTGGGCTTGAAGGTGGGACCTACAGGCCTTTGTTTGGGATGTTCCGGTCGTCCAACACGTGTTGCACGGCTTTATATTGTTACGCTCGTTCGGCGCTCCGTTGGAGCATTTCCGGGTTTGTCGGCATCATGACTTGGCCAAGTGACACGCTTGCCGGGACGGTTGTAACGCCGCGCCGGTTCCGTGTGCTCCTTCGTTGTTGGCCTGTCCAGCCGGGGGCGGATTCGGCCTCATGTTGTGGCGCACGGCCTTCAGGGGCTTCCCCCTGGCGAGTTATGTTCGTCCGTATGGGTAAGGGTCGGGTTGAGCTGACAATCCCGTGTCGGAAGGGGCTTGCACCATGCGCGCGATGACAGAGATTGAGTGGCTGGACGGCCGTGTGACGAAGGTGCCGGAGCTCGCCCTGGGCGATGCGCTCGGCGAGAGCGTCCAGGCGGAGCTCGATTTCGGGTTCGACGACGTGTTGGAGGGCCTTTGGGTTGAGGTGCGCCATCATGAGCCGGATGAGGACTCGGACGGCGACCCGCGCGGGAGGGGCTGCGCACTGTACGCGGACTGCCGGTACAGCCTGGTCGAACCGTCGGACCTCGACCGTGTCTTCTGCATCCTTTACGAGGGGCAGCCGAGGGTCCAGCCGCGTCGCGGGGGAGCTCGTGAACCTTTCGCGGGCCTGCGCGTTGTCCTGCCTCATGCTCGGATCTCCCTACCCGCCAGGCGCCCTCGAGGCCCTGGCCGCGTGCGCTCGATACCTCTGCGGTCCGGCTTTCACGTCCGACCTCGCCGCCCGCGTCCGCGCGCGGATCCCATCCGGCCTCACGCGCTTGAATATCGAGCTGAGCCCAAACGATGACCCACACCCCATCAGTCTTCATGATGATGCCTCGATGAGCCAGCTCGCCCAGAGCTTTCGATACAGTCGGTTGAGTCGAACAGACTTTTTTTGCGAGCTTGTCCTGGCGCATGAAAAGACCTTTTGTAAGCTCTTTTCCGTTGGCATCCTTCCTATTAGGCCCTTTGGACGTCTGAAAGGAGCAAATCATGATTAGGATCGCAAGCTGGACGCGATTCTTCGCGACTGCGAAGAATGAGTCGTAGGATGGCCTGTTGATTCCACTCAGGATCTCGCTCTTTGCAATCTCATCCTGCCGAACGTCAAGCGCCGACTCCATCTCGCTAGGCGTCTCGGCCTGGTCGGCAATCGATGGAGCGTCCGTATCTGTAGGCCACGGGACGCCACGGCCTTTTTGCGGTTTGTAGCTACTTGTACTCATGTTGATGCCTCCGGTGCGAGGCTATCCAACCCAGTTGCCGAGCGTGACCATAATATTTTGGTATTACGGCAACAGAAGTGTCCACAGCACGCCTTTGCGTGCTAAAATGCAGACAACAACAGGCTGAACAGCCAATTCTGATTTGAAGAAAGTCCCTCTTGCTTGGCGGCGTGGGGACTTTTTTCATATCCAAACTAAATCTGACGATACTGGTCTTCATGGTTGGCGATGTATTCCTGAAGAGCGAGGATCACATACGCCGACTTGCTAATACCAATATCTCGAGAAATCTTATCGATCTTGCTATAAAGCACCGTCGGCAGGGTCAACATCATCCGTTTGGTCATCGGCTTGTCGTTGCTCTGCGCCATACTTTTACCTCCTTTCGTATATCTTGAGTGGCATGATATCACAATATACGAAAGTGTAAACAATCACAGGTAAACGGTTTGAACTCTAGTACTACTGTACACGGTTCCCTGTGCCGCAAATAGAAGCTGTCGTTTTTTAGTGGCCCCTATGGGTTGAGATAACCCATAGCAGACAAAAGTTGCCGAAAAGGGCACAGGGACGGCGACGCTGCCGGCCCTGTAACTGCCCACGCGGGACAGGCCGCGCATGTTGAGTTTAACGCATCTCGCGACTGTTGAGATTCTGTGCCCCGGGCGATTTGTTTTGGTCGTTCAGCTGGGCTAATGGTGGTTATCGGCTGCTGGGCTGGAGGATTTGGGCTAATAGTTGTTAATAGCGGCCGGACGAAGAGCTGTTCAGGCTATTAGAAGCAATAGCGAGTACGGTCTTGGCTGGAAAACAGGTCGCGAGCAGGGGAGGGTCGAGCATGTACGGACCGATGAACAAGAACGGGCCGGCGTTGGAATTTGGGGAGATCGGCGAGGAAGTTAAGGAGGAGGTTCGGCGGCAAGTGATCGGCAAGATCGTCGAGAGAGCAAGGGGCAAGCTCAAGGCCCGTGACGAGCGCGAAGACGATCCGTTTTGGGGTCGCGGGAATCAAGAACACCTTCGTCGAGCTGCGAAAAGACTGGATTCCGGCGAGGGAGTGGAGCATGGATTGATCGAAGAAGAATGATGCTCTGCTAGAATCAGCAGCGTTGTCGGCAGCCCTTGTGCCGGGCAGAGCCCTCCATCCGATGGGAGGTGATGCCCATGACCGATTTCACCGAGTTCGTGAAGTTCCTGACCGCCTTGGTCTCGTTCCTCACGGCCCTTGTCGGCCTTTCCAAGGCACTCAAGCAGGGTTCGCAACCCAAAAAGAAAGGCCACCGTCGCTAAGACGATGACCCAACTTCATTAAGCAACGGCTCTGCCCAGCTCGCTACAACTTGGGCTGCCGTCGGCACCATTCTACCCGCTTGACATTACTGTTGTCGATGCGCCGTATCAAGAATCCACGGCAGCGTTCGCGGTTGCAAAACAGCCCAACAAATAGCGGCTATTAGTCAGTTCGGCCGTCCAAAAGGCCTAATAGTTGCTAATAGTGGCTAGTTGGCAACGGATTTGGGCTATTAGTTCTAACAGTGCCTATACTATGACCCCACAAACGGGACAAGGTTTTCTATCCGCACGAGGTTTTAAAGTTTTAGCTGGAACAATCCGGCAGATTGGAGCACAGAACATGAGGTTCGAACGCCTCATGTCGCTCAAAATACGTCTCCTCAACTGCGCAAAGGAGAACGGTTTTTAGCGACAGGGAGACAATGGAATGATCTGGTTCACCAGTGACACGCACTTCGGGCACGAGAACGTCCTGAAGTTCACGGACCGGCCGTGGGGCACAATCCAGCAGATGAACTCGGCAATCGTCGACAGCATCAACGGCAGGGTTGCCGTGGACGACGAACTCTACATCCTGGGTGATTTCTCATTCAAGATGACCGCCCAGGACGCCTATGGGCTTCGCAAGCGGATCGCCTGCAGGCGCATCCACCTCGTCCCGGGAAACCACGACAAGGACTGGACCCAGCCGGCGGTCGCTGGCGCCTTCACCGTGGAGCCGCCGATCTGCGTGCTCAAGATCGAAAGGCAGAAGATCGTCCTGTGCCATTACCCCATGGCCGACTGGCAGGGCATGAGCCATGGATCGTGGCACCTTCACGGACACATCCACAGCAGCGGCGGCGCGTACAACGGGTTCAACCGCAAGCAGGGCCTTCTGCGCTACGACGTCGGTTGCGATGCCAACGGGCACTCCCCGGTGAGCCTCGACGAGCTGAGGGAATGGTTCGCCGGAGTCGACGAGCCGTGCGGCCGGGTGAAATGGCCCTGGTGGGTCAATGAGACCGGCGACAGGCAGGTCGAGCGCGAGTTGGCGGCTTACAAGCGGAAAGAGGCGATCCGATGACGGTCTATGTGACAGGCGATATTCACGGCGGCCTCGACATGCAAAAGCTCCGCGACTGGGAGCTTGGGGATAGTCTGACGAGCGACGACTATCTCATCGTCGCCGGCGACTTTGGCTTTCCGTGGGACTTCTCTGCCGAGGAATGCGCCGATATCGCTTGGCTGGAGTCGCGCCCCTACACGGTGCTGTTCGTCGACGGCAACCACGAGCGCTTCGATCACTGGGCGGAGCGCCCC
Organism: uncultured Collinsella sp.; assembly: GCA_900541045.1. GTDB lineage: Bacteria > Actinomycetota > Coriobacteriia > Coriobacteriales > Coriobacteriaceae > Collinsella. The sequence goes on from UQID01000003.1 coordinate 104,116, forward strand.
ATGGAGATGTGGCATGGCGGGCTGACGCAGCGCCTGTCGGACACCTCGCCCATTCAGCGCCTGACGCGCGGCGAGGTCTTCGAGCTCGACGGGAAGACGGTCTTCACCATGGGCGGTGCCACGAGCGTGGACAGGGAATACCGCGTGCCGTATTCCAGCTGGTGGCCTCAGGAGCTCCCGGACGAGCGCGATTTCGATGCCGCACGGGCAAGGCTCGACGAGGTCGGCTGGAAGGTCGACTGCGTCATCACCCATACCTGCTCGACGCGCATGCTCTCGCCGACGCTCTACCCGGACCCAGGCTGGGAACGCCCTGATGTGGACCGGCTGACCGGATTCCTCGACGAGCTCGAGGACCGCCTGGACTACAAGCGCTGGTATTACGGACATTTCCATCGCGATGCCAATCCGGACGATCGGCACACGGTGCTGTATGACCGGATCGTGAGGCTCGGGGACAAACTCCTGCCGTGGGGTGCGTACTGATGGCTATCTATGTGACGGGCGACGTGCACGGCAGGGCCGAGTACGGGTCCAGCCGGTTTGCCTTCAAGAATTGGCCGCTGGGCCGCACGCTGACGCGTGATGATGTGGTAATCGTGGCCGGCGACTTCGGCTTTGTCTGGGATGGGTCCAACGCCGAGAAATACTGGCTCGACTGGCTCGAGTCGAAGCCCTGGACCACGTGCTTCGTTGACGGCAACCATGAGAACCATCACGCCCTGGCTGAGCTGCCGGTGCAGGAGTGGAACGGCGGCCTCGTCCATGAGGCGCGACCGCACGTGCTGCACCTGATGCGCGGCGAGGTGTACGACATCGCGGGGACCACGGTCCTCACCATGGGAGGTGCCGCGAGCAACGACAGACAGTATCGCAGGGAGGGGAGGAACTGGTGGCCCGAGGAGATACCGAGCGTGGAAGAGATGGGGCACTGCCGCGCCTCGCTCGATCGCGTGGGCTGGAGGGTCGACTACGTTGTGACTCACGAGGCTCCTGCCGACCTGGCAGAGCAACTATGCCGGGAGCGCGAACGCGAGTATCTGGACGACCGGCTGCAACGATTCCTTGGCGAGCTCGACGGGCGACTCGGCTGCCGCGCCTGGTTCTTCGGCCACTACCACGGCGACGAGTGGCGTGACGCCAGGCATCGCCTTATCTACCGAGACATCGTGCCGGTCGAAGATGCTGCGCCCGCTTCTAGAAGCCTTCTAGAAGCGCTCTAGAAGGTTTCTAGAAATTAGGCGCCATATGGACTATTCCAATTCAAAAGTCTGGTCGAGGGAGTTCGACCCAGCACCCATCCCGTCGACTTTCACTTCGATGGGAGACATGTCGTTGAGGTCAAAAATCGACACACCGTCGCATTCGCCTCCCGGCGCAAGCCCTTGCGAAGAGAAGTGATCTTCCTGCAAATCGGCGGCAAACCCGCGAGATAGCATCTGCTTATTTTGATAAGCCGTGATGTAGCTACCAACAGCGCATGAATTTGCCGATCGGTTGTTAATGGCGTGCCAGCGAACAACGGCAACCTTCCCGCCATCGCCAGTCGAGGAATCATGCACCTCGACGCCGGTGACTGAATACTTCATCTTGCCTTGACACTCCCCGTAGTTGAAACCAGGGGATTCTCAGTTCTGCGAGGTCTGCCGTCGAGGACCGATATAGTCCTCTAGGGTCTTACGTCCTCTCCCCGAGCGTTTAGGCGGTTGTAGCCGCCACGGTTCCCGCGTGCCCCGCGGTACCTTCCGTGTTGGAGAGGATGCGTTTCCCCTCCGTCAGTATGTTTCTCGCCGCGTTGACGTCGCGGTCGTGGTGCGCACCGCACGCAGGACAGTCCCACGACCGCACCGACAGCGGTAGGGCGTCGAGCCTGTGCCCGCAGGCCGAGCAGGTCTTGCTCGACGGGTAGAAGCGGCCGATCTTGACAAGGGAGCGCCCACGCTCGGCGCACTTGTACTCAAGCAGCCGTGCGAACTCGCCGAACGAGGCGTCCGTCACGGCTTTCGCCAGATGATGGTTCTTCATCATGCCCTTGGCATTCAGGTCCTCCATGCACAGGACTTGGTTCTCGTCCGCGAGCATGGTCGTGACCTTGTGAAGGGCATCGGTTCTGGCATCGGCGATCTTCGCGTGAATCCTGGCGACCCTCTTCCGCTGCTTCAGGTACCGCCTCGACTGTTTCTCGCTCTTGCGAGCACCCTTCCTGCGGGAGAGCCTGCGCTGTTCCCGCGCGAGCTTCCGTTCGTACCGTTCAAGGCCTCGCGGATTCTCGATTTTCGTGCCGTCGGAGAGAGTCGCAAGCGTTTTGACGCCGAGGTCGATTCCGACCTCCCGGTCGGTCGCGGGCGCGTCCTTGGACGGCACGTCGGTGCAGAGAAAGGTGGCGAAATAACGGCCGGCCGCGTCCAGGGAGACCGTGACCGACATGAAACGCCCCTGGAGCGGTCGGGATACCTTAGCCCGGACATTCCCGAGCTTCGGCAGCGCGATATGGTTGCGGTCGAGGACCTTGCCGCCGTTGGTGCGGTAGGACTGTCGGGCGTGCCGGAGCGACTTGAACTTGGGGAAGCCCGGCTTCCCGCCCTCGCGCACGCGTCGGAAGAAGTTCTTGTAGGCGCGGTCGAGGTCGCGGATGGACTGCTGGAGCGCCATGGAGTCCACTTGCGCGAGCCAGGAGGTATCGGGGTCGCGCTTCCACGCAGGGATCATCTTGATCAGATCATTGGTGGCGATACTCTTCCCGGTCTCGCTGTAGGCGGTCTTCTTGACATCGAGGGCGCGGTTGTAAACGAAGCGGCAGCAACCGAACGTCCGCGCGATCTGGTCGCGCTGTGACTCATTCGGGTAAATTCGGTATTTGAACCCGCGTTCCATCGGCTAGACCTCCTTCTGTCTCTCTATGTATTTCCTCACCTGCGCGAGCGGTGCACCTCCCACGGTCGACACGAAGTAGCTGTTCGTCCAGAGCGTGGGGATGCGGCTCTTGAGCCACAGGAACTCCTCGCGCAGGTCGTGGCTTGACCTCCCCTTGATGCGCTTGATCGCCCGGTGGATGCTCAGCTGGGGATCGATTGACAGGAGTAGGTGGACGTGGTCGGGCATGACCTCCATCTCGGCGATCTCGAAACCGAGCTCGTCGGCGACTTCCTGCGCGATCTCCTTGAAGCGCTCGTCGACTCCGTCCACGAGGACGGGCCGACGGTACTTCGGGCAGAAGACCACATGGTAGTTGCAGGAGAAAACTATGTTGCGGTTACTCTTGTACTTCATGGTATAGATATTATACAGTATTGAGCTGCATAATATCTACCGTCTTATATCCCCATAGATAAATCCAGGGGCTTTACGACGGTCTCGGTAAGCGAAGCCCAGACGGCATTTTGACGGGTGATGACACCGCTGATGGTGAGCGGATTTGCGCCGGCACCATCAATGACAGTCCAGACGAGTGCCGTGACCAAAAAGACGACTAGCCCTGCCGTTATCAACTCACGGCGAGACGGCCTTAGCTTGTCGGACATATCTACACGCCCCTCGTCTGGGTCATGACCTCGACCTTGGCCTCGGCCACGGCCGCCCGCTGCTCGGAGGCGGCGAGGCGGTCCTTGAGGGCGGCGACCTCGGCCATCAGGTCACGCTGGGCGAGGAGGGAGACGTTGAGATCGGCCTGAGCCTTGGCTGCGGCGTCGACCGCGCCCCTCATGCTTTCAATTCGATCGTCTTTTGCGGCTGATTCTGCCAAGAGCTGATTGTTCTCGGAATCGAGCTTCTTGAGCTGCGAGAGGTAATCGGCGACGGTGGCGTGGAGCTCATCGTTCTCAATCTCCAAGCTCGCAGTATCCAGCTCGAATTTCTCTTTGATGGCGGCGACCTGCTCGACGCAATTAGATTTGATGCTCTGAATCTGTTCCGTTGCACTTTTCTTGGCGGCGTCGGCGTCCTCGCGGGCAGCACGAGCCTCCATCGCGGCGGCTTCGGCAGCGCCCACGATGATGCGCTTGACCCGCTCGACCGCCTCATCGAGGACGGCCGATGCGTCGAGCGCAGTCTTCATGCCGGGAGTGGCGTTAGGGTGGTAGCCGTCGACCAAGCGGGCGACGGTATCGGCCTGCGAGAGGCCAAGGCTCGTGCTGATGTCCTTTATGGCGTCACGGGTCTCCGATGAGACATTCAGACTGGTCATTTTCTTTTCGGACTGGACTTGGTTTTCGGCCATGATGCGGCACTCCAATCAACAACGGGCATGGCTCCGCCACGCCGTACGGCTGGGAACAAATACGCGGCCGCTGTTGAGTTGTGTTCGTCCTGCGATCGGTGAGTTCTAAAAAGGCGTCTCAAGTCATGCGTTCACGCAGGGTTTCAGTTGGAGAAATACCGCACTCTTATATAGTAGCGCACTCGGATTTATCTTCTGACGCCCACTAACCCGCGCTCGCGGAGCACGCGGTACAGGGTCGATTTCGAGATACCTGTTGCGGCGCAGATGTCGGGAATTGGCGTCTCACGGGCGAGGTAGAGCTTCACGGCAGCGTCGGCCTTGACGTCCGCGATGCGCGGGCGGCCCCCGACGTTGCCACCGCGGCTCCGTTTGACGGCGATACCCTCGGCCTGGCGCTGCCTGATCAGGTCGCGCTCGAGCTCGGCGGTGCAGGCATGGGTGCCCAGCACGAAACGGCCGAATGCAGTATCGAGGTCAACGGGCTGCTTCAGTGATATGAGCTTCACTCCTAAGTTCCTGAACATCAGGTCATAGTTCAGCAGCTGCCTCGTCGATCTGGTCAGGCGCTCCCAGGACTCGACCACCACTTCATCGCCGCGCTTCATCTTTTTGAACAACTTTTTCTGTTGCGTGCGGTCGCCCTCGCGTGCGCCAGTCTCCTTGTCTTTGAAGATGCGCTCATAGGCCACGCCAGCGTTGACCAATGCCTCGATTTGCCTGTCTAGCTTCTGATCCTTCGTGCTCACGCGAGCGTATCCGTATCTGGTCATTTTCAGCCTCCTGCCTTGTCTTTTGATTTTCTCATGGGAATGCAAGGGGAGGTTTTGGCACTGGGTTTTGGCACTCGCCGTCCACGGCATCGAGGGTTCGGTTTTCGAGTGCCGCGCGGCATACCTTTTGAGACGTCGGGGCCTTGAATATGAGCAATAAGATGCGTATCAGTTCGCGATGGTTCGATGATGGGACCAGCTATACCGGTTTTTCGATATGGCTATGGCAGTTTTTATATATCGAGTGAGCACGAAGGACCAGAAACTCGACTCGCGGAGGGGCGGCGGCAACCCGCTGGTGAAGGGAGTTAAGTTGGCGGGTTCGATCTCCCGGTTCAAAAAATACTAAGTATACTGAGTGATTTTACTCAGTATACTTAGTATTTAAGAAACAAGGAGGTAGATTGACATGTTTGAGCGCCATCAAGTTGCCGTGATAGCCCAGAGGATGCGGGAAACGAATAATCCGTTGATGCAATTTATAATCGGGCCCCGCCAAACGGGAAAGTCGACCATGTTCGTGCAGGCGTTGCACCATGTAGACATGCCCTGTCACGTGGTCAATGCGGACGATGTTGTGAATCCCGATGCCAGCTGGCTGCAAATCGAGTGGCAACAGGCAAGAAACCTCACGTCTGGAGGTAAGGCCCCGGCCGTTTTCGTTGTTGATGAGATTCAAAAGGTGCAGAGTTGGTCCACGGTCGTCAAGGGATTGTACGACCGGGATCGCCGGGAGGGGACGCCGCTCAAGGTCATGTTGACCGGATCGTCGTCGCTGCTGCTGCATAAGGGCTTGGAAGAATCCCTTATGGGCCGTTACGAGCTCATTCGGTCGCCGCATTGGTCCTATCGCGAGTGCAGCGAGGCCTTTGACTTTTCTTTTGAAGACTATCTCTATCACGGCGGATATCCGGGTGCGGCGCCGCTGGTTTCCGATGACGCCCGTTGGCGAAACTATATCCGAGATGCAATCGTCGAGCCGGCGATCTCGCGCGATGTTCTCTCGTTGGAGAATATCCGCAAACCGGCGCTGATGCGCGCGCTCTTTTGGCTCGCGGCGAGCTATTCGGGGCAGGAGCTTTCGTATTCAAAAATGGTAGGCCAGCTGCAGGATGCCGGTAACACGGTCACGGTCGCCGGGTATTTGGACCTGCTGGGCAAGGCCGGTTTGGTTACGGCGATCCCCAAGTTCAGTGACAAGGAGCTCGCAAAGCGCCGAAGCACCCCGCGGCTCATGGTTTATGACACGGCGTTTATGACGGCGCTCGGCGATAAGGGCCGTGCAGAATGGCTGGAGGATTCGGCGCGGCGGGGTCATTTGGTGGAATCGGCAGTGGGTGCACGACTGCTTGCGCGCGCGCCGGAAGAGGGTTTTGAGGTTATGTGGTGGCGTGAAGGCGTCAAAGAGGTCGACTTTGTGCTGCGAAGGGATGATGCACTGAGCGCCATCGAGGTCAAAAGCGGTGGAGAGTCCGGCCAGAGCGGCATGTCGACGCTCCTAAAAAAGTATCCGCGAGCCAAGCGGATCGTCGTGGGAGGAGCGGCGGCCGGGGCGTGCACCGTGGAGGATTTTCTGCTCGATAAGGTGCCGCTGTTTAACTAGCCTGAGCAAATTGAGAAAATACTCAGTATAGTGAGTGAAATCACTCAGTGTACTGAGTATTTTGACTTGGGCGTTGGATGGGTGCTCGGTCACCGCGTGCGATGGTGAAAACCGGGCCAGGCCTTACCAGCGGATATGCATACAGGAGGGGCTTCCATTTTCCATGTCCCGCTCATATCGTCTGCCAGAAACCTGGCGAATGACCTGTCCCCCTGTCATGCCCTTGTCACAAAATCTATTAACGGGACCGTCAAATTTCCTCCTGCATTTTCTGACGGTACCGCGGTTCCCGCATACGTTTTGGGACTGTCTCGCCTAAAAATCGACCTTACCAAATTCGATTTACGGCCCGAAAAAGGGTTGATGCGGGCATCCGCACCAGCCCTGGTCCAAATACCCCGTAAATCGAATCCTGTTAAGCCGTCTACCTGCGGTTTTGCTAAATTCGCTACCACCGGGTGAGAATCGTGTTCGCGCGGCACGATATACTAGGTGAGACACCAACAAGGAAAGAAATGGCCACGAGCGATTCAATGGAAGTCATACATCGACTTGAGCGCGAGATGGCAGACCGTGCCGCTGCGATTGAGAAAGTCGATGCCTTTAAAAACCAGCTCGCGCAGGCCATCAAGGCCTTCATGGATGCAGACAGCGCGGTCCGCATCCTTAACGACCATGACAGCATCGTTGACACTCAGATCGCCAACGCCATCGACGAGCATCTTCTCGCCATCGACAAGTTGTGCCGCTTCGGTATCGACGGCGGTTTCGGCGAAGAGCACCCGGTCAAGGAGTACTAGACCGCCGTATGGCCATCGAATAAAGTGAAAGAGGGTCGAACCGAGCAGTTCCCGGACAATTGGCGTCCGGCCAGACACTTCGGCTCGGCCCTTTCTCGTGCGTTTTTCTAGAAAAGCTCTAGAACATTTCTAGATGCATTCCGAAATGATTGCGAATCGCTTTTGATGCGGTGCCTAACGGCACCTATGATCCGCTCGCGAAGCTCGCTGATTTATATATCTCTTTGTACATTTTCGACTACAACCAAAAACGGATTCGGCGTCCTTGCCGAATTGTAGGTGTTACAGCCAGATGTTCTGGTCCGCCCGGGGAGCGAAGCGACGCCGGCGCTGAGGGCTGACAGCTGGTACGCCTCGCGCTAAGGGCTTGCTTGTTTATAAGACTGCCCGCGAGGTCTGATTGGCTTGCGGGTTGAATTGTTAGGTGGTGGAGTATCCACAGATTTTGGGCACAGTCGTGGACCCTCCCTAAATCTTCGAAACCAGCATGTAGCTGGGAAGACCTCACCCGCCCCTTGGCCTTTTGCTCGACGATCTCGCGGGTCTCCACATGGCTCCGCCATGTATCCGGACCATTCGTTTAACGCATCGGCCGTCCTCACCGATGCCCCTCTACATGACAGGGCCCAGGGTGGGGCACAAAGTCCGTCACGGCTGCACGCCTACCGCAGTCCTCCTTGCTTGACGTTGCGGCTACTCACCGCCAAACACACGCGTCGCCGCGTGGATATCCCACCGACTCCTGCTCTTCAGCTTTTAACCTACTTTCCTGCAGTATTGCAGCAGGACGAGCGCTCGGATCCTGGCACGCCGTCCCCGCCCTTATGGGCCGAGGCAGCGCAGGGGTCACAGGGAAGGCACTACCCTCGTCGAAGTCTCCTCGTGGAGACGGGACGGCAGACCTGTACAGCTCAGTCACCGATTATTCGAGCAAAACGCTACCTTTTTCGCAGGCCCTGGGGCCTGGCCGACCGGGAACGGCATATGTCACACGCCCGGTCGATATGAAAAAACCTCCCGGTGAGGAGGTTCCGTTTTTTCTCTTATCTACTTCTCCGTGTTGTCCTGACCTGCTGGTCTGGATAAAATGGAGTTGTCAGATGGCTTGTGATTTAAGCGTCTGACGGTGTAGATGTTGAGTTGGTACCTCACTCTACGCGGTTCCACGGTGTTGGTACCACCGCTGGAACAACCTCGATGATAGCACGCCCGCCCGTCTTAACGGCGGGCGGGTTATCAAATTTTTAGCTATCTACCTGCGGAAACATAATACTACGGTACTAGACGCCGCCCTCGCCGCATCGCCGAGGCACGAGCGTTTTTACTCCGCCCCGACGACAGGCAGTTCAACCCTAGCGAGGCGTGTCACCACGTGAGAAATCACCACGGCCGATAACGCGATCGTCCATCTGTCGCGATGCGGAGCTTCCTCCATGTGCCTGGCCCGCGGCGCGGACGCGATCGTCGCCGGCATCGGGGACGGCGCCGGCGTAACGGTTGCGAATCTCCCTTGCGTAACCACGACGGGCAAGAAGTTCATCGCGTACGGCGGGATCTTCGAGCAGGTCTTCATCGCACTTCGGGGCAATGAATTTAGGAAACGAATTGTAGGAGACGCCCTTGCTCGCTTTCGCCTGCTCGACCCACGCCGAGTATGCTTTCTTGAGACGCTTGATGTAAATCTCACAACGTTTCTCGTATGAAAGGGCTCGCTCGGCTTCCAACACGTTATTTCCGAAAGCCGTCTGCAACGACTTCAACGCGAACCGCCCGTCGAGACGGGTCAAGTTGAAGGTACATTTTGGATTACCGGCCTCTTTGATATCGAGATCTGTCGCATAGACTCGATTGTTCTTGATGAAAATGTCTACGCCCCACGAGGCAAGTAATTTTTTGAACTGCTCCATATTCTTCGGGTGGTAGTCGTCGATTGCAATATGGATCAGCTCGCGCAGATTGTTTTTATAACTGTACTCTCCCCGATCGACAATCTCCTTTTCAATATCGCGCGGCTGACGATCTCGAATCTTTGAATTTCTCTTACCTTTTTCAAGTTGAGTAAGATTCCAGGCCTTGTCCATTTCACGAACCCATGAAGCGCGTTCGAATTTTCCGCGACGCCCACCAGTCTCGCAACGTTTGCCGGTCAGCAAATCGGTACGGTTGATCGCCATATGGACCGCGTAGCGTTTTCCCGCCTTATCGCTTTCCTCATGCAACGCGAGAATCACTTGTTGATGCGGATAGTGCTTCGCAAGCCATTGCTCCGCGTAGGCCAAACATGCATCGGGGGTCATCTTGCCTCCGTTGCAGCTGCACTCCTCGGGCAGAAACGCGAGAATCTGATGAAGCATGATTACGTTTTTGACTCCGGCTCTCGACGGTTTGTCGTGATGGAAAACCTTTCTGGTTCTATCCATTTTCGAAAACCAGTGGTCGCTCCATTCGATGTTCCAGCCACCACGCACAATCGCATCTTTTCCGTTGATGTATTTACGAACATTCTTTGCATAGCGCTCACTCGACACTCTTTTCTGTTTGATCACAGTCACTTCACATCACCACCGACGAAATAGCGCTTTTCAAGCTCGTCGATGAAACGGTCTAGCTTACGCCCAACTTGATAAACCTTCTCAAGTGTTCGAAAAACAGCTTTCTCGTTGTACGCGGGAAGCCCTTGGGCGTTCAAAAAGTACATGAGCTGATTGAGATTCGTTCCTTCCTTCAAAAGCTCGTGATAAATTTTGTCGATCGACGCCCGATCGACATCGATTTTCTCGACTCTCCCGACAAGAGCAGTGCGACGCATGAAGGCCGACATCGACACGCCGAGTTCAGAAGCGCGATTCTCGATGGATTTTTTCTCACTTGGCGAAACCCGGATGCGAATCATCTCAGTTCGCTCTTCGTCTTCAGTCAGATCGACCCCGCGAGTCACCGCGTCATCGGGACGCAGGAAATACCTAATCAGTTCGGCCTCAGACATTTGGGCCTTTTTGGAAAACGCAACAAGCGTTTTCTTTTCTTCTTCACTCAGCGTTGCCTTGACTGTGAACGGACGTTTCGTACTCACGGACAGCTCCTCGAAAATGAACCGCACACCGGAGAGGCCTCCGGTGCAAAACCAGCTATTCGATTCGCTTTCCTTTTCGAGTGCTTAAAAATCGCCGATGCGATTTGAAAACGTCTCGCGAAAACTTTAACGCCGTGAGAGGTGGTAAAGCAAGATGTGTGGGAAAACAAATGGCCCGTATGGGCCCATTTGTTGCCACCCACACCCATCTTGCAATCTCCGGAACGGTGATTGGGCGAAACGCAGTGTAGACGTGGAATGAGAGGCCTCATTCCAAGCGAGAGGCCTCGCGTCGTTGTAACTGCGTGAAGACCGTGAGCGGAAGCGAATTTTTAACGCGAAGGATGCTGAGTGTTTTCATTTTTGCGAAGCGGGTTTGCGGCGCCTGTGACGCAAACATTCGACTTCGTCGAATCGTTTTCATGGCGTTTGCGAAAAAGTTGAGACAGCTTTCGACAATTTCAATGGCGCGGAGAGTCATTAGCGTGACTCGCAGCGCTGTTGGATTTGTCGAAAGCTGACGCGGCTCGCATTACGAATCGAATGGCGAGTCGATTTTCATGCGGCGTGCACACACGCCTACGATCGCGACCGATGGTCGCTATCTATTTTCAAAACTCGCGTTTTGTTTTGACGCGATATGAAATGCGATATGAAAAAACGAAACGCCCGCGCGAGTCGTTTTGACTTTTGCGCGGGCGCGATTCGATTCAAATGAAAATCAAGACAGTGAGTTTTTGAGTTTCGCGGTTTAGATCTCAGAAAACAGATTTAGAAACTGCGGCGTCGATTTCACTTCGCCCGCAGCATTACGGCGCAAGAACATCCAAGGGAACAACTTGGACACCGCGGTCGGTAACATAGGCTTGTGAGCCAAATCCAATAATCGCTACTTTAGAAACCGGCGGGGTGTTTCCAGCAGCAACCATACGTTCCTCGACAGCAACAAGATTGTCAGATGCCTCTTCTATTTGAGCAGAGCTGAGTTTAACTTCGACCGGGATCCAGGTCCCACCAGGAGCCGCAATGACTGCATCGACCTCTAGATCACGAGAATCGTGATAGTGATAGAGACTCATTCCGTTTGCTCGCGCATAAACCCACAAATCATGGAGTGCCAGCGATTCAAAAAGTAGTCCAAGCGTCTTGAAATCTAACAGCAAAGTCTCCGGAGTCGCCCCGAGCGCAGCGGCCGCCAGTGACGGGTCAGCAAGATGATGCTTCTTTGATTCTCTTAAGTGCACCGGAGATCTCATTGCTGGATTCCACGCGGGAATATCGCGAACGAAGCTAACCCGTGCGAGAAGAGATATATACGATGCCGCCGTTTGTCTCGACACTTCTCCACCAAGATCAGCTACGAGCGTCTTGAGTGTCGCCAAAGTGGATTCATTACGCGCAAGCGATTCGATGACAGCTTTGACCTTTTCGGGATCGCGTCGAGAGCCATCAACACGAGACAAATCTTCTTCGGCGACTATGCCGATGTAACGTTTCGCCATCGCCGACGCAGCCAGCGCATCGCGACCGACCGCCGCGGGCCATCCACCACGGACAACGCACTCGGCAATCGAGGCAGAATCCAACGACCCGAAAGCGCCATTGAACTTTTCGCCAGAAATAATGCCCGACAGCTTAACCGCGCCGCTAGATTTCCCAAGTTCGAAAAGCGTCATGGTATCCATGCGCAATTTAGCGAACCTTCCAGCGCCACTGTGCATCGGCCGCTCATTGTCTCGCGGCGTCGCCGACCCCGTAAATATGAACTGGCCAGGCTCGCCGCCGCGGTTGTCGCACTCAAACCGCGCCGCGTCCCAAAGTTTCGGAACCTCCTGCCATTCATCGATCAGCCGCGGCACCTCGCCGGAAACGGCAAGCGCCGGGTCCGTCTCGGCACGCAAGCGATTCTCGAAGTTGCGCGACGGGTCCATGAGAAGGAGCCTGGACGCCGCACGAGTCCCGGCTGTGGTTGTCTTTCCACACCATTTCGGTCCTTCGATGAGAACGGCACCGAATATCCCTAGCATCTGGTCGAGCTCATTTTCGATAATTCGAGTGTAGTACTTTTTTGGCATGTTTTTCACCATTGATTACCAGCGCGTTTAACTAAATTTACCGTTTTCATTTAACCAGATTTTGCTTTTTTGATTAACCAGATTTACGCATTTCAGTTAACGAAACAGATTAAACATGCACGAAGTGAAAATCATCTACTCAACACCGCGCATGAGCTCCGAAATGGTGATTTGAAATCCGTCGGCAATCTTCTTGAGATTTGAGAGGCTGACATTACGCCGACCGACTTCAATGCTCGCGTAGTAGGAACGATCCATTTCAATCAAATTGGCGAACTGCTCCTGACTGCACCCGAGTCCAGCGCGGAGCTCTTTGCATCTCATGCCGAATGATTTCTGAAGCGTCGTATCCATGACAAAAAGAGTCATGGATTGTTGTATAAAAGCCAACGGACTATATACAATAATCCCAGTTAAGGCGCATAATTATCTCTATTGGAAAGCACTCTGATGCCCAGTCGGATAGGGCACGGAAAAGGAATGGAACAGCACAATGGCTCAGGGAAAGCACGATGGCGATCACTTCGCCGCACTGCCAAACAAGAAGATTCACACTCCGAAGGGGATCGCGCGTCTGACCGTCACCGCGGCGACCATGGCCGCCATGACCGGATCGAGCCTCATCTCACCGTTCACGGCATTCGCCCAGACCGGTGACGGGGGCACGCAGCACCCCGCCGTGATGTCGCCGATCGCCGCCCACGCCGGCGCGGCATCCGGTACCGGCGCGAAATCCGCCGCACAGACCATCGCGGACCTGCAGAAGGCAGTCGACGAGGCGAAGGCGAAGGAGGACGCCGCCAAGGCATCCTACAATGAGGCCGCCGGTCCCTACAACGAGGCGGCTTCCGCCCGCGACCAGGCCAAGGCATCCTACGATTCGGCAGTCAGCGCCGGCACGGCAGCCAACCGAGCGGCAATGGACGAGTACGCCCGTCAGGTCGCGGAGGGCAAGGACGCCGCCGATGCCGCCGGCAAGGACCTCGAGCAGGCGAAGGTGGGTCTCGCAGACGCCAAGGCGGATGCGTCCGAGAAGGACGAAGCGTACCAGTCCGCCCTCAAGGCGGCTCAGGATGCCAAGGATGCCCTCGATAAGGCCAAGGCAGATGCCGTAAGCGCCACCCCGGAGGCAATCAGTGCCGCCGAACAGGCCGTGCGCGACGCCCAGGCTGCCGTGAGCAGGGCACAGGCCGATCTCGACAACGCCAACGCGACGCTTGCCGATGCCCAGTCCAAGCTGGTTGCGGCCCAGTCTGCCAAGGATGCCGCCGATGCCGTCCTTGTCGCAGCCCAGCAGAACAAGGACGCAGCGGATGCGAAGGCCGCAGCCGCCAGCGCCGCCTACGAGAAGGCGAAAACCGACCTCGCCGCAGCGGAGGCAGGCGCCAACGGTCCGGAGTACGATGCGGCAAAACAGAAGGTCGCGGACGCGGAGGCAGCCCTCGCTGCCGCACAGGCGACACAGTCCCAGTGCGAGTCCGAGCTCGAGCAGGTACAGTCCGCTGCGGCAACGGCACAGACCGAACTGAATGATGCCCAGGTGGCCCTCTCCGTAAAGCAACAGGCCGCGGCCGATGCCGAATCCGGTGTGACCGCCGCCCAGTCCGCCCTCGCTGCCGCGAACGCCGACCTCGATGCCGCCAAGCAGGCGAACGTCGACGCCATCGCCAAGCTGGATGCAGCGAAGCAGGCTGTCAAGGATGCCGAGTCCGCCAAGGCAGCCGCCGACGTAGAGCTCGCGAACGCCAAGACCGCAAAGGATACCGCTGACGCCGCCGTGACCGCCGCCCAGCAGAAGGTCGACGAGGCCCAGGCGAAACTCGACTCCGCCGACGCACAACTCAAGCAGGGAGCCATCGGCTTCTTCAAGGCCATGGGTGCCGATTCAGCCATCGAGATCATCCAGAACTGTACACACAAGGACTACACCGAGGTCGGAAACAGCCTCGATGCGACCAGTCTCGACAACATGCTCGCGGCAATCCCGTACATGAAGTCCATCAACGAGTATCGCAAGTCCGTCGGTCTCTCCGAACTCCAGGTCACCTATAAGCTCATTGCAGCGGCGATAGCCAACGCAAACTATTCCGATGTCAAGTTTGGACATTCCATGCAGTTCGATACGGCCGAAAACCTCGCATGGAATTATGGAACCGATCCGAAACCGCAGTGGGTTGACCAAGAAAAGGCTTTCTTCGATCAGGCGGTTCAGGAGCTCTATGGCGTCACCGGTCTAACCGGTAAGGATGCCGTAGATTTCTACAAGACGCATAGCGGGATTGAATCCTATGTCAACCAGCACTTCAAGGTTGCCGGATATCCCGCAACCGTCGGTCACTACCTGCATGTCATCAGCCCCGAAATCGGCTATATGGGCATGGCAGTCTGCAGCAAGGGAACCTTGAACGGCTGGCAGACCGACAGCCTCGATACCGCAAACCTTGGTTGGGCAGGTTCAGGCTGGAACATGAATCCCATGTCCGTCGACGAGTACGAGCAGAAGCTGACCTCCTATATCAACGGCCTCAAGAACGCCAAGAGCGCACTCGACGTAGCCAAGGCCGATCTCGCATCCAAGAAGCAGGCAGCCGCCGGCGCCGCCACAACCGTCCAGCAGAAGCAGGTCGCGGTGGATTCCGCACAGGCAGGTGTCGATGCCGCAAAGCAGGGTGTTGCCGATGCCCAGCGTGCCGTCGATGCCACCAAGGCTGATGTCGCCGCCAAGCAGCAGGGCGTCACGGATGCCCAGACCGAGCTTGATGCGGCGAAATCGGACCTCGATGCCGCCAACGCGGCAGTCGATACGGCAAAGTCGACCGTCCAGCAGAAGCAGGTCGCCTTTGATGCTGCCAACGCAGCCGTAATGACCGCACAGTCTAAGTTGGATTCCGCCAAGGCGGACACCGCTGCTAAGCAGCAGGGCGTAGACGATGCGAACGCCGACCTCGCGAAGTTCTTCCAGGACGTCGCCGACGCCAAGAAGGCGGTCGATACCGCAAAGAGCGTCCATGACGCGGCGGCAGCCGACCAGGCCGAGAAGGCGGCAGTCCTCGCAGCCGCCAAGCAAAAGGCGAACGGCACCGCACGCGCCCTCGCGGATGCCCAGCGTGCCGTCGATGCCGCAAAGGCCGACACCGGCGTTGCCGCCGACAGGCTCACCGGCTCCCAGACCGATCTTGTGGGCGCACAGTCGAACCTCGACATCCTCACCGGTCTTGCCGCGAAGCTCGCAGAGACACAGCAGCGCGAGCAGGATGCAGTAAAGGCTGTCAATGACACCAAGGCCGCGCTCGATGCCGCGAAGGCGGATGCCATCGCCGCCGAGTCCCTGGTCTCCGCCGCCGAGCAGGCAAAGGCGCAGGCAGACGCCAAGCTGTCGAAGCTGAACTCCATCGATGCCGGCGCGGCGATCGCTTCCGGCCATGATGTGAACGCGGATGACGCCCTCAACGCGCTTTTCGCCGCAGCAGTCGAGGCACGTGCCAAGGTCGCTCCTGCCAAGGCCATCCTGGACGAGAAGCAGGCCGCGGTGGACGGGCTCCAGTCCGGCTATGATGCGGCACTCGCCGCCTACGAGCAGGCGAAGTCCGACCGCATCGCAGCGGAGCAGAAGCTTTCCGATGAGATCGCACGACAGGAGGCAAAGGAGGCGGCAAAGCAGCAGGCGGCATACACCCCGAAGCACCTCGCCGGCACGGATACCGCCCAGCCCGGCAACCTCGCCCAGACCGGTGACCGCGCGGGACTCATCGGCGAGACGTTCGTCATCGGCGGTACCGTCCTCGTGGCAGCCGGCGTCTTCCTCGATCAAAAGAAGCGCCGCGAGCAGATGTAGTGCAAATCGCATAACGACTCGGAAAGGGGAATCTCGCAAAAGGGATTCCCCTTTTTCGTCTCGCCAGCCACGATTCGTTGAGGCAGCTTCAGCTTAAGGGCCACAGATTAAACCGATCTATAACTGTGACCATATGACTGTGCGCACATATTAGCATGGTCATATGGTCACCTATTTACAGCTGCGATTATGCTGCAATAACTCAACCGTTAGTGCTTATTAAACAGCCAATCGAAGCCAGGCTTGCCCAGTGTTTGGCGCATCTGCCCCACCTGAATCTCCGTCTCCACGCCATCCTTGCCGATGACGGCGGCCATGTTCTCAGCGGTCAGCAGCCAAGATAACAGACGGGCGGATCCAGCTCAGCATATAACGTTCGGTAATACATGACCATGTTAATGTAGTCATATGTTCACGCATTACAAGCTGGGACCTCATGTATTAGAGCTCGAGCTGCGCCCGTGCGTCCTTGGCGTCTCGCGTCCGACCGTCATCAAATGGCTCAAGCCGGGCTGGCGCGATAAGCGGAATGAGGTCGTGAGGCGGATGGACGCCGGCAGCGTCACACCCATCCGCCTCACGGACGATGAAATCGCGTGGACGCCGGAGGCCGTGACCGTCAGGGCGTCCGGCGGGGAAATCATCGGGCTCGATACGTGGGGCATGGCGAAGGTTCTTACCGGAGCCTATGGCCCCGACTCTCCCGGTCGTATTCCTACGATATCGCCCCTAAATCACCAATGTGTCAGATAAAGAATGATGCAATGGTTATGATCAAGCATACGGCGGATGCGGCGACTGCGCCTTTTTTCCTCTCCTTTAGTCCGATGATTAGGGTTGCCGTAAAGTAAAGGGCGGAAATGCAGTCTATGGCAAGCAAAACGAGTTCCTTGGGCGGTTTCAGCAAAAGGTCGCTAGCAAAGAGTAATGCGAGCAGGGTAAAGCCGATTGTGACCAAGTATCTCGATTGATTTTGCGACAGCATGGCAACTGCCTTTTAGAACAGGCAAGTGAAAAGTCGGTACGATGCCCTTGCGGTTGCATACAAGGCGCCGCCAGGACCTCTTGTCACGAGACCGGCAATAACGCATTTTCTCGGTTTCCAGCTCATGACAGACCCCTCTCTCTCATGGTGAAACGCATACATTATGCGATATGCACATTATCTCGCTAATTAATTTCAATATCCATCATCTAACTAAAGAATACTGACTCGCTGGTTCAGCGACGATGCGTTTTTACCCTTGCGTTCCCACTCGCCGCGTCGGCGGTCGGAAGGGTCTCCGTCTCGCAATCAACGACCTTGTAACCGTATCTGATGACTGTAGGTTAAACCAACCCACAGCCATGAGCACGTTAACGTAGTACTATACTAATTACTTAACATGCTCATATATTTCTAACTGCGGCTTAGAATTACTTAATATAGTCACATGTTAATGTGATAATATATGACTATGCTACTTCAGAAAGGGGAGGACATGGCGACGAACATCCTGCTAGTCAATCAGAAGGGCGGCGTCGGCAAGACGACGTTCGCCGACGAGATCGCCTGGGGTCTCGAGCGCCGCGGCCACAAAGTCGGATTCGGCAATCTCGACCCTCAGGGCGGCGCGAACCACGAGAAGAACCTGCTCGACGACGAGGACGCCGTGAATGTCATCGACACGCCGGGTTTCCTGAGCGACGACACCGCCGAGTATGCCAAGAATGCGGATATCGCAATCATCCCGGTGCAGCCCGGCACGCTGGGCCTGAAGCCCATGAAACGCACAATCAAGGTCATCACCGAGGCCAATCCTGACTTGTCGTTCGCAATCATCGTCAACAACTTCGCGGCGAACCAGACCGTGGACAGACAATTCCTCGAGCTTCTTGAGGCCGATGACCTTCCCGTGCTGGGCACTGTTCCGACCGCGGCGGCATTCAAACAGGGCGCGGCCCTTGGCAAGCCCGTATACGAAATCGCCAAGAACGGCAAGGCCGCCCAGGCGATTGAAAACATCCTGAACGAACTGGAAGAGGTGCTGTAAGTGGCAAAGTTCAAAAAGGCGACCTCATACTTCGACGTCGCAGCGGAGAAGGCCGAGGAGAGGCAGCAGAAAATCGTTGAGAGCGCATCCGAGCCCCAGAAACCGGCTCCGCAGGTACGGAAAGCCGGGCGCCCCAAAAAGGGCGCTGAAGGGGCATCTGAGAGGCTTGTTCAGCTGTCTGTCTACGTTCCCGAGAGCTACCGCAAGCGATTGAAGCAGGTCGCCCTTGAGGAGGACAAGTCCGTATCGGATATCGCTCGGGAACTTTTCGATCGCTATCTGGCCGAAAAAGAGCTCTAGTTGAGTTAACGGGTACCGAAGGGTGCCCGTTTTTCTTTTACCTTGGCCGCTGAGAGCCGATTTAAGGCGCCGTTTTATCTATCAGTGAGAAAACGGTCGAACCTCACCGATATGACGTCTTATTTTCGATTCTGTAGCTCCCTGCAGGTAATTGAAGTGAGGTTGACCAGATGTCGGTATTCAGATCAACCGGAAAACGGATTCGGCGAGTCCATGCCGAATTGTAGGCTTACAGTCACGTGCAGGCAGTCGCCCGGTGAGCGGAGCGAGGCCGGCGCTGAGGGCTGACAGCGACGTAGTCGGGGGGTTGGGGCGTCAGCCCCCACACTCTTGGCCGAAGGCCATGCCAAGGAGCCGAAGGCGACGCGGAGTGAGGCATAGCCGAACGGAGGGCAAGGAGGCGTAGCCGACGCGCAGGGAGCCGTAGGCGACCGGAGAGCGAGCGTAGCGAGCGCCAAGGAGCGGCAGCGACGCGGAACGAACGCAGTGAGCGGAGGGCAAGGCCGATAGGCCGCGCAGGGAGCTTCAGCGACCGGAGCCTATCTATATCTATTTCTAATTCTATAGCTTTACTTAATTGGAATATTCCTACAGGAATATCGATTTGCAGTCTGACCTTGTATCTCTTACACATGTTTTTTTATTCCATACGGAATTTTTTTTATTCCATACGGAATATTTTTTATTCCATACGGAATAATTATTCCAGGGGGAATATTCCATACGGAATATTATTCCAGGGGGAATATTTTCGTTCGGCAAAAAAGGGGGCCGGAAGATGCCCAGCCCCCTTGAGATTTTCAGTCCTCTTTCGGATCCCATCCGGCCTCACGCGCTTGAATATCGAGCTGAGCCCAAACGATGACC
>UQID01000004.1 GCA_900541045.1 uncultured Collinsella sp.
GAGGCAACGTTGCCGTTGTTGTTGGTCGCGGTGGATTCGGAGCCATCGCCGGAGTTTTGGCTATTTTGAGAGTCCGAGGAGCTCGCTGTTCCCGATTCGAGTCGGGCAACCAGGTCTGCCTCGTCGTCGGTGCGGCTGGGACTCTCGTTTTGTTTTTCGGCCAGAGCTACCGCCTGCTCATCGCTTTGTGGCGACAACAGCTTGGGCGCTCCGTCGAGCGACCCCGTGAACAGCGCAAACCCCAGCACCACGGCGGTGCCGATGGAAAGTACTTGCTTGTAGGCGGACTTGCGCGACATGGAGGCTCCTGGATGGACGGTTGGGAGTCTACCAGTCTAGCAGGAGCCGGCAGGGGCCGTTCTGTCGAACAAATACTTAAGATTTGGGACAAACGCTACGGATTCATTTGCCTCATATTTGACGTATGGCTAGATCGGGGTGGAGTCGAGCCAGTTGAGCTTGCACTCCGTTTTGGTTGAGAGCGGCTGACAGCCAAGGGCATCCGCATGGGTTGCGGTGCCTTTTTTAGCGGGTAAACGGTCGAAAAATTCAGGTGAACGGTCAAATCGGAACATTTCAAACGAAATATCATACGGACATCCGAATATACGGACGTTTGTGATAATCTAATTGTCGATCAAGAACGGCGACCGGCACCCCCTGTGCGGTCGCCACTTGATACATCCAGTGGAGACAACAGGAGGCAAACACTATGTACGTAACCTTGCGCGAAGTCCTGGCAGAGGCTAACCAGCTCAACATGGCCGTTGGTGCTTTCAACACCCATAACCTCGAGATGTGCCCGTCGATTATTCGCGTCGCGGCTCGCCTGCACACCCCCGTGATCATCCAGACCTCCGAGGGCACCGCTAGCTACGTTGGTCATCGCAACCTGGTTGCTGTGTGCAAGTCCATGGCCGAGGAGTACGGCGTCAACGTTGTTCTCCACCTCGACCACGCCAAGAACTTCGACGAGATCCGCAAGGCTCTCGAGGCCGGCTATAGCTCGGTAATGTTTGACGGCTCCGCGCTTCCCTTCAAGGAGAACATCCTTGGTACCAAACGCATCGTCGAGATGGCTCAGGCCCACGGCGCTTCCGTTGAGGCCGAGCTCGGTACCGTCGGCGGTACCGAGGATGGCGTCGCCGTCGCCGATGCCGACGTGCGCTATACCGATCCCGAGCAGGCTGTTGAGTTCATCGAGAAGACCGGCATCGACGCCCTTGCCGTCGCTATCGGCACCAACCATGGTCAGTACAAGTCCAAGACCAACATCTCCTTCGATCAGCTCGAGAAGATCCGCGATGCCGTGAACGGCTTCCCCCTGGTCATCCATGGTGGCACCGGTGTTAAGGACGAGGACGTTCGTCACGTCATCGACCTGGGTATCCGTAAGTTCAATGTTGGTACCGATCTGCTCGTCAACTGGAACAAGACCTCCAAGCAGTGCTATGACGAGCTCAAGGAGAACGCCTCCAACCGCAACATGGTTATGCCTGCTCAGAAGGCCGTCGAAGAGGTTGTCGAGCATCGCATCAGCCTCTTCAAGAATATCGTCGCTTAGGGACGAGGCGCACCGATGCAGATTACGGAGATGCTCAAGCGCGAAAACGTTCGCCTTGCCGATTCTGTCGATTCCTGGCAGGACGCGATCAAGCTCGCCGTCGCTCCGCTCAACGAGGGCGGTTACGTCGAGGATCGCTATGCGGATGAGATTATCCGCGCCACCAACGAGATGGGTCCCTACTATGTGCTCACCGAAGACGTCGCGCTGATTCACGGTCGCCCCGAGGATGGCTGCATTAAAGGTCAGCTTGCCGTGACGGTTCTGAAGAAGCCCGTTAGGTTCTCGGAAGACAGCTTCGATGTTCGTCTTTTGGTCGCACTTGCGGCAGAGGATTCCAATTCACATATTGAGGCTATGCAGGTACTTGCTGGCATCTTTATGGATGAGGACAAGATTGCGCAGATCGTCGCTTCTGATGATGCCGACGAGATTTATCAGGCATTTACGGGTGCGGCGGCATAAAACAGTGTCGCTTGGTGCGGGCGAGCCTATGTGTTTGCCCGCATCTACCCCGAGGTGGGGCACGCGCCCCCAAAGGAAAGGAAATGAACATGGTCAAGATTTTGTGCTGCTGCGGCAATGGTCTTGGAAGCAGCTTTGCCTGCCAGATGGCTATTGAGCAGGTCATGAAGAAGCTCGGGGTCCAGTGCAAGATGGACCACGACAGCGTTTCCAGCGCCGCGGGCGCCTCTAAGGGCTTCGACATGATCGTCGCTGCCGAGAACTTCAAGACGCAGATCGAAAGCTACAACACCGGTCTTCCCTGCGTGTTCCTCAAGCGTCTTGTCGATAAGAAGGAAATCGAGGAAAAGCTGACCCCGGTGCTCAAGGAGATGGGCGTCCTAGAGTAAGGGCCTCTTCGCCTAGATTGATAGAAATGTACATGAGAAAAAGGGGTGTACAACATGGCTGTTCTTGAGTTTATTATCAATAACATCCTGACGCAGGCCGCCGTTGTTATCGGTCTCGTCGCCTGCCTGGGCCTTGTGCTTCAGAAGAAGTCGGCCAACGATGTGTTGCTCGGCACGTTTAAGACGATGCTCGGCTTCCTTGTTCTGGCTGCCGGCTCGAGCGTCATGCAGGGCTCTCTTGCCTACTTTGGCGATATGTTCAACTCCGCCTTCGGCTTCAACGGCATGACCGCCGTCGTCGCTTCCATCGAGGGCATCAACGGTCAGGCAATGACCGACCTCGGCCTTGGCTCCGAGATCGCCATCTGCCTCGCTGGCATCTTCGTGGTGAACATCATTCTCGCTCGTTTCACCAAGTTTAAGTATGTGTTCCTGACTGGCCAGGCCCTTCTGTGGGAGTCCACGCTCTGCGTCGTGTTCGCCTTCTTCTGCGGTCTGCGCGGTATCCCCCTGATCGTCGTCAGCTCCATCGTCGGTGGCGCCTTCGCTACCCTCATGCCTGCCTTCGCTCAGCCCGTTGTCCGCAAGATCACCGAGTCCGATGACATTGCCCTGGGTCACTTCTGCACCTTTGGCTATATGTTCACCGCCCTTATCGCAAGCATCACCAAGAAGCTCGCTGGCGGCAAGGAGTCCAAGTCCACCGAGGACCTCGAGATTCCGCAGTCCCTGTCCTTCCTCCAGGATACCTACGCTGCTGTCGGCCTGGTCATGATCGTTTTCTACCTGGTCGTCGCTGCTTTCGCTGGTCCCGCTGCTGCTGCTGACTACTGCGGCGCCACCAACTTCATGGTCTACGCTTTCCTCCAGGCCATGCAGTTCGTCGTTGGTCTGTACGTCCTGCTCGCCGGCGTTCGCCTGCTGCTCGCCGAGCTCGTCCCCGCCTTCCAGGGCATCTCGATGAAGCTCGTCCCCGATGCGCGCCCCGCTCTGGACTGCCCTGTCCTGTTCACCTATGCCCCTAACGCCGTTATCTTCGGCTTTGTGTTCACCACGCTTGGCTCGCTGATCGGCATGGCTATCACCGGCCTCATGGGCACCCTCGTCATCCCCGGTGTTATGTCCAACTTCTTCGCCGGCGGCACTGCTGGTGTCTTCGGTAACGCCATCGACGGTCGTCGCGGCGCCATCATCGGCTGCATCTTCCACGGCATCTTCATCATGATCCTGCCTGCGCTCCTGTCCCCGATGCTCGCTCAGATTGGCTTCGTGAACATGACCTGCACCGACGTCGACACCGTCGTCACCGGCTTCTTCTTCATGGCCATCAAGTCCATCCTCAGCGTCTTTGGTATCGCATAAGGATTCTTGTAGCGCCTGACGAAGGTCCAAGTCTTTCTTTAAGGGGGTTGTTCCTGTGCCTGGTCCCCGGCAGGGGAACAACCCCCTTCGTTTATTACTGCTAGTGGAGGTTTCCAATGGGTTTGTTTGGATTTGGCAAGAAAAAGGAGAAGGTGGCCTCCGCTGCAGCCGAGACCGCACCCGTTCTCGATCGAGATGCCGTTCTCGACGCCGTTAAGGCAAAGCGTTCCGAGCTCGAGGGCAAGGAGGGCGTCGCTGCCGCAAACGTTCTAAACGAGATTGGCAAGCTTTATGCCGATGCCAACATGGTCGACGAGGCCGTTGAGGCATACGAGCAAAGCCTGGAAGTCAATCGCACGATGGGCAAGGCGTCTGCGGCACTGGTCAAGCTGTACAACAAGAAGCGTGCGGCTGCCGCCGAAGCGAAAGACGATGAGGCTATCAAGTATTACATGGACAAGGTTACCGAGATGCTTGCTATCTCCAAAGACCAGCTTCGTGGCAAATAATCGGGTAGTAAGAAGGGTTTCCTAGCATGGAAAAGACGCTGATTTTGCTTGCCGGACCTCCGGCTACGGGCAAAACCGATTTGGCAGATCGCATCAAGGCTCGCCATACATCTGAGAGCTTTTTGAGCGTCTCGCTTGACGACGTTAAAGAAGAGTATTGGGATACGTACGGCTTTAACAATGCCGAGGAAAAGGCGCAGGTTGATGCGAACGCTCTTCAGGAGTGGTTCCGTCGCCTCGATGTCGCCATGGCGGATGGGCCGCAGATTATGTGCGATTATCCGTTTTCCGCCAAGCAGCACGACAAGCTTGCCGAGCTGGCAGACAAGCACGGCTATCGTGTGCTCACGATTCGTCTTGTCGCCGATCCCGTTATGATCAGCAAGCGCTACCGTGCTCGCGATCTTAAGCCGACGCGTCATCTTGCGCACATTGTGACGCATTATCACAAGGGCGATGTGCTCGAAGATCGTAGCAAGGGCGACGACCTGGTCGATTTGGATATCCTTGTCGACCGCATCAAAAACCGCGGCTATGATACGTTTGAGCTGGGTCATACCATTGAGCTTGACGTGACCAATGTCGATACCGTTGACTATCCGGGCTTTTTGGCCAAGGTCGATGAGTATCTGGACGATCCTTCGTCGGTTGCCGCCATTGCCGCCAAGGCGGGGGCAGAGTTAACCGATGAGGACCTCTGCTCGCGCATTGACTACACATTGCTTAAGCCGACGGCGACCTGGGATCAGATTGATGCCGTTTGCGCCGAGGCATTCGAGTACGGTTGTGCCAGCGCATGTATCCCGCCTTCGTATATCGCCCGTGCTCACAAGGCCTATCCCGACCTTGCGCTCACCACGGTCATCGCTTTTCCTCTTGGCTATATGACGAGCGCTGCGAAAGCGGCCGAAGCGGCCGATGCCTACGCCAACGGTGCCTCCGAAATCGACATGGTGATTGACCAGGGCATGGTCAAAGCCCGCGATTACCAGGCCATCGAGGACGATATTCGAGCCGTGCGCGAGGCCGTGCCCAATGCGACGCTCAAGGTCATTGTCGAAACGTGCTATTTGGCGCAGGAAACCAAAAAGCCGATCTGTCATGCCGTCGAGGCTGCCGGCGCAGACTTTATTAAGACGTCTACGGGCTTTGGTACGGCTGGTGCCCAGGTTGAGGATGTCTATCTGTTTGCTCAAGAGTTGGGCGGCCGTGTAAAGGTCAAGGCATCGGGCGGCGTTCGCACGAAAGAAGATCTTGCACTTATGTCCGGCGCCGGTGCCGATCGTATCGGCGCGAGTGCCAGCCCGCGCAAGCTTTTCGGCGCGCGCTAGAGGCAGTCCGGGGCATTCTTTGCATAAAGAATGCCCCAAGATGGTGGTGAGTCGGTGGAGTATGCTCGGCTGGAGTGGAATATACGCGGGCAGCGTTATCGATGTGTGTCTTTTGAGATTATGCAGTTAACATTTGTTAAAAGACAGCACCTGATATCAAGGATTTAGAGAATTAGTCCAGATAGGGGAGGGATGATGACCGATACGTCTGAGCTCGATTTTAGCGGCAAGGAACAGCTGTACTCTCAGCTGTACGATATCTTGTTCCAGGGAATTACGAGCGGTGCCTACAAGATTGGCGATTACATTCCCTCCGAAAGCGATCTTATGAAGCGCTATGACGTTTCGCGTGCAACGGCGCGCAAAGCGATGGAGCTGCTTTCTAATAATGGCTTGATTGAGAAGAAGCGCGGCCGCGGATCCGAGGTTATTGCCAACGTGCCACTTAGCTCGCCTAAGCGTGTCTCGAGCTATATCAAAAAGAATGTGGACGAGTTTGCAGTGCCTCAAAAACGTTTGATTGAGTCTGGCGTTGTAACCATGCCTCAGCACGTTGCCCACGAGCTGGGCTTGGCTGAGGGCACAAAGGCCTTTTGCCTTCGCCGTGTGCGCGTGTCGGGCGATCGCTCATTCTATCTGGAGACGATTTATTACGAAGACGGTTATGTTCCGCATATTGCGGAGCGCGACTTTTCCAAGGAATCGCTTCGCTCTTATCTCAATAACTCGTGCGATATTCGCTGGAGCCGTGTGAGCCAAAAGATTGGAGCTTGCGTTGCTACCGACGAGCAGGCCGAGCTTTTGGGCATCAGCGCCGGTGCTCCGTTGCTTAACATTACGAGGGTTTCTCATGACCAGCAGAATGTGCCCCGTGAGTATGTGGAGTCGTTCTACCGCGCCGACCTCTATCACCTCGAGATCGAACTCGATTAAGGAGTTCTCCGTCCCGCTCTGACGCGGCGGCACTTTTGACAAACAATTCAGTCCGTACATTTCTATATCATCATGTATGTAAGGAGTACATTATGGCAATCAAGGTATTTGCCGACGGTGCCAATCTCGAGGGCATGCTCGACATGGCCGAGAACGGTAACGTTCAGGGCTTTACGACTAATCCATCGCTTATGAAGGCGGGTGGCGTGACCGATTATCGCGAGTTTGCCAAGACCGTGCTCGAGCACATCACCGATGTCTCGGTTTCGTTTGAGGTCTTTGCGGACGATGAGGCGGGTATGGAGGCCGAGGCTCGCGAGATTGCGACTTGGGCTGACAATGTGTATGTCAAGATTCCCGCACTCAATACCAAGGGTGAGTCGACCGCGGCGCTCGTTAAACGTCTTTCCGCTGACGGCATTAAGGTAAACGTTACGACGATCTTTACTCCCGAGCAGGTCGATGAGTTTGTGGACGCTGTCTCCGCTGAGACGCCGTCTATCATCTCTATCTTCGCCGGCCGTATTGCCGATACCGGCGTTGATCCGCTGCCGTTGATGGCTGAGTCTGTCAAAAAGGCCGCGGCAAAGCCGCAGTGTGAGGTGCTCTGGGCATCTACCCGTGAGCTGCTGAATATCTATCAGGCCGAGTCCGTGGGGTGCCAGATCATTACGGTTCCCAACGGCATTCTGGCCAAGCGCAAGAACGTCGGTAAGGACCTCATGGAGTATTCGCTCGACACCGTTAAGGGTTTCGCGCGTGATATCGAAACGCTTGGATTCCACATCCTGCCGTAACCGGACAAGCCGATTCGTCCATATCGGTTGATGACAGAAGGAGTAAGGGTCGTCGTTGCCTGTACGGCGGCGACTCGTAATGCCCCAAGTTGGCAAAGGCTCCTAGCTTTTGTTGACTTGGGGCTTTTGTGTTTTAGGGTGAAATTTCCGTCTGGCACGCCATCTGAAAAATGAGGATCGCAGGCGGTGCCGTCTGTACCGTGGGTATCGCCCACACGTATATGGACCAGAAGGCGATTCAGAATGAATGCGCCGCCTTAAACGAGTGAATTGCCCCGGCATCGCATTATCCAGTGCCGGGGTTGTTCTCAAGAGAGGAATTCGTATGACTAACCAGGAACTGGCGAAGGTCGCCAATGAGGTCAGGAAGGGTGTCGTGACTGCGGTTCACGCCGCCAAGTCGGGGCATCCGGGCGGATCGCTTGGCGCCGCCGACATTATGACCTACCTCTTCTTTGAGGAAATGGATGTCGATCCGGCGAATCCGAGCCGCGCCGAGCGCGATCGCTTTGTGCTCTCCAAGGGACATTGCGCTCCGGCGCTCTATGCCGTGCTCGCCGAGCGCGGGTTTTTTCCCAAGGAGGAGCTCGAGACGCTCCGTCATATCGGCAGCCGCCTGCAGGGTCATCCCAATATGAATGACACGCCGGGCGTCGACATGTCTACCGGATCGCTCGGTCAGGGTATCTCCGCCGCGGTTGGAATGGCACTTGCCGCAAAGCACTGGGGTGACAATTACCGCGTCTACACGCTGTTAGGCGACGGCGAGTGCGAGGAAGGCCAGGTGTGGGAGGCGGCTATGTTCGCCGGCAACCACGACCTGGATAACCTCGTCGCTATCGTCGATCACAATGGCCTGCAAATTGACGGTAGTATCGACGAAGTTAACTCGGCTATGCCACTTGCCGACAAGTTCCGCGCCTTTAAGTGGCATGTGATCGAGCTCGCCGACGGTAACGACATGGCGCAGATTGCCGCCGCCTTTGCCGAGGCGCGCAAAGTGAGCGCCTCGCCTGTGGCCATTATCGCCGAGACGGTGAAGGGCAAGGGCGTTTCCTTTATGGAAAACCAGGTGGGCTGGCACGGCAAGGCACCCAACGATGAACAGTTTGAGCAGGCCATGGCCGAGCTCGCAGCAGCAGGGGAGGAGCTCTAATGGCAGACGTCAAGAAAGTCGCCACGCGCGTTAGCTATGGCGAGGCACTTGTCGAGCTGGGCAATGAGCGCGATGACTTTGTGGTTCTCGATGCCGATTTGGCCGCCGCCACCCAGACCGGTAAGTTTAAGGCTGCGCACCCTGAGCGCTTCTACGATGCCGGCATTGCCGAAAGCAACTTGATGGGACTTGCCGCCGGCATTGCGACCACGGGCCACGTTGCCTTTGCGAGCACCTTTGCCATGTTCGCCGCCGGCCGCGCGTACGAGCAAGTTCGTAATTCCATCGGCTATCCGCACCTCAATGTCAAAATCGGCGCCACGCATGCGGGCATCTCGGTCGGCGAAGACGGCGCCACGCATCAGTGCTGTGAGGACATTGCGCTCATGCGCACGATCCCGGGGATGACGGTGATCGTTCCCGCCGATGACATCGAGGCTCGTGCTTGCGCGCGCGCCGCCTATGAGTTTGAGGGTCCGGTCTACATGCGTTTCGGCCGCCTGGCAACACCGGTCATCAACGACCGCGAGGACTATGAGTTCAAGATTGGCCGCGGCGTGGTCGTGCGCGAGGGGTCCGATGTGACTATCGTCGCATGCGGCCTCATGGTCGCCGAGGCGCTTGAGGCTGCCGAGACGCTCGCTGCCGATGGTATTGACGCCGAGGTCATCAACATGCACACGATCAAGCCACTTGATGAGCGCCTGGTGGTTGCCAGCGCCAAGAAGACCGGTCGCGTGGTCACCGCCGAGGAACATTCGATTATCGGTGGTCTTGGCGAGGCCGTGGCTTCGGTGCTCGCGGAGCAGCATCCGGTGCCGATACGACGCGTCGGCGTGCGCGATGTGTACGGCGAGTCCGGCCCTGCGGTCGATTTGCTGCACAAGTACGGTTTGGACTCCGACGGTATCGAAGCTGCGGTCAGGTCTGTGTTGTAAGGAAGACTTCCACGGGATTGGTATCCGCCAACCAAGTGACGATTGGGTATACCGCCGCCTCTCGCGAGCACCGATCCCGTTGAGATCGCGGAGCTCATCAATGGCGGACTCGAAGACTAGAACGGTCATCCCGTTCAATCAATCGATCCTTCTCCAAGGAAAAGGGCCGCGACGCCATAGAGGTGTCGCGGCCCTGTCTGCGTTTCCCCAGATAAAACCTGCCAAAATGAACCTGTCCCTTATTGGCAGGTCTGCGGGTCAATGCCCGCCAAACGAAGTTGCGGTGGAATAGTTCCTGTTTGTGCCCGATTGGCCGCAAGACAGGAACTATTCCACCGCAACTCATCGGGAAGCGCTATTGGTTCATGTTGCCGTGGATGTAGGGGGTGACCTCGGGGGAGATGTGGCCGCAGCCTAGGTCGCGCAGGGCCGATTCGATCGCAGCGGGCAGCGGGGTCTTGCCCTCGGTATCGACGGCGGTGCCGCCGAGGGCGGCAATCTTGACGACATCTGCGGGTGCGGCTTCGATATGCATGCAGCCGCCGACCAAGCGCGCGCGAACCTGCGCCAGACCAAGATCGTGTAGGTAATCCTCGCAGGCGCGGATCAAATCGACCTTCTCGCGCGTAAGCTCCTCGCCCGTGGGGACGCGCGTGGCAAGACAGGCTCCCGCCGGCAGGCTCCAAACGGGATAGCCCCATGCACGCAACAGCTCGCGCTCTTCGTTCTTGGTAAAGCCGACCTCCATGAGAGGGGAGCGTACGCCGAGCTCTTCTGCCGCGCGCATGCCGGGGCGGTAGTCACCGCGATCGCTTGCATTGCTGCCATCGATGACGGTGGAAAAGCCCAGCGACTTGGCGTGGTTGACGATGGCGGTAAAGCCGGCCTGCTTGCAGTGGTAGCAGCGATTGGCGTCGTTGCAGGCTACTTGGGGGAGCTGCAGCTGATCGACCGAAAGATTGAGCACGGGGAGCTTAAAATGCGGCCCCTCATTGGTTTGTCCGTCAACGGATCGCTCAAACGAGGTTTGTTCGGGCGTGCCGATGAGCGGCGTGGTGAGGTGAACGAGAAGCGTGCTGGCAGGCATAATGCGGGCGCAGACCGCGGCCAAAAAGCTGCTATCGACGCCACCGGAAAAGCCGATGGCGACGCGTCCGTATGCCAAAAGCAACTGCTCGAGCGTCGCGAGTTTGTCCTGAAGCTCCTCTGCAGGTGCAGTAGTGTCTGAAAGCATGAAACGATCCTTACCATTGAGTACTCGGTCGAAAACTATAATCCTACCGAGCTGCCTGTCATAAGACTTCCGCTTATGTAACGAAAGTGCAATATGCTATATACGTTATATACAAGTTTGTAAAGTGCGGTAGAGTGGCAGTAATGCAATCCGGTGAGGGGGCCGATATGATCAAGGCTGTTATTTTTGACATGGACGGAACGCTGGTCGATACCGAGCGTTTAGGCATCAAGGCATGGAAAGCGGGCGCTGCCGAGCTGGGGATCGCGATTGATGATGCTCTGATCCATCAGTTTATCGGCCGCACGCTGCCCGATGTCATGGACATCCTTGATGAACATTACGGTAGTCGCGAAACCGCCGAGGCGATCTATGTCCGCCACAAGGAGATTCGCGACGAGATAGTCAAGACCGAACTGGAGCTTAAGGCCGGCGCCGCCGAGTGTCTAGACGAGCTGCTGGCTGCGGGCTATCACGTGGGCCTTGCGACGTCGTCGCGCCACGTTACGGCGGAGCGCAACCTTAAGATGGTCGGCCTCTTTGACAAGTTTGAAACGGTGACCTGTGGCGAGGACGTCGTGCACGGCAAGCCCAACCCTGAGATGTACCTGCTTGCCTGCGAGCGCGCGGGCTTCGCTCCCGAGGAATGTGCCGTGGTCGAGGATTCGCGCAACGGCTGCGTCTCGGGTATCACGGCCGGCTGCCACGTCTTTGCCGTCCCCGATATCGTGCCGCTGCCGCAGGACGTGGTGGATGGCTGCGAGGCCGTGCTCGACACGTTGTTCGATCTGACGGCGGCGGTCAAGGCCGTGCGCTAGACAATTGCGGAGTTGAAACGAGCAATCGGCTGACCTTGCGCTTAAGCAAAAGAGGTCCGGCAATGGTCGGGCCTCTTTTGCTTAAGCGGCGTTTTGGCATACTGACCGACGTGCTATAGATACGCGCCGAGGTTGATGGCGGTGGCTTCGGCTTGGCTGCTCGCCTGGGTACTGGCGCGCTCCAAGAGGAACGGCCGCACGAGTTCCTGACGGTTGATGTCCTCGGCGGCTGTGACCGCGGTAACGGTTCGAGCTGCGGAACCAATGCGGATGTGCTTGGTTTTTGCCGGCGCCTTGTTCTCGATTTGCTCCATGAGCAGCTGGACACCCTTGCGGCCAATCTCGTAGCCCGGGGGTGCCACCGTGGTGAGGGGGACCGACCCGCTCCATGCAAGCGGGTTGCCGTCGCAGCCGGCCACGCGAACCTGTTCGGGGACGGAGATGCCTTTGTCGGTCAACGCCGAGATAACGCCCGAGGCCAATACATCGGTAAGGCCGATGACAAAATCGGGACGCTCGCCGGTAGAGCGCTCGGCAATCTGAGCGCCGATGCTGTAACCATCGGCAGCGGTATTCCATTCTCCGGCGTCAATGACCTCAATTTTGATATCGGGATGCAGGACGAGGGCCTTATGAATGCCAAGTACGCGCAGGGTGAGCTGCATAAATGCCGCTCTGCCCACAACGGTGATATGGCGCGCGCCGCGGGTGATGGCGAGCTCGGCGATAATGCGCCCTTGCGCCTCGTTGTCGGCGGCCACGTAGTAACCGGGTTCGGAGCAGTGGATGTCCAGATGGACGATCGGCACGGGCATCTTGGTCATTGCGGGGTGCCAATCGGGGGACGCCATAGGCTGAACCATGACACCGGACATCTGCGTGCCCATAAAATAGCGCAGGTAGTGGTCCTCGAGGATGTCGTCGTTATCGGCGTTGGCGATGAGCAGGTCATAGCCGTGCTTGCGGGCCTCGTTATGGGCGCCGCTGGCAATTTGGAGCGAGAAGCCATGGTCGAGACGGGGGAGGACCAGGCCAAAGGACTTGGTGGCGCCGCCCGCGAGCTGACGAGCACTTTGGTTGGGCAGGTAGCCAAGGCGATTGATGGTCTCGTTGATGAGCTTGAGGGTCTCGGGGCGCAGCTTTTCGGGGTGGTTGAGCGCGTTGGATACCGTGCCCAGTGAGACTCCTGCCTCGCGCGCGACGTCGCTGATTTTTACCTTTGCCATAGCGGCCCCTTTGATGCGTTTCAAGTACGAGTCAGATTGTAGCATCGCCCGTTCCCAGGGTGTCAAAACCTACCAATTAGGGGCAGGTTTATTTTGGCAGGTTTTATCTGGGCAAACACCGGAGTCCAGACCACACAAAGGTGCCTGTCCCCTTTGTGGTGGTTTTGCCGCAGCTGGGCTGCTCGCTAAACAGTGGAGTGTCTACAATAGAAGCCGCTTTGAACGTAGATTGAAAGGCTTTGGTATGACTCGCGCTGTTTCTCGTCGTGATTTCCTGGGTTTGATCGCCGGTGCTGCAATGGTTGCGGCGAGCGGTTGCGCTGGCAGTGGCGCTGACAAGGGCTCTGCCGCTGGTTCTGCTGCGGTTGCGGGCGACGATATCAAGGGCGCCAAGCTCACCTTTGTGGGCGACGATGCCTTTGCGCCCTATCGCTATCTGGAGACGCAGTCGGACGGCAAACAGAAGGTTGTCGGCCTGGACATCGCTATCGCTGACGAGATGGCCTCGCGCTTGGGCTTTTCTTACGACTTTGAGCCGCAGGACTTTGCCGCCACGCTTGCATCGGTGCAGAGCGATGACAAGGCCTTTACCATGGCGATGAGCTCCAACGAAGAGCGCGAGCAGACCTATGACTTCACGCGCGGCTACTATCAGCCGCTTGTGGGCGTTCTCACGCTCGGCGGCGATCCCGTCAAGCGCGTTGAGGACCTCGCCGGCAAGTCTATCGCCTGCACCACCGGTACCGTGCAGAACAAGTTCATCGCCAAGGTCATGCCCGATGCTGATATTCACACGTACGACGGTGGCGACCAGTGCCTGCAAGAGGTGCTCGCCGGGCGCATCGATGCCTACCTGTGTGACGGCGCCGAGGGCCAGTCCATGCGCGATGCGAATGAGGGCCTGGTGCTGGGCCTGCTCGATCGCTCCGAGGCGAGCGATCACGTGGGCGTGTACCGCCTGATGGCCAAGAAGGGTGCCGGATTTGTCGCGGCGCTTGACGAATGCATCGGCGAGATGCTCGAGGACGGCACCATCGATGACTGCATCAAGCAGTATGTGGGCGCCGACTTCATGTGGAACGGCGACTATTCCGCTTCCGGTACGTCGACGGTTGCCGGAAAATAGCGAGCCGGTGAGGCGCGCGCCAAGGGCATGCTGATGAAGTTTGAACTGCTAGAACCATATATACCGATGTTTATGAGCGGCCTGGTCGTGACCTGTCAGGTGACGGCCGCCGCGCTGGCCATAGCACTCGTCCTGGGCTTTCTCATTGCCGTGCTCAAGGTTTTGCCCTGTCGCCCATTGCGTGCGGTGCTCAACTTCTACACCTCTATCTTTCGCGGCGTGCCGCTCATCGTGTTACTTTTTTTGGCGTACTTTGCGACGCCGCAGCTCACGGGCTTCAAAATTTCGATGTTTGCCGCCGGTGCCATTACACTGGGGCTCAACGGCTCAGCGACGGTGTCCGAGACGGTGCGCGGTGGTATCGAGGGCGTTGACAGGGGGCAGTACGATGCCGCTCGGGCCATCGGGCTTCGCTATGTTCCCATGATGCGCAAGATCATCGTTCCGCAGGCGATGCGCTCGATTGCCCCTGCTCTGGTCAACGAAGTGATCACGGTCCTCAAGAGCTCCTCGCTGGTGGCAACCATCGGCCTGATGGATATGATGCGCGCCGCCCAGAGCGTGCAGGCGCTCACCTATCGAGCCTTTGAACCGTTTTTAGTGGTGGCCGTGGTCTACTACGTCATTGTTATGGCACTCACGGCCCTGGGCAATCGGCTCGAGCGCCGCCTGCGTCCCTAGGGGAGTGCCAACCACCGCAAAGGTGCCTGTCACCGTTGTGGTGGTAGGGTGTGTGCATCGAGTGGTATCCAGTTTAAGATACCACTTCTGGTATATCAGCTTGCGTTTGTGTGAGTACAATACTCGGACGTTATACGTCTCAGCGCCCGTCGTGCGTGGGCGTTTTGCAGTCACGCGAGCGAAGGGATTTATCCTATGTGCGGAATTGTCGGCTACACCGGCTCTGATATTGCAAAGAACATTCTGGTCACGGGCCTTAAGCGTATGGAATATCGCGGTTATGACTCCTCGGGCGTCGCGCTCGAGGTGGGCGAGGGCGCCGCGGCTCACCTCGACGTCATCCGCCGCGTGGGTAAGGTTGCGGGCCTGGAGAGCGAGCTTTCCAATATCGACAGCGACGCTACCTGCGGTATCGGCCATACCCGCTGGGCCACTCACGGCAAGCCTTCCGTTGTCAACGCCCATCCCCACACCAGCTGCGATGGTCGCATCGCCATCGTCCACAACGGCATCATCGAGAACTTCGCCGAGCTGCGCGAAGAGCTGGAGGGCCGCGGCCATCACTTTAAGAGCGAGACCGATACCGAAGTCTTCGCGCACTTGATCGAAGAGGCCTATGCCGAGACGCGCGACCTGATGGCTTCCGTGCGCGAGGCCTGCACCCACGTGGTGGGCGCCTATGGCCTGGCCGCCGTGTGCGCCGACGAACCTGGCGTGATCGCTGTTGCCCGCAAGGACTCCCCGATTGTGGTCGGCGTGGGCGAGACCGGCTCCTACGTTGCCTCCGATGTGATCGCGCTTATCGATGCCACCCGCGATGTCGTGGTGCTCGAAGACGGTCAGTTTGCCAAGCTCACGCCCGCGGGCGTCGAGTATACCGACGAGGCCGGCAACGTTATCGAGCCCAAAATCACCCATATCGACTGGGACCTGGACATGGCCGAAAAGGGCGGTTATCCCGACTTTATGCTCAAGGAGATTCACGAGCAGCCGCGCGTGGTGCGCGACACGCTGGTGGGCCGCATGACCCCTGCCGGTGAGCTCGATATCGACGAGCTGGGCCTTTCGCTCGAGGAACTCAACGATATCGACCGCGTATATGTGATTGCCTGCGGCACCAGCTACCACGCCGGACTCATCGCAAAGAACCTTATTGAGGGCTGGGCTCGTATTCCTACCGAGGTTGAGGCGGCTAGCGAGTTCCGCTACCGCAACCCCATCATCACGCCGACAACGCTCGTCGTGGCCGTGTCCCAATCGGGCGAGACGGCCGACACCCTTGCCGCCATTCGCGATGCGCGCATCAAGGGCGCCAAGGTCTTTGGCATCACCAACGTGGTGGGCAGCCCGGTGGCGCGCGAAAGCGACGGCGTCATCTACACCAAGGCCAACAAGGAGATTGCAGTCGCCTCGACTAAGAGCTTCATCGGTCAGGTCGTGAGCCTCACGCTTTTGGCCTTGCTGCTGGCGCAGGTCAAGTACCGCTTGACCACCAAGCAGACGCGCATGCTGTTCCGCGAGCTTTCCGATACGGCCGAGCAGATCCAGTGGATCCTGGATACGCAGACCGAGGCCGTGCACGAGGCCGCGCTTGTGTGCAAGGACGCGCAGTCCGCGCTGTTCGTGGGTCGCGGCATGGGCGCCGCCATTTCTTATGAGGGCGCGCTTAAGCTCAAGGAGGTCAGCTACCTGCATGCCGAGGCATATGCCGCCGGCGAGATGAAGCACGGCCCCATCGCGCTGATCGATCCGGGTTTCCCTGTCATCGCGGTGGCAACCAAGAGCGCAACGTACGATAAGACGGTGTCGAACCTCATGGAGTGCAAGGCTCGCGGCGCCAAGGTCATCGTCGTTGCTACCGAGGGCGACGAGGAAATCAACAAGATTGCCGACTGTATCATTCGCGTGCCGTCCGTCCGTGACGTGTTCAGCCCCATCACGGCGAGCGTTCCGCTGCAGCTGCTCGCCCGCGAGGTGGCCATCCTGCGCGGTTGCGACGTTGACCAACCTCGTAACCTGGCGAAAAGCGTTACTGTCGAGTAATCGAGTTCCGTTATCCTTACGATTAAGGCCCGGCTCCGTGTCATCAGACGGAGCTGGGCCTTTTTGTGTGGAGAAACCACCACAAAGGTGCCTGCCCCCTTTGTGGTGGTTTTGGCAGGTTAGCGGAGCTTGCTGGTCTCGAAATACTTGGGATATTGGTCCAGGACCTCGGTCTGGTTGCGGAACATCATATGCAGGTGCTTGCTGACCAAAAAGCTCGCCTCGATGGGGTCGCGGCCGGCGATGGCGCGGCGGATTTGCTTGTGCTCGTTAACAATCTCCTGATTGTCGAGCCTCTGCGTGGCGGCGCGCAGCCAGCGGAAGCGCTCCAGGTCGGCATTGGTCGCCTCGAGCCACGACCACACGGTGCTGCGGCACGCGATGCTAAAGATCATGCGGTGCATGAGGTTGTCGCTTAAAAAGAATCCGATGCGATCCTCTTCGGCCATGGCCTTTTCCTGCAGCGCGATGGCTCGGTCGAGCTGCTCGATGCCTGCCGAGGTGGCACGGGCGCAGCACTCCACAATCACCTGTTTTTCCAAGTGTTCGCGAATGTAGCAGGCGCTCTCGGCAAAGGTGAGGTTGATGGGCGAGACATAGGTGCCGCTTTGGGGCACGGTGCGCACCAGACCCTCTTGCGCCAGACGCACCAGCGCCTCGCGCACAGGGGTGCGTCCCATATCCAGGTCATCGCAAAGCTGCTTGACGCCTAGCTTTTCGCCCGGCTTGTAGTCCAGGTAGACGATTTTGCGCCGAATGGTGTGGTAGGACTGGTCCTGTAGGCTCGTTTCCTGCTCGCCGATGTGCATCGATTCTTCCATTGCGCCTCGCAACTGTTCTATCAAACTCATATGTCAGTTGTTTATTATGCCGCGAACCAGCTCTCCGCGGTGGGTAATTCGGCTGTTGCCCGAGAACTATTGAGGCATTTTAGTCTGTATTTGCGCAGGGCTGTGCTCAACATTGCCGTATCATAAGCCGTCGCAAACGTGAAATAGAAAGAAGGACTCCCATATGCAACTGGCAAATATCGTACGCGAGCGCTGGAAAGGCGTCTTGTTCTGCCTGATTATCGCCATTCCCGCGACGTTGCTCGGCAAACAAATTGAGGTGGTCGGCGGTCCGGTATTTGCCATTCTCTTTGGCATGGTCCTGGCGCTCGTCTTTCCCAAGAATCGTCGCGAACAGCTCGCCGCCGGTGTCACCTATACGTCTAAAAAAGTCTTGCAGTACGCGGTTACCCTGCTTGGCTTTGGCATGAACCTCTCCCAGATTCTGTCCAAGGGCGCCCAGTCGCTGCCGATTATCGTGGCGACGATCTCGACCTCGCTTGTCATCGCCTTCGTGCTCTGCCGCGTTATGAACGTGCCGGGCAAGATTGCGACGCTTGTGGGTGTGGGCTCGTCGATTTGCGGCGGTTCGGCCATCGCTGCGACCGCGCCCGTCATCGATGCCGACGATCGCGAGATTGCCCAAGCCATTTCGGTCATCTTCCTGTTTAACGTTATCGCGGCGCTCGTGTTTCCGACGCTCGGCGGCATGCTCGGGCTGACCAACGAGGGCTTTGGCCTGTTTGCCGGCACCGCCATCAACGACACCTCGTCGGTAACGGCTGCGGCGAGCGCCTGGGATAGCATGCATCCCGGCGCCAATGTGCTCGAAAGCGCCACAGTGGTTAAGCTCACCAGGACGCTGGCCATTATTCCCATTACGTTGGCTCTCGCATGCTGGCAGATGCATCTGGCGCGCAAGGCCGGCGGCGACGCCAAAAGCACGTTCTCGCTTAAACGCGCATTTCCCATGTTCGTGCTGTTCTTTGTGCTGGCGAGCGTGATCACCACGGTGCTTCAGCTTCCTGCATCCATTACGGCACCCATCAAGGAGCTGTCGAAGTTCTTTATCGTGATGGCCATGGCGGCTATTGGCTTTAATACCGATATCGTCGAGCTGGTCAAAAAGGGCGGCAAGCCCATCGCATTGGGCTTTTGCTGCTGGATTGGCATTGCGTGCATGAGTTTGGGAATGCAGCACGTGCTGGGAATCTGGTAGAGAAGTAGCTGATTTGCGTGCTGCGTGCTGGCGAGCGCATGTCCGCGGTGGAGCGATAGGAGCTCTTGCGGGTATGGCTTGTCCGCAGGTTGATAGGTCCCGAAGAGCTCTTATCGCCCCGCCAGGATGGCGATGCGGGGCAACTCATATACTCGCAGGACGGCGACTTCTGCCCTATAGTGTTTGGTGAACACTATCGTTCAATTTTGAAACACTTGAGATGCCGGGTCTCAGATGGGGCCGCGGCTGGAGACGGGACGAACCATGGACAGCGATGCCAAGCTGCAGATTCTGATTGAGGCATTGTCCGCAGCCGGAGCATCGGCGCTGGCAATCGACGAGCGCGGTGGCGTTGTGATCTCGACTATGAGTGACGCGGCGCTCGAGCAGGATATCGCTGCTTTTGTTTCCGAGCGTCTCGCTCGCGTGGGCGATGGGGCGCGCCTGGTGATGAGCCACGAGGGCGTGCGGTTGAGCTTGACGGTGCGCCCGACGGCCAAGGAGCGCGGAGCGCTTTGGGTGGTCGTGGCGCATGAGGTGCGCGCCGCTGCGACGCATGCGGGCATCGAGTGGCTCAATGCCGACGAAGTCGAGGCTCGCTACGCGTCGAGCACGTACGGCATCGTCGAAGACGCGGCGGCGGTCGCTGCCCCCGTACGGGAGAGCTATGCGCGTGGGGTGCCCCTTATGCTCGAGGGCGAGCTGGGCGCGGGGCAGGATCAGATTGCAAAACGCCTGTACCTGGATGGACCCTATGCCGATCAGCCCTTTGTGTCCGTTGCGCTCGATGAGCTTACGGATCGCGGCTGGCGCCATCTGCTCAAAAGTTCCGAATCGCCGCTATTCCAAACGGGGCTGACACTTTGCATGGGCGGCTGGCATGCTGTTGGCCCCCAACGTCTGCGCGAGCTCGTGTCCGCAATGATCGACACGGCGCTCGCAACTCGTTGCCATGTGGTGTTGACGGCAAACGATATGCCGGGCGGCGGCGAAAGCGATCAGGCTGCTTTTGTAACCGAGCGTCTGGCCTGTGCAGTGAGTGTGGCGCCGGCGATTGCCGAGCAGGGCGGCGCGTCGGAAAAGGTTGCGCGCTATCTGGGGTATCTGGCAGATATGTTTAAGACGGGTGCCCCCATGTTGTCCGCCGCCGCGGCAGAGACGCTCGATGCGTACCGTTGGCCCCGCAATTACCTGCAGCTGCGTGAAGTCTCTGAACGACTCTATATATTAGTGGGGGCTGGAACGGTGGAGCGTGCCGTGGCGAAAGAGGTGCTTGCCCAGGAGGACGTTATCAAGACCGCGACCTTTGGCGCCCCGGCGCTCGAAAGCGATTTGTACATCTTGCGTCCCCTGGCCGATACCGAGCGCGATGTCGCGCGGTTGGTCCTGCAGCACCTTCACGGCAACAGGACACGTGCGGCAGAGGTGCTCGGTATAAGCCGCACGACTTTATGGCGCCTGCTGAAGGACAACGACCGCTGAGCGAGGCGCCGTGACCGCGTGCGGTGCGTGTGATACAGTCCAAAGAAGCATTGTTTCGATTGTGTTACGGCGTGCGGGGGAGTATGGCGGAGACTTCAAAAACGAACCGAACAAAGCGAAGTGCGGCGCCGGTCGGCCGGCGTACGACTTCGCGGACGTGGGGCAAAAGCGCCTCGGGGTTCGACGGCTCGTTCAAGCGCACAAAATATGGCTATCCTTCGGCAAGCGCTCGCTTGGCCATGCAGGCCGAGTCCTCGTTGTGGGGACGAAGGCGCGTGGTGGGCTCAAAGCTCAAGCACGATGGAACGCTCGGCTACATTAGCCGTGGCGCTGCTCGCCGTAGCGGCCTCAATCCCGCAGGCTGGCATCGCTACGTTCCGATCGCGGTCGTTGTTGCGGTGATTGTCATCGCGCTCGCGGCGCTCGGATATGCCGGCGACGGCGCGAGTCTGGGCGCGATGTTCAAATCGCCCGAACTTGCGCATGCTGGCACGGAGCTTGTTGAAGGCGCACAAGACCAGACGGGTGTGGCGCCCCAGCGCGGTATGGTCGCAGCTGCTGCCACCATTGCCGATGCTCAAAAGGACGAAGGCGGGCAAAGCGACGACGCCGATGCGAGTCAGACGAGCGAAACGGCAACAACTCCATCGGCAAGATAAGTTGCGAGTGGGGCAGCAAATATGGGACGGGGCCTTTTAGCTGCCCAAGACAGCGGCTCACTCGATGTCAGGCACCAACAGCGAGCGGGCCGCATTTGCGCCAAGGTGACGTGAAATGAGAGGGCGCTGACCTTTTGGTCGCGCCCTCGAAATTGAACGTCAGATTGGCGTTAATGCGGCTCGCGCAGCGTCAACGGGTCCGCCGTTCGTTAGAACGGCGGAACATACACCACGTTGTCACGGCGGGGTTTGGGCTCGGGTAGCGTGTCCTTGGCGTAGCCCAGAATGCAATTGCCTACACCGCGCAGGCTTCCGTCGGCGGGCAGACCCCACTTGGCCAGCAGTTCCAGTCCCTCGGGCGAGTCAAAGACCTCGTGCGCGCGGTGGATCCAGCACGAATCGACACCCAGCGCATAGGCTGCGTTGAGCAGGTTGCCCATGGCGAGCGAGCCGTCTTCCAGGTGCGTGGGCACGCTGCGGTCGACGAGCACCACCACAACGGTCTTGGCGCCGTAGAAGGGATCTCCCTCGCTGCCCATAACTTGGGCGTTGAGCTGCGAGAGGCGCTCGACGGTTGCAGGGTCGGTGACGGCGACAAACGTGACCGGCTGGCGTCCCATGCCGCTGGGCGCGTACTGGCCGGCTTCGATGATGCGGTCGAGCTTATCTTTCTCGACGGGGCGATCGCTGTATTTGCGGCAGCTGCGGCGGTGGATGAGCGCTTCGATGGCCTCCATGTGTCCTCCTGACATTGGTTTCGATGCCTCGTTCTTACCCGCCGAGCCAAAACCGTAATCGCGCAGTCGGCCCCAAACAATGCAAGCTACCAAGTGGAAAAGTTGGTTTGCATAAAACTTCAGCCAGAATGTGACAAACCGGTGGGATGATTAAACGTTTTATCCCGTCTACCCTGCGGTTTTTTACCACTTGCCTAAATGATACGCGCATAAGCTCTGATAAAGGTTTTACTAAAGGAGTATCAACGTTTATCAACGCGCCATGGTGGCGCCGGGCCAGGAGGTAACATCATGTTCCAGGCTGGAGATGTCGTCGAGACCGACTTCGAAGGATTTCTGAAGCTGCTGCGTTCCAAGACGCGCGCTTTCGTGTCGATTAACGATCACGAGTACTACATCACGCACACCGATGGCTATTGGCGTGTTCAGGATTGCGAGGCCCTCAACGATAAGGGCCACTTTACTGACTGCTCCGAGCTGGTCAACACGGTCTGCGAGGTCGTCGAACTGCCGTGGATCTGCGGCAAGAGCCTACACGACAGCTTCTCGGGCGCCACGGTCTACGAGGCCGTCGCTGCTTAACAGCCAACACTCGATATTCTCTCGCAACCGCCGGCGCCGCCCCCCCCGCGCCGGCGGTCTTTTTTGTCGATATGCTTATGTAGAGCCGACCATAAACAACGAGCTTATTGACGATAGTCAAAACTCGGACTAATGTAGAGATATAAATTGGTCAAAACTCGGACAATCGAATGGTGGGAGAGATGAATAGTGCAGTTAGCCTGGTCGATTTCGACCGGATGCTCAACGGGCTTGACCGTATCTATTCGGAGTTCGCACGCACCTGCGGTCTTTCGGACTGCACCTACTGGATGCTCGTCGACACGAGTGCAGCGGGCGGAAGCGTTGCCGTGAGTCGGCTGACGAGTGAATGGTTCTACAGCAAACAGACCATCAATTCGGCGATTAAAACGCTTAGGGCGCGAGGGCTTGCGACGTTGGAGTTTGCCGAGGGCAGTCGTAAGAACAAGGTTGTGCGACTGACCGAAGAAGGCGTGCGGTTTGCCAAGCGCTACGCGTTGCCGGCGCAAAAAGCCGAGCAGCAGGCATTCGAGGCGCTCGAGCCGTGGGAGCAGCGCGAGATCATGCGCTTGGTCGGTAAGTTCTCCCATGTTCTGAACGAAGAGTGCGAGGCATTTAAACAACAGGTAGCCGCCGAGAACGAGACTGACGATAAGGGCGAGGGGGACACATGCGACTCTTAATGAGGTTTATGAGGCCGTACCGCGGTCTGATTGCGGTGACGCTGTTTGCGGTGCTGATAGATAACGTCGGTACGCTGTTGGTTCCCACGATGCTGGCGAACATGGTCAACACCGGTATTACCACGGGCGATATCGACTATATTTTACGCAACGGCCTGTACATGCTTATCGCGACCGGCATGGCCAGCGGCGGCACTGTGCTGGGCTGCTATCTTTCGGCGCGCCTGGCCGCCAACGTGGCCTGCGATATCCGCAATGCCGTGTACGACAAGTCGCTCGAACTCGCGGCTAGCGACTTTGAGCGCTTTGGCACGGGTTCGATGATCACGCGCTCACTCAACGACATCAACGTGATTCAGCAGGCTGTCCTTCAGACGATTCAGTTGGTGCTGCCGGTACCGTTCTTGGCCGTGGCGGGCATCATTTTTGCCTGGTTTATCGATCCCGCCATGGGCACGCTGCTGGGCGTGGTCGTTGCGATCGTGCTGGTGGCGGCGGTCTTTACCGTGGCCAACGCCGCGCCGATCTTTATGCGCCTGCAGAGCTTTATCGACCGTATGAACGTGGTGCTGCGCGAAAATATCGTGGGCGTGCGCGTTATCCGCGCATTTAACAAGGAGCGCCACGAGGAGCAGCGCCTGGACGAGGTGTTTAGCGATTACGCGGCCAACGCCATCAAGGTCAACCACCTGTTTGTGGGTCTCGACAGCTCCAGCTTCTTTTTGATGAACATCGCCGAGGTGGTGGTGCTGTGGGTGGGCGGCAACCGCGTGGGCGCCCATGCCATGCAAATCGGCAGCATCTCGGCCGTGCTGGAGTACGCGATCTTGATCCTGTTCTTTGTGATGATGGCGCAGATGGTGATTCTAACGCTTCCGCGCGCCGCGGCGTGCCTCAACCGTGCGCAGCAGGTGCTCGAAATCGAGCCGAGCATTGTGGACGGCAAAGCTACGCTGGGCGACGGGGCGCCTGAGTCCGCAGATGGGGCCGACGCTGTGGCCGTGTTCGACCATATGTCGTTCCGTTTTGACGATGCCGACGAGGACACCCTGTGCGACCTGAGCTTTGCCTGTCGCCGTGGCCAGACGACCGCGATCGTGGGTTCGACGGGATCGGGCAAATCGACGGTAGCCAAGCTCTTGTTGCGTTTCCATGATGCCACGAAGGGCGCCATTCGCCTGAACGGCGTCGATTTGCGCGACCTTTCGCAAGGTGAGATTCGCGGGCATATCGCTTACGTGCCGCAGAAGGCGTGGCTGTTCTCGGGTACGGTGGCGAGCAACCTGCGCTTTGGTAACGAGGAGGCGACCGAGGCTGACATGCTCCATGCGCTGGAGGTTGCCCAGAGCACCTTTGTGCTCGACCAGCCGCAGGGGCTCGATACTCCGGTGGCCCAGGGCGGCACGAACTTCTCGGGTGGTCAGCGCCAGCGCCTGGCGATCGCCCGCGCACTCATGAAGCATGCCGATTTGTATATCTTCGACGACAGTTTTTCGGCCCTGGACTTTAAGACCGATGCCGCCCTGCGCCATGCGCTGCAGGACGAGACACGCGATGCCGCGGTGCTCATCATCGCGCAGCGTATCTCGACCATTCTGCATGCCGACCAGATCGTGGTGCTCAAGGATGGCGAGGTCGTGGGCCTAGGCACGCACGACGAGCTCATGGAAACCTGCGAGGTGTACCGTGCTATCGCGGAATCGCAGATGAAGGGAGG
Organism: uncultured Collinsella sp.; assembly: GCA_900541045.1. GTDB lineage: Bacteria > Actinomycetota > Coriobacteriia > Coriobacteriales > Coriobacteriaceae > Collinsella. The sequence goes on from UQID01000004.1 coordinate 24,482, forward strand.
TGAGTAGCATGACCGAGGAGCTCAAGAAGCAGGCCATCGCCGAGGATGCCGCGGTTGCAGAGACAGTTGAGGAGACGGGCGCCACACCCGGCCTGGACGAAGCCGCCAAGGCGGCGGAGCGCGAGGCTCGCCGCCAGGCACTCTACGAGGAAAACGAGCGCGCCGAGGACGAGCGCGCCCGCGCCGAGGCGGAACGCATGCGCGACGTTGACGACGAGGACGAGGACGAGACGCCCCGCGACACCTGGGCGACGGTGCGCCGCCTGTGGAGCGAGGCCGCCGGCGACCATTGGCGCTTCTATATCGTGTTCGCGAGCATCGTGTTCTATGTCATCTTTAACACCGCGGCGCCGGCTTACAGCGCCCGCGTGATCGATGAGCTGTGGGGGCACATGAAGCTGGCGTTTGCCAACAACGCTACCTTCAGCATTACCTGGGAGAACTGCGGCAGGACCATCTTCATCTACTTTATGATCTGGACCGCCGCCGCCTCGTTCTACGCGCTCCAGAGCTTTTTGATGTCGAGCGTTGCCGAGCGCCTCAACCTGCGTCTACGCAACCGCATCGCACAAAAGCTCAACCGTCTGCCGCTTGCCTACTTTGACGCGCATCGTCCCGGCGAGGTCGTCAGCCGTGCGACCAACGACTTAGACAAGATGTCCGAGAGCATGCAGCGCGGCTTGCTGCAGCTTCTGGTGTCGATCGGCACCGTGGTGGGCGCCGTGAGCGTGATGTTCGTGTTTAGCGTGCCGCTCACGCTCGTCTTTTTGTTCTTTACGGCGCTTTCGCTGCTGGTGACGAAGGTCGTTTCGCGCCGCACGCACGATGTGACGGGCGAGCGCCAGGAGTGGGTGTCCAAGATTACGAGCGCGGTCGAGGAAGGCTACTCGGGTCGTCTGGTGATCCGTGCGTTTAACCGCGAGCGCCAGAGCTCTGCCGAGGTACACGAGGCTTCGAAGGAGCTGGCGCGCGTGAGCACCAAGGCGGACTTTATGATTAACGCCGTCGGTCCCGCGGTGCGCTTTATCGGCCGCTTGGCGCAGATCGTGATTGCGCTTGTGGGCTGCAGCATGTTGGTTGCCGGGCATATGACCGTCGGCGTGTTCCAGGCGTTCTTCCAGTTTATCTACGAGGCGTCCGAGCCCATGACGCAGCTGTCGTTTACCTTTAACTCGCTGCAGAGCGCGCTGGCGAGCGCAGAGCGCGTGTTCGACCTGCTCGACGAGTCCGAGATGGAAGCCGATCCGTTGCCGGTGGCCGCCGCCAAGCTGCCGGGCAAGGTGGAGGGCCGTGTTGCCTTTGAACACGTACGTTTTGGCTATGCGCCCGACAAGCCGCTTATGCGAGACGTGTCGTTTACCGCCGAACCGGGCCAAAAGATCGCGGTGGTGGGAACCACGGGCGCGGGCAAGACCACGCTCATCAATCTGCTCATGCGCTTCTACGAGATCGACGGTGGCCGCATTACCCTCGACGGTGTGGACACGAGCCTCATGGATCGCGGCGAGCTGCGCCAGCAGTTTGGCATGGTGTTGCAGGATGCCTGGCTGTTCGATGGCACCATTGCCGAGAACATCGCCTATGGCTGTCCCGAGGCGACGCGCGAGGAGATTGTCGCGGCCGCGCGTGCCGCTCAGGTCGACTTCTTTGTGCGCACTATGCCGCAGGGCTACGACACGCGTGTGGCTAACGATGCCGAGAGCATCAGCCAGGGCCAACGTCAGCTGCTGACCATCGCGCGCGTGCTGCTCAACAACCCGGCGATCCTCATCCTGGACGAGGCGACGTCGAGTGTGGACACGCGCACCGAGCTCGCCATCGGCCGCGCCATGGACGCGCTCATGCGCGGGCGCACGAGCTTTGTGATCGCGCACCGTCTGTCGACGATCGTCGATGCCGACCTCATCCTGGTCATGGATCACGGCAATATCATCGAGCAGGGTACGCACAAGGAGCTGCTGGCTGCCGAGGGCGCTTATGCCGACCTCTACCTAAGCCAGTTCGCATAAGGTGACAAAGGGGCAGTCCCGCATGTCACATCGAAAAGAAGGCACGCCGGGGGCGGATTCCCTGGCGTGCCTTTTGTGTTGGCGTTCATGCTGTGGCAGTTGCCCGCGGCCCTAGCGCTCGTCCACGAGCTTGGCGACGAGGGCTTTGAGCTCGGCCACCTCTCGCTCGAGTTCCTTGACGCGGCGGGCGTTCTCGGTGATGCCCTGACGGTTGAGGGCGCTCTGCTCGGCGGCATCGTCGGGCATGTACTCGCGATGCTGCTTGGCGTCGAAGCTTTCTTCGAACACGCGGCAGCCGTTGCGCTTGATGATGCGTCCCGGCACGCCAACGACGGTGCAGTTGTCGGGCACGTCCTTGACGACGACCGAGTTGCCGCCGATCTTGACGTTGTTGCCAATGTGGATGTTGCCAAGCACCTTGGCGCCCGTGCCCACCGTGACATTGTTGCCCAGGGTGGGGTGGCGCTTGCCGGTTTCGTTGCCGGTACCGCCGAGCGTGACGCCCTGGTAGAGCACGCAGTTGTCGCCCACAATGGTGGTCTCGCCGATAACGACGCCCATGGCGTGGTCGATAAAGAAGTGCTTGCCGATCTGCGCGGCGGGATGAATCTCGACGCCGGTGATGTGGCGGGTGATTTGCGAGAGCACACGGGCGAGCGAGCGATGGCCGTGCTCCCAGAGCCAGTGCTCGGGCACATGATTCCACTTGGCATGCAGGCCGGGGTAGGACAGGAAGATGACCAGGGCACTTTGCGCGGCAGGGTCCTGCGCCTGGACGGTCTTGATGTCCTCGCGAATGGTATTGATAAAGCTCACCGGCCGCCCTCCCTTAGCGCCGTGACAATGCGATTCACTAAAGTATAGCGATTCGCTAGGGATTAGGAAGAACAATCTTGCTTTGCTTTGGGCGACAAGTGTCAGTTATGCAAACTTGCTGGTAATGGAGTCATGCTTTTGTGGGGTTGCGCACGAGGGGGCGCCGCAACCGTATACTGGTCAACTTGGACGTGTCCGCGCCCACAACTGAGAGGTTTTACTTCATGGGTTTCATCAATTTTATCGCCGAGCTGCTTAAAGACCCGCGCACCGCGATTGCCAGCTGGATCGCCGCCGGCCCGCTTATGGCCTACGGCTGCGTGTTCCTGATCATCTTTATCGAGACGGGCGTGGTGTTCTTCCCGTTCCTTCCTGGCGACTCGCTGCTGTTTGCCTCGGGCTTCTTTGCCCATAACGGCGGCTTTAACATCGTGGCGCTTCTGGCCACCGCATGGGCCGCAGCCATCCTGGGCGATCAGTGCAACTTTATGATCGGCCACTTCTTTGGCAAAAAGATTATCGCTTCGGGCAAGGTCAAGGCCATGACGCCCGAGCGCATCAAAAAGTCCGAGGATTTCCTGGATAAGTGGGGCCATCTGGCCATCTTCCTCGGTCGCTTCTTCCCGTTCATCCGCACCTTTGTGCCTTTTATCGCCGGCATGGGCGGCATGCACTGGCGCAACTTTGTCATCTTTAACGTGCTGGGTGGCATTACCTGGTCGACGGTCTTTACGCTGCTGGGTTACTTCTTTGGTGGCATTCCGTTTGTGCAGGAGCACTTTGAGCTGCTGATCGTCGGCATTGTCGCCGTGTCGATCATTCCGACCGTGGTCGGTCTGGTTAAGGCTAAGCTCGGCAAAAAGAACGCCTAGTTCGAGCTTGTTTTTGGACGTTAATTCCAAGGCCCGTCATCGGATTCGATGGCGGGCCTTTTGTGTTGAAAGCAAATGAAAATACTTTACTTAGTTAAAGAAAAGCGTTTTATCCAGGGCGTGCGGGGAGTACAATCACCTGCATGCGAATCGACGCGCCATCGGCTTTGATGCTGCCCGCGTGTCCTGCCCGGCTCTACGCTTCCGGGTATGCGACGTTGCGACGCGGCCGGCTTCGGTCCTTGCGTGCGGGTTCGCGAGTATGCAACCGTGTATGTAAGGAGCGACATATGACTGTCGAGAAGAAGGATATCGATTGGGGTAGCCTCGGCTTTGGCTACATGAAGACCGATTACAGCTACGAGGCCCATTGGAAGGACGGCGAGTGGGACGAGGGCGGCCTGACCACCGACCACACCCTGCATGTCTCCGAGTGCGGCGGCATCTTCCATTACTGCCAGGAGGTCTTTGAGGGCCTGAAGGCCTACACCGCCGAGGACGGCAGCATCGTCTGTTTCCGTCCCGATATGAACGCCGAGCGTATGTACAATTCCGCCCAGCGTCTGGAGATGCCCCCGTTCCCCAAGGACAAGTTTGTCGAGGCCGTCAAGCAGGTCGTCTCCGCCAACGCCGCCTGGGTTCCGCCCTTCGGCTCTGGCGCAACCCTGTATGTGCGTCCGTTTATGATCGGCTCCGGTGACGTGATCGGCGTGGCTCCCGCTCCTGAGTACACGTTCCGTATTCTCGTGACCCCGGTCGGTCCGTACTTTAAGGGCGGCCTCAAGCCTGTCAAGCTGCGCGTTTCCGAGTACGACCGCGCTGCACCGCACGGCACCGGCAACATCAAAGCCGGCCTCAACTACGCCATGTCCCTTAAGCCCACGATGGAGGCTCACCGCGAGGGCTATGCCGAGAACCTGTATCTCGACTCCGAGTCCCGCACCTATGTCGAGGAGACCGGTGGTGCCAACGTCCTGTTCGTGAAGGAGGACGGCACGCTTGTCGTCCCGCAGTCGCACACCGACTCCATTCTTCCCTCCATCACACGTCGTTCGCTCGTTCAGGTTGCTCAGGACCTGGGCATGACCGTCGACCAGCGTCCCGTCGAGTGGGCTGAGGTCAAGGCCGGCACCTTTGTTGAGTGCGGTCTGTGCGGCACCGCTGCCGTTATCTCCCCGGTCGGCGAGATCGACAACAAGGTCTACGGTGCCGACGAGACTGTGACCTTCCCGGCTGGCTACACCGAGATCGGTCCTGTGATGAAGAAGCTCCGCGAGACCCTGACGGGCATCCAGTCTGGTGCTGTTGAGGATAAGCACGACTGGGTTTACACCGTGGCGTAATTCGTCTTACCTGCCCGGGCGGAGAGCAAGTTCCCTCCCAGCGCGTCCTCGGACATGCAAGAAGCCCTCGCTGCGCACTTCGTGCGGCGAGGGCTTCTTGCGTCCTGCGGAGTGCGCCGGGAGGGAGCTTGCTCTCTGCCCTGCGGCTCGGCGCTGTCGCGACAGGGGATTACTTGGCTGAATTAAAGATGGCGCACGGCCTTTTAGGCTGCGCGTTTGTTTTGGTTCGCGCCATGTGGGGGTGGTGGCGACGTGCATTTTTGCGAGTATTCTGCAATCGAAGGCCCCTGCATACCGACCTCGGGCGAAAAATCGGGATTTCTCGATGTTTTCTACGAATGATGGGCGGGGTTATGGGCTGACAACGTTTGATTTGCAGGGATATTCGCGGTCTTTGGCATTTATCGTGGCGCCCGAAGCTCTTGGTTATGTTGAATACTCCCAAAAATGCACGGCGCCTTGAGGGGGACCTTCGCGACAAAGGAAACCGCCCCGTCAAAGTATGCATTCGACGGGGCGGTTTATGCATATACCCGATTAAGGATACGCTGCTGATCTGTTAGAACTTGACGGTCGGTGCCTGGCGGGCAGCTTCGGCGGCCTCGAAGCCCTGGCGCTCCTTAAACTGGAAGATGCCGGCAAAGATGACGGCCGGGAAGGTCTGGATGGCGTTGTTGTAGCTAAGCACACAGTCGTTGTAGCTCTGGCGCGCGTAGCTCACCTTATTCTCGGTGTCTTCGAGCGTGGCCTGGAGCTGCATAAAGTTGGTGTTCGCCTTAAGATCGGGGTAAGCCTCGGCCACGGCGAAGAGCTGGCGCAGGGCGCCGGTCAGCACGTTGTCGGCTTCCATCTTGGCTTCGGGCGTGGTGGCGCTCACGGCGGCGTTGCGCGCGTTGACCACGGCGGCAAGCGTGTCCTGCTCGTGTTTGGCGTAGCCCTTGACGGTCTCGACCAGGTTAGGGATCAGGTCGTTGCGGCGCTGCAGCTGCGTGTCGATGTTCTGCCAGGCGTTATCGATGCGATTGCGCTTGGTGACCATGTTGTTGTAGATGCCGGCGATGGCGCAGACAATCACAACGACAACAACGATACCGATGATGACGGGAATCATGGTGTCTCCGTTTCGAATGGCCGCGGCGTCTTCCGCCGGCTGCCGTTGGTGTAACGCTACTAGTATACCCGCAACCTTTGGCGATACCGAACTTTCCGGTAAGCGTTATGTTTCCACCAAGGTGAGGCCATTCGCCAGAGGGCGGGCGATACAGGTGTAAGATATGCGACAGATTAGTGAGTGCTGTCTTTTCCTTGAGGAGGGCGATGCATATGGACCTTCGCATCAAGAAAACCTATCGGGCCCTGTTCGAGGCCTTTACTGAGCTGCTCGAAGAGCATCGGTTTGAGGACGTGACGGTTGCCATGCTGTGCGACCGCGCTATGATTCGTCGGACGACGTTCTACAAGCACTTCCGCGACAAAAACGATTACTTTGCCTTCTATATCGATGAACTCATGTCGGGCTTGCCGCAAAAGCGGGCCGATGCGGATGGCGCGGAGGGCGTCGAGGACGTGCGCGCGCTTCGCCACGAAGTGTTCGCCGATGCCATGGATCTGATTCTGGCGCATGAGCAGCTCATGGATAACATTTTGGCGAGCAGCATGTCGGGTATGCTGACCAGCATGATTTGCGACCGCATCGCGCGCTCCATACGCGGGCGCGTGATGAGCGCGCTTGACGAGGACGCGCTCGCGCCCGTATCGCTCGAGACAACGTCTGAGTTTGTCGCCGGTGGCATTATTCGGCTTTTTACCATGTGGTGGGAATCGGGCCACGTCCTAGAGCGCCGATCCGAAATCGCCGACGTGGTCGATGCACTGTTCGAGCGAACCATGACGCCGGTGCATCACTAGAAGTGGCGGAGAGAGGGGGATTCGAACCCCCGGAACGCTCTCGCGCTCAACGGTTTTCAAGACCGCCGCATTCAACCGCTCTGCCATCTCTCCGTGAGTCGTAATGATAGCATCGTTTTGAATTTGCAACAGGGAAGGCGAACGATGACGATCACCGAAATCGACGAGAAGTTCATGCGTGAGGCGCTGGCCGAGGCGCGCGCCGCCGCTGAGGTGGGCGAGGTACCGATTGGTGCCGTGGTGGTGCGCGCGGGCGATATTGTCGCGCGGGCGCATAATCGCCGCGAGCTCGACCAGGACCCTTCGGCTCATGCCGAGTTCGCGGCCCTGTGCGCTGCCTCTCGGTCGCTCGGTCGGTGGCGCCTTTCCGATTGCACGGTCTATGTAACGCTCGAGCCTTGCTGCATGTGTGCGGGGCTTATGGTCAACGCGCGCGTAGGACGCTGCGTGTATGGCGCGGCTGATGCCAAGGCGGGCGCGCTGGGTTCGCTGTATGACCTGAATGCCGATTCGCGCCTGAACCATCGGTTTAATGTGACCGCCGGCGTGCTGGCGGATGAGTGTCGTGAGGTGTTGAGCGGCTATTTTAGTGGGCTGCGTGACACCGATGGTGCTGGCTGCGGTTGTGGGGCCGATCTTGAGGCGCATGCCGCTCATGCCGAGGCACTCGCGTGTGCCGAAGATATTGCCGTTGAGGCGGTCGATTTTGGTGCCGCGTGCCGCCGGCCCCGCCGCGTGCTGCTGGCGATCGACTCCTTTAAGGGCAGCGTTTCGAGCGCGCAGGCGGAGGCGGCGGTTGCCGAAGGCGTACGCCGCGTTTGGCCCGATGCCCAGGTAAGCGCGCTGCCGCTGGCGGATGGCGGCGAGGGAACGCTCGATGCCGTTGCCACGTGCGGCGGTGAGGTCGTGGCATGTGAAGTCGCAGGCCCCTTGGGCGACCGCGTGGCTGCCCGGATGCTGGTGGACGGCGAGCGCGAATCTGCTGTAATTGAGATGGCCGAGGCGGCGGGTATTGGGTATTCGCCTTGCACAGAGCCTGCGGCGTTGGCGGCCACAACCTATGGCGTGGGTGAGCTGATGCTCCGTGCGGTTCGCGCGGGGGCGAGGACTCTATATATAGGACTGGGCGGCAGCGCCACCAACGACGGCGGCGCCGGCATGCTGCAAGCGCTGGGCGCGCGTCTTGTCGATGATCGTGGCTGCGATATCGCGCCGGGGCTCGCGGGCCTTGAACACGTGGCGAGTATCGATTTGGCACCGGCGCTTCGGGCGCTGAATGGCGCACGCATCGTCGTGCTGTCCGATGTCGAGAATCCGCTCGTGGGGCGTCGAGGCGCACTGGCGGTGTTTGGTGGGCAGAAGGGTTTGCCGACGGGTGATGCCGAGGTGCTGCGCGGGTACGACAGCTGGATGGTCGGCTACGGTCGCCTGCTCGATACGGCGATTGCCGAGGCACGGGCTCAGGGGTTGTTGCGCACACCCGAGGGCGCACGGACATTTGGCTCGGTGCTCGGCGTGCCCGGCGCAGGTGCCGCCGGCGGCCTGGGAGCAGCGCTGTTGGCACTCGGCGCGGAGCTATGCTCGGGCGTGGAGACGGTGCTCGACCTCGTGGGGTTTGACGAGCGCGTGCGCGATGTCGACCTGGTCATAACGGGCGAGGGCAACATGGACGAGCAGTCTGCTGCCGGCAAGGCGCCGGTGGGCGTGGCCCGTCGCGCGAAGCGCTATGGCAAGCCAGTGGTCGCCGTCGTGGGCGGTCGCGCGGATAACCTGGATGCAGTGTATGAGCGGGGTGTCGACCTGGTGTTGCCAATCTGTCGCAAGCCCATGCCCCTCGACCAGGCACTCGGTGTGCAAGAAGCCAAAACCAACCTCATCTGCGCCGGTGAAGCGGCAGCCCAAGCCTACGACCTTGGCCGCATCTAAAAGTAGTCAAAAAAGCTCCATCCCAAATTAGCTACCTTGCCCCATCGGGCGGGAGCGGGTAAGATATATCGAGCGCCTAGCGCGTTCGATGGGTTCGGATGACGACATGTTCCGAATCTGGTCAGGTCCGGAAGGAAGCAGCCATAAGGAGCCTCTGTCGGGCATCCGAATCCATCGAGCGCACGGGCGCTTTTTGGTGCCGCGACATGGCCCGGCCGGCGACGAGGTATTTGGTGTCTCGCTGGTCCTCGGCTGCGCCTGCGGGATCGCTCGACTACCAAATACCTCGTCGCCGGCCGGGCCCCGTCGTCCAAAAATCACCCGTAAAGGCGCGTTTAGCTGAACAATTCAATCCCGTGCTTAGTGGCGCTCGCTGGCGTTGCCAAAACATTGGCTGCTACGTGCCTTGGGTGCTAGCGACCGTTGCCCTTACATCTGTAACGAGTTGCTTACGCATCTCCAGGGTTCTCCGTACTATCATGAATCAGATTGAATTGAGATGATGATAGGGAGCGCCTTTTTATGATTGAGCTGCTCAGGCGTTTTGGTGGTAAGTTTCGCCGGTATATGGTGATTGGTCCTGCGTGCAAGTTGATCGAAGTAATCTTTGACCTGCTTACGCCGCTGGTGATTGCCCAGATGATTGATAGGGGCATCGGCGTGCACGATGTGAACGCTGTCGTCCACTACGGTATATTGCTTGCCGCCATGGCCGTGATCGGCATCTCGTTTACGCTTGTCTGCCAAAAGATGGCGGCACTGACCTCGCAGGGCATGGGCACCGACATTCGCGGCGCGCTTTACGAGCACATCAACAAGCTGAGCTACGCCGAGCTCGACCGCTTTGGCACGCCGTCGCTCATCACGCGCATCACCAACGACGTCAACCAGGTGCAGCTTGCCGTGGCGCTGGGCGTGCGCATGCTCATCCGCTGGCCCTTCTTGGCGGTGGGCTCCATGTGCGCGGCCCTTGCCATCGACCTTAAGCTCGGCATCATCTTTTTGATCTGCACTCCCGCTATCGGCCTGGTGTTTTGGTTTGTCATGGCGCGCTGCATCCCGTACTACAAGCAGCTGCAGGCAAAGCTCGATCGCATCGCGCTTATTTGCCGCGAGGGACTTTCGGGTGCCCGCGTGGTCCGGGCGTTTGTGCGCGAGGGTCACGAGCGTGAGCGTTTTGCCCAGGCGGCCGATGACCAGGCGCGTGTCGCAATCGCGGTGGGCAAGCTCTCGTCGGTCCTTAACCCCGTAACGTTTTTGGTGATGAACCTGGGTGTGTGCGCCATCCTGTGGGTGGGCGGCATCCAGGTCAATGTGGGTGAGCTCACGCAGGGCCAGGTCATGGCGTTCGTCAACTACATGACGCAGACCCTGACCTCCATCGTGTATGTCGCCAACCTGGTCGTGGTCTTTACCAAGGCGAGCGCCAGTGCGTCGCGTCTCAACGAGGTGCTCAATTGCGTGCCGAGCATCACCGACGAGGGCAACCAGCCGGTCGCGCTGCCCAAGCCGGGCAATGTCGCTCCCGTTCCTGCGCTGAGCTTGAGCCATGCGAGCTTCTCGTTTGGCGCCGGCGCGGCCAATGCTGTCAACGATGTGACGCTGGAACTCCCACTGGGCAAGACGCTCGGCATTATTGGCGGTACGGGCAGTGGTAAGTCCACGCTCGTCTCGCTCATCCCGCGCCTGTACGACACGGGCGCCGGCAGCGTGTGCGTGATGGGTGCCGACGTGCGCGCTTGGCCGCTCGACCAGCTGCGCCATGTGGTTGCGACTGTTCCGCAGCGCGCGTCGCTCGTGAGCGGCACGATCCGCAGCAACCTAACCTGGCGCGACGAGTCGGCGGCCGACGAGGAGCTTTGGGCGGCGCTCGATATGGCGCAGGCCAGCGAGTTCGTGCGCAACAAGCCGCAGGGGCTCGACGCCCCGGTCGAGGCGGGCGGCAAGAACTTCAGCGGCGGTCAGCGCCAGCGCCTGACCATTGCGCGTGCCCTGGTGGGCTCGCCGCAGGTTCTGATCATGGACGATTCCGCCTCGGCGCTCGACTTTAAGACCGACGCGGCGCTTCGCCATGCCATCCGCGAGCGCAGCGCACGCGGGGCCGCCGCGGGCGGACTCCCGCTGACCACGGTGATCGTGAGCCAGCGCGTCTCGACCGTGCGCGATGCCGACATGATCTGCGTGCTCGACCACGGCTCGGTCGCGGGCCTGGGTACGCACGACGATCTGTATACGACCTGCCAGCTCTATCGCGAGATTTGCCAGTCGCAGCTGCGCCGCGAGGAGCTCGAGGGCCAGCAGGGGAGCGCGACGCCCGCATCCGCCCCGGCTGCCCCGGCATCCACGTGCGCAAGGGAGGGCTGCTAAATGAATCCGTACACTTCGTCCGGTTCGGTCGCCACGATGACGGCCAATGTGTCCGGCAACGACAAGCTCAACGACCTGGGCGACGGCCCACGCCAGCCTGGCGACCCTGAGCGCTATCCCGTGGGCGCGGTGACCCGCCGCCTGATGGGCTACGTCCGTCCGCACCGTATTTCGTTTACGGCGTCGTTTGTGAGCGCCGCCATCTCGGTGATCTTGCAACTCTATACGCCCATCCTCATCGGCGAAGGCATCGACCTGATCGTCGCCGCCGGACAGGTGGACTTCGATGCGCTGCTGCCGCTTGTCACCAAGCTCGCGATTGTCGTCGTAGGTGCTGCGGCCTTCCAGTGGCTGCAGGGCTACTGCGTTAACCGCCTGTCCTACGAGACGGTGCGCGACATGCGCGTGGAGGCGAGCGACAAGCTCAGCCGCATGCCGCTCAGCTTTATCGACAGCCATGCCCACGGCGACCTTATGAGCCGCGTGGTCAACGATGTCGACCAGGTTGGCGATGGCTTGCTGCAAGGCTTCACGCAACTCTTTACCGGCGTTATCACCATTGTGGGCACGCTCGCGTTTATGCTCTCCATCAACCTGACCATGACGCTCGTGGTGGTGCTCGTCACGCCGCTTTCCATTTTTGCAGCCGGCGCCATCGCTAAGCTTTCCAACAAGAGCTTTACGGCACAGCAGCGCATTCAAGGTCAGCTCGGTGGCCATATCGAGGAGTATGTGGGCGAGCAAAAACTGGTGGATGCGTTTGCCTACGGCCCGAACGCCCAAGCGCGCTTCGACGCCCTCAACGCCGAGCTCTATACGGCAGGCGAGCGCGCGCAGTTTATGGGTTCGCTCTCCAACCCCGGCACGCGCTTTATCAATAACATCATCTATGCCGTGGTCGCTGTGATCGGCTGCGTGGGCGTGATCACGGGCGTGCCCGCGGCGCTTACGGTGGGCGGCGTGCAGATTTTCCTGTCCTATGCTAACCAGTACACCAAGCCGTTCAACGAGGTTACCAACGTCATTACGCAAATCCAGACGGCGTATGCCTCGGCGCGCCGCATGTTTGCACTGCTCGACGCCCGCGAGCAGGAGCCCGATGCGCCAGACACCGAGGAGCTTGCCGCCCCGCGTGGCGAGGTGACTTTTGAACACGTGGACTTTAGCTATGTGCCCGACCGCAAGCTGCTGCAGGATATCTGCATCGAGGCCAAGCCCGGCATGCGTTTTGCCCTGGTCGGCCCCACGGGCTGCGGAAAGACAACGCTCATCAATTTGCTGCTGCGGTTTTACGATATCGATGCCGGACGCATCATGGTCGATGGCCGGTCTTCGCGTGGCTACACGCGCGCAAGCCTGCGCCGCGCCTTTGGCATGGTGCTGCAGGATACGTGGCTGTTCGAGGGCACGGTGGCGGAAAATATCGCTTACGGTTGCCCGGATGCCACGCGTGAACAGGTTATCGAAGCCGCCAAGCGCGCGCACGCGCACAAGTTTATCGTGCAGCTGCCAAGCGGCTACGATACGGTCATCGGCGAGGACGGCGGCATGTTTAGCCAGGGTCAAAAACAGCTGCTGTGCATCGCGCGCGTCATGCTCACCGACCCTGCGATTCTGCTGCTGGACGAGGCGACGTCGAGCATCGATACCCGCACCGAGCTGCAGGTGAAGGCGGCATTCGACGAGCTTATGGCCGGCCGTACGAGCTTTGTGGTGGCGCATCGCCTGAGCACCATCCGCAACGCCGACTGCATTCTGGTGATGCGCGACGGCGAGATTATCGAGCGCGGCACGCACGACGAGCTGCTAGCGACAGGCGGCTTCTACGCCGAACTCTACCGCAGCCAATTCGCCCAGTGAGCAAGCCCGTGGGGCAAATTAATCAGGTTTGTTTGTCCCATAGAGCGATCTTGTTATATAGCGTTCTACCAGCGCGTGAAACATTTTGACGATACTCCGTGACACAATTTGACGGCGTTTTGTGAAACAGTTTTTCGGCCATTCGTGAAACGTTCTGCGGCGGTTTCAATCCGAAGTACATACTGTTCGAAATCTGTCCAAAGATGTCGTCTGCGTCGCCAATCGACAGACGGTGGTTTACATCTGTTACGTTAGTACTAAGATATTCATCTAATAAATTGCAATAGTGGCTTTAGTTTTGGGGGAAACGAGGCAACGTGACTATGACGTGCTCTTTGGTGGTTAACAGCAAGAGCGGTAATACCAGGATGGTTTCGGGTGCGATCAAGCGCGCTCTGCAGGCTGCGGGCGTTGAGTTTGTCCACGCTGCGGCGTTGAGCGACGATGCGGACGCAGATCAGGTTGCGCTCGAGGCGCAGGGCGCCTGCGCGGCCGACACGGTGCTCGTCGGTTTTTGGTGCGACAAGGGTGCGTGCACGCCTTCGGTCGCGGCGTTGCTCTCCGCCTTGCACGGCAAGCGCGTCTTCTTGTTTGGCACCTGCGGTTTTGGCGCCGACCAGAGCTATTACCAGCAGATTATCGACCGCGTGACCTCCAATTTGGCCAACGATGCCGAGCTTGCGGGCTGGGCGATGTGTCAGGGCAAGATGGGCCCCGCGGTCAAGCAGCGCTACGAGGCCATGCTCGAGCAAGATCCCGACAACGCGCGCTATAAGATGCTGCTCGACAACTGGGTTGCCGCAAAGGACCATCCCACCAAGGAAGATCTGGATAACATGGCTGCAGCCGCCAAAAAGGCCGTGCTGGGGGAGTAGCTCCCATCGCTGACGGCGGTCGGTCCATCTTTCTAAATGAAACGTCCTCCCGGGCGTCGGGGCACGAAGTTCCCTGCTCTACAGTCCTGCGCAAGACGAAGGCCACATTAAGTGGCCTTCTTTGCGTGCGGAACTCGCGATGAACTTCGTGCCCCGCCGTCCGGGAGGACGCCTCTTTATTGATGGGGGGGCCTGATAGGTCGATGGTTCCGTGCCCGGATGCGTCCAAAGCGGGACGGGCTTTCCGGATGGGCAGGCTTTCGAAAAATGCGTCCCGGAATTTGCCTTTGGAATGGGACGTAGTTTCCCGTTGAGGTGCTTTGCGGAAAGTGCATCCCACTCTGGGCGGTCGAAGTGGGACACACTTTCCCAAAGGCGCTCCAACGGGAAATTGCGTCCCATTATTCGGTCAAGAAACGGGATGCATTTTCCCAATGAGAGCAAAACCGGAAAATGCATCCCACAATCAGCCCTCAAAGTGGGACGCCGTTTCCCAATGAGGCTCAAGCGGAAAATGCATCCCGGAATTTGCGCTCAAAGTGGGATGCGGTTTCCGGTTGAGGGTCTAAGGGGAAAGTGCGTCCCAGAATCGACGCTTGAAATGGGATGCAGTTTCCCGATGAGGCACTCGACGGAAAATACATCCCAGAAATGGCCTTTGAGCTGGGATAAGATTTCCGCGGCATCTCGAATTCTCAAAAATGAGACACGCCGTTGGCGAAAATGAGACACGTGATATCGGGCATCGGACGTATCATTTGCAAAAATGAGTCAACTCCACTCGAATAAAGCGAGGTCCCTCATGTACGTTCCACACCCCCGTATCCGTAGGCTGTCGAAAATCCCGCTTGTTGGGACGGCGGCGCTTGCTGCGTTGATCGCCACGAGCGTCGCCTGCTTCACGGCCACGCCCCAGGTTGCCCAGGCGGCAGACGCGCCCGCAATCACCGATATGACCGAGCAGGATTATCAAGCCCTGGGTCTGGGCACGAGCGAGGACATTCCGGCCGATACCGTTGGCCCCTATTCCACTGATACCCCCACGACGTTTGCCACGCGCAGCGAGGTCTATATGGCAGCTAACGGTAGCCATGGCAATCGCTACACTCTGCGCGACAAGCTCGAGAACGTCGAGCGCGGTGACATTGGCGGCAGCAGCAAACTCACCGATGGCTATGGAAGTGTGTGGGGCGCCGCAAAGTTCTGGCAAAACGTCAACAACTTCGATACGAACAGCGATCTCTACAGGCATAGCGACTACGGTGGCGGCACCTGGTCGTACCTAAGCAACAATGAGTCCTCAACAGTACTCGCCAACGACAACAACGGTTTCTCGGGCATTCACGCCACGAGTGTTGAGTTCTGCAGCGACGCCAGCACGGGCAAAAAGAGCCGCGTTGCCGAGCTCCGTGCCTACGGCGACAGTTCCTCCACGACGATTGACGGCAAGTCATACGCCGGAAAGGTTGAGCTGGTCCTCTACTCGTTTAGCAACGGGCGTACGCGCACTCTCGACACACACCTGCCGGTGACGGTCAACACTAATATGATGTACGAAGGCCGTTTTAAGTACCTGGATGCCGGTTACCTGCAAGAGCACGACGCCGTCTTTGATGTCGAGGCGGGCGATGTCGATGGCGACGGCGTCGACGAGCTTTTTGTCTACGCGGGCTGCTATGTCGACGAGAACGGCGTGCGCAAGGCTGTAGTCGACATGTATGACTTGGAGGGCGGCAACTGGAAGCAAAGCGTCGTCAAGATCGATGCCGGTAACGCCGCGGACTACACCACGCACAACAAGGGCGGGAACGACTCCTGGACGCAGCTTCAGTCAGCTCCTGTCGTTTCGCTAGCGGCCGGCGACCTCGATCGCGATTTTTGCGATGACCTCGCCATCGTGGTCTCGGCACCCTACGGCAAGAAGAATATTGATAAGTCGACGCATTGCGAGCTGTTTTCGTGGGATGCATCCAAGGGTGCGCTCGTCCATGTCGATGCTCTGGGCGACGCGGGCGCAATCTCCCTCTCCGCGAACGGCAAGACCATGGTCGCTGCGAATGCGACGTTCGGCACGTTTGCCGCCTACGATGAAGAAGGAAAGAAGACGGGTGAAACCGTCACGGGCCTTATTCTTGCGGGCTATGACTGGCAACGCAGCGCTTTTGATTACGGCGCTTCTGACGGCAGCAAGGGGCTGTACGGCGCGCTGTACCGCTACGCGTATTTTGACTCGGAGTCTGGCGAGTTCAAGCTTTCCGATTGCAAGGAATACAGAGACGGGCTCCTCGCCTCCTATGGGCTGATGCATGTGCCCAACAGCGCATGGAAGGATAGCGCTCAGGATAAGCGCTATCCGTGCACCTTGGCGCCTATTGCCCTTGCCACTGCCAACCTTGACGGCCTGTCCGAGCAGCTGGCGGTCGACGAGGTGCTCGTGGGCGGCGATGTGTTCCGCGACTTTGCCTGCAACACGGCACAGAGCGGGGCTCAGGGCTTGGGGTCCATGGTCGGAACCATGAGCATGAGCGGTCAGCAATACAACAGCAGCAACAAGCATGACCACAAGGGTATAGAGCAGGTGTGGATTAGCGACGTCAAGGCGGGCAGCGTCTCGGGTTCGGACCGCTATAACGAGAGCTTTATCGCTGTGGTGGGCAAGCACCGCGACGAGGACCTGCGCAAGAACGATGACTACTATTGGATGACCGCCTCGCATTTTTCGCTCGACGAGAACGGAAAGGTGCGCCGCGGCGAGGAGCAGGTGATTAGCGAGAGCAACCGTCGCGGCACTACCTACGGCACATTTATCTCGCTCGCGCTGCCCGATGTCGACAACGACAGCGTCAAGATCACGTACAAGGACCGCTACAAGGTCTATACCAACCCGCGCGTGCTTGCCGTGCTGCAGGATGCGCCCTATGTTGAGGATCTGGAGCAGGCATACGGCTATCTGGTGTTGGGCGGCACGTCATACGGAGAGGAAAAGGGCACGGGGACATCCCAGGGCTATACCATTGGCGCCGAGTTGGGCGTTGCCGTCGAGGTGCAGACCGGTCCGCCCCTGGTCGCGATGAATGCTTCAGTCGATTTTGCCGCCGAGGGATGCTATGACTACCGGAGCGAGCGCACGGTCAGCGCAAGCGTAAGCTATGAGTCGCATGCCGGCGAGGGTGACAAGGCCGTGCTCTACACGATTCCGATGGTCTATTACGAGTATGAGATCGAAAATGAGGAAACTGGTGGCAAGGGCGTGATGGCGGCGCCCGTGTCGCTCGGCGCGCAGACCTCGGTCGTTAATGTCGAGGCCTATGACCGCATTGCCAAACAGCACAATATGACGCCGCTCAGCTACTTTTTGACCAACCGGTCGGGAGAACCCGGAACCTATCAAACGACGCTCAACGGCGAGACTCCCGTTGGGGATTCCTTTGGCCTGGGCAAGCCTGGCGTAACGCGCGCCTACACGCACGATGGGTTTAACGGCGCCGCCGCGCAGTCGGGGGCGAGCATTGAGCAGACCATCGAAGTCGAGGAGGGCAAGGAGCAGGAGCTCGAGCTCGGCTTGACGCTGAACGGCAGCGTTGTCATGGGCGCGAAGCTCGCAAAGCACGAGTTGTTTGGCGGCCTGTGCTTTGGTGCCAACGCCGGCTTTACTACGGGTAACTCCTCGAGTGAATCGACCGAATACGGCGGCACCGTCGACAACCTGCCCGAGGCCGCGCAGGGCAAGTACGGTTTTGTGTGGCGTCTGGGTGTCAACGCGGTGGATGTCGACAAGTTCGAGGCAGACTCGGGCGACAAGCTCGGCACCAAGGACACCGACCAGTTCTGGATCGTGGGCTATGACGTCAAGGATGTCGAGATGCCCGACGCGCCGGCCGTGACGGGCTTTACGGCAAACGCCGTCGATTCGACCAGCGTTACGTTTAGCTGGGACGATGTACTCGCAAACAAGAGTGGCTTTAGCTACGGCGTGGGCATGCTGCAGAGCAATGCGGCGGATGCGGTCGTCAATAGCTGGAAGATTGCCGACAACACGCAGACCTCGCTCAAGTGGGATGGGCTGCAGCCCAATACGGAGTATCGATTCGCCATCGCCGCCGTTAAGAATGGATCCACGACCGAAACAGGTATTCGCTCGGCAATCATCACGGTCAAGACCATGCCCGATGGCATGACGATGACCGTGAGCGGACCTGCGGCGGATGCTGCGGAGGGGTCGGATCTTGGATACGACTCTTCGGCTGAGCGCACGGCGGGAAGCCACCTGACGCTCTCGGCGATTGGCCATGTGAAGCAACTCGGTGCCGACGATAGCGAAACAGGGCTGGCACCGACCTATATGTGGTACCGCAAGGGCCGCGGCGAGACAGAGTTTAAGCTCGTGGGTGCCGATGGCAACCTCGCGGCTGGAACGGCCTCAAAGCTCGAGATTGACCTGATCGCAGACGATGACGGTGCGCAGTATTACTGCCACGTGGGATACAACGACGTGGGCCTCGACACCGGCACGACGCTCGTGAATATCGAGGCCGAGGAGACGGCGCCCACAACGGTGAACGCCACCCCGATCCGCACGCGCCGCCTGTTCTCACAGGCAAGTGCGGGCGCCAAGAAGTTCCTGGACCATACGCTGGTAAACACCGCCGGCCCAACCGATTCCGAAGGCTCAAAGGACCCCGAGACTCCTGAGACCCCGACGAACCCGGACAAGCCCAAGTCCGACAACGGAGCTAAGACCGACACCAAGGTCAAGACTACGACCACAGCGAAGGACCTCGCAAACACCGGCGACCAAACATTCGCCCTAGTCGCCACCGCAGCAGCAGCGGGAGCAACGCTCGTAGTGATAGCCCTCATCATGCTGATCAAGCGCCGCAAGACCCACTAGTAGCCAGTCGAACATATCGACAACCCAAAAACCCGGGTAGCCAAAAAACAGGCCACCCGGGTTTTCTGTTGAGTGGAGACTCCGCAAGCGGAAACTGCATCCCACAATTAGCGCCCGGAACGGGACACATTTTCCGTCAAGCCCTCATCCGGAAAATCCATCCCAGTTTGAGCGCCCAGACCGGGACGCACTTTCCCAAAGGGTCCTCAACGGAAACTGCGTCCCATAATTAGGCCGAGAAATGGGATGAACTTTCCCAATGAGAGCCAACCGGAAACCACGTCCCAGAATCAGCCCCCAAAGTGGGACGCACTTTCCCAACGAGCCTCAACCGGAAAATATATCCCGGAATCCAGCTGAATAGTGGGACACACTTTCCCAATCGGGTCCCAAGCGGAAACTGCATCCCATTCCAGACAAGAATTCCGGGACACACTTTCCGCAAACAAAGAAGGCCACATAACGTGGCCTTCAACTTATATATGTTCAGCAGGTGCCCCCATGACAAGCCGCGCTTCAACACCGAGGCGTCTGCCCGGCGACGCGGAATGTGAGGTTCATCGCGAGTTCCGCACGAGCCGGAGAGCACTTAATGTGCTCTCCGTGCGAGCAGGACTGTCCGAGCAGGGAACCTCACATTCCGCGCCGCCGGGCAGACGAACCAGTTAAGACGCGCCGCTACTTGATCTTGGTCGTACCCGGTGCCAGGTTGGGGTCGGTCTCGTTGGCCTCGGTCTGGAAGTGCTCGGTATACACGTTCTTGCCGTCGCGGAACATCTCGTAGTACTGCATCTTGGCGTAATCCTCGCGCGCCTTGGTGGCGGCTGCTGCGGCGGCGTCGTCACCGGTGACGTTGGAGGAGAGCGCCCAGCGCAGGCTGGCGTCCTCGTAGCCGACCGAGTTGATGGCGGGCAGCGACTCACGCAGCGTCATGTGCGCCTTCTGGTAGTCGGTCAGCGGTGCGCCGATCAGCTGCATAAGCTGGGTGGACAGGTAGTTGGTGGACAGGTCGTCGGTCTCACTCGTCTGGTCGCAACCGGCAACGTCGTAGTTAGCCCAAATGATGTAGTCGGTCTGCCACAAGCGCTCCTGGTGGGTGGCGTCGTCCTCGCCGGTAAACCACTTATCGTTGAACTTGGACGGGAAGAACGGCTGGTGATCGCCCCAGAACACCACGACCACCTTGCGGTCGAGCTTGCTCAAGGCATTGAGGAAGTAGCGCAGCGCCTGATCGGACTGCTCGATGCACGAGACATACTCATCGACATCGGAGAGCGTGCCGTCCTCGACGGTCTTAGCGTCCAGGTCGGTCGTGTCGATGTTCAGGTGCATCTGCTTGTCGGCCGGCAGCAGGCCCGTGTCGTAGCCCGAGTGGTTCTGCATGGTCACGTCGAAGATAAACTGCGGATCGGCGTTCTGATCGAGCAGCTCAAGAATCTTGTCATAGGTAGCCTGGTCGGTCACCATGCCGCGCAGGGTGTCGGCTCCCTGGAAGTCGTTGATGGACAGGAACCGGTCAAAGCCAAAGTCCTTGTAGACGTTCTCGCGGTTCCAGTTGGTTGCGTGGTTGGGGTGCATGGCCGTGGTGGAATATCCGAGCGACTTGAACTGCTCTGCCAGGTTCCCGGTCGTCTCCATGTTGTAGATGGTGTACGGATACACGCCCGAGCCCAGGTTGGCCATGGAGTTGCCGGTCATAAACTCAAACTCGGTATTGGCGGTGCCGCCGCCGTAGGCGCTCACGTAGAGCTTGCCGCGGCTGAGGCAGTTGGACAGGTTCTTAAAGTACTGCGGGCCTTCGTAGCCGGCGCGCATGTTCTGGTAGATCGAAAGGTCTGAGAAGGTCTCGTTCATGATGGCGATGACCGTGGGCTTCTCGCTATCGAACTGCTCCTCGGCGGCGGCGCGCTCGTCGCTCTTGGCCGCGTCGGACTTGTCGTAGGCCTTGGTGTACTTTTTGAGCGTGGCCTTGGCATCGTCGACGGAGTAGTCGGCGGGTTTGGGCGGCTTGATGGACTGCGCTGCGCTAATGAAAGCGGGCAGGTAGCCCTCGCGCCAGTAGCTCTCGAGCGGGCGCCAGGTGTAGACGGTGATGCCGAGGGTGTTGTAGTAGTCGATGAGCGTGACATGCGCGGTCACGCCGCCCAGGCACAGCACCGCCACGAGCAGGTTGGTGAGCAGCATGCGCTTGGCGTTGGCGGCGCCCTTCTGACGGTGCGGTGCCACCAGGCCGGCGTACTCGCACAGCAGCATGGCGATGGCGGTAAAGCCCATGGATAGCACGCAGAACAGCGAGATCGAGAAGGTGTAGCCGGTGCCGGCGACCGCAGCGGCGGTGGAAATGGCCGAAAGGTCGCCCGGCTGGATGGGCATTGATTTAAACGTGATGACGAAGAACTCGGCAATGCCCAGGACAAAGAGGGCAAAGGCCAGGACCGCGGGAGCTGCGCCGTGGCGCTGGAACAGGAAGAACAGGCCGACTATGAGCGTGGTGATGATGGCCCACTCGAGCAGGATGCACAGGGGGTAGACCCAGGTAAAGTCGTGGTTGGACGAGACCTCCATGCCCAGCAGCGCAAAGACGCCGGCGAGCAGCAGGCACAGGACGGCGGCGACGAGCGGTTTGCCCACAAAGGCGCCGCGCAGGCGGGCGAGCTTGCCGGTGGGGGCGGGGGCATCGGTAGCAGCGAACGCAAAGACGCGCGGGGTGATGCGGTTGCGGGCGATGCTGGCCCAAGCGCAGCCGGTGAGGATGGCGTTGGTCAGGATGAGCATCACAAAGGCGAGCGGCTCGTTTTGCGCGACGAGGCCAATAGCGCCCCAAATGGTCAAAAAGAGCTGGAACAGGCCGAAGGCGACGCTCCAGGCGAAGGCGCCCTTGGCAACGGTGCCCGACTGAGCGCGAATGGCCTTGGCCTCGCGCAAAACAAGGTAGACGGTCGCCGCAAGACCGACGAGCGAGATGGCGGCAGCGAACATGCTGAGACTCCTCACAAACTTAAAACCTACGAAAGCGGGGGTTTACCCGATTGTTACCTAAATATGCGCTGCATTTGCGGGCTGCGCACAACAACCAGCCATATTAACGCGCATGTGCGGCGGTGTGGCGCAATGTAGTGGTGACCTGCGCGATAATGGACGGGAATTACACGGAAACGTAAAGGCTTCTTAAAGAAATGGCGAGGATAGAGCTATGGGCGAGCAGGTTTGTATGACGGGTGCCGAGTACTGCGACGGAGCTGCGGTCGTGGATACATGCGGCTATCCGGTCGAGACTACGGGCAACGCGGTACTGGACATTTTGGAGCATCGCTCGTCTACGCGTGCCTTCGCGCGTGATGACGACGACCGTCCCGTGGCGGTGACCGACGAGCAGCGGGTGGCAATCTTGCATGCGGCGAGTCGCGCGCCGTCGGCGGGCGCCATGATGATGTATTCCATCGTGAGCATTCGCGAGCAGGCTACGCTGGACCGTCTGGCCGACCTGTGCGACCACCAGCCCATGATCGCCAAGGCGCCCTGGGCGCTAATATTTGTGGTCGACTATGCCAAGTGGATCGATCTGTTTGAGCACGTGGGCTGCTTTGAGTCCGAGTTTGTCGAGCGCACGGGCAAGGCGCCCCGCCGCGCGCCGGGTTTGGGCGACTTTGCCATCGCGGCCCAGGACGCCGTGATCGCCGCGCAAAACGCCGTGGTTGCCGCCGAGGCCCTGGGGCTGGGAAGCTGCTACATTGGCGATATCGTGGAGAACGCCGAGGTAGTTGCCGAGCTGCTCGATCTGCCGCCCTATACCATGCCGCTGTCGATGCTCATCATCGGCACGCCCCGTAAGGAGCGTCCGGCCATTGCGCATCCCGTGGTGAACCTGGTGCACGAGGAGCGCTACTGCCGTGCGGATGCCGCGACCATGGACGCGCAGGTGGCCGAGATGGACGCGATGTTCCGTCCGCATGCCCGTGAGGTGGGGGAGCGCGTCGTGGATATCTACACTCGCAAGCACACGAGCCCCTTTATGGCCGAGATGAGCCGCTCCATGGAGTGGTGGTTCAAAAACTGGCTCGGAAAATGACGAATGTGACAAAGGGGCAGTCCCTTTGTCACATTTCATATCGCCGCGGTGGCCTAAAGGCCGTATAAATGTTTATTTAGCTGGGAAAACAGTGCCATTCAAACATGGGCCGATTACCTATAATTCCTTCGAACATTAAAGTTGGGAGGAAACCGGCTTATGGAACAAAAGGCCAAGGAGGCAGCCTCGCACGCTGCGATTCCTGTGAGCATCTCGGCGATGCTCGTCACGCTGGGCGTGGTGTACGGCGATATCGGCACCAGCCCTATGTATGTAACCAAGGCGCTCGTTGCCGGCAACGGCGGCATCGGAAGCGTGACGGAGGAGTTCGTGCTCGGCGCGCTCTCCCTTGTCGTGTGGACGGTCACGCTGCTGACCACCATCAAGTATGTGCTCATCTCGCTGCGCGCCGATAACCATGGTGAGGGCGGCATCTTTGCCCTGTACAGCCTGGTCAAGCGCTGTGGCAAGTGGCTTATCATCCCCGCCATGCTGGGTGGCGCCGCGCTGCTCGCCGACGGCATCCTGACGCCGGCCGTTACCGTTACCACGGCCATCGAGGGCCTGCGCACCATCCCGGCGGTCCATGCCGTGCTGGGCGATGACCAGGGCCGCGTCGTCGCCATTACGCTCGCCATCATCATCGCGCTCTTTTTGGTGCAACGCATCGGTACGGCCAAGATCGGTCACGCCTTTGGCCCTATCATGACGCTGTGGTTCCTGTTCCTGGGCGGCACGGGTCTGTTTTTTGTCTTCCAGCACCCCGCCGTGCTGCTGTGCCTCAACCCGGTGCGTGGCATCGCCTTTTTGCTGAGCCCCAACAACCACGCGGGTATCATGATTCTGGGCAGCTGCTTCCTCGCCACCACCGGTGCCGAGGCGCTCTACTCCGACATGGGCCACGTCGGCCGCGGCAACATCTACGCCACCTGGCCGTTCGTTAAGTGCTGCCTGCTGCTTTCCTATATGGGCCAGGGCGCTTGGCTTATGAACAACGCTGCCAACCCCGAGCTCATGGGCATTGCCGACCTCAACCCGTTCTACCAGATGCTCGCCCCGGGCCTGCGCCCGTTTGCCGTCGGCCTTTCCACCGTTGCGGCCATCATCGCCTCGCAGGCGCTCATCACCGGCGCATTCTCGCTGGTGTCCGAGGCCAGCCGTCTGGACCTTATGCCGCACATGCAGGTCTTCTACCCTGCCGAGACCAAGGGCCAGCTCTACATCCCCATGGTCAACAACGTCATGCTCGTGGGCTGCGTCATCGTGGTGCTGCTGTTCCAGAACTCGGCGCATATGGAAGCCGCCTACGGCCTTGCCATTACGCTGACTATGATGTGCACCACGCTGCTGCTCTTCTTCTACCTGCACGAGGAGCGCAAGCTCAAGGTTGCTCCGTGGATCTTCGCGGCCTTCTTCCTTTTGCTCGAAGGCTTCTTCTTCGTGAGCTCGCTCACCAAGTTCTTCCACGGCGGCTACTTCACCATCCTCATGGCTGCACTCATCATGGGCATTATGGTGTGCTGGTACAACGGCACGGCGGTCGAGCAGCGCCAGTTTACGCTGCTGCCGCTGCGCAGCTACCTGCCGCAGCTCAAGCGCCTGCGCGACGACGACCGTTACGAGCGCATGAGCGACAACGTCGTGTACCTGACCAAGGACACCCATACCGACTACATCGACCGCGATATTGTCTACTCGATCTTGGACAAGCATCCCAAGCGTGCCCACGCCTGGTGGTTTGTGAACGTCGAGACCATGGACGAACCGCATACCTTTGCCTATTCGGTCGAGACGTTCGGCACCGACTACGTGTTCCGCGTGCATCTGTACCTGGGCTACAAGATCAACCAGCGCGTCAATGCCTACCTGCGTCAGGTTGTTCAGGACCTGGCTGCCACCGGCGAGCTGCCGCCGCAGACGCATGACTACTCGGTCTACAAGGATCCGGGTAACATCGGCACGTTCAAGTTCGTCCTGATCCGTAAGCTTCTGGCGCCCGAAAGCGATGTGGAGCCCAGCGAGCGTACGGCCATCACGCTCAAGTACATCATCCGCCGCGCCGCCGGCACGCCCGCGCGTTGGTACGGCCTGGAGAACTCCAACGTGAGCTTTGAGTACGTGCCGCTGTTCACCAAGTTCAAGGCCGTGAATAAGATGCAGCGCCTGGCTCCCAACGAGCGGCCGTAGTCGACGCTCGAGGTTTGTCTGCGAACGGGCGGGTTTGTATTGACGGGGATTGAGTCCTGGGAGGAAACCATGGATGCAAAGGTGCTTGACGGTTGCGATCTTGCGACCGAGCTGGTGCGTGAGGTACGCGCCGATGCTGCCGAAGATCGGTTCTTTACGAATCGGGCCAACATGGATATGGCCGACCGCGTGATTTCGATCGTGGTGACGGTGCTTGTCGCGGCGTGCGTGTGCGCACTGCTCGCGCACGTGCTGTTTGTCTAACGACCGCAGGTTGCAAAGGCTTTACACTTGGAACCACCACAAGGGGAAACCACCACAAAGGTGCCTGTCCCCTTTGTGGTGGTTTTTGTTTTTGAGAGAGGGGCGGGACGCTGATGGACGTCCGTACGGACGGCGATATTGCCGATAGCTTTTGGTGGCGGCGCACAACGCTGACGCGCCGCACTCCTCTGTATGACGCCTGCGTATCGGTGGGGCTGCTGGTCGCGGCGACGATTGTGGGCGCGCTGCTCGACCATCCGGGTCTCGCGCCGAGCATCATGATCGTCTATGTGTTCGCCGTTCAGCTGTGCGCATTCTTTACCTGGAGTCGCCTGTATTGCTTGCTGAGCTCGGCTGCCGCCGTGGCGCTCTACAACTTTTTGTTTGTCGACCCGCGCTACTCGCTGTCGCTTATCGACCGCGGCTATCCCGGCATGTTCTTCATCATGTTCGTGGTTTCGCTTGTGTCGAGCTCGATTGCGTTGGCCCTGCGCCGCGCCTTGGCACAGGCTGCCGCCAGCGACCGCCGCACGCATATGGTGCTCGAGACCAACCGCATGCTGCAGCGGTGCGCCGATCAGCATCAGATCGTTCACGCCATTGCCACGCAGCTGGCGCGTCTTTCGGGCTGTCCGGTTGTGTGGTACAGCGCCGACGCCGAGGGCGATGACCTGCTGCCGCGTGCGACGTACACGGCCGTGGGCGATGCCGCCCCGGTGCACGAGCTGGCGCCGCAGATGCCGCCGAGGCTCTCGGCGTCCGCCTACGTGGGAACGCCGCTCGACGCCACCTATGGCGGATCGGCGTTTTATGGCATCTACCTGACGGTTCGCACAGGCGACGGCTTCGTGCGCTCGGGCGACCCCGCCTCGGTGGTGGGCGTGCTGGCTATCGTTGCCGAGCCCGACGTGCTGACACATGAGGAACGGACACTTGCCGATGCCATCGTGAGCGAAGGCGAGCTGGCGCTCGATCGCGCCCGCGCCATGGAGGCCCGCGAAGAAGCGGCGGTGCTCGCCAAAAACGAACAGCTGCGCGCCAACCTGCTGCGCTCCATCTCGCACGATCTGCGCACGCCGCTTACCAGTATTTCGGGAAATGCCGACGTGCTGCTCGATCAGGGCTCGACCGGCACCGCGGTGCTCGACGCCCAGACGCGCCGCGGCCTGCTCCTGTCCATTCGCTCGGATGCGCAATGGCTCAACGCCACTGTCGAGAATCTGCTCGCTATCACCAAGCTCGAGGGTGGCGGCATGCGCCTGTCGACCACGCTCGAGCTCATGGACGATATCGTCGAGGAGGCACTGCGCCACGTGAACCCTGCCGTGCGCGAGCACGACCTTAAGGTGGTGCCGTGCGACGAGCCGGCGCTCGTTAACGTCGATGCGCGCCTGATGGTGCAGCTGGTGGTCAATCTGGTGAACAATGCCATCACCTATACGCCCGCAGGCTCGCATATCGTGATTTCGATTGGCGTCGACGATGGACGCGTGGCGTGCTCGGTGGCCGATGACGGCCCGGGCATTGCGCCCGAGGACCGCGAGCGAATCTTTGAGTCGTTCTACACCGCCAACCACGGTTTGGCCGACAGCCACCGTAGCGTGGGCCTGGGACTTTCGCTCTGCCGCTCCATTGCATTGGCGCATGGCGGTAGCATAGAGGTTGCCGCGGCGGACCCGCACGGCTCGGTCTTTACGATTGAGCTTCCCGTCGCTGACGTTTCGTTTGATAAGGAGTAGCGCCGTGCCGAACTCTGCCGTAAAACCGCTCATCTTGGTCGTTGAGGACGACCCCGCCGTTCGCAACTTAATCGTTGCCGCACTCGAGGCGCACGGCTTGCGCCATATGGCCGTGGAGACCGCCCATGCCGCCATCGCCGCCGCCTCATCGCAGGCACCGAGCATTGTGCTGCTCGATCTGGGCCTGCCCGATATGGACGGCGTCAAGGTGGTGGAGTCGGTGCGCGCATGGTCGGGTATGCCGATCATCGTGGTCTCGGCGCGCAGTGAGGATGCGGACAAGATTCGCGCGCTCGATGCCGGCGCCGACGACTACCTGACCAAGCCGTTTTCGGTCGAGGAGTTGCTCGCGCGCATTCGCACAACGCTCAGACGCCTTTCGTATGCGCAGATTGGCATGGGTGCGTCCGAGGGCTCGTTCGATGCCGGTGAGCTGCATATCGATTTTGATGCCGGTATCGCCACGATGGATGGCGAGGAGCTGCATCTGACGCCGATCGAGTACAAGCTCCTGTGCCTGCTGGCGCATAACGCCGACAAGGTGCTGACGCATCAGTTTATCCTGCACGAGATTTGGGGCACGGCAACTAAGAGCGACCTGGCGAGCCTGCGCGTCTTTATGGGCACGTTGCGCAAGAAGATCGAGTCCGACCCCGCGCACCCGCGCTATATCCAAACGCACGTGGGCATTGGCTACCGATTGGTCACCCAAGGTTAGATCGCCAACCACCATCCCAATATGAGTTGCGGTGAAATACGGTCTAAATTTGCCTCATTCCAGGCAAAACAGTCCGTATTCCACCGCAACTTTGTCTATTTGCCCTCGGGCTTGCTGGCGTAGAACTTCTTCTTTTTGGGCTTGCCGGCAGGAGAGGGTTTGCCGGCAAAGTTCGACTTGCCGTTGCCGGCCTGCGCGTGCGCGGGTACTGCCGCACGGGGCTTGCGGGCTTCGGGATTGCGCAGTTCCTCGGTTCGCTCTGCAATCTCCTCGGCGCTAAAGCCGACTTCGGCCATGGCGTCCTCGATGGGCAGGCGGCGCACGATATAGCAATGGTGCACCTTCTGGTTGCGTGCGAAGTCCTCGGGGATGGTCTGTGCCGTAATGTCCTCCAGCACCACGCCCGCGCGTGCGAGCTTGCGCGTCTCGGGGCGGAAGCCGCGCAGGTTGCAGCTAAAGATGGCATGGCCGCCCTGCGCGAGCAGGCGCGATACGCCGGCCAACAGCTCAACATGGTCGCGCTGGACATCCCAGGTACGGCGGCCCATCTTGGACGAGTTCGAGAACGTGGGCGGGTCGACAAAGATCAGGTCCCAGCGGTTGCGCGTCTGGCGTTGGTCGCGAATCCAGGCGAGCACGTCGTCGCGCACAAAATGATGCTGCGGTCCCACAAAGCCGTTTTGGCGCATGTTGCGCTCGGCCCAGTCCAGGTAGGTGTTGGAGAGGTCGACCGTCACGGTCTCCTCGACGCCGCCGTCCGCCGCGTAGCAGGTGGCGGTGCCGGTATAGGCAAACAGGTTGAGGAAGCGACGCGCCTGCTTGGCGTGCTCGCGCACCAGGTTGCGGGTGACGCGGTGATCCAGGAAGATGCCCACATCCAGATAATCGTCAAAGTTGACGGCAAAGGTGAGTCCGCCCTCTTCGATGAGCGGCAGGCGACGGCGAGCGATGTTGGCGCGCTCGCCCGATCCGCCCTTGCCGGCGCCCTGCTTGCCGTACTGCGAGCCGCCGCGCGAACGCATGCGGGCCTTGGCGTGCACGTGCTCGGCCGGAACATCCAGGATGCGCGGCGCGATGGCCAAGATGTCGAGCATGCGGGCCTGGGCTAGCGCGGGATCGATGGTCTTAGGCGCGGCGTACTCGGCGATGACGAGCCAGCGGCCCGGCGTCTGCGGGCAGCCCTCGTACAGGTCGATGGCGGCGGAGTAATCGGGCAGGTCGGCATCGTAGACGCGGTAGCAGCTCGCGCCCTCGCGCTTGGCCCACTTGCGGCGCAGACGGGCATTCTTGCGCAGGCGGTTGGCGAACTGCTCCGACTCCGGGGTGAGCACGGGCAGTGGCTTGCCGTCGCCCAGGTCGAGTGTGGCGGCAGGCTCGAGCATGGGGGTGTCGGCGGCGTTGTCGTTGACTTCGTCGGCATCCGTGACCTCGGCCTCGG
This sequence comes from uncultured Collinsella sp., assembly GCA_900541045.1. Taxonomy (GTDB): domain Bacteria; phylum Actinomycetota; class Coriobacteriia; order Coriobacteriales; family Coriobacteriaceae; genus Collinsella. The sequence goes on from UQID01000004.1 coordinate 53,764, forward strand.
CATCCGCACTGGTCGAAGCCTCAAACGCCGCGGCGGCCTGCTCGAGCGAAGGCCAGACTTCGACGGTCGCCTCCTCGTTGTTGGGCATGATGGCGATCGCGCGCTCGGGCTCGGCGTGGAGCGCGCGGGCCAGCAATCCGTCGCGGGTGAGCGCGGCGACCGGCGCCGAAGCGAGCTCGGGCGCGCGGTGCAGCTCGCCGACCAGCGTCATGGCGTCGTGCATGAGCGACAGCGGGGTCTCGGTGGTGTCCGCGACCACGGCGGCACCGGCGACGGCGCCCGCGTGGTCCAGTACGGTCGCGGACTTAGCGGCGCAAAAATCGACAAAGCGCTTGTAGCCGGCGCACTTGACCATGCGCTCAGCGGTTTTGCGGGCGGCGGGGTCAACATCCACGGCCACGATGCGTGCCTGCCGCTCGCGTGCTGCCGCCTCGCGCTCGCGTGCCTCGGCAAGCAGCTGCTCCCACAGGGCGGCGTCGTGCAGCTGCCAGCCCTCAAAGCCCCAGCGCTCGCGGGCGGCCCCCGGGGCGCGGTCGGTTAGGATATTCACGGCTTCCAGCAGCAGGTCGCCGCCGGCGCACGAGGCGTCGACCAGCGTGGGCAGGGCTTCGTTCTCGTAATCGTCGGCCGTTAGCTCGCGCTCGCACAGCGTGGTCCAGCCGACCTGCGAAAGCACCAGGGCGGCGTAGTCGGGGCGCAGCACGTGCGAGCCCTCGCCGGCGCGGGTCGCTGCGGGCGGCAGGCGCTTGAATAACGGATCGCCCGAAAGGTCCAGGCTGATGCTCGCGCGACGCTGGCGCAGCGAAAGCAGCAGGTGAACGTCGGGGTCGGCGGCATCGACATCGGCGCGACGGCCCGTGGTCTCGGCCAGGCGGTCGCACAGCGCGTCTTTGGCGCGCAGGGCAGAGAAGCGCGTGTTGCGCAGCTGCTCGGTCACGCCGCGGGCGGTGATGGCGATGGTGGCTCCGGGGCGGATGATGGTCTCCCAGGCGATGTCGTAAACGCTATCGTACAGCTCGTCGGCATCCTGTGCCTCAAAGCGTCCGAGTACCACGAACACGCGGCTCGCCAGGCGCGACCATAGACAGGCGCGGTAGCCTTCTTCGAGCTCGCCCTCAAACGTGGCGCGGCCCTTCAGGCGGCGGACATGCGAAAGCCCGAGGCGTTTAAGCTCATCGGCGAGTGCGGACTCAAAGCCCTCGGGGCAGCTTGCGTAAAATTCCATGGGTGACCTCTCTGGTTGCGTCGCTCCATTATATGATGGATGCTTCGTTTGCCCTTATCCTCGAAAGGAACCCATATGATTGATGCGTGTCCCGAACCCGCTGTGCTCTTTTTTGACGTGGACGGCACGCTGACGTCGTTCGATCCCGACGATATGACCGATAAGGACTTCAATGCGGTCCACCCGTCGAAGGCCGTTGTCGATGCATTTGGCCGTCTGCGCAATGCGGGCCACCAAGCATTTATCTGCACGGGTCGTCCCTTGTGGCTGATTGCCGATGGCCTGCGTGCTTTGGAGCCTGCGGGTGTCGTTGCCATGGCGGGAGCCACGCTCGAGGTCGAGGGCCGCGTGGTACACGAGGACTGCTTTGACGAGGACGTTGTCGAGGAGCTTGCACGCCGTATGGCCGCGGCAGGGATTGAGGCCTTTTTCGAGACCAACGTTGCTACTTTTGCCCTGGAACCCGCGGGCGTTGAGCAGTCGTCTCTGATCGGCACTTCTGTGGTGCACAGCGCCGAGGAAATGCGCGTCGACGGCAGTCTGCGCGTGGGCAAGGTATGCCTCAATGTGCCCAGTTTGGCTCGCGTAGCCAACGATGACGGCTTTATCGAGCGCTATTTTGAGGCCTGCAACACCGGTGGCCAGAATCGCGAGCTGAGCCCCAAGGGCATCAACAAGGGCGTGGGCGTGGCGCGAGCGCTGACGTATCTGGGCCGCGAGGGAAATGCGCGCACCTTTGGCTTTGGCGATTCGGGCAACGACCTGGGCATGCTCGCTGCCGTCGAGACGGCTGTCGCCATGGGCAACGCCATGCCCGAGGTCAAGGCGCTCGCCGACTACGTGACCGACGATGTCGCGCACGACGGTACCGTCACAGCGATGCAGCATTTCGGCCTCATCTAATGAATCCCGCGTTCTGACGTTTGCTCAAACTGCGACTCTTTGCTTTTGCATGCTCAATCGATTTATCAATCCAAACACTGAGGTGTTTATACCGTTCGCCGAGAAGATAAAAAACCGCAGCTCACGCCTTGATAAACGTAGCTAAAGTGTTTAGCAGTTTATCGGCCGTATGCTAACGAAAGGAATCAGGCAGATGGCAATCAAGGTGTTCGCTGACGGTGCAAACCTCGAGGGCATGCTCGACATGTACGAGAACGGCAACGTTCAGGGTTTCACGACCAACCCGTCCCTTATGAAGAAGGGCGGCGTGACGGACTACCGCGCGTTTGCCAAGGAGGTCCTGGCTCACATCACCGATGTGTCCGTGTCGTTTGAGGTCTTTGCCGACGACGTCGAGACCATGGAGGTCGAGGCCCGCGAGATCGCTACCTGGGCCGACAACGTCTACGTCAAGATTCCGTGCGTGACCACCAAGGGCGAGTCCACCGCCGAGCTGGTCCGCAAGCTTTCGGCCGATGGCATCAAGGTCAACGTCACCACCATCTTTACGCCCGAGCAGGTCGACGAGATGGTCGAGGCCGTTGACGCCGAGACGCCGTCCATCATCTCGCTCTTTGCCGGCCGTATCGCCGATACCGGCGTCGATCCCATTCCGTTTATGACGGAGTCGGTCAAGAAGGCCGCCGCCAAGCCCAACTGCGAGGCCCTGTGGGCATCCACGCGCGAGCTCATCAACATTTACCAGGCCGAGGCCTGCGGTTGCCAGATCATCACGGTGCCTAACAGCATCCTGGCCAAGCGCAAGAACATCGGCCGCGACCCGTACGAGGTCTCGCTCGACACCGTCCGCGGCTTTGCCAAGGATATCGCCTCGCTCGGCTTCCATATCCTGCCGTAGCGCGAACACTGGCTGCGCCGCGGGTTGTTCGCCCCGGCCTTTCCTTTCCCTATCGCTCACGCGCTTCGCGAGGGTCGCGCCAGGCAAAGGAAAGGCCGGGGCTGCCGACACGAGCCTGCCAGTAGGCTGGTAATCGGCTTCCATATCCTGCCGTGGACAAAGGTACCCCCGCCTGCGCCGTGCAAAATTGAGAGTATTCAGCAAGGTAAAGGTTTTTACCAGCTGGTTGAAGCACGGAACAGCCCCCGTTTTGGCTCTAAAAACGCCAAAACGGGGGCTGTTTTTTGCTTTATTGCCTCTGAGGGGCGTTCGGAGCGGCGGAAATTGCAGAATACTCGCGATTTTGCACGTCGCTGTAGGGGGTACCCTTGCTTTGGCGGTTTACTTCCCCTGCACCATGGTGAGCGAGATCTTCTTGCGGTCGCGATCGACCTTCTCGACCCATACCTTTACCGTGTCGCCGACGCGTACTACGTCGCTCGGGTGCTTGACGAAGCGGTTGGCCAGCTTGGAGATGTGTACGAGGCCGTCCTGGTGCACGCCCACATCGACGAAGGCGCCAAAGTCGACGACGTTGCGTACCGTGCCCTTGAGCTCCATGTCGGGCTCCAGGTCGTCAATAGAAAGTGCCGAGCGGCTAAAGACCACCTCGGGCGCATCGTCGCGCGGGTCGCGGCCGGGCTTTTTGAGCTCGTTGACGATGTCGATGAGCGTGAGGGTGCCGCAGTCCAGGTCGCTTGCCAGCGCCGAGATGCTGCCCAGACGGCGCTCAATGTCGGGCACGCCGCCACGGCTGAGCTCGCTGGCTTTAACGCCGGCGCGTTCCAGGACGGACGTGGCCACCTCGTAGCTTTCGGGGTGGACGCTCGTCGCGTCGAGCGGGTTCTTGCCACCGCTGATGCGCAGGAAGCCCGCGGCGTTGAGATATGCCTTGGGCCCCAGCTTGGGGACCTTCTTGAGCTGGCGGCGATCGGTAAAGGCGCCGTTTTCCTCGCGGAAAGCCACGATATTCTTGGCCACGCTCGGCGTGATGCCCGATACGTATCCCAGCAGGCTCGCGCTCGCGGTGTTTACATCGACGCCCACACGGTTGACGACGTCCTCCACCACGTGGCCCAGCGTGCGCGAGAGCTCGGCCTGGTCAAGGTCGTGCTGGTATTGGCCCACGCCGATGGACTGGGGCGGAATCTTGACGAGCTCTGCCAGCGGGTCCTGCAGGCGACGACCCAAGCTCATGGCGCCGCGCACGGTGACATCCAGATCGGGATACTCCTGGCTCGCGAGCTCGGAGGCGGAATACACCGACGCGCCGGCCTCGTTGACGATGGTGTAGCGAAGGCTGGGCGCCTGCTCGGTGATGAACTCCGAGACAACTTCTTCGGTCTCGCGGCTGGCAGTGCCGTTGCCGATGACGATGGTGTTGACGCCGTCCTTCTTGACGAGGCGGGCGAGCTCGCGCTTGGTGCCGGCGACGTCGTGGCGCGGCTTGGTGGGGTAGACCACGCCGTGGTCGAGCAGCTTGCCGGTCTCGTCCATAACGGCGACCTTGCAGCCGGTGCGGTAGCCCGGGTCGAGCGCGAGTACGCGGGCGCCACGGACGGGGCGTGCCGAGAGCAAGCCCTCGAGATTCTTGGCAAAAACGTTGATGGCCTCGGTCTGGGCGCGAACGGTGAGTTTGGCGCGGGCCTCGCGCTCCAGCGAGGGGGCCATGAGGCGCTTGTAGCCGTCGGCGATGGCGGCATCGAAGACGGGAGCGAACACGCCTTGGCGTCGGGGCCAGCGGCTGCCGAGGCGTGCCGTGGCGGTAGCGCCGTCGACGTTCACGCGCACGCGGAGCTTGCCCTCGCGCTCGCCGCGGTCGATAGCCAGCACGCGGTGGTTGGGTATGCGGCGCAGCGGCTCGTCAAAGTTGTAGTAGGGCTCGTAGGGGGTCTTCTCGGTGGGGTCGGTGGCTTCGACGACGATATCGGCGGTGTTTTGCGTAAAGGCGCGCAGGTCGGCGACGTTCTCGGGGTCTTCGGCCACCGTCTCGGCCACGATGTCGGCCGCGCCGGCGAGCGCCTTCTCGGGCGTGTCGAAGCCGGCCTCCTCGTTGACGTATGCCGCGGCGGCGTCGAGTGCGCTGCCCTTGGCCGAGGCCTGCATGATGATCATGTTGGCGAGTGGCTCCAGGCCTGCCTCGCGAGCCTTCTGCGCGCGGGTCATGCGCTTTTTGCGGTAGGGCTTGTAGAGGTCCTCGACGCGCTGGAGCTGCGTGGCCTCGCGAATCTGCTGCTCGAGTTCGGGCGTGAGTTTGCCCTGGGCGTCGATGAGCAGAATGACGTCCTCTTTGCGCTGCTCAAGATTGCGCAGGTAGGACAGGCGCTCGTCGAGTGCGCGCAGGGCGACGTCGTCCATGCCGCCCGTTGCTTCCTTGCGGTAGCGCGAGATAAAGGGAATGGTGTTGCCCTCGTCGATGAGCTTGACGGCCGCCTCGACGTTGGCGGCTTTAAGGTTGAGCTCGCGGGCGAGCTGGGCGATAAGATCCATGGAACTCCTTGCGTTTAAGGTGCGTTTGCAGCACAGAGCTACCAAGGATACCACCCGCGATGCGACAAAGGGACTGTCCCTTTGTCGCATGCCACTGCACAAAAGCCCCGCGGGCAGGAGGCTGCTCGCGGGGCAGAGAAGAGGGGCTTGTCGATAGCGGGCCGAGGGGCTCGGCGCAGGGTTTCTGCCGCGGCCCACCCTGGGGCGTTACAGCTCGACGAGCTGGCCGGTCTCGGTGGCCTCCTTGATGGCGTTGAGAAGCGTGAGCGTCTTAACGTTGTCGGCGGGGGTCACGACGGGCTCGACCTCGCGGCGGACAACCTTCACAAAGTGCTTGAGCTGCATCTTGTGCGGCAGCGCCGGGTCGACGGCCGGGATCTCCATCTGCAGCGGCTTGTGCCAGTTGGAGGCGCCGTCGTAGGAGAACTGGTGCAGGCGGGGCAGCGAAAGGGCGCCCTTAGTTCCGCCGATAAAGTAGGCGTCGGCGTCGAAGGGACGGTACTGCGGGTCCTCGCGAGCGGTGGCCTCCCAGTTCCAGGGGCTGGCGGTGGCGTCGGAGATGGTCATGCTCGCAAGCGCGCCATCGGCAAAACGGACGTTGACCACGGCGGAGTCCTCGGTCTCAAAACCGCGGGCGGCGCTGGACTGCATGCCCTGGACGGCAACGGGCTCGCCCAGCAGGTAACGGAGCAGGTCGACGTCGTGCACCAGGTTGACCAGGATCGGGCCGGCACCCTTCTTGCGGCGCCACTCGACGTCGAAGTACTCGTCGTTCTTATAGATCATGTAGTGGAAGCTCGACACGGTGAGCTTGCCCAGCTCGCCGGACTCGATGATCTCCTTGGCCTTGTTGACGAAGGGGTTGTGGCGACGGTGCTGACCCACGAGCACGGGCACGCCGGCGGTCTCGGCCTCGGCGGCAAAGGCCTGGGCATCCTCGAGGTCGTTGGAGATCGGCTTCTCGACCAGCGGCACAATATTGCGCTTCACGGCCTCGCGGGCAACGCCCAGGTGCAGGTCGTTGGGGGTGGCGATGATGACGGCCTCGGGCTTGACCTCGTCCATCATCTGGGCGGGATCGGTATAAAACGGCACGCCGGCGGCCTCGGCCGTGGCGCGGGCGCCCTCAAAGGCGTCGGCGATGGCGACGAGCTCGGCCTCGGACTCCTCGGTGACAAAGCGGATGTGGTTGCGGCCCATGGCGCCGGCGCCGATAACGGCAATGCGGACGGGGTTGAGCTCAGACATTTCGACTCCTTAATACTGGTGACCGGTGGAATGCGACAAAGGGGCTGTCCCTTTGTCGCATCGGTAAAACTAGGCGGACTTCTTCTTGCTGTCGGAGACCATCATGTAGACGGTGAGCACGACGGCGATGGCGGCGATCACGATGGCGCCGTAGAAGGACTGCTGGTAGGCGGCGCTGCCGGCCTCGGCGTGATACAGCACGGCGGTGATGGGCTGACTGATCCAGGTGGAAGCGGCGTAACCCAAAAACATGATGCCGTAGTTGACGCCGATGTTGCTGGTGCCAAAGGCGCCACCGGTGAGCGGCGGGTAGATGACGAGTAGGGCGCCAAAGCTAAAGCCGAGCAGGGCGAGCGCCACAAAGAACATGGCCTGCGTAAAGCTCATCGACATGATGACGAGCGCGACGATGGTGACGACAAGGCTGATGAGCAGTGACTTGTAGGCGCCGAGCTTGTCGATGATCTGACCAAAGGACAGGCGGCCAACCAGGTTGGCGCAGGTGTTGACGGAGACCACTACACCGCCGAGGGCGACGGCCGCGGCGCTCGTGGGGTCGGCGAAAAGCTGGACGGCGGCGATGGAGGCAACCTTGCCCACGAGCAGGGTGCCCGCGGTGGCGGCAAAGGCGAAGGTGACGATGAGGACCCAGAAGCGCGGGGTCTTGACCATCTCGCCTGGGGTGAGGTCGCCGAAGGTGCCGGCATGCGCGCCGCCCTTGGGGGCCTCGAAGCCCTCGGGCAGCCAGCCGGCCTCGGGGGCCTTCAGGAACAGGGCGGAGGCGGCGATCGTCACAAAGAAGATGACGCCGAGTGCCTTGAGGGCGCCAAAGATGCCCAGGCTCGGGATGAGCAGCGAGGCGAGCACCGGGGACAGCACGGCGGGGCCGGCGGTCGAAGCGGCCAGGGTGATGCCGGAGGCGAGGCCCTTCTTGTCAATGAACCACTTTTGGCCGGTGGTGAGCGCCGGGTTGTAGCCCAGACCGTTGCCGATGGCGGCGACGAGCGAGAACCACAGGTAGAACTGCCACGGCTCGGTGACGGTGCCGGACATGAACCAGCCCAGGCCGTAGCACACGGCGGCAGCGATCACGACGTTGCGCGGACCGATCTTGTCGGAGATGCGGCCGGCGAAGATGCCCGTCACGGCCATGATGGTCTGGAAGACCGGGAACGCCCAGGTAAGGGCGCTCGACCACTCGGGGTAGACGGCGAGCAGGTTCTTGCTCACGACGGAATACAGCGCGATGGAGCTGATGAAGAACATGGTGACGCACGCGGCGGAAAGCACGACGGCGCGACCCTTGTTGGAGTTGGTGGAAGCCATTGGACTCTTTCTAATCGATACGGGGGAGGAGCGGGCGTGTCCGCGGGACCTCCCTGCCAGGTTGGTTTACTGGTCGGTCGGCTTGGCGACACCGGACTCATCGGACCAAAGCTCGACACCCTTGTTCTTAAGGTAGTTGTCGGCATAGGCGCGACGGCCGCCGGGCTTGGCGGTGAGGTCGCCCATCATGTTGGAGAAGCCGCCGTCGACCTTGATGGCATCGCCGGTGGTAAAGTCCGAGCGCTTGGACGCCAGGAACATGACGGCGTTGGCGATATCGCTGACCTCGCCGATGCGGCGCGTGGCGATCAGACGGCTGCGGCTCTTTTCGACCTCGGGGTCGGCGTAGAAGTTGGCCGACATCGGGGTCTTAACGAAGCAGGGCTCGACGCAGTTGGAGCGGACGCCGTAGGGGCCCCACTCGGCGGCGAGCATCTTGGACATCATGTTGACGCCGGCCTTGGTGGAGCTGTACACGCCCGAGAACGTCTCGGGGGAGTGGCTGGCGACGGTCGAGATGTGCACCAGGCGGCCCTGGCCGGCCTTGATCATCTCGCGACCAAAGCGCTGCGAGGTGATGAAGTAGCCGGTGAGATTGACGTTGAGCACCTGCTCCCAGTCGCTTAGCGGCAGGTCCTCCATGGCGGCGAAGCGCAGGATGCCGGCGGTGTTGACGAGGACGTCGACGTGGCCGAAGTTGGCGATGGTGGCGTCGACGGCAGCCTGAACCTCGGCCTCGTCAGTGGCGTTCATCTTGTAACCCTCGGCGTGGATGCCAAACTCGGCAGCGAGGTCGGCGGCAGCGGCCTTGACCTTTTCCTCGTCCAGATCGAGTAGGACGACGTTGGCGCCATTGCGGGCGAACTCGCGGCAGATCTCGGCGCCCATACCGCCGAGCGCGCCAGTCACGGCGCAGACATCGCCCTCGAGCTTAAGCCAATTGCTCATAGGAACTTCCCTTCTTGTGCCTCCCGGTGGGCCGCTCCCATTAATCGACCCACGTGGTTTTCGCTGGTTATCGTATGCTTTGCATTTGCGCAGGTGAATTGCATATTTGTTAGAATTGCGTTAACCGTAGGTTTACACTGTGCGATGCAGTTTATTCTCAATTGAGCGCGTGACCTGCGAAAACAACCCCCTGTGGCACCATGCGGTCACAGGCGCGAAAACGGGAGATTGACGTGTACGATCGACGACTCGAGGCCATATCGGCTGCCGCGGAGCTGGGAAGCTTCTCGCGTGCGGCGGCAAAATTGCGTGTGTCGACTCCGGCGCTCGTCAAGCAGGTGTCGGGCTTCGAGGCCGAGTTCGGCATCACGCTGTTCGAACGCTCGCACTCAGGCGTTAAGGTGACGCCGGCCGGCGCACTACTGGTGGACGACGCGCGCTCGATCATGCGGCAGTCCGAGGACGCACTGCGCCGTGCCCGACGTGCGGCGGGCGACGGCGGTGCCGTGCGCCTGGGCGTGTCGATGATGTGTCCGGGGCGCCAAACGCTTTCGATGTGGACGGGCATCCACGATCTGGAGCCGTCGCTGCGATTTGAGATTGTGCCGGTAAGCGACCTCTACGACGAGCGCGAATCCGTCATGCGCAGCCTTGGTCGCGAGGTGGATGTAGTGCAGTCGAGTTTTTCGACGCCGCGCTGGGGTGATGCCTGCCAAAAGCTCCGCATCGTCAACGTGCCGTTTTATATCGACGTGCCGCGCACGAGCCCGCTGGCGCGCAAGACACGCATTACGGTCGCCGACTTGGAGGGCATGCGCCTGCGCGTGCTCCGCCACGGCAACGACGCCATGGACAGCCTGCGCATCGACCTGTTGGCCGACGGCGGCGTGGACGTGATTGACGTGGATAGCTTCGACTTTGCGCTCTTTAACGAGGCGGAGGAAAAGGGCGACGCGGTGCTCACCTGCGGCGCATGGTCGGGCGTGCACCCGGCCTTTGTGGGCGTGCCGTTCCTGTGCGGTCGCGAGGTACCGGTCTTTCTGCACTACCCGCTCGAGCCCACCCTCCAAGTCCAAAAATTCGTCAACGCCATGGCCCAACTCCTTAACTAGCTAATTTAGGACGGGGCTTTTTAGCTACTTTCGCCGCACTACCAGCACAATGCGAAAAATGATGCGAAAAATGACTGCAAATCGGTCACGCATGATTTTGCTTTTGCCCTGGGGCTGGTTGTAGAATCAAAAAGCTTAAACGAACTACTTGTGCAGCTTGCGCGAAAGCTCGGGCTGCGGCTGGGGGGGGGATGCGCCCGTGCAGGGTCCTTTCGGTCATATTGCGTCGATGCGCCGCACCTTTATGATGTTGGCAGCGGCCTTATGCGTGTTCGTTATGGCCGGGGGGGGGTTGCCCTCGCGCGCGTACGGTGACGATGGCAACCTTATAACAAACCCAAACTTTCTTAACCAAGCTACTGGCTGGTCGACGACCTCTCCGAATGAGAGAATCGGCGAGACGATGAAGCTCGAGCTTTCCACGCAGCTCCTCAAGCCCCAAACGAACACCAAACAAGCTAACGGCAATCACTTTGCGCTTGCGTGGAATTTTAGGCCACAGGGCACCAATCTTTATTTTGAACCTGGATCAACCTACACCACCTTTTCCACCCAGAGCGGCGCCACGTACGAGTGGGGCCTAAACCATCGCGCCGCAACCGACCACGACGTGCTGATGCTCACGATGGGTCCTCAACAGGAGAATCTGTCGATTAACAGCGCAGGCCAAGACCAGCTTATGCAGCTGCGGGCTTGGCTTAAGGCGCAGGTCAAGATGCCCCAGGGAAATACCGTTGAGCAGTACACCGTTTACAGCGATCCCTTTGCTGCAAACGGCGGATTTGCTGGTAACAGTGCTGATGGATCCCACTTTTCGTTTGAACAGAGCGACGGTCGCATCGCGCTTTCTGTGTGGCTCGTAAGCTCTAACGGACAGGGTTGGTTCTCCTTTGGCACCAACAGCACGCATTATTATCGAGATCTTCCCGAGGAAGACGATGAGTTTGCCTATCAGGCTGACTATACCGCAGCGTCCGACAAAACGATGCTTGCGCTGACTTGCTACGATTCAAATCTTACGGGGGAGAACGAACAATACCGGGAGTGGTTTGGTAATCTGGTCAACGACGTTCACGTGGAAAAGCAGGGCACACGCGACATCTATAGCGACTTTGCCAAGGTGTATTGGGAAAATTCGTCCGAGACCATGACAACGCTCACAAACTATGCGTTCTCGACCTCGAATCTTAAGAACGAGAATACGAACATTGCTAACGGCAGCTTTGAAGAGGATATACATCTAGGGAACCAGAGGCCCAGCAAGTTTACGTTGTGCTCGCCCCATTGGCGTACGACCGAGACGGACCATCGTATCGAGATCGTTGCCAAGAACGACTACTATATCGACCCAGTTGGGCATTCTGTTACGTTTACGCCCTCCGATGGTGACTATGCAGCCGAGCTCAACGCACACGAGGCGAGTTCGCTCTACCAATATGTGACGACCGAGCCGGGAAAACAGTACGAGTGGGGGCTCGACCACCGCGGCCGCTCGGGTCGAGACGCCATGGCCCTTATCATCGGTCCGCGACAAGAAAACGAGCCGTACAAGGACAATCAAAAGGCACTCGATCAGTACCAGCAAATTGTTCAATGGATTCAAATGAGCGTCGACAACTATGTCGGCTTGGATGTGGTCAATTTTTCCCAATCGGGCTGCAGCAAAAAGATCATCCTGTATTCAACCAAGTTTGACAAAGTGGGCGGATTTGCCAATGCGTCCAGCGGAAGCGCGTTCTCATGGACGGCCGATGCGGAGCATACCGAAAAATGGTGCGTATGGATCATGGCGTCCGAAAACGACGCGTGGGCTTCCTACGGTTCCAACGCGCTCGAGCAGAGCAAAAAGGTTGACTACGACTATACCTACACCATTCCGGATGGCCAAAACCAGAGCGTCTTTGCTTTTGTGGCCTACAACACGGCCAACGGGAGCAATTCGACCGGCAACTTCCTCGACAATATCTCGTTTAGGGAGTTCTATCGCATCGAGACATACACGACGCCCAACGGAAGCGGAACGTATTTTTATAACGCCAATACCAAGACGGCGGACTTTACCTATGCCAAAAACTACGTAGGTAAACAGGAGAAGAACTCCTACTTTATGGTCGATGCCAAACGCGATGACGGGGCAGTCTTTATCGGTGCTTTTGTCAACGGCGAGTTCTATTCCGCAGACGACGACGCACATTGGACCAGATTGGAAGATGGTACCTATCGCTTTGAGGTCGACAAGGTCACAAAGCACTACAAAGTGCACCTCGTGTTTTCCAAGGCAGGCGTTCAATACGATGTGAACGGCGGCAAAGCGTATCACTACGATCCGTACAATGAGTCCACGGGCGATTTCGTACAGCTTTCTGGCGCTGGAGCGAGCTATACCTCCCATGCTGCCGTTGGACAAAACGACAACTGGAAGTTTATGGGCTGGGAGTACGCGGGCTCGGGAAAAGCCGTTCGCTTCGATGCCAAACACACGGTGACCCATACAGCTCCCGAGGGCACCACGGATTCCGGCACTCTTACCATTAAGGGCAAGAAGGTCAATCCGGATACCGGTGCTGTGGGCGATGCGGTAACCGTCGAAAACATTCCCGAGAGCCAGGGCGCGACGTTCGTGGCGCAATGGAAGTATCGTCAGGCCTTTGTTGCCCAGCTTAAAAATGCCGATGGCACGTGGAGCAACGTAACGACGGGCGGCACGGTCAGCTCCAAGCTTAAGGGGGCAAAGGGCTCCATCGATGCCGGGGATGGCTCGGGCAAGGACGAGGACGCGTACAAAAAATCGGGCGTTGCCTACTTTGTGGATGACGGCACGTTTGTGGAGGCGGTGGCCGCTCCCAAGGAGGGCTATCACTTTGAGGGTTGGTACGACCTATCGAATCCGGACGCCCCGGAGCTGCTGTCGTCTTCACCCACCTATACGTACAACGTAAAAGATCGCCATACGGGATGCGTATACGCACGATTCACCCCGCGCACCTACACACTCAAGGTTTCCAAGAGCGTTACGGGCAATATGGGCGACAAGCGTGCCTACTTTAAGATGACGGCGACCTTTACGGGCCTCAAGGCTGGTCAGACCTACGCCATCGAGTATTCGGATGCGTCTGCCCAAGGCAGCCATGCGCTCGTGGCGCGACCGAATGATCGGGCCGAGACCGTGGAAAACAAGACGGCCTTTACGGCCGATGGCCAGGGCAAGGCGACCGTGCCGTTTGCCGTTAAGGACGGCCTGACCGTTTCGATTAAGGCGCTGGATTACAACGCGGTCTATACCGTGAGCGAAGACGATTATTCGTCGTTGGGGTACCACGCCGAGCTTACGGGTGCGAGCGGCACGCTCAACGGTCCGCGTGTGACCGTTGCCGTTGAAGCTAAGGCCACCAATTCCCGACAGGTCGCGGTGCCTACGGGTATTACGCGCAACCCCATCTATGCCCTGGCGATTTTGGCCGCCGGCGTGCTGTTGGCTACGGGCATGGTTGCGCTGCGTTTACGCCGCGGCTCCAAGAGGGGCGGGCGCCTATGAGAAGACATGGCGCCAGCAATGCTGGTGATGGGCCAGCCGCACGAGCGGCCCCGCAGGGAAGACCCCGGGGCTCGCGGTATTCGGCCGCGTCGAACGTGAGGTTGGGCGCCCATGCGGCGCCAGATCTGGGAGAAGCGGACGACCGGCGCGATATCGTGGGTTTTCTGGCGCGCTTGGCATTTTTTGTCGTGACGCTCTGGCTGCTCTTTGGCGTGGTCTTGGGCGTGGGTGCAGTCACGACTGGCGAGATGGCCCCGCGTATCTGTTCGGGTGACGTCATGCTCTACTGGAGGTTCAGCCAGAGCTTCAACGAGGGTGACGTGGTGGTATACACCGCGGATGGCGCAGAGCGCCTAGGCCGCGTGGTTGCCCGTCCCGGTGATGAGGTCACGATTACCGAGGAAGGCGAGCTCATGGTTAACGGGGCTGTTGTTGTGGAAAGCGACATCACCACGCCGACGCCGCGCTATGAGTCTGCTGTGGACTATCCCGTGCGCCTGGGAACGGATGAGTTCTTTGTACTGGCAGATTTGCGTGAGGGCGGCCACGACAGCCGCCTGTACGGGCCGATTGCCCGCTCGCAGATCAAGGGCAACGTGATCAGCGTGCTGCGCAGGTCGAACCTGTAGGCACGGAGATTGGTTTTATTAAGGGCATATGCCCGAGAGGAAGGATACAACATGAAAACTGGAAAGAGACGACTGACAGCATTTGCAGTTGTGGCTGCCACGATGCTGCTGGCTTTGGTGGGAGTTGTCGCGCCCGCGTGGGCGGAGGACAGTGCCGCTCAACCGCATCTGCCGGTAAAAGACAACAAGGTTACGATCACCTCGACGCTTACCATGAATGAGAATGCCGTGGTGCCTAATGCGACGTTTAACTATTCGATTGCGCCGGCGGATGAGGAGAGTGAGCTTACGAGCACGAGCGGTATGCCCGTTTATGCTGGAGTGACAGACGCCGTCACGCTTTCGCCGACTTCCGTTAATTTTTCCAACAAAGGCCTTACAAGCACAGAGAATACCGGTGAGAAAACTAAGACAATAACCGCCAAACTGAGTGCCGAAATTAAAACCTCTCTGTTCAAGGCTCCGGGTATCTATCGATATAAAATTACGCAGACGCCGTCAGGGCTGGACGGTCTCAACGTTACATACAAGGAGCTCTTCCTGGATGTTTACGTAGAAAACGAAGAGAATGGCGGTTCGGGCTATGTTGTTAAGGGCTGTATTCTTAGAACAGAAGCAGGCTCGGGCGAGAAGACCGCAGGTTTTTTGAACAAATATGTCACCCATAAGCTGACCATCACAAAGGTCGTCAAGGGCAACCAAGGTGACAAGAATAAGGACTTTAATTTTACCTTCACGATTAAAGGCGCTGACGGGGAGAGCTATGAGTACGCCACTGTGAAAAACGGTGCCACCACCATGAGCCAAACTCCAGCTACGTCGGGAACTGCGGTTACCGTAAGCCTTAAGCATGGGGAATCCGTCATCGTTTACGGTCTCTCATCGGAGGATAAATTCGCCGTAACTGAGGCGGATTATCATGGCGACGGTTATAAGACGTCGTACAAGATTGGTGATGGCACCAATTCGACAGAAGGTAGCTCTATTGTCGAGGAAGCTATCGGTGCTTACGACACCACGGTGATCTTTACCAACACCAAGGATGTTACCGTTCCGACCGATGTTATTCGGACGGTCGTTCCCTATGCGGCAATCGTCGCGTTTGCTGCCGTGATGGGCGTGGTCTTCTTCCGTCCTCGTCGTAATCGTCGTTAAAACAGCGAGGATTACAGCCGATGGAGCTTAAACGCATAGCTCGGCTGGCGAGAGCCGGCGACCGCGTGCTTACGTGGTTTGCCGGCTTTCTCGTGCTGCTCATGCTGCTGTACGGGGGCTATTCGCTGTGGGATACAAACAACGTTATGAACGGCGGGTTCATCAGCGATGAGCTGCTGCACTACAAACCCACCGGGACCAACGATTGCGCACGCCTGCAGGATCTGATGGCCAAAAATCCCGACGTTGTCGGATGGGTCACCATCGATGGCACCAACATCGATTATCCCTTCGTTCAGGGAAAAGATAACCAGGAATACCTCAACAAAAACGTGTTGGGGGAGTCCGCGGTTTCGGGAGCGGTGTTTTTGGATACGCGCAACAGCCGCGCGATGACCGATCCCTACAATCTGCTCTATGCGCACCACATGGATAACGGTGCGATGTTTGGCGATGTCGATCGGTTTCTAGACAGGGGCTTCTTTGACCTGCACCGCACGGGCACGCTCTACACAAAGGATGGGGCGTTCCGGCTGCGCATCGTTGCCGTGTGTTCGTTTGCTGCGAGTGATGACATTATCTTTGGGCCGGGAAACCTGGACCAGGCCTCGATGCAGACGCTGCTCACGCATATCTCGCAGACGGCGGTGCATGCGGACATGGATGACGTTGGCCCTGATTCGCGCATCATCGCTCTTTCTACCTGCAGTGATAAAACAAACGGGCGCCGAGCACTTATAGCAGAGGTCTTGTAGCTCATTGAATATTCCGATTAAGCTGCGCCCCATAGGCTGCATCAAGTTTGAGGCTCTCGGTCCATCATGGTAGAGTTGTCCGCGCGTGAATTTCGGCACACTGCGCGCTATCTGAGCTTTTACCGTTTGGAGGAGTGAGCTTGTGAATGCTTCTGTCGCCAAGAAGGCCAGCCAGGCGGTGCGCCTTCTGATGATGGCGCTCACGGCAGTTCTTATCTTTTTCTTCATCAATGTCATGTTGCTCGTCTCCGACATCCAGGGCACGGCGCGCGTGGTCAACTACGCCGGTCTGGTGCGCGGCACCACGCAGCGAATCGTTAAGCTCGAGGATGCAGGCCAGCCACAAGACGACCTGCTCAAGGCCGTTGATTCATACATTAGTGGTTTGCGCTACGGAAGCGACGACCTCAATCTCGTCCGTCTCGATGACGATGAGTATCAGGCAAAGATGACCGAGCTCGCGAGCTATTTTGACAAGCTTCGCACCGAGATTGCCCGTGTGCGCGAAGTCGGCTACGAGAACACCGACATCATCGCCATGAGCGAGGAGTTCTTTGGCATTTGTGACGATGCCACGAGGCTTGCGGAGGACTACTCCCAGGAGAAGGCCACGGCGCTCAATCGCCTTGAGGGTTTGGTGATTATCGACATCGTGGGCCTGGTGGCGACCTTTGCGGTCGAACTTGCTCGCGCGGTGCGCACTGCCGCGCTCAATCGCGAGCTGCAGAACAAAGTCTATCTCGATGAAGCCACGGGACTGCCCAACAAGAACAAGTGCGAGGAAATCTTGGGGCAGGGGCATCCCGTTTCCGCCGAAGCGCCTGTTGCGCTGTGTGTTTTCGATCTTAACAATCTGCATACGGTCAATAACAGCTTTGGCCACGAGAAGGGTGACGAGTACATCCGTTCTTTTGCCCAGCAGCTGGGGTGCGTGGCGTCCGAGACCTGCTTTGTGGGTCGCGACGGCGGCGATGAGTTTATCGCGGTGCTGTGGAATGCCGACCGAGCTGCCGTGGAGTCCTGTCTCGCTCGGGTTCGTGCGAACGTGAACGAGTATTCCGGGGCTCACCCCGACATGCCTATCAGCTATGCGGTGGGCTACGCGCTTTCCAGTGATTTTGATGTACCGCCTACCATGCGTGAGCTCTTTTCCCAGGCCGACAAAAATATGTACATCGACAAGAACCGCGTAAAGACAGCCGAGGCAGCTGGGCCGCAACGCGAGGAGCGGTAAGCCTGTAACAGAGGGTATAGAAAAGCCTCCGCAGCCCGTGTGGCTGCGGAGGCTTTATTCGTTGCGGCGCATTGTGTTTGGGTCGCTGAGATGAGTCGATTTGCCCCGAAAGAGGAGGGCATTGACCTTAGGGTCATGCCCGACGAATGAGCGACAAATCGGCCATCTCGGCGGGCCGAACTACTCCAGCTCAAACGCTCCGGTGTAGAGCTGGTAGTAATACCCGCGCTTGGCGATCAGCTCGTCGTGGTTACCGCGCTCGATAATGCGGCCATGGTCCAGACAGATGATCGCGTCGGAGTTGCGCACGGTGGACAGGCGGTGCGCGATGACAAACGTCGTGCGACCCTCCATGAGCTTGTCCATGCCCGCTTGCACGATGGCCTCGGTGCGGGTGTCGATGGAGCTCGTGGCCTCGTCCAGAATCATCGCCGGCGGATCGGCGACGGCAGCGCGTGCGATCGAAATCAGCTGGCGCTGGCCCTGCGACAGCTGCGCGCCGTTGCCGGTGAGCATCGTGTCGTAGCCGTCGGGCAGGCGGGTGATAAAGTCGTCCGCGCCCGCGAGCTTGGCCGCCGCGATGCACTCCTCGTCGGTGGCGTCCAGGTTGCCGTAGCGGATGTTATCCATCACGGTGCCGGTGAACAGGTTCACGTCCTGCAGTACCACGCCCAGCGAGCGGCGCAGATCGGCCTTGCGGATCTTGTTGACGTTGATGCCGTCGTAGCGAATCTTGCCGTCGGCGATGTCATAGAAGCGGTTGATGAGGTTGGTGATGGTCGTCTTACCGGCACCGGTGGCGCCGACAAACGCGACCTTCTGGCCCGGCTTGGCAAACACGGACACGCCGTGCAGCACCTCGTGGTCGGGCGTGTAGCCAAAGTCGACGTTGTCCATGACCAGGTCGCCGCGCAGCGGTACGTACTCGATCTCGCCGGTTGCGCGGTGCGGATGTTTCCACGCCCACATGCCGGTGTGGTGGTCGGCCTCCTCGAGCTGCCAGGTATCGGGGTTCACCTGCGCGTTGACGAGCGTCACGTAGCCTTCGTCGGTCTCGGGCTTCTCGTCGATGAGCTCAAAGATGCGGTCGGCGCCGGCGAGGCCCATGACCACGGCGTTGATCTGCTGCGAGATCTGGCCGATCTGTCCGCAGAACTGCTTGGTCATGTTGAGGAACGGCACCACGACGGCGATGGACAGCGCCATACCCGAGATGCTCAGGTTGGGCACGCCCAGCGCCAGGAAAATGCCGCCGGCAAGGGCCACCAGCACGTAGAGCAGATTGCCCAGGTTCATAAGGATGGGCATGAGGATGTTGGCGTACATGTTGGCCTTCTGCGAGACCTCGAAGAGCTTTTCGTTGCGCTCGTCAAAATCAGCCTCGGCGGCAGACTCGTGGCAGAATGCCTTGACGACCTTCTGGCCGTTCATGACTTCCTCGATATGGCCCTCGACCACGCCGAGCTCGGACTGCTGCGCAATAAAGAAACGCGCGGAGTTGGAGCCGAGCAGCTTGGTCATAAAGGTCATAAAGACGACGCCGGCCACAATGACCAGGCACATCCACACGCTGTAGTACAGCATGATAAAGAATACCGTGACGATGACGATGGTCGTCATGAGCAGGTTGGGCAGCGACTGGCTGATCATCTGGCGCAGCGTGTCGATGTCGTTGGTGTAGTGGCTCATGATGTCGCCGCGCTGGTGCGTGTCGAAGTAGCGAATCGGCAGGTCCTGCATGCGGTTGAACATCTTCTCGCGCAGCTTCTCGAGCGAGCCCTGCGTGACGATGGCCATGGCGCGGTTCCAGAAGAGCGAAGACAGGATGCCGACGCCGTAGATGCAGGCGAGGGTAGTCACGAGCTGTGCGATCTTGGGCTGTGCGGCTTCCCAATCGCCCGACTGCCACGATTCGCTAATAATCTGCAGGGCGCTCTGAAGGAAGGTCGCGCCGATGGAGTTGATGATGGCGCAGAGCACCACGCCGACGACGACGAGGGGCAAAAGCACGGGGTAGAAGCCAAAGAGCGTCTTGATGAGGCGCGACATGGTGCCGCCCTTGCGGTTGAGCGCGCGCTCGGCGGTCGTTGCCTTACTCATGTGCCTCGCCTCCTTCCTGGGTCTGAGCTTGCGTTGTGGATGCCTCGGTGTCGGCCTCGACGGCCCCTTCGCCCTCGGCAGACATCTTGTTTTGCGAGGTAAAGGTCTCGCGGTAGATCTCGCTTGTCTTAAGCAGCTCGTCATGGTTGCCGATTTGCGCGATGCGGCCACCTTCCATGACGATGATGCGGTCTGCGTCCTGCACGGAGCTAATGCGCTGGGCGATGATGAGCTTGGTCGTGTTAGGCAGATAGCTTGCCAGCCCTGCGCGAATCTTGGCATCGGTCTTGGTGTCGACGGCGCTGGTGGAGTCGTCCAGGATCAAGATCTTGGGGCGACGCAGCAGGGCACGCGCAATGCACAGGCGCTGCTTCTGACCGCCGGAAACATTGGAGCCGCCCTGCTCGATCCAGGTGTCGTAGCCCTTGGGGAAACCGTCGACAAACTCATCGGCGCAGGCCAGATGTGCCGCCTCGCGGACCTCCTCGTCGGTGGCATTCGGGTCGCCCCAGCGCAGATTTTCGGCGATGGTGCCGCTAAACAGCACGTTTTTCTGTAGCACCATGGCGACCTGGTGGCGCAGGGCGTCCAGGTCGTAGTCGCGCACGTCCATGCCGCCCACGCGCACGGTGCCTTCGGTGGCGTCGTACAGGCGGGCGATGAGGTTTACAAGCGTGGACTTGGCCGAGCCAGTGCCGCCGATGATGCCGATGGTCTCGCCGCTCTTAATGTGCAGGTCGATATCGTCGAGCGCCTGGCGCTTCGCATGCGCGGAATACTTAAAGCTCACGTGGTCAAAGTCGATGGAACCGTCGACAACCTCGAGCACGGGCTCGGCGGGATTGGCGATCGTGGGCTCGGCGGCCAACACCTCGGTAATGCGGTGCGCCGATTCGTCGGCCATGGTCACCATGACAAAGATCATCGACAGCTGCATCAGGCTCATAAGGATCTGGAAACCATAGGTAAAGATCGAGGAGAGCTGGCCCACATCGAACAGCGTGCCCTGGCTCGTGATGATGAGCTTGGAGCCCAGGTAGATGATGACGACAAACGCGCCGTTGACGCAGATGTTCATCATGGGGTTGTTAAAGGCGAGTAGCTTCTCGGCGCGGGTGAAGTCCATCTGGACGTCGCGCGCGGCGGTCGCGAACTTCTCCTTCTCAAAGTCTTCGCGAACATAGCTCTTGACCACGCGCATGCCGGTGACGTTTTCCTCGACGGACTCGTTAAGGGCGTCGTACTTGTGGAACACGCGCGAGAAGATGGGGCGCACCTTAAAGATGATAAAGAACAGTCCAAAGCCCAGCAGCGGAATGATGACCAGGTAGACCATGGCGACGCTGCCGCCCATGATAAACGCCATGCTAAAGGCGAAGATCAATACCAGCGGCGCGCGCACGGCGATACGGATGATCATCATAAAGGCCTGCTGCACGTTGTTGATATCAGTGGTCAGACGCGTGACGAGCGAGGAACTCGAGAACTCATCGATGTTAGCAAAGCTGAACGTCTGGATCTTGTAGAACAGGTCGTGACGCAGATTCTTGGCGAAGCCGCAGCTCGCATGGCTGCAGGTAACGCCGGCAGCGGCGCCAAAAGCAAGCGACGTCAGCGCGATGAGCACCAAAAAGCCTGCGGTGGGAAGCATCTCGGCTACGGTGGTGCCGTCTTTGATAGCGTCGATCAGGTTGGCGGTGATAAATGGAATCAGCATCTCGCAGAGCACCTCGCCAAGCACGAGCAATGGCGTGGCAACGGTGACTTTCATATAGTCGCGGATGCTGCCCATGAGGGTTTTAATCATCCAGTTCCTCCCAGGTTACGCGGATTTTATCGAGCATTTCGGCGAGGTCCTCGCGCTCGTCGTGGGTGAGCGCGCTAAAGGCCTGTTTTCTAAAGCGGATGCGGGCCGCCTGGTCGATGCGGGCGTTTTCCCGGCCGGTTTCGGTCAGGCGAATGGTGAGTTGCCGTCGATCCTTGGGGTTACGGCTGCGTTCAATGAGGCCGTTGACCTCGAGCTTGGACAGGATTTCGGAAAGCGACCCCGGCTTGAGGTCAAAGTGCATGCCGAGTTCCTGCTGCGACATCTCGCCGCCGGGCTGTTTGGCCAGCAGGCAGATAATGGGCGCCTTGCCGGACACGCCTCCGCCATGAAAATGCATGTAATGGCCGCAAAAGCCCAGGCCGCTCAGGATGCGCTTGGCGAGTTTGTCTTCGGCGCTGACCGCTTCGGGTATGTCTACCGGTTGCGACGGGTCACCGCCGGGCTCATGCGGACGAAGGTTAAGGGGTTCATCGCACATGAATTCGTATCGCTCCTTTCTTTAGTTAGGTAGTGGGATTGTTTTGTGCCTAACTAATCTAGGAGTGGACGACAGGAATGTCAAGGTACCAAACTTATTAAGTTACGGCGTTTTGCCAAACGCCGTAACCGCTCGACGCTGCAAACCCGCCAGAGCGGCAATCTGCCTTTCAACTTCGGCGGCATGACCAGAAGGTCAATGCCGCCTTGTTTCAAGGCACC
This sequence comes from uncultured Collinsella sp., assembly GCA_900541045.1. GTDB lineage: Bacteria > Actinomycetota > Coriobacteriia > Coriobacteriales > Coriobacteriaceae > Collinsella. The sequence continues at coordinate 75,888 of UQID01000004.1, forward strand.
TTGCTCGCTCTGGCGGGTTTTCGCTGACTTCGCCAAAACATCGGCGTTGCCTTGATTCAAACTTGCCAAAAGGTAGTCGTTGGGGGACGTTCTTGTTTGACTAGTCGTTTAAGAACGTCCCCAACGACTACTTGGGGACGGAGGAAAAGGGATCATTTTCCGAAACCTTTCCGCAACAATCTGCTCTTCGCACTGCTCGACTCCGCTCGCAACGTCCCCTGCGCTACACTTAGTTGCACTGTGGCGCCGCCGCGCCTCGCCCGACCCAAGGGGGACATTCATGAAGAACACTCAGCTGCTGCTGATCAACGATATGTGCGGCTATGGCAAGGTCGCGCTTTCCGCCATGCTTCCGGTGCTGTCGCATATGGGCTACCGCATCCACAACCTGCCGACGGCGCTGGTGTCCGATACGCTCAACTATCCCAAGTTCTACATCCACGACACCACGGAGTACGTGCGTCAGAGTCTCGCCATCTGGGAGGAACTCGGCTTTGAGTTCGACGCCATCTCGACCGGCTTTATCGTGACCGAGGAAGAGACGCGTATCATTTCGGACTTCTGTCACCGCCGCGCGCAAAAGGGCACCAAGGTGTTCGTCGACCCCATCATGGGCGACAACGGTAAGCTCTACGCCGGCGTGCCCGAGTCCACGATTGGCCTTATGCGGCATCTACTGGAGTGCGCAGACTACGCGGTGCCCAACTATACCGAGGCGTGCCTGCTTGCCGATAGGCCTATCGCCGAGCAGATTACGCCCGATGAGGCCCGCGCTCTTGTGGACGCCGTGCGTGAGCTGGGTGCCAAGTCTGTGGTCATTACGAGCGCCGTAGTCAATGGCACGAACGCGGTTATCGGTTACGACCATGTGGCGGGGGAGTACTTTACGATTCCCTTTGAGCTCATTCCGGTCTATTTCCCGGGCACGGGCGACACGTTCTCGGCGGTGCTCGTCGGCCGCGTGATGGCCGGTTGGAGCCTGCAGCGCGCAACGGCCGATGCCATGCGTGTGGTGGCTGAGCTTATCGAGCGCAATGCCGACCAGGAGGACAAGTCCGCCGGCCTGCCCATCGAGGCCTGCCTGGATGTGATTGACCATGAGTAGCGCCGACGAGAGCGGTACCGAGGCAGCGGGCGAGAGCAAACCGCTCGGCGCTCCGCGCGGCAAGCGTCCGCGTATCCGCATTAGCTGCGTGGACCAGCTGGGGACGTGCCGCTGCCATCATGGCCACAAGCTGGGCGACGTCTTTGACTTCGACCGCGATCGCGGCAAGATGTGCACCATGGCCTGCCATGTGGGCTTTCCCTATATCGACATCCTGCGCTACGGCGGCACCGTGCCCGGCAACGAGCCCGGCACGGCAAAGTTCTGTTGCCCCGAGGTCGATACGTTGAACGTCTGGCTTGCCGAGATCGTTGACGAGTAGTCGAGCGCAATGTGTCAAAGGGACAGCCCCTTTGACACATTCGCCGGTGGCGCCCCTTCTTTTGCTTATAATCTCAAATCTCTGCATTTCATCCGATTTTAGGTTCTAAAAATCCTGCATTTCATCGATAATCAAGCATATAAAACTTTGCATTTCATTCGATGACACCGAGGGGAGAGCCTATGCTGCGCAGGAAAATAGCGGCAGAGCTGGAGCGTTGGCTGAAGTCTTCCGAGCAAAAGGCCTTGTTCATTACGGGTTCTCGCCAGATTGGCAAAAGCTATTCGATTCGCGCATTTGGCAAAGCCAACCATGCAACCTACATCGAGCTTAACCTCATGGAAAACCGCCAGGCAAAAGATGCTCTTCTCGAGGCGCGGGATGCCGATGATTTCATCAGCAGGGTGACGCTTCTTTCGGGAAAGTCGATTGCGCCAGGCAAAACGCTCGTGTTTATCGATGAGGTCCAAGAGGCCCCCGACATCATGACGATGGCAAAGTTCCTTGTTGAGGACGGGAGGTGCCGTTGGGCGTTTTCGGGGTCAATGCTCGGGACCCAGTTCAAGGGCGTCAGGTCCTATCCCGTGGGGTATGTCCACGAGCTTAGGATGTTCCCGCTCGATTTTGAGGAGTTTTGCTGGGCAATCGGGGTGAGCGAGGGGGCTCGCCAAACGATACATGACGCGTGTACCAGCGAGAGGCCCGTTCCCGATTACATTCATGACGCGATGATGGCAAACTTCAGGACCTATACCGTTGTCGGCGGAATGCCGGAGGTTGTGCAGCGTTTCCTTGACACGCAGGGCGACCTTGCCTCTGTTCGTCAGCTACAGTCAGAGCTCAACGAACAGTACCGGCGGGATATCTCCAAGTATGCAAGCGGGCGAGCCCTTCAGGCGCAGAGCATCTACGATCAGCTCCCTATTATGCTCGAGGGCGAAAACAAGCGCTTCGTGCTCAATTCCATTGACCCCAAGGCTCACTACGAGAAGTATCAGCGAGATTTTGTATGGCTTGTCGATGCCGGCGTTGCTCTCAAAGCCGATATCGTAACCGAGCCAAAATCGCCCCTGCTCAAGACGGCGCGGCCATCGCAGTTCAAGCTATATCAATCGGATACGGGCATGTTGATGGCGCGCTACCCCGTTGGAGTCGCCCAAGCGGCGTATCTTGATAGCAAGGAGCCCAATCTGGGCGGCATTTACGAAAACGTGGTGGCCCAGCAGCTGGCTGCCCAAAATCACCAGCTTTACTACTATCAGACAAAAAAGCGCGGTGAAGTGGACTTTGTGGTCGATGGACCGGATGGGACGGCTGTTCCGATCGAGGTTAAATCGGGCTCCTATTACCACGCGCACGCTGCGCTCGGTCATGTGCTTGATACGGCTGAATATGGCGTAAGGCTCGGGATTGTTTTCTCGAGAGGCAACGTTGAGCGCAACGGAGCGGTTCTCTATTTGCCGCTATATGCGACCTGGGCCCTTTCGGATGTTCTGGGCGACTCCTGCGCCGAGGGGATAAAGCTGGAGGTCAAGCCGGTCTAGGGCTAGTCCCGGATGCGACAAAGGGACAGTCCCTTTGTCGCATTCATGAGCGTGGATTTTCTCCCGTTTAGGTGCGGTTCGTGCGCCCACGAACCTACAGCTGCTCGAGCATGGCGGTGCAGCCGGCGATCACGTCGCGGTAGGTGGCATCGAAATTGCCGGTGTACCAGGGATCGGCCACGTCGCCGGGGCGATCAGTCCAATCGAGCAAGCGCGTAATCTTGCCGTCGGGGTCGTCGCCAAAGATGCGACGCAGGCCACGCGCGTTCTCAGCATCCATATAGACAATATGGTCCCAGTCGCCATACTCCGCGCGACGCACCTGGCGGGCACGGTGCGCGACGACGGGAATCCCGACTTCGCGCAGCTTGGCGACCGTGCCATGATGCGGCGGGTTGCCAATCTCCTCGGTCGAGGTCGCAGCGGAATCGATGACAAATTCGCCCTCGCGCCCGGCGCGGCGCACCAACTCGGTAAACACCGACTCAGCCAACGTCGAGCGACAGATGTTGCCATGGCAGATAAACAGTACGCGTTGCATAGAACGATACCTTTCATATAGAAGGCTGCTAAAGAGTCGAAGCCGGGCGCATGCCAAGTTTTATTTCTTCGCCAGTTTGAAGTAGCGCTCAAATATCAATTCGAAAACGTAATAGAACATCAATCGACTGTCGAGGTCCATGCTGCCCAAGCGGATTTCTTTTTGCACGGTGTAGATAGGGTAGTCGGCTAGTTTCGAGAGAGAATTTCGAGAAAAGCCGGTGAGCGTGACGACCTTGCATCCGCGCGTTTTGGCTATCGATGTGGCGTCAATAGACACCTGCGTCTCGCCGCTTACGGAAACGCTGAAGACCAGGTCGTTTTTGCCGAGGAGTTCTGCGTAATGCCTCATGACGTGGCGTTCACTGAGCGTGTCGGTATTCTTGCCCATTATTTTGAGCTTTTCAGCCATCTCAAGGCACGGGTACTTCGAAAAGCCCGAGCAGAAGAACACGATATGCGAGGCGTCCTGGATAAGACTCACGACCGAATCGATGACCCGGTCGTTAAGCAAATCTTTGGTCTGTACGAGCTGGGTATCAAGAGGAAGTGCCTCGATAGTGAATCGATTGCGGTCGAGCGAGGCGGAATACGATTGTTTGAGCTCTGTAAACCCCGAGAAGCCAAGCTTGTGGGCAAGCCTGACGATTGTATTGGGAGCGACGAAGAACCGTTCAGCAACGCTCTTAAGCGTGATATCGTCAATATCATCACGCAGCTCGATGATGTAGCGCATGATCTCGCCTTCGAGATCGTTGAGCTTGCTCTCGCCAACTCGCACATGATCATAAAAAGATTCTTGATCTTTCATAAGATGTTTCAGCCCCTCGCACCTCGTCGTATATATGGTACCGCTTTGTGTTGCCAGGTGAGAAATCGGTAATCGGTCAAGATTGCCTATTGCCCATGAACTGGGCAAACGTGCGTGTCTGCCTACACATATCTGTGTTGTGAGCGAAATCATGTGTCCCCGTTTCGCATTGGCCCACACGGAGACTCTCAGATGACCTCATGTCGCAAAATATCAATCGAAACGAAGCAAGCCGAGGACAACCGCGGAGCCCAAGGTCTTCGAGAACACCGATCAGCCAACCCTGGAAGGACGGAACATGAAGGATAAGCTCAATATTGTGATCGTTGGCGGCGGCTCCACGTGGTGCCCTGGCATTCTTAAAGCCCTGACCAAGCACATGGACATTCTGCCGCTGAACCGCGTGATGCTCTATGACATCGATGCCGAGCGTCAGCGTCCGATCGGCGAGTTTGGCAAGATCCTCTTCGCCGAGGAGGAGCCCGGTGTGGAGTTTGGTTACACCACCGATAAGGACGAGGCTTACACCGACGTCGACTTTGTGCTCTGCCAGATTCGTACCGGCGGCTACGAGATGCGTAGCAAGGACGAGAAGATTCCGCTGCATATGGGAATCATCGGTCAGGAAACGGTGGGCCCTGGCGGCATGGCTTACGGTATGCGCTCCATGCATGACATGGTTGAGATCGTCAACGACGTTCGCGCTCATAGCCCGGAGGCGTGGATTATCAACTACACCAACCCGGCTGCTATTGTGGCATATGGTCTCGAGCGCGTCCTGCCCGATGAGCATCGCGTCCTCAACATCTGCGATCAGCCCGTCAACCTCATGCGCTCTTACGGTCGCCTGCTCGGTCGCGATATGAGCAAGACGGAGCCCGTGTACTTTGGTCTCAATCACTTCGGTTGGTTCAAGCACATCTACGATGAAGAGGGCCATGACCTCGTCCCGCAGATTAAGGAACACACGGAGAAGAACGGCTTCCTTCCTGCCGATGCCGAGCAGCGTGACCAGTCCTGGCTTGATACCTACGCCATGGTCAAGGACATGCTCGAGGACTTCCCCGACTATCTGCCCAACACTTATCTGCAGTACTATCTGTATCCCGAGTACAAGGTCGCTCACCTCGACCCCAACTACACTCGTTCCGACGAGGTCATCAACGGTCGTGAGAAGCGCGTGTTCGCCGAGTGCGAGCGTGTTGCCAAAGTCGGCACCGCAAAGAACTCCTCGGTTGTGCAGAACGATGCTCATGGCGATATGATCGTGGAAATCACCTCGGCCATTTATCGCAACACCAACAAGACCTTCATTGTCATGGTTCCCAACAACGGGATTATCGAGGGCATGCCCGATGACGCCATGGTCGAGGTTGCGGCGAGCGTTGGCTCCAATGGCCCGCATCCCTACGCTGTCGGTAAGATCGGCACCTTCTATCGCGGCCTTATGGAGAACCAGTACGCCTATGAGCGTCTGACTGTTGAGGCTTGGATGGAGGGCTCCTACGAGAAGGCCCTGCAGGCACTCACGCTTAATCGTCTGGTCGGTGACGCAAAGAAGGCGCGTAAGGTGCTCGATAAGCTCATCGAGGCCAATAAGGATTACTGGCCGGAGCTTAAGTAGCTAGTTCTACAGTGCATGATAACTGTTATGGGGCGTGTGGATTGTAGAGCTGCACGCCCCGTTTCTTTAAGAGGGGTATCCCATGAACAAAGATGAGCTGCTGGCAAAGTTCCAGCGCCTGGGCAAAGTCCTCATGACGCCTGTCCTGATCCTGCCAATCGCCGGTATCCTTCAGGGCTTTGGTAATGCCTTTACCAGCCCCACCCTTACGGCAGCTGTTCCCTGGCTTGCTGCTCCGGGCTTTGCGATTTTCTTTTCGATTCTTAAGGCCGCAGCCGGCATCGTTATGAACAACATCCCGGTTATCTTCTCGATTTGTCTCGCCTATGGCTTCGCCAAGTCCGAGAAGGCTACCGCGGCGCTTTGTGGCTTTTTGGGCTACATGTGCATGAACTCCGTGATGGGCACGTTCCTTACGGCGACTGGCGTTATCGATCCCGCGAATCTTACGACGGGCCAGAGCACGATCCTCGGTATCACCACGCTCGACACTGGCGTTATCGGCGGTCTTCTGGTTGGTGCAATCGTCGCATGGTTGCATAACCGTTACTACAAGATTGAGCTGCCCGCCGTGTTCTCCATCTTCAACGGCACACGCTTTATCCCGGCGGTAACGCTGCTCTCATGCAGTGTCCTCGCATTGGCCATGTCCTTTGTTTTCCCGTTTATTCAGAACGCTCTCGGTGCGCTGTCCGAGTTCATCAAGACCACGGGTGCCTTTGGTGCATTTGTCTACGGCGCCGGCGAGCGCATGCTTCTGCCTTTTGGCCTGCATCACTTTGTCTATTTGCCGTTCTTCTTCACGTCGCTCGGTGGCGTCGAGACCATCGACGGCCAGACCGTTCAGGGCGCTATCAATATCTACAACGCGATCCTGGGCTCTCCCAGCACGCCGTTTAACATCGAGGTCAGCCGTTTTGTCATGAACGGCAAGGTTATCTTCGCCATGTTCGGCCTGCCCGGCGCTGCACTCGCCTTCTACAAGACGGCGCTTCCCAAGAACAAGAAGAAGACCGCAGCGCTCATGATCGCCATCGTGGTGCCTTGCATCCTCTCCGGCATTACCGAGCCGCTCGAGTACTCCTTCCTGTTTATCGCGCCCATCCTCTACGTGTTCCACGCTCTCATGGCTGGTCTTGCCTATGCGCTGACCTATATCCTGCAGTTCAACGTGGCTGGCTCCGCATCCTTTGGCGGCCCGCTCTTGTCGTTGATTTTTAACGGCATTATGGGTGCAGCCAAGGGCTCCAACTGGCAGGTTATCCTGTTCCTCGGCCCCATCTACTTCGTGGTGTACTACTTCGTCTTCAAGTTCATCATTCTTAAGAAGGGCCTTAAGACCCCCGGCCGCGAGGAAGAGTCTGACGATGAGGCCGAAAAGGCTCCCAAGACCGTGATCAGCGACCTCATTCCCGCCATCGTTGAGGCAGTGGGCGGCGACAACAATATTAAGTCTGTCGAGGCCTGCTTCACCCGTCTGCGCATCCAGCTCAATGACTGTGACAAGGTGGTTGATGACGCCGAGTTTACCGAAAAGCTCGAAGCGCGTGGCATCGTGCACGTTAACGGCGGCGTGCAGATTGTCTACGGCAACATGGCATCTAACTACGCAACTCAGATGCGCGAGCTGCTGGGCATGGAATAAACGCTCCACATATCTATAAAATCCGGTACAAAAAGCGGCGGCAGACAATGCGTCTGCCGCCGCTTTTGAGTTGCCCCGCGCGCATTTCGTGTACGTGAAATACACGAAATCGTAGAAAAGCGTGTATCTGAAGTACACGAAATTGCACTGCTGAAGCTTCCAGGCGGATAAACATACTCATATTGGGCGGTTTTCACCGGTTGCTCGCCACCTTGGGCTATGTTCGCCCCTATGCCTGCATCCGGGGCTGTGCTGATTGACGGTGGCGCTCCCAGCGAGCCAACCTAATCGTCACCAGCGTGAGCGCCCAGGCCACAAGCGAGAACGCGGCACCCACTGCGCCCACGTACGCAATGCCAACGCCGCTTACCACAGCACCGCCCACTGCGGTGCCAAACGAGATGCCGACGTTAAACGCCATGGGCTCAACCGAACTTGCGAGTACCATCGACTTGGGATGGCGGCTGCGAGCCACGTCCATAAAGTGCGTGATGCACGACACCGAGAACAGGTACATGAGCAGCGCCAAGCTAAAGACAAAGACCAGCGCGGGCGGTATGGTGCCGCCCACAGCAAACAGCCCGAGTAACGCTGCAGCTTGCAGCACAAACGTCACAAGCAGTGCCTTCATACCAAAGCGCGCATCGATCCATCCGCCCAGGATGTTCGAGATCAGGCAGAATACGCCGTAGGCCATAAGCGTGGTACTGGCTTCGACCGTGCCCATGCCCAGCACCTGCTCTAGATAAGGCGTCACGTAGCCGTAGAAAACGTAGACCGACCCCACGCCAAACAAAAAGATGAGCATGCCGGTGATGATGCTCGGCTCGCGTAGCAGACCCGCCTGCTCGCGAAAGGTGGCAGGCTCGTCGGTTTGCCCAGCGCGCGGCATAAACGCCACGAGCGCTCCGCAGATCAGAACGGCAAAGGTCAGCGTGCCGTACATGGCCACGTGCCAATCGAGCGTGTCGGCCACAAACTTGCCGATCGAAGTGACAAAGACCATCGCCACGGAAAACGCACCATATACCACCGAGATGGCAAGCGAAGTTTGCTGCGGGGACAGAAGCTCAGGGATGTACGTCACCCCCACGGCGAGCAGTGCGCCCGAGACGGAGCCCAGGACAATGCGCGAGATAAACAGCACCTGGAAGTTGGGCGCCAACGCCATGACCAGGTTGCCGAGCACAAAGACGATGCTGTAGCACACGAGCAGCTGGTAGCGGCGAAAACGCCCCGTGCTGAGCGCAAGCACTGGCGTCGCGATGGCGTAGACGAGCGCAAACACGCTAATAAGTTGGCCCGCAGTGGCAAGCGATATGCCGAGTTCCGTCGCCAAGTCGCTTTCGATGCCGATGACCACGAATTCGGAGCAGCCGAGCGAGAATCCCAACAGTACGAGCAGCGCCAGGCAGAGCTTGGTGCGCGCGGGGGAGAGCGCGGCGGCGGTTGACTTGCTTTTAGGCGTGGTTGCGGCGGTCAAGGTTGTCACTCCAATGTCGCATGAATAAGCGGGATTCAATCCCTGCAACTCTAACAGAATGTGACAAAGGGACAGCCCCTTTGTCACATTGCGCTGCCAGCCAGTCGCCCAAACCATCACAACATTCGGCGAAAATCTCGAAATCGAGGAAAAGCGTCGAATGTTGTGATGGTTTTCCTGTCTGTGCCGGCGAGCTCCAGCGCCGTCTGGGGGTATAAGGCTAGCAAGTGTTTATTTGCGAGGCCTAAGGGGCGCCCCGTATGGATATCGATAACTTTGAATGGTGGTATAGCGAGGGCGAGGCTCCGGACGAGGAGTGGGACGAGCCCGCGCCGCGTGACGTGTCGAGCGACGAGGACGAGACCGGCAACGATGCCGCTGTCGAGCCTGACGCCGCCTCCGATGCCGCCGAACCCCTAACCTTTGAACAGGCCTGGGCTCAGGCCGAGGCCGACGAGGCTAAGGCCGATGCCACGGCCACACTCGGTGAGCCGGCGGACATGTCCATCTCGCCGGCCAAGACCCCGCAGCCGCGCCATAACATCGACCCCGGCAGCACGGCATCCTTCAGCATACTCGACGTGCCCGCGCAGGGTGCTCAGGCGCCTGCGCCCACGCATCGCCCCGACCTGGCTCGCGAGGAAGACGCGGGCCGCCGCTCCCCGCTCGGCCCCATCCTCATCGCCTTCATGGCCGGCGTCATCGCTTGCTCGGCGATCGGAAATGTCTGGAGCCATGTGGAGCAACAGCGCAAAGATGCCGCCAAGGTCGAGATGTCTGTCGAGCAATCGCTCAGCCGCACGCGCTCGGTGCATGTGTCGGTCGAGGTCAAGGACGGTGCGACATGGGACACCGCCCGCGGCGACAGCCAGATGCTCATCCATATCGTGGGCCGCACACTCAGGGGGCAGGCGATTGACGAGTATCAATATGTCAACTCCGCTGGCGACGGCATCGAACTCAAGCCCGGCGACTACGAGCTCACGGTCGACGAGCCGCCCGTCGCCACCGATGGCACGCGCTTCCGCGCCTCAAAGCGCATGGTTCCCGTGAGCTTTAACTCGCAGGCGCCCGATACGGTCGACAGCACGCCGCAGGGCGGATTCGACCTTTACGCAATCGCTCAATAACTGCGCCTGCCGCTTCTCCTTGCCGCCAAGAGTGGGACAATAACCCTCAACACCGTTGTTTACTTTTGGAGGAAGTAGCATGTCCACCGTCACCACCATCAAGCGCGGCGGCCTCACCGCGGCCATCGATTCCATGGGAGCCCAGCTCACGAGCCTTGCCCTCGACGGCAACGAGTATCTGTGGCAGGGCGACCCCGCCTTTTGGGGCAAGCATGCGCCCATTCTGTTCCCCATCGTGGGCTCACTGCGCAACAACACGGCGACGTCTGCGGCTGGCACCTGCGAGATGCCGCGCCACGGACTCGCGCGCATCGTCGAGCACAAGTTGGTCGAGGTCTCCGAGGACGGCTCTTCGGTAACTTACGAGATCACCGATACGCCCGAGTCGCTCAAGGCCTTCCCCTTCCACTTTAAGCTCAACATGACCTATGCCCTAACCGGCGACGCCACGCTCACGCAGACCTTTGCCGTCACCAACACCGGCGACGTGGACCTGCCGTTCTCGGTGGGCGGCCACCCCGCGTTTAACGTACCGGCTCCCGGTGCCGAGGACGAGGCATTCGAGGATTACGAGCTGGCATTTACCGAGGCTTGGACCAACGAGGCTCCCATCATCACGCCCGATGGCCTCATGACGTTCGAGGGCAGCTACAAGGCGCCCGATAGCTCTGACGTGCTGCCCATCACGCACCGCAGCTTCGATAACGATGCCATCATGTTCACCGATACCCCGGGCTCCACGCTCACGCTGCGCGGCCGCAAGTCGGGCCACGGCGTCAAGATCGACTTTGAGGGCTTTAAGTACATCGGCGTGTGGTCTGCCGCCAACGACGCCCCGTTTGTGGCGCTCGAGCCTTGGACCGGTCACACCACCATGGACACCGAGGACGACGTTTTTGAGCACAAGGTCAACACCATCACCTTGGCTCCCGGCGCTACCGATAAACGTAGCTTTAGCGTCACCTTGCTCTAGATGTGACAAAGGGACAGCCCCTTTGTCCCTTCCCGCCCGCTAAGCCTCCCTGCCACATCCGGCAGGGAGGCTTTTTGGTAGGTAGTCATTGGGGACGTTCTTAAACGACTACTGTGTCTATTAATTTTTCGCGCACATGCCGCGCTGCTGGTTGCGGGCGTATATCCTGTCTTATTGTCAGTAACGCAAAATAGGGAAGGCACCAGATGCAACCTCGGCAACAGCGCGGCATGCAGACCCAGCCGGTATGCAGCCGTCGCATCTTTTTGGGTAGCGCTCTCGCTGCGAGCGCTTCCGTCATCGCCGGCGCGCTCGCCGGCTGTCAGCGCCCGTCCACGCTCAAGGTGGTTCAGCCCACGACGGGCGGCGGTCGCGACGACCTGTCCGATTCCGTTATCGGCAAGGATAAGATCCGCATTGGCATGGAGGCGGCCTACGCCCCGTACAACTGGCAGGTTTCCGAAGCCAGCGAGTACACCATCCCCATCGACAACGTGCAGGGCGCCTATGCCGATGGCTACGACGTGCAGATCGCCAAGATCGTCTGCAAGGCCCTCGGTGGCGAGCCCGTTGCCGTCAAGCAGAGCTTTTCGGGCCTTATCGATTCGCTCAACAACGGCCAAATCGACCTCATCATCGCCGGCATGAGCGCCACGCCCGAGCGCGAAGAGTCGGTCGGCTTCTCCGACCCGTACTTCATTGGCTACTTTGGCCTATTCGTAAAAGAGGGCTCGCCCTACCAAAACGCCACCAAGCTTAGCGACTTTAGCGGTGCCACGGTGCTCGGCCAAAAGGACACCATGCTCGACACCGTCATCGACGAGATCCCGGGCGTTGTGCACAAAAACCCGGTCGACTCCGTCCCCACGGTGTTCTCGAACCTGCTGCAGGGCACCTGCGACGCCGTGACCTACAACACCGAGAACGAGAAGGGCTATATGGCTCAAAACCCGGGCATCGTTCCCATTCATTTTGCCGAAGGCGAGGGCTTTAAGCAGGAGGTCACGGCAAACGTCGGCTGCCGCAAGGGCTCGGACAAGCTGCTTAAGCTCATCGACAAGACGCTCAAGGGCATTAGCCAAGAGGAGCGCGACCAAATGTGGGACGCGTGCCTCGACCGTCAGCCGGCATAGGGAGGCAGCATGAAAACCATTAATCGTCTGGCCTCCTTTATCAAGGCCGACCACCGTTATGTATACCTGGGCACGAGCGTTATCGCGGCGCTCGGCCTGGCGTTTAGCCAACGCAACCCCACGCCGCTGAGCTTCTTGGCCCCCACGGGCGTGTTCCAGGATTGCCTTTGGGCGATTCTTTGGGCCTGGCTCGTCGTGTCGGCGGCGGCGCTGGTCACCAAGCTTATGCACTGGAGCGACTATCGCGAAAAGTCGCCGTTCGCATCCGGGCGTTTCCGCCGCGGCGCGCGCCTGGGTAGCTATGTTGTGGTCGCCATCGCGGCGATCTTCTTTATCGACCGTTGCGTCATGTCGTTTATCGACCTGGTGCAGGTGAGTATTGTCTCGGATTCCAACCCCAGCGACTTTTTGTCGAGCCTGGTCTACATGACCTACAAGAGCGGGGACTTCTTTATCCGCGGTATCGAGATCACCATCGCGCTTGCCACCTTCGGCACCGTCATTGCCTTTTTCCTGGCGCTGCTTTTTGTGTTCCTGCGCATTCAGACCTTCGATCGCGTGGACAACGACCTGGTGCGCCTCTTTAAGAGTATCGGCTGCGGCTTTGCGACCGTCTACTCCACCATCGTGCGCGGCACGCCCATGATGGTCCAGGGTCTGCTCATCTATTACGCGGGCTTCACCGTTTTGCGCGGCATGGGCTTCGAAACCGCTCAGGCCAACCAGATTTGGAGCACCTTCACCGCCGGCCTCGTTACCATCTCGCTCAACTCCACTGCCTACATGATGGAGGTCCTGCGCGGCGGCATCGAATCCATCGATCCCGGCCAGGCCGAGGCAGCACGCTCGCTGGGCCTGTCGCAGTGGCAAGCTATGCGCAAAGTCGTGTTCCCCCAGGGCATTAAAAACGCGATTCCGGCGCTCACCAACGAGCTCATCATCAACATCAAGGATTCGTCGGTGCTCTCGGTCATCGGCGTGTTTGACCTCATGTACGCTACTACCACGGTCGCCGGCGTGTACTACCGCCAGATGGAGGTCTACTGCGTGGCGCTCGTGGTTTACCTGATCCTGACGCTCGTGGCGAGCCGCCTGCTCGAGGCCTTTGGCAAAAAGCTCGGCGCCGAGGCCCCGGCAACGCTGCCCAGCTCCAACTAGGCTCAAGACGAGGAGAATCATCATGGCAGATATCGCCACTACCGGCACCGCGGCCGCCGCACAGACCAATGAGCCGCTCATCCGCGTCGAGGGCCTGCGCAAGAGCTTCGGCTCGCTCGAGGTACTCAAGGGCATCGACCTGTCCGTTAACCCCGGCGAGGTCGTCACCATTATCGGCGCCTCGGGTTCGGGCAAGTCGACCTTCCTGCGCTGCCTCAACCTGCTCGAGACCCCGGACGCGGGCCACATCTGGTTCCACGGCCAGGACCTTACGGCCGAGCGCTGCAACATCAACAAGCTGCGTGAGGACATCGGCATGGTATTCCAGGGCTTTAACCTGTTCAACAACATGGACGTGCTCGACAACTGCACGCTCGCGCCCGTCACGCTCAAAAAGATGAGCAAGGCCGAGGCCGAGAAGGTCGCGATGGAGCATCTGACGAGCGTGGGACTCGAGAAGTTCGCGCACGCCGCCGTGGGTCGCCTGTCCGGCGGCCAAAAGCAGCGCGTTGCCATCGCTCGTGCCCTATGTATGAATCCGCAGATCATGCTGTTCGACGAGCCGACCTCCGCACTCGACCCCGAGATCGTGGGCGAGGTGCTCGAGGTCATGCGCAAGCTCGCGGCCGACGGCATGACCATGGTCGTCGTCACGCACGAGATGGCCTTTGCCCGAACCGTGTCCGACCGCGTGGTCTTTATGGATAAGGGCGTGGTGCTCGAGGACGCCGCGCCGGCCGAGCTCTTCGGCAACCCCAAGCACCAGCGCACCCGCGAGTTCCTCTCGCGTTATCTCGAGGACAAATAACCGACCGCAAACTCTTGCGTTGCAGGGCCGCTCCCGTGGGGCGGCCTTTGTCGTCACAATCGAAAGGATGTCATGGCCGAGGTTTGGCGCTTCTTTGCGCATGAGGACGATTTTGCCGATTTGGATGAAACTGGCGCGTGCGAGCGCCTGGGGCGCGTGCTGTCGTTTCCGACCATCTCGAGCATGGATGCCCAGACGGTGGACTGGCAGGCGTTTGCCGACCTGCGCGCCTATATGCAGCAGGCCTGGCCGCGCGTGTTTGCGACGGGCGAGGTCGAGCTTGTCGACCATTCGCTGTTGGTGACGCTTGGCGGTTCCGACCCTGCCCTCAAACCCGTCATGCTCATGGGTCACATGGACGTGGTCCCCGTGGTGCCCGGCACCGAGGCTGACTGGACGCATGCCCCCTTTAGTGGGCACGTGGACGACACCTACATTTGGGGTCGCGGCGCTATCGACATGAAGGATCAGGTCGCAGGTATTCTCGAGGCGGTTGAGTATGCGTTGGCGCACGGCTGGCAGCACGAGCGCACGCTGCTCCTGGCCTTTGGCCAGGACGAGGAGACTACGCAGTACGGCGCGGGAGCGATCGGTCGTGTGCTCGAGGAGCGCGGTATTGAACTTGAATACCTGATCGACGAGGGCGACTACCGCATCGTTTCGGATGCCGAGTATGGCGCGGGCGAGGGCTGGCTTATGCATGCCGACCTCGCGGAGAAGGGCTATGCCGATATCGTGCTCAAGACGAAGAGTGAAGGCGGGCATTCGTCTAACCCCTACGGCGGCACATCGCTCGAGATGCTCAGTCGTGCCATCACCGCAATCTGCGATATCGAGTGGCCGCCGCGCGTGACCGACTTGCTTGCCGCCCAACTCGTCGAGTTGGGGCTCTACGCGGCCGATGAAATTGCCGCCAACGGGGATGCCATTGTCTGCGATTGCCTCGCCAGCAAAAAGCTCTATCCGCTGGTGACGACCACCTGCGCACCCACGCAGATCGAGGGTGGCAGCACCGGCGCCAACGTAATGCCGCAGGATATGTGGGCCAACATCAACTTCCGCATGCTCGAGGGCACGAGCGTGGCCGACGTTGTGGCGCGCTGCCGTGAGGCGGTTGCCGGGGCGGACCTTGCCGGTCGTGTCGAAGTGGAGCTGGGCCCCGGTAGCTCCGAACCCTCGCCGTCCCCGCGCATCGGTGGTCCCGGCCTCGAGGCGGTTCGCTCCATTGCCGCCCGCTATTTCCGTGATCCAAAGGGGACGGAGGAAAACGGATCATTCGAGCCGGTAGCAATTGTGCCCTCGACCGTAATCGGTGCGACCGACGCTGCCAACTACCAGCACATTTGCCCTGAGTGCATTCGCTTCTCGGCCTTTGTGGTTGATGACGACGAGTGTGAGTGCGGTGTCCACGGCACTAACGAGCGCATTACCCGCCGTGCCTACCTCCAGGGTGTTCGCTTCCTCATCGCCCTGCTTCAAACGCTCTAGCCAAAAAGCAAGCCCTTGATGCAATGGGGTCAGGTTTGTTTGCACCAATCATTCCGTGCGGGTTATATGCAGGTTTGTCTGCGCACGCTATCATGTATGGGTTAGACCGCAACTATGTACCCCACACGCGAAGGGATGCGCATGTATCTGAAGATCGACATGTTCTAGCTGGGCTTACCCCCGCAGTGGCGCCATGCGCCCCATCAACTCTGCCGATTTTCACCTTCACGCATATAAAGGAGTCCCGCCATGCGCGACAAGCTCGAAAAGATCATCAAGGCCTACGAGGAGCTCGAGAAGAAGCTGTCCGACCCGGCCGTCGCCTCCGACATCAAGGAGTTCACGCGTCTCAACAAGGAGTACGCGCACCAGTCCGACCTCATTGCCGCTTCGCGCGAGTACATCGGCGCGCTCGACGACATCGAGGCTGCCAAGGAAATGCTCCACGATACCACCGACGCCGATGAGAAGGAGATGCTCCAGATGGACATCTCCGAAAACGAGGCCAAGCTTCCCCAGCTCGAGGAAGACATTAAGTACATGCTCATCCCGAGCGACCCCAACGACGACAAGAACACCATCGTCGAGATCCGTTCCGCCGCCGGTGGCGACGAGGCGGCCATCTTTGCCGGCGATCTGTACAAGATGTACCAGCGCTTCTGCGAGTCGCGCGGCTGGAAGACCACCGTGCTCGATTCCAGCCCCAGCGAGGCCGGCGGCTTTAAGTCCATCGAGTTCAAGGTCGAGGGCGACCGCGTCTACTCCGTCATGAAGTACGAGTCCGGCGTGCATCGCGTCCAGCGCGTCCCCAAGACCGAGTCCCAGGGTCGCATCCAGACCTCCACGGCAACCGTCGCCGTGCTTCCCGAGGCCGAGGAGATTGACGTTCAGATCAACCAGTCCGACCTGCGCATCGACACCTACTGCGCCTCGGGCCCTGGTGGTCAGTGCGTTAACACCACCTACTCCGCCGTGCGCATCACCCACCTGCCCACCAACACCGTGGTGCAGTCGCAGGAACAGCGCTCCCAGATTCAGAACCGCGAGGTCTGCATGCAGATGCTGCGCGCCCGTCTGTACGAGATGGAGCTTGAGAAGCAGCAGGCAGAGCTTGGTGCCGAGCGCCAGAGCCAGATCGGCCACGGCAACCGTTCCGAGAAGATCCGCACCTACAACCAGCCCCAGGACCGCGTGACCGACCACCGCATCGGCTTCAACTCCACCTACAACGGCGTCCTTCTGGGCGATCAGCTCGGCACCGTGATCGAGGCGCTCGCCGCCGCCGAGCGAGCCGAGAAGCTGGCACAGGCAGTTTAGGTTCCGCCGTTCTACCGAACGGCGGACCAGCCGACGCTGCGCGGGCCGCATTTGGACAATCTGACGTTCAACTTCAAGGGCGCGACCAGAAGGTCAGCGCCCTTTCGTTTCACGTCACCTTGTCTCAAATGCGACCCGCTCGCTGTCCGTTCTCTACCTGCGGCGGGTAGTCATTGGGGACTTATGCTCAACCTGCGGCGCCCTAGAGGTAGTCATTGGGGACGTTCTTAAATGACTGGGTTGGGTAAAATACTTTTCGAGTTTATTTAATCTGCTTTGTTGGATATTAAGCTGCTTACCTGCTTAAAGTAATTGTCGGCATGTAGTCGCTATTGAAAATATTGCTCGAAAAATCGTCCAAGAAGTCGCGGGGTGATTTTTGATGCGTCGCGCGTCAAGCGATGTGGCAAGCGTTTGGTTAGATATTGGTCAGGTTAAGGGCAAGCTTGCCAAAAGCTTGACGGATGTGGATTTAGACGTCGACGAATGAACACTCTGGGCGGGCTCCAAACAAAATTCTGGGCTGATTCTCGATAATCGCTCTCAATCGTCCCTT
Source organism: uncultured Collinsella sp. (assembly GCA_900541045.1). Classification (GTDB taxonomy): domain Bacteria; phylum Actinomycetota; class Coriobacteriia; order Coriobacteriales; family Coriobacteriaceae; genus Collinsella. The sequence goes on from UQID01000004.1 coordinate 93,525, forward strand.
GTCGTGCGTCGCCCTCGCGTACAATCTGCTCCGACATTCGCGCGCCGCCCGGCGCTTAAGAGGGGAGGACCCCATGGCAAACGAGATCTGGACCATCAAGCGTTGTCTCGAGTGGACCAAGGAGTACCTGGCCGAGCGCGGTGAGGAGCATCCCCGTCTTTCTGCCGAGTGGCTGCTGTGCGCGGCAACGGGCCTGGCGCGTATCGACTTGTATATGCGCATGGACGAGACGCTCGACGCATCGCAGCTCGAGACCATGCACGCGGCGGTCGTCCGTCGCGCGAAGGGCGAGCCGCTACAGTACATCACCGGTAGCACGCAGTTTCGCATGATCGACGTCGCGTGCGCCCCCGGCGTGCTCATCCCGCGCCCCGAGACCGAGATGCTCGTCGAAGAAGTCCTGAACTACCTGGATGCCGAGGTGCTGAGCCCCGAGGCCGCCGCCCGCCAGCGCGTGGAGCTGCCTTGGAACGATGAGGTCGAGCAGGCTCGCAAAGCCGAGGCGGCGCTGGCCGACGAGCGCGCGACCGCCGAGCGCCGTGCCGCCAACCTGACGGCCGCCGATGAGGCTGCGCTGGGTAGCGATGTGCTCGGTAGCCGCGCCTATGCCGAGGAGCTTGCCGATCGCGAGGCCGAGGAAGCCGCCGTGCGGGCGGCAGAAGCAGAGACCGTGGAAACCCCCGAGCCCGAGCTCGACGAATACGGCATCGCCATTGAGGGCAACGACCAACAGACGACTCCCGCGCAAGATGCCGCCGAGGCCAACGTATCTGCCCCAGCCGAGCCCCGCATCGCCCGCGTTCTCGAGGTCGGCTGCGGCACGGGCTGCATCTCGCTCTCGCTTGCCTGGGAGCGTCGCGGCCGCGTCACCTGCACTGCTACCGATATCGAGCCGCGCGCCATCGACCTTGCTACCAAAAACCGCGATGCGCTTGGCCTCACGTCCGACGAGGTCGCCTTCAGCCTCACGAACCTGGTGAGCTCCATTCCCCGCGAAGAGTGGGGCACCTTTGACGTACTCGTCTCCAACCCGCCCTACATCCCCAGCGATGTCATGCGCTCGCTGCCGCACGAGGTCAAGGACTTCGAGCCCGATTTGGCGCTCGAGGGCGGTGCCGACGGCCTCGATATCTTCCGCCGTCTGCTCAACGCGGCGCCCTATATGCTGCGTGCCGGCGGCCTGTTTGCCTGCGAGCTCTACGAGGGTGCCCTCGACGCCGCCGCCGAGCTCTGCCGCCAGGCGGGTCTCTCGGCCGTGCGCATCGTCCGCGACCTCACCGATCGTCCTCGCATCGTCCGAGCCATCGTCACCGAGCCCAAACAGCGCCAGTAATATTTATTAACTGGTTAGCAAAAATTATAAAATAGTTTATAATTAGGACGGCTGAAAGAGGTCGGCCCATGCAACCTCCTACCTTTCGGGAAATCATTGCCCTACTCAAGCACGATGGATTCGTGAAGGTCGCGCAAGTCGGTAGTCATGCTAAGTATGTTTCTGGTGACCGTGTTGTCACCGTGAACGGCTCTGGTGGTGATCGACCAAAGAAGGGCACGTGGGCAAGTATTCGTCGCCAAGCTGGATGGTAGTTGGAGGCAAAATGAGGCAGCGATTTACCTATGACTGCGTTCTCATAAAAGAAGACGACGGTTACTGCGCTAGCTTCCCGCAGATTCCTGGCGCCTTTGCCGATGGCGACACGCGCGAAGAAGCGATTGCCCATGCCACCGAGGCACTGATGGCGTTTTTGGCCGACGACCTCAACAACGGTTTGACTCCGGCAGGGTACGAACGCTCGGCCGAGGTCGTGGCTCTTTCAGTCGAAATCGACCACGATGACGCTCGGGAAGCGGCGTGCCGAACATTTAAAGACGCAGCGCTGGACCTCAAAGTCTCCGCTTCGCGGATTACCGCGCTGGTCAAAGCAGGAAAGCTCGATGTTGAACTCGTCGACGGCCGTCGGATGATAACGATAGACAGCATCGAGCGCTACGCCGCCCAAGAACGCCACGCCGGCAGGCCAAAGAAGTTCGTCGCAGTCCAATAACCCCCTCACTTTCACCGACTACTAGAGCCGCTCACCAAACCAACATGCGCTCTGGGCAAATAGGTTGAACGTTTCGTGCGAGAATGCCCCTCAGTAAACAAACTTTCACCAGAGCGTAAGGGGCTGGCATACACATGCAGACGGTCTATCGGGTATTCGAGGGAGCGCGTGAGCCGCATCGGCTCGCCGTCGAGCGTACGGCCGAGGTGCTCGGCTGTGGCGGCTTGGCCCTGATCCCGACCGAGACCGTCTATGGTGTCGCCGTGGCAGTCAACGCCTTCTCGGACGCCGTGCCCCAAGATACAAGCGAATTCCCATCGTGGCCGCGCGATCCGCAGACTGCCGTCAATGGCGCCGCAGTGCCCGCACTCGGCACCGGTTACCGTCGCATCTTTACCCTCAAGCAGCGCGAGCTTACCCAAACGGTCGCCTGGCTGGTCGGTGATGCCGGGGCCCTCGACCGCTACGGCGTGGATATTCCGGAAGAGGCCCGCGCGCTTGCTCGAAGATGCTGGCCGGGCGCCCTGACTATCGTGGTCAAGGCGGCGCCCTGCGTGCCGACCTTTATGCGCGCCGCCGACGATACGGTGGCCCTTCGCGCGTCGGCCTCGCCCGTGGTGCAGGCGCTCATCCGTACTTGTGGCAGTCCGCTTGCCTGCACCAGCGCCAACACGCACGGCGCGCCCGCGCCGGCAAGCTTTGCCGCCGTTGAGGACCGTATTCTGGAGGGGGTCGATGTGGCCGTCGACGCGGGCGAGACGCCGTGCCGCGATGCTTCGACCATCGTGACGTTTAAGCATGGCGAGCTCCAGATCCTGCGCCAAGGCGCACTTCCCGCATCAGAGATCGAGCGGGTCCTGTCCGACCCGATGCAATAGAAAGGTGTAAGCGATGTCGTTGAATCTAGGTAGCCTGGGTATGGAAGACGCCTCGTTTAGCTTTGGCGGTTCCTACATCATGGCGCTCGACTGCGGCACCACCTCGGTACTCGCGACCATCGTCGACGAGTACGGCTGCATCGTCGCCCAGGCGCGTCGTAGCGTCAAAACCAGCTTCCCGTGCCCCGGCTGGGTGGAGCAGGATCCCACGGAGGTGCTTGCCAGCCAGATCGGCGTGATGATGGAGGTCCAGTTTAAGAGCGGCATCCATTCCGATCGCATCGCCGCCATCGGTATCTCCAACCAGCGCGAGACCACGGTGGTGTGGGACCGCATAAGCGGCCAACCCATCTATAACGCCATCGTGTGGCAATGCCGTCGCACCGCACCTCTGATCGACGAGCTGGTCGAGCAGGGCTGCGAGGAGCTGGTGCGTTCCCGCACCGGCCTTACGCTCGACCCGTATTTCTCGGCCTCCAAGGTGCAGTGGATTCTCGACAACGTTGACGGCGCACGCGAGAGCGCGGCGGCGGGCGACCTCATGTTTGGCACCATCGATACCTGGCTCATCTACAACCTCACCGGCGGTCAAACCTTTGCCACCGACTACACCAATGCCAGCCGCACAGCGCTCTTCAATATTCATACGCTGGACTGGGACGATGACCTGCTGGCGCTCTTCGACATCCCGCGTGCCATGATGCCCGAGGTTCGCTGGAGCGCCGGTGACTACGGCCGCGTCGCGAGCGACATCATGACCAACATGCCGCCCATCATGGGTGTGGCGGGCGACCAGCAGGCGTCGCTGTTCGGTCACTGCTGCTTCCATCCCGGCCAGACCAAAAACACCTATGGCACGGGCTGCTTTATGCTCATAAACACCGGCGACGAGATCGTCGAATCCAAGAATGGCCTGGTCTCCACCATCGGTATCGCTGCGAACGGCAAGGTCAGCTATGCGCTCGAGGGATCTATTTTTGCCGCCGGCTCAACGATGAACTGGCTGCGCGACAACATGGGCGTTATCTCCAACGTATCCGAATCGGCACAGCTCGCCTCCTCGATCGGCGATAACGAGGGATGCTACTTTGTCCCCGCTTTTGCGGGCTTGGGTGCACCATGGTGGGACGCGCACGCCCGCGGCATCGTATGCGGTCTGACCGGCGCCTCGAGTCGCGCGACCATCGTGCGTGCCGCTTGCGAGTCCATGGCCTATCAGAGCTATGACGTGCTGCGTGCCATGGAGCAGGACGTGGGTCTTTCGATCGAGCGCCTGTCCGTCGATGGCGGCGCCTCGCGCAACGAGTTCATCATGCAGTTCCAGGCAGACTTGCTGGATATCCCCGTACTGCAATGTGAGTCGGTGGAGACAACGGCGATTGGTGCTGCGTATCTGGCGGGCCTCGCGGTTGGGTATTGGGAGGATCTGGAGGAGCTGGAGCAAAACACCCAGATCGTCAAGACATTCCATCCCCATATGTCCGTTGAGCGTCGCGAGCACAACCTGGACGGTTGGCACGATGCGGTCAGGCGTTCGCTCAGCACCGCTCAATAGGGCTGCGACGGGGCGCTCGATACAACAAACCGTTAAACTTATGCACGGCGCGAGGCAACAACGTCGCCATGCGCCTTGTCAGCAAGGCCATCTTCCGGCCGCAACGAAAGGGGCATCAACCCATGACCGTCACCTACGATACGTCCCGTGTGACCCTTGTCGATCACCCGCTCGTCCAGCACAAACTGTCGATCCTGCGCGACAAGGAGACCGGCACCAACCAGTTCCGTCAGCTCGTGCGCGAGCTCGCGCTTTTTGACGGCTACGAGGCCATGCGCGACCTGCCTATGGAAGACGTCGAGGTCGAAACCCCCATCACGACCGCCACGTTCAAGCAGCTTGCCGGCAAGAAGCTCGCCATCGTCCCCATTCTGCGCGCGGGCCTTGGCATGGTCGACGGCATCCTCGACCTGGTGCCTTCTGCCCGCGTTGGCCACATTGGCATGGAGCGCGACGAGGTCACCCACGAGCCGCATGAGTATTACTGCAAGATGCCCAAGGATATCGACCAGCGTATCTGCCTGGTCGTCGATCCCATGCTCGCCACGGGCGGTTCTGCCGAGATGGCTATCAGCTATCTGCGCGAGCGCGGTGTCAAGGACATCCGCATGCTGTGCATCGTCGCGGCCCCCGAGGGCCTCAAGTCGCTGACCGAGAAAGATCCCGATGTGCATATCTATACCTGCGCCATCGACGACCATCTCAACGAGGTCGCCTACATCGTCCCCGGCCTGGGCGATGCCGGCGACCGCATCTACGGCACGCTGTAGTCTCTGGGCCAAACCGGCTAACGTCGAAAATACGAAGAAACGGTGCGCGCGGACAAATAAAAGGCGATCGCGCTCACCCCTGTTAACGGACGTTTCGCCCCGCAGGGTACGGAAAAACGCGTTACCGTAGCTACGGGATAAAGAAGGTCTTAAGAAAACGTACAGCTGCGTATTAACCGATGCTTTTTCGGTTGTACTTTAGCGATTGGCTCGTACAATAGTCACCAATGTTTGGCGGGAACTGTTCTGGGAAGCGTTAAAAGAGGAAAGTGAGGACGCCAGTGTTTCAGATAGCCGATCTGCTCGCTATCGTTGCAGGCGCCATCGCGGGCGCAATTGCCTTCCTTCCCTTTGTTTTTACGCTCAAGCCGGTTCTTGACGATAAGCAGAATGCGGACATGCTCAAGGGCATGGTGAGTCTGGCGGTCTCGGCGGTCGCCCTGCTCGTCTTTACCTTGGTTGTGTTTGCGTTGTTCGGAGAGGCATTTCGCATGTTCCTCCTGGGCGAGGCGATCGGCTTCGTGGTCTTTATGGCCGCCTGCACGGTTCGCGTCGCCAAGGCGCTGCGAGATCCTCATGAGGTCGAAAGGTAAGTCGTGGAAATTTTTGAAAAGCTGCCTGATGAGATTAATCATCTGGTCAGCGAGTTCAGCTCCACCCCCGTCGTGGGCGATCTGAGCTGCGGCATCACGCAGTACTCGTTCTGGCTGATCGTCTCCACGATCGTGCTCCTGATCGTCCTGGCCGTGTTCAAGAAGAAGCAGACCCTGGTTCCCAAGGGCTTCTTCGTCAACGGTTTCGAGTACATCATCGAGTACGTCGAGAACGATATCGGCAAGGGCGTCGTGGGTGAGAACTGGAAGAAGCACTTCCCGTTCCTGTGCTCGCTTTTCCTGTTCATCCTGATCAATAACATGATCGGCCTGATCCCGGGAATGAAGCCCGGCACCGGCGCAATCGGCTCCACCGCCGCGCTCGCCATCTTCGCCTTCGTGTACTTCATCTACTACGGATGCAAGGCTCACGGCGTGATCGGCTACATCAAGAGCCTCGCCCCGCAGGGCGTGAGCTTCCCGATGAACGTGCTTGTGTGGGTCGTCGAGCTTTTCTCGACCTTCCTGCGCCTCATCACGCTCGCCGTCCGTCTGTTCTGCAACATGTTCGCAGGACACGTGGTCATGGGCTCGTTCGCCATCATGGCGAGCATGTTCATGCAGCCGCTGCTTCAGCAGGTTTCCGCGGCCCACGCCGTCGGCGCCCTGCCTTCGCTGGCCTGGCTTGCCATCCTCATCCTGATTTATACGATTGAGCTTGTGGTCGGCGCCATCCAGGCTTACGTCTTCACGGTCCTTACCGCCGTGTATGTCTCCGAGGCAGAGGAGGTCGCGGAGGAGGAGTAGTCTTCCGTTCGCGCCTTAAAGGTAAGGCAATTCGTTAAACCGCCGGTGCCCGTACCCATGGAGCCCGGCAGTTATAAAAAGGTTATCCTGCGTGAAATAAGACACGCACGACAAAGGAGGAATCGTGGGAGTTATCGGTTACGGTCTCGGTGTTATCGGCGCTGGTCTTGCTATCGGCCTGTCTGCTCTGGGTGCTACGGGTGCTATGGCCCGTCAGCCTGAGGTCCAGGGCCGCGTGTTCACCGTCTTCATCATGGGCTCCGCCTTCGGCGAGGCTCTGGCTCTGATCGGCTTCGTTGTCGCGCTGATCGTTAAATAGCACGGAGCGTCAAGTATGAATCTTTCATCCCAGAAGAGCGCGATCGCACTCTCCGCGTCCGCGGCCGCGCTGCTCATGCCGGTTTCCGCGTTCGCCGAGGACGGCGCTGCCGGTGCGGACATCCTCATCCCTAAGATGGCGGAGTTCATCCCGGCGCTTATCGCCTTCCTGATTATCTGGATCGTGCTGGCCAAGGTCGCCCTGCCGGGCATCATGAAAACCATGGAGGAGCGCGGCAAGAAGATCGAGGAGAGCCTCGACGAGGCCGAGAAGACCAAGCAGGAGGCTATCGCCAAGCGCGCTGAGTCCGACTCGATCGTCACCGACGCCCGTCGTCAGGCTGCCGACATTGTTCTCGAGGCCCGTAAGGACGCCGAGTCCGAGCGCGCCCGTATCATCGAGGCTGCTCACAAGGAGGCCGAGGAGATTATCGCCAAGGCCCACACGACCGTCGAGGACGAGCGCAAGTCCATCTACGCCGGTGCCGCGAGCTCCATCGCCGACCTGTCCGTTGCCGTCGCCACCAAGATCGTGGGCGAGGCACTCGAGGACGAGGCCGGGCAGAAGAAGCTCATCGAGCGCTACATCCAGGAAGCAGGTAGCCTGAATGCCGACTAGCCGCTATCAGGACAAGGTGCTCGAGACCTACGCGCGCTCCCTTTTGGAAGCCGCCAAGGCCGAGAACCATGTGTTCGAGGACCTCGAGATGATCGAGCGCCTGGCTTCCGCCAGCCCCGAGATCATCGCCGTGCTCGACACCATGTCCAAGCGCGACCAGCTCGACCTTCTTCCCAAGGTGGCAGCTGCCTTTAAGTATGTTGCCGAGGAAGACGAGGATGTAGTGGGCGTGACCGTCACCACGGCGATCCCGCTCGACGACGAGCTGCGTCAAACCATCACTAAGAAATGCGAGCAGGACTTCGGCCGCAAGGTATTCCTTATCGAGCAGGTCGACCCGTCTATCGTGGGCGGCCTGGTGCTCGAGGCCCGCGGCGAGCGTCGTGACATTTCCGTCAAGACGCAGCTGCGCATCGCACAGGAGACCCTCGCAAACTCTGCTAATTCGTACGGAGGTGAAGCCTAATGTCCGAAACCCTCAATGCCCAGGATATCGCCAAGAAACTGCAGGAGCAGCTCACGAGCCTCTCCGCGACGGTCGATACGCATGAGGTTTCAACGGTCGACGAGGTAGGCGACGGCATCGCGCGCGTCACTGGCCTCAAGAGCGCCATGGCAGGCGAGCTTCTGGAGTTCAAGAGCTCCGATACCGGTGAGACCGTCTTCGGCCTTGCCCAGAACCTTGACCGTGACGAGGTCGGCGCCGTTCTGTTTGGTGCCGTCGACTCCATCAAGGAAGGCGACGAGTGCCGCACCACTGGCCGCATTATGGATATCCCCGTGAGCCGTGCCATGCTCGGCCGCGTCGTCAATCCGCTCGGCCAGCCCATCGACGGTTTGGGTGACATTGTCGCCACGCACCGTCGTCCTATCGAGTTCAAGGCCCCCGGCGTCATCGACCGTACCCCGGTGTGCGAGCCGGTTCAGACCGGTCTGCTCGCCATCGACTCCATGGTGCCTATCGGCCGTGGTCAGCGTGAGCTCATCATCGGCGATCGTAAGACCGGTAAGACCGCCATTGCCATCGACGCTATCCTCAATCAGCGCGGCAAGGGCATGGTCTGCATCTATGTCGCCATCGGCCAGAAGGCCTCCACGGTTGCCAACATCCGCGAGACCCTCGCCCAGCACGGTGCGCTCGACTACACCATTATCGTTTCGGCCACCGCTGCCGATTCCGCCCCTATGCAGTACATCGCGCCTATGGCCGGTGCCGCTATCGGCGAGTTCTTCATGTACAACGGCGAGGACGGCAAGCCCGCCAGCGAGACTAACCCCGGCGGTCACGTGCTCGTCATCTACGACGACCTGTCTAAGCAGGCTGTGGCCTATCGTCAGATGTCGCTGACGCTGCATCGTCCGCCCGGACGCGAGGCCTATCCTGGCGACATCTTCTACCTGCACTCTCGTCTGCTCGAGCGTGCCGTCAAGATGTCCAAGAAGAACGGTTACGGCTCCATGACGGCTCTGCCGATCATCGAGACCCAGGACGGCGACGTCTCGGCCTACATTCCGACCAACGTCATTTCCATTACCGATGGTCAGATCTACCTGCAGTCCGAGCTCTTCTTCCAGGGCCAGCGCCCGGCAGTCGACGTGGGTATCTCCGTGTCCCGCGTCGGTGGCGACGCACAGACCAAGGCCATGAAGCAGGTTGCCGGCAATCTTCGTCTTGACCTCGCTTCGTACCAGGAGCTCGCCGGCTTTACGCAGTTCGGCTCCGACCTCGACGAGGCCACGCAAAAGCAGCTTACCCACGGCGCTCGCATGACTGAGCTCCTTAAGCAGCCGCGCTACAAGCCGTTTGAGGTTGGCGAGCAGATTGCAGTTCTGTTTGCAGGCAACGAGGGCTTCCTGGACGACCTGGAGATCGCCGACGTGCTGCCTTTCCGCGCTGAGCTTATCGAGTACCTGGACAACGGCTTTGGCTCGCTGCTCGATAAGGTTCGCGCCAAGAAGATCGACGATGACACCAAGGCTGAGCTTCTGCGCGTTATCGGTGACTTCAAGCAGCAGTTCATGGCCAAGCATCATGCCGATACGACTGGATCAGAGGAGAACTAAGCCCTATGGCCAACCTTCGCGACATTAAGAAGCGAATCTCCTCGGTTACCACGACCAAGCAGATCACGCGCACGATGGAGATGGTCTCTACGGCCAAGATCCGTCGTGCCCTCGATCGCTCCAAGCAGGCCGAGCCCTATAAGGAGGCGCTGACCGACGTCATGTTGACGGTCGCCGGCGACGCCTCCTGCTCGGGCACCGATCCCATGCTGCAGAAGCATGAGAGCGTCAAGCATGGCCTGATTGTCGTTATTGCCTCGGACCGCGGCCTTGCCGGCGGTTTCAATACGACGGTGGAGCGCACGGCCGAAAAGCTCGCCGCTTCTTGGGCGAACGACGGCATCGAGTGCGAGATCATCGCGTGTGGGCGTAAGCCGGCCACGTATTTCCGTGACCGCGCAAACGTTGTCATGCACTTTGAGGGCAACTCCTCTGAGCCCGATTTCAATCAGGCCCGCATGATCTCCTCTCATATCAGCGATGCGTATCGTGCCGGTGAGCTTGACCGTGTCGAGCTTGTCTACCACCACGCCAAGAACCGCGTGGATCAGGAGCTTCGCGTCGAGCATCTGTTGCCGCTCGACCCCGAGATGATCGCTATGGCCCACGGTCCGCGTAAGAACGAGACCGACGCCCCTAAGCGCATCTCGTCCACGTTCGAGTTCGTGCCCTCTCCCGAGCATGTTCTCGGCAAGCTTGTGCCGTCTTATATCCTGACGGTCATCTACCAGGCCCTGATCGATTCGGCGGCTGCCGAGCAGGGTGCACGCCGCAAGGCCATGCACTCCGCGACGGAAAACGCCACCGCGATCATCTCGACCCTTACCCGCACGTATAGTCGCGTGCGCCAGGCTTCGATCACGACCGAGATTAACGAGATCGTCGGCGGAGCCTCAGCATTGGAGGAACAGTAATGGCTAATAACACCGTAAAGCTTGCGGTCGAGGAAGCCACCAAGAAGACGACTGCCGGTGATGGTCGCATCGTGCGAATCATCGGTCCTGTCGTCGACGTCAAGTTTGACGGTGCGGTGCCCCCGATCTACAACGCGCTCACGGTCGAGGCCGAGACCCCGATCGGTCATCTGAGCACGATCCTCGAGGTCGAGAGCCAGCTTCCGGGCGGCGTCGTCCGCACGGTCGCCATGTCCTCGACCGACGGCCTGCAGCGCGGCCTCATCGCCACCGATACCGGTGAGCCCATGAAGATGCCCGTTGGCCCCAAGACGCTCGGCCGCATTTGGAACGTCATGGGCAAGCCTGTCGACGGCAAGCCCATGCCCGAGGTGGAGGAGTTCTACCCCATCCACCATGCAGCGCCCCGTTTCGACGAGCTCACCACCAAGACCGAGATCTTCGAGACCGGCATCAAGGCCGTCGACCTGCTCGAGCCCTACATCCGTGGCGGCAAGACGGGCCTGTTCGGCGGCGCCGGCGTCGGCAAGACCGTTCTGATTCAGGAGCTCATCAACAACCTCGCCCAGGAGCATGGCGGCACCTCGGTGTTCACCGGCGTCGGCGAGCGCACCCGTGAGGGCACCGACCTGTACCTCGAGATGAGCGAGTCGGGCGTTATCGACAAGACCTGCTTGGTCTATGGTCAGATGAACGAGCCGCCCGGAGCGCGTCTGCGCATCGGTCTGGCCGGCCTTACCACCGCTGAGTACTTCCGCGATCGTGGCCAGGACGTCCTGCTGTTCATCGACAACATCTTCCGCTTCTCCCAGGCCGGTTCCGAGGTTTCCGCACTGCTGGGCCGTATGCCGTCCGCCGTTGGTTACCAGCCTACGCTGGCTACCGAGATGGGCGACCTCCAGGAGCGTATTACCTCGACCAAGACGGGCTCCATTACCTCCGTCCAGGCTGTCTACGTCCCCGCAGACGACCTGACCGACCCGGCGCCTGCCACGACGTTTACGCACCTCGACGCCACCACGGTTCTTTCACGTAGCATTTCGTCACTCGGCCTGTTCCCGGCCATCGACCCGCTCGCGTCTTCCTCCGACGCTCTCGATCCCTCGATCGTCGGCGAGGAGCACTACCGTGTCGCTGTCAAGGTCCAGGAGCTCCTGCAGGAGTACTCCGACCTTCAGGACATCATCGCCATTCTGGGTATGGACGAGCTGTCCGAGGAGCAGCGCCTTACGGTCAACCGTGCTCGTAAGATCCAGCAGTTCCTCTCGCAGTCCTTCCACGTTGCCGAGAAGTTCACCGGCAACCCCGGCGTCTACGTCCGTGTCGAGGATACCGTCCGCTCCTTCGCCGAGATTGTCGACGGCAAGGCCGATGACCTGCCCGAGCAGGCTTTCCGCTATGCTTCCACGATTGAGGACGTGCGCGAGCGCGCCCGCAAGATGGGGGAGAAGTAGGTTATGCGTATCCGCATCGTGTGCCCCGTGAGCCTCGCCTATGAGGGTGACGCTGCGTTTGTGTCGATTCCGTCTACGGATGGCGAGTTTGGCGTTCTGCCTGCTCACTCCAGCGAAATCTGCACGATCGACCGCGGTTACGTTCGCGTTTCCGATAAGGCCATGGGCACTGTCGACCACACGTTTGCCGTGGCCGGCGGCTATGCCCAGGTTGCGGACGATGTCGTGACCGTTCTCGCCGAGCGCGCTTGCGATTTGGCGACCGTCGATGCCGACAAGGTTAAAGCTGATATTCAAGGTTTTGAAGAGAAGCTGGGTAATTTGTCGGAGGATGATGCACGCCGCGCCTACCTCTATAATGAAATCGCATGGTGTAAGCTCAAGCTTGCCCAATAGTCAAACGTTTTAGCGTTCGACCATTTGCGAACACATCATGCCCGGGATGGCCCAGCCACCCCGGGCATGCTTTTTGAAAGGGTAGACCTTGGATATTATCCGCGTTGAGGGTGGCCACGCCATCGGAGGCTCCGTGCCCGTCTCGGGTGCCAAGAACTCCGCGCTCAAACTCATGGCGGCAACGCTTCTGGCGCCGGGCAAGACGACGCTGCAGAACGTGCCCGATATTTCCGATGTCCACGTTATGGGCAAGGTGCTCAAGGGCATGGGCGCCACGATTGAAGTTCTCGATGAGCACACGCTCGAAATCGATACCTCCCAGGTTGATTCCTGGGAGGCTCCCTACGAGCTTGTCGCCAAGATGCGCGCCTCTACGGCCGTGATGGGCCCCCTGCTGGGTCGTTTCCATCGCGCCAAGATCGCCATGCCGGGCGGCTGCAACCTGGGCGCTCGCAAGATCGATATGCATATCTTGGGTCTCGAAGCTCTGGGCGTCGAGTTCGACACCGCCCACGGCTACATCAACGCCAGCGCTCCCCAGGGTCTGCACGGCACCACCGTCACGCTCGAATTCGCGAGCGTGGGCGCCACCGAGAACCTCATCATGGCTGCCGTGCGCGCACAGGGCACCACGGTTATCGACAACGCTGCCCGCGAGCCCGAGATCGTCGACCTTGCCAACATGCTCAATGAGATGGGTGCCAAGATCGTCGGCGCAGGCACGCCCGTCGTGACCATCGAGGGCGTGGAGGAGCTGCATCCCGTTACCCATTGCGTGGTGGGTGACCGCATTGAGGCCGGCACCTTTATCGTCGCCGGCGCCCTCATGGCCGATGAGCGCGGCGTCGATGTTACGGGCTTCTGCCCCATCCACCTGGGAATGGTGCTCAAAAAGATGGAACTTATGGGCATCGAGTGCGAGCGTATCGAGAACGGCGTCCACGTCAATCGCGTCGAGCGCATCAGGCCGGTCGATATCCAGACGCTTCCGTTCCCGGGTTTCCCGACCGACATGCAGGCGCAGATCATGGTGCTTTCGGCCCTTGCCGACGGAAGCTCCGTAATTACCGAGAACATCTTCGAGAACCGCTTCATGTTCGCCTCCGAGCTCGTGCGTATGGGTGCCGATATTCGTATCGAGAGCCATCACGCCATGATTCACGGCGTCAAGGGCTTCTCGGGCGCACAGGTCACCTCACCCGACCTGCGTGGCGGCGCGGCGCTTGTGGTTGCCGGTCTTATCGCCGATGGCGTTACCGAGGTCTCGGCCATCCATCACATCAAACGTGGCTACGAGCAGTTTGTCGAAAAGCTGCAGGCGCTTGGCGCGCATGTCGAACATGCCACCGTTCCCGATCCCGTCATCTACTAATGCAGGTTGCCTATGTTTAACAAGAAACCCCTAGCGGATAACACCCGAAGACCCTCGACTGGTGCGCAGGCCAAGATCTACAGCCGCGACAATGTCGCACGCTATTCCGAGCGCGCCCGTCAGCGCCGTCGCGGCCGCACGGTTCGCCGCGTAGCTCTCATCGCCGTACTCGGCGTGCTGCTGAGCGCCACGACTGCTGCGGGTCTGTGGTTTGCCACTATCATGGGCAAGCTTGGCGACTCCAATGTCATTACCAACAACCTGCGCCAGATTCTGGTCGATACCAATGAGGCAAAAGATCCGTTCTACGTGTTGCTTCTTGGTACCGACGGTCGTCCGGGCGAGGATACGTATCGTGCCGACTCGATTATCCTGGCACGCATCGACCCCACGCAAAAGCAGGCGACGCTCATTTCCGTTCCGCGCGACACCAAGGTCGTGTACAAGGGCGAGACCATGAAGATCAACGCCTGCCACACCGTTGGCGGCGCCGAGGCCATGGTCCAGGCGGTCAACGAGCTGTGCGGCGTGCAGATTTCTCACTATGCCGAGGTCAGCTTTGACGGCATGCAGTCGCTTATTGATTCGGTTGGCGGTATCGACATCAACGCGACCGACGACGTCGACGATCCCGAGCACCTGGATATTAAGATTACCGCTGGTCAGCAGCATATGGACGGCGCTACTGCCCTTACCTATGCCCGCTGCCGCTACACCTATGCCGACGGCGATTACACGCGCATGCGCCATCAGCGTCAGGTGCTTGGCGCCCTTGCCAACCAGATTCTCAATAACTTCGATGCCACGAAGATCTTTGGCCTGGTTAATTCGCTGTCCGATATGCTCGTAACCGATATGAGCGTTCAGGATATCGTCTCCACGGTTAATGCCATGCGCGGCATGGATGTCGAGGGCATCTACTCGGCCAACCTGCCTTCGTATGCTGACGACAGCACTATGATCGACGGCGTGAGCTATGTCTTTGTCTACGAAGACGAGCTTAAGGAAATGATGGCCCGCGTCGACGCCGGTGAGGATCCCAAGGGCCCCAACACCATGGGCCTTTCAGACGGCTCCAGCTCCACGATCGGTGACCTCAACAACAATACGTCCGAGGACTACGCATATGGCACCGCGACCTCGTCGGGTGGCTCGGACGATTCCGACGATTCGAGCGACGGCTCCGATTACTACGAAGAGCCCACCGGTGACGGCAACGGCTACGAAGCCAACTACTAGGGTTACGCGGGCTGGTAAGCCCGCGTAACGGCTCGACGCTGCGCGCCGCCCAAGGCGACAATTTGTCATTCAAAAGGCAGGGCATGACCAGAAGGTCAATGCCCTGCCTTTTTCATGCCAACTTGTTCGCTCTGGACGTCGCTCGCTGACGTTGGCTCAACCTGCGATGCCGACTACTTTTCTTGCACCAAAAAACGCCCCGTTCTCGGTTGAGGACGGGGCGATTCGTCTCTTGGGCTCATGCAGCCAGTCTTATGCGAAACGGGCGACGAGCTCCTGCAGGACGTCGGTCATCTTGACGAGCGAGCTGACCGGGACAAACTCGTTGACGCCGTGGTAACAGTAGCCGCCTGTCGAGAGGTTGGGGCAGGGCAGGCCGCGGAACGACAGCTGTGCGCCGTCGGTGCCGCCGCGAATCGGCAGTACTTGGGGCTCAACGCCGCAGGCAAGGTAGGCTTCCTTGGCAACATCAATAAGCTCGGGATAGTCACGAACGATCTCGGCCATATTTCGATACTGCTGCTTAATCTCGACCGTTACGCGCTCCTCGCCCAGTCGCTGGTTGAGCAGTGCGGCGGCGGCATTCATCAGCTCGAGTTTCTGCTGGAACTTGGCGGCATCGTGATCACGGACGATATAGCGCGCCGTGGCATGGTCGACCGTTGCCGAGACGCCCTCAAGGTGATAGAAGCCCTCGTAGCCCTCGGTGTATTCTGGGCGCTGCTCGTAGGGGAGCAGGGCGTTGAAGTCGCAGAACAGGTTGCCCGCGTTGACCATGCGCCCCTTGGCGTCGCCGGGGTGAATGGACTGGCCCTCAAAGCGAACGGTTGCCTCGGCGGCGTTGAAGCACTCCCACTCAAGCTCGCCAACCGGACCGCCGTCGACCGTGTAAGCGTACTTGCAGCCGAAGGCCTCGATATCCAACAGCTCGGCACCGTGACCGATTTCCTCGTCCGGGCAGAAGCAAATGCCGAGCGCGGGATGGGGCAGGGAGGGATCCTGCGCGATGCGTGCGACAAGCGCCATGATTTCGGCGACACCCGCCTTGTCGTCGGCGCCCAGCAGCGTAGTTCCGTCGGTGCAGACAAGGTCCTCACCCACCAGGTTGTTGAGGGCAGGAAGTTTGGCGGTGCTCATGGACACGGGCTTGCCGTCGACGATGCCGCAAACCAGATCGCCGCCATCGTAGTGCACGATGTGCGGCGCTACGCCGGCGCCCGGCGCGACCTCGGTGGTATCGAGGTGCGCGATCAGGCCCAGGGCGGGCTTATTCTCGGAACCGGCGCTAGCGGGAATGTGCGCGCAGACATAGGCGTTTTCGGTTACATGGGCATCGGTTGCACCCAGCTCGCGCAGTTCTTCGGCAAGCACGTTGGCAAGGTCGAACTGTACGGTGCTCGACGGCACCTGGTCGCAGTTGGCATCCTCGGACTGCGTGTTGATCTGGACATAGCGCAAAAAACGCTCGAGGACGTCGGGGTCCGTGGTGGTGTTTTCCATAAAGATCGCTCCAATCTTGGTCGTCGTGTGCAACAAGAACTCTAGCACGGTATGCCGCGGCATACCGCGACGCTTGGATGGGGTAGAATCAGCCATTGAGTGCAGAAGGGACGGATGTTCATGGATACGACAAATAGCTCGCGCGAGCTACACCTAACGGTGGCGAACGAAGACTACTTGGAGTGCATGGTTCGCATCGAAAGTGAAGATGGGGAGACCGGCGGCGTGCGGTCGGTCGATATCGCACAGCGCCTTGGCGTCTCGAAGGCATCGGTCAACAAGGCGGTTTCGGCTCTCAAGGCATCTGAACTTGTCGAACAGTCTCACTACGGCAAAGTTATCCTGACTGACCGTGGGCGCGAGGTCGGCTCGGCTATCTGGTATCGCCATCGTCTGGTCCGCACGTTTTTGGTTCAGGAGCTCGGTGTCGAATTTGAGCGAGCCGATTCCGAGGCCTGCATGATGGAGCATGCTCTATCCGAGGACACGATGAACCGCTGGCTCGCCTATCTCGAAAAGCAGGGAATCAGCGTCGAGGAATAGCGGGATATATATGGATACGAGTTATTACAACCGCTTTGGTGCCGAGGAACTTACGCGCCGCTTGTCGAGCGAGACCTTGTTGGCGCAGGGCCCCATGGGCAGTGTTCTGTTGAGTGAGTACGATGCCGCCGACATTCCACCGGCGTTTTGGAATCTGGCAGAGCCGCAGACCGTTTCTCGTATCCATCGCTTGTATGTCGCCGCCGGCGCGCAGGTGCTCATTACCAACACCTTTCAGGCATCAAGCTATGCCCTCAAGCACGACCAGATTGCGCCGTCCGTGGCGGAGGTCAATCGCGGGGCCGTCGACGATGCTCGCCAGGCGCACCCACAGCTGCTGCTGGGCTCGATGGGCCCGATTTGTATTGAGTGGTTTGCCGAGGACTCTGCCGAGTATCGTGAAATCCGAGGCATTGCGCGCGAACAAGCGCACGCCTTGCTCAATGCTGGTGTTGACGGTCTGCTGATCGAGACGGTGACGTCTATCCGTAATTTGCAGCCCATGCTTGCCGGCGCCCGAGATGCCGCCGACGGTATGCCTGTCCTGGTGAGTTTTGTCGTTGACGATAAAGGCGACCTGTTGGGCGATGGCCTCAACATCGAGACAGCCGTTTTGTACGCCGAAAAACACGGCGCAAACTCGGTTGGTGTTAATTGCTGTTCGCTTGCGGCCGCGAACGCGGCGGTGCCCAGGATGGTTGCATCGGCGACTACTCCCGTCACGGTGCGTCCCAACGCGGGAAATCCGGTTCAGACACAGGATGGTCCCGTGTGGCATGAGGACCCCGAAGCCTTCGCTCGCGCATGCGTCGAGTGGAAGCGGGCGGGCGCCGCAATGGTAGGCAGCTGCTGCGGAACCACGGCGGTTACGACAGCCGCTATGGCAGATGCGCTCAATATATAGAACCCGAAAATGGGAGTATCGAATCACCGCCCCCGCTGGGGCGGTTTTTTTGTTGGCGGTGCGCACCTCGACGCTTTTGCCTAAACGGTGAACGAGCGTGCCGGCGGCTTGCCGGATGCCCGTTGCGGGTATACCTCATGCGTACCATGATCCAAACACTGCGAGGTGTCTGCGCGTGTGCGCGATAATTCACTTTGGAACTGACGGTTGGCGAGCTCGCGTCGACGGAGACTTTACTATCAACAACGTCGCTCGTGTCACTGATGCTATCGGCAGGCTATGGCAAAAGACGAATCCCGGTAAAACGGTATATGTAGGATTTGATACTCGGCCGCAAGCGCGCGAGTTCGCCGAGCTCGCGGCGGGCGTGATTGCCGCCCACGGGCTCGATGCCGTGCTCGTGTCTCGACCGGTGCCGACTCCCGCTCTTACGTGGGCGGCTGCGTATGACGGCGAGGCATGCGGCGCGCTTATGGTGACGGGCTCACATCATCCGCAGGGCTATCTATGCCTCAAGCTGCGGATGGGTGATGGCTCGACGGCCAACCAGGATGTCATCGAAGAGCTCGAGGAGACGATGGCCGCCGAGCCGCTGGGGCTTGAGGGGCAATACCGCACGGCAGATATCATTCCCGACTATATGCGAGCGGTGGCATCGTTTGTCGACGCGGATGCCATTCGCGCCGCGCATATGCGTGTGGTGGTTGACCCCATGGGCGGAGCTGCGCAGGGATATCTTGCCGACTTGCTTCGAGAGCTTGGCGTCGAAGTCCATGAGATTCACGCCGACGAGACGACCGATAGGGGAGATATCTGCCCCGACCCGGTCGAGCCGTGGGTGGATGCTTGTGAGCGCGCAGTTGTCGAAGACGGGGCGTGCGCCGGTCTGGTGACTGATGGCGACGCCGATCGTATCGGCGCGGTTGATGAGCGCGGCAGATATATACATCCACATCAGATCATGGCGCTCGTTTTGGGCGATTTGGTCCAGTATCGCAATCTGAAGGGACGCGTCGTCGTCAACCTTTCATGCTCCACGCTTGTGCGTCGCATTGCCGAGGCGCTCGGCTGCTGCGTGGTCATCAAGCCCGTCGGTTTTAAATATATAGCCGCCGAGATGAAGAAGGGCAGCGTTCTCGTGGGCGGTGAAGAGGCCGGTGGTATCGGTATCGCCGCGCACATGCCCGAGCGCGACGGCATCCTTGCCTGCCTGATTTTGTGCGAGCTCATGGCCAAGACCGGCGCGCCCTTGGGCGTGCTTATCGATCAGCTCGAGGCGAGCTTTGGCAAGACGAGTTACGGACGTCGAGATTTGCGCCTTGAGGCCGAGGATGCCGAGACGTTGCGCACGCTGCTTCCCGGCGTGAATCCCAAGTCGATATGCGGCAAGGCGCCGCAGAGCGTAAGCCATATGGACGGCTTGCGTCTGGCATTTGAGGATGACACCTGGCTGCTGATCCGTCCCAGCGGGACCGAACCGGTGGTGCGCGTGTACGCCGAGGGCTTTTCGGTGGAGGAGCGCGATGAGCTGCTAGATGCCGGCTGCGCTTTGGCCAGGGGCGCATATCGGCTCTAGCCAAGGGGCCACTCTTTATAAAGATGTGCTCGGCAAGCGGTAGCTATCAACTGGCAAGCGTCAGTTGAGGGCACAGTTGTGTAGGAAATGTGTGCGCCCAGATTCCCGCCCGCGGGGGCCCTCCGGTCTGGCAATATATCTCCTTGCCGCGCGGCCCGGTCGAACCGGATGGACCGCACAGCGTGCACCTTGAGAACCGGATACTGCGAGGATGGACACAATCAGTGTCGCATCCGGGCAGACATCGAACCATTTGAAATGGTCTAACTTGGATTT